>SVOQ01000007.1 GCA_015066345.1 Oscillospiraceae bacterium
TTGATAGGCTGCGTGTGTAAGCATGGTGACATGTTCAGCTAAGCAGTACTAATAGGTCGAGGGCTTGACCATTTCGTTTGTTTCTTTCGCTTTCACTTTGTTCAGTTTTCAGGGTATATGCCTTGTATATGGGAACATTCGCACCTTTAGCTCAGTTGGTAGAGCACCTGACTCTTAATCAGGGTGTCCAGGGTTCGAGTCCCTGAAGGTGCACCAATTACCCATACGATTCGCATTTATGTGGCCCGTTGGTCAAGTGGCCTAAGACTCCGGCCTCTCACGCCGGCAACACGAGTTCGAATCTCGTACGGGTCACCATTTTAAAAAGTTAATAAACGGTTTGAGCCGTTTATATATAGTCGGTGTTGATGGCGTTGAGGGTCCACCCGTTCCCATCCCGAACACGGTAGTTAAGCTCAACAGCGCCGAAGATACTTAGTGGGAAGCCGCTTGGGAAAATAGGGCGATGCCGACACAAACACCGGATGATTACATCCGGTTATATGCCTTAATAGCTCAGTCGGTAGAGCACTCGGCTGTTAACCGAGTTGTCGTAGGTTCGAGTCCTACTTGAGGCGCCAAAAAAGCAAGTCGAAAGACTTGCTTTTTTCATTTATGCTCATAGGGCATAACTTCATTTTGTGCCGTTTATGGTGCAAACTTCATTTCAAGTTTACTTGAACTTCATTGTAAGGACATAAATGAATGATGTTATCTTTCGATAAATGAAGTGCTATGCAATGAAGTACTGGGTAATGAAGTTGCCTAAAGGCAAACGGATTGTAAAGGTTAATATGTTGTGCTATAATTAGCACATCGAAGGAGTGGTATTATGAAGAAAGAAGATAAACTTGGCGATTTATCAATGCAATTATCTGTTGATGTTTTAAATATGTGTAAGGATTTGAAAAAACAAGGGGAAACTGTCATTTCAAATCAAATTAGTAGAAGTGCAACGAGTATTTGTGCAAATATTGCAGAGAGTAAATATGCTCATGGCAGAGCTGATTTTATTGCAAAACTTCAAATTTCACTCAAAGAAGCTTCAGAAACAGGAAAATGGCTAGAGATGTTATATAAAACTGAAGCTATTTCAAATGAAGAATATAAACATCTTAATAGACTATGTTCAACTATTAGAGTTTTGTTGATAAAATCCATCAACACCGCAAAAGATAATATGAAATAAGTCAGTTAATAAGTAGTTTAAGTTCCGTTACATAATCACAAACCAAAAGCACACCAATCGGTGTGCTTTTTGTTTTGTTATCTTAAATAGAAACTTAAACTAAGATAATTCAGAGTTAACAACCGACCGGCTGTTAACTGCTCGGAGCCTTGTCGCTGCCGGCGGCAGATACAGGCAAGGCTTCGAGAGAAAGAAACAAGATTTATCACGAAGTGAACAACGAGTGAGACGACTGTGTTTTTGACCGTTGGTGTAACATATTCACACAGGGTTTAATTGATATGCGGTAGAGTTTAATATTGTTTTTCTTTGATTATTTTGATTTGCATATATGAAAATTTCGGAATTATTGAATTCCCAAAAATCTTATGATAAGATTTAAAATAGAAAGAGGGGTGATTGTATGCAGTCTATGACCTCAAAAATCTTTATGGCAACTTTGCGTATAATTTTTCATTCGCCATTATCTGACAGTTCAAAATTATCTGACAATGCGGCAAAACTGACAAAAGATAAAAAATCAAGATACAAACCCTCAAAGAACTTTATATATACAAAGCACAGTGTTGAAAGTGTAAAGTACGAAAAAATTATAAACAGTAATTGCAAAACAGAAAAAGTTATATTAATGATTCACGGTGGTGGATTCAAAATTGAACTGAATGATTTTTACCGCAAACTTGCCGAAAAATACAGTGATATGTTCTGTGGTGCAACTGTAATAAATGTTGACTACGGGAGATTTCCTGAACATCAGCTCCCGTCACAGATGCACGATGTTGTGAAAATTTATTTGCATTTATTAGATGAGGGAATTAACAATTCAGATATTATAGTTATTGGTGACAGTGCAGGTGCCACATTGGCTATGACATCTTCCTTATGGTTCAGAGATAACAACTATCCCTTACCCGGACACATTGTTTGCTTTTCTTTATGGGCAGATGCAACCTCAAGCGGAGATTCTAAAATTACAAATGCATATACTGACCCATTTTATGGAATTGCAAAGCGCAAAAAAGTAGAAGATAATCTTCATTTGCTCAGGAGAATATCCAAGTATGTTCTGAATGTTGATAGAACAGACCCCTATATTTCACCCTTGTTCGGCAGTTTTGAAAAATTCCCCAAGGTAACATTGATATGCGGAACTGCAGAGTTGGATGAGAGCGATAGCGACAGAGTATATGATAAAATGAAAAATGCAAATATTGATGTTGAACTTTACAAATTTGAGGGTATGTGCCATTGTTTTCAGTTGTTTTCTTTTCTGCCCGAAAGTAAAAAAGCTTATAAACTTGTAAAGCTGAGGATATTGGAGGATATAAAATGAAAATTCTTGACAATAGCGATAAACACTTATTACCCATTTTACCGGAGATTATTTCAAAAGAACTGGGTAAGAAAGCCGATAAGTTTAAGTTTATTGGTGGCGGTAGTTTTGGTAGAGTTTATAAGGCTGTGCTTTCCGATGGAGAAACTATTGCTGTAAAAGCCTATCGAGTACAGGGTTCGCAATATGAAGAAGCTCAACAGCTTACACTTCTGTCTGCAAACACAAGTGTAAAGATGCCCGAGGTTCTTTTTGTTTATGAGGATGAAGATACAGCAATTTTAGCTATGAGCTTTGTTGATGGACAGAATGTGTTAAATCCGATGTTCTTGTTTAAAAACAAGGGTCAGAAACAGAAATTTGCTAATGATGTTGTTTCAGGCATGCTTGAATGGCACAGTGTAACAAATGATAAATTTGGTTCTTTGTCAAACCCGATTTATGATAGTTGGTACGATTATTATAAGCAAGAAAAGCAGAAGCCATGGCTCTCTGCTTTGAAAGAATTATCAGATAACGGAAAGTTCAGTAAGAAAAAATTGCAACTCCTTATAGAAGCAACAGATCTTTTCAATAATTTGCCTGAAGAAAATACAAAGCCTGTACTTATTCACGCAGACCTTAATATAATGAACATAATGGCTGATACCAAAACTTTAGAACTCACAGCATTTATAGACCCCTGCGGCAGCATATGGGCAGACAGAGAATACGATTTGTTCCAGTTTCGTAATATGTGGGGAGATGCTTACGGATTGTATGAAACATACAAAAGAAAATGCGAAACATCTGAATTCACTGATTTCAGAGTTGCCTATTATGCTTCTATGCACGAAGCATCAATGAGACTTAAAGGCGGTCTTGTCATGCCGTTGTGGGAAGATTTAAATAACGCACGATTGCAAAGAGAGATTAAAAAGCTAAAAGAAAAGATGTGATTTGATGAACATTGCTGAACTTGTAACGGTTAAAACAATCGAGCGAAAAAATGCCCTTGATGAAAAACCAAAACCTTACAGTGTTGAAATAAGATTGCTTTCTTGCATTCAGCAAGGAGACGTCGAATCACTGATAACGCAGATTAAAAATTTAGATTCTCTTATTATTATGGGTAGAATGTCAGATAACGAATTAACGCAATATAAGTATATGGCTTTAAGTATAATTACTCTGGCGACTCGCTATGCTATTCAAGGTGGGCTTAGTGAAAACAAGGCTTATGAATTCTCTGATAGAGTAATAAAAACAATTGATAGACTTACAGACAAAGATCAAATATTGCAGTTCACAGGAATTGAAATTATAAAACTTACAGAGGATGTTAAAAAGAATAAAAAACAACCTGAATTTTCACCGCACATAAGAAATTGCATGAAGTATATAAATGAAAATCTTTATCAAAAAATCAGTGTGTCTTCTGTAGCAAATCATTGTGGAATTTCAGCAGATTATTTATCTCAGATATTTAAAAAGGAAATGGGCGAAAATCTGAGCACATATATTCTGAGGCAAAAGCTTGAAAAAGCGAAAATCTTATTACTCAAAGGTGTTAATGAAAAAGAGATATGCTTCGAAGTAGGGTTTTCATCTCAAGCATATTTTATAACAGTGTTTAAAAGATTCTATAAAATGACACCATCTGAATATATCAAAATAACGAAAATCAATAATTAATTTTTAAGCTACTCTCTTTTACGAGAGAAGTTTGCTATTTGGAATAATTTTAGGGGGTTCAAAAAAGGGTACGAATCCCAAACCAAAGGCACACCAATCGGTGTGCTTTTTGAGTTATCGATTTATATTAACATAAGTTGCGGTCAATATTTATTTATGTTACAATATTAAAAAGGTGGTGTTTGAGTGGTTTTGTTTACAAAACGTAAGCGTATAATAGAGAAGGCTGTTAAAAAGACTGTACAAGAGGTTGATAACAGAAAACCTAAAATATATGAGCATTTCTTTTACGGAGCGTATGATCAATCACCGCAGTATCTTGTTATCTGGTATCTATTTGAAACCGACGCAGAATTAAAGGAAGCAAAGGAATCAGGCTTTTGCAAAGAGATTGAACGACTGACGATAGATAATCTGATTTCGTCAGGATATCCTAAAGAAGCATTTGAACTTACTAATATGGAAATTCCCACGGACAAAATAACTTTTAAAGGCGGAACAAAGGAAGATATAGAAAAAATCTTATTTTCTCTTACACATAAAAAAGCTATGATTTCTTTTACAACTAAAGAAGATATTGATAAAAAGACAAATGGTGACTACCGCCTTTATTTTCAATAGGTTAATAACCACGGCCAAGGAGAATACAAAATGACTTCTGATTTAGCTAATTATAATTTCAAAATTCGTGTTACCGGGATTTTAATTGAAGATGATAAAATATTGTTGGTTAAACAAAAGGTAAGCGACAAAAGAAATTGGTCTTTACCCGGTGGAAAGTTGGAACAGGGAGAGACTCTTGAACAAGGAATTATTCGAGAAATGAAAGAAGAAACGGGTCTCGATACAGAAATTATAAAACTTCTTTATATTTGTGATGTTGGGACTACAAATAATACATTATTACATATTACTTTTTTACTAAAACGCGTAAGCGGAGAAATTCAAATACCTTCAAATGTTTTTGAAAGTAATCCAATATATGACGTAAGTTTTGTTAATGTAAATAATTTGAAGTCATATGGTTTTTCAGAAAAATTTGTCGAATTGATAAAAAATGATTTTCCCGATACAGGCAAATATGCCAATGATAAAACCAATATTGGTTTATGATGATATTAGGAGCGTTCAAAATGCCATTATTCAAAAACAATAAACCAAAATCAAATAACAAATCGTTTGCTGTGTGCGGTATTGTTGAAATTGAAAATAAAATTTTACTTGTCAGGCATACTTACGGCACGGCTAAAGATCGAATTTTGCTGCCCGGCGGGTACGTGAAAGAGAACGAATTACCTACAACTGCCATTGAAAGAGAGATTTTTGAAGAAACAAGCGTAGTTTGTAAGGCAAAAGATTTATATTCAATGCAATTCAAAAGTGAGCAATGGTGTGCGGTGCTTACTGCGGAATATGTATCGGGTGATCCGAAATCCGACGGTTATGAAAACAGCGAGGTGTTACTTTTGAATGTGGATGAGGCACTTTCACGTGATGATTTAACCAATATGAGCCGTGAAATAATCAACGCATATAAAGAAAACAAAAGCGGACTTGAAAGAAGCAATTATATTGCAAATGCCCGTACAGAAAATGATTATGTAATATTTGGAGTTTAAAGGATACCGCGCGGTATCCTTTTTAATTTAATAAAAGACATAAGTCAAAGTTAATGTTATTAACTTGATTTTAAATAAAGTGACGAGTATAATAAAATTCAGAAAGATAATTTTACAGAGGTGTGTAATGAAAAGCCTTACCACAAGCCAGATTCTTAACTCGGAGTTTAAAGTAAATGAAAATAGCCCCGTATTAAAGCCTTTTGACGGCACTTTTGTAGTTGCCGACCCCAGTTTACTTACACCCGATGAAAGTCACGATAATAAATGGCATATGTTTTTACATACAACTATCGGCGTATATCATTTAGTAAGTGATGACGGCGTACACTTCCAAAAAGTGAAAAGGATATTAAAAAATGCTATGCGACCCAATATAAATCGTATTGGTGATACATATTATCTGTTTTACGAAAAAACACTTTCGTTATTTATGAACGCCCTCAACGTGGTGAACGCGGTAAAATGGAAGTCGGATATTTACGTTACAAAAAGTAAAGACCTTATAAACTGGTCGGAGCCGACCCTCGCACTTGGAAATACAAAGGATTATGAAATAAGCGAAAGAGGTACGGCACTTTCAAACCCGTTCCTTTTACAGGAAAAGGATATTAACCGTCTTTATTATTCCTGCGGTATGACGTATATAGACGATTGTAAATTCTGCGAACCTACGCATATAAGCTACGCAGAAAGTAAGGATATTACCGATGGATATGTATCCGTAGAGACCCCGATAATTTCACCCGATAAAAATAATCAGTACTTGAATCTTTGCAGCGGTTGTCTTAAGGTTTATAAGCTCAGTGACGGATATATAGGAATACAGAACGGTATTTATGAAATAGACGGTAAGAGTCACTCGGCAATATTCTTAATGACATCACCCGACGGGCTTGAATTTAAGTTTGAAAAAATGTTGGTCGAGCCTCAGGTTGTTCACGGAAAAAATTGGATGAAACAGTTTGTTTACGCCAGCCACCTTGTAAAATGCGGTGATACTCTGCGATTGTATTTTAACGCAAGAAATATGGCAAACCCCATTTTCGGCCGTGAATGTATCGGATTTGCAGAGGCAAAGATACCAAATGACAAGCAGGTGTAAAATATCATACACCCAAAGCCGTAATTTACAAAGAAAATATAGAAAAGTATACTTTAAATATAATGTTTAAAAGAGAAGGAGAAAAGATATGTTTTACATTTGTGCAATACTTGCAGGAGCAATTGTGGGAATTATTGATAATTTGATTATCAGAAGGCGAAAAAAACCGCTGACAATCATATTTTCGATAATTTTTGATGCTGTTATAAGTAATGTTGTGGGTATATTTATAACAGAAGTGATTTTTCAGTGGCTTGCGTATGAGTCAATGTTTCCGTTGTCCTCACATTCGGGACGCTTGCCCCTGATATATGGTGCCATAGTGTTAGCCGTAGGTGGCATTTTAACATTTATTTTCGGTGTGTTTGACGGAATATTTGAATTTAAAAATAAAGATGATTCACCGAAAAAAGGTATGGCATTAAAAATAATCAGCATTATTCTTGCTGTTTTGGGTGTTGCAGCAATTACAGGTACAAAATGGGGTAGTACGACATTTGGAAATCTGGCAGCAGACCAGTTGGTTATAAACCTTCTGACACCCAAAGAAGGCACAAGTGATGATGTAATGCTGACATTATGGACAGGACCTGTTTTGTACACTGCCTTTGCCACAGTTATTCTCGCATTTTTTATTTTCTCGGTTAGAGAACTGTTCTATTGCCACGGAGGAAAAAAGGTTAAAATCTTTTCATCATTTGCAAGAAAGATTGTTAGTGTTGTTTTAGCTCTTGCCCTGTTTATAGGTGGTTGTTCTTATGGAATTGTAACATTTAAACTTGTCAAAGTTATAAAGATGAATGTTATTGAATCTGATTTTATTGAAGAAAATTACGTTGATCCTCGTAATGTAAATATGCAGTTTCCCGAAAAAAAGCGAAATCTCATACATATTTATCTCGAATCTATGGAAAATTCGTATGCATCAACTGATATGGGTGGATATATGGACGAAAATCTGATAGAACCACTTACAAATCTTGCAAAAGAGGGTTATAGCTTTTCTCACCGTGCAGAAGGTTTAGGGGGACCGATTTCAACAGTAGGGTGTACCTGGTCTGTGGCGTCAATGATAAATATGAATGCAGGTATTCCTATGAAAGCAGCCGCCAATGCGTACGGTTCAAAAGATAACTTCTTACCGGGAGCTATAACGCTTGGCGACATTCTTGAATCTCAAGGATATGAGCAATCTATGATGCTCGGTTCCACAGCACGCTTTGGAGGACTGAATTTTTTCTATGAAAGCCACGGTAATTTTAATATTCTTGATTATGATTACGCAAAAGAAAATGGATGGATTCCTGAAGACTATGAGGTTTGGTGGGGATATGAGGATGATAAATTATATGAATTTGCAAAAAACGAATTGACTCGTCTTCACAATACAGGCAAGCCGTTCAATTTTGTTATGGAAACAGCGGACACACATTTTCCTGACGGATATGTAAGTCCCAATACCCCAACTCCCCGAGACAGTCAGTATGCGAATGTTATTGCATATAGTGCCTCAGAAACAGAGAAATTCGTGCGTTGGATTCAGGCACAACCGTTTTATGAAAATACAACAATTGTAATTATCGGTGACCATTTGAGTATGGATACAGTTTTCTTTGAAAATTTTGATGAAAACTATTTACGAACAACATTTAATCTCATTATAAATCCGGCTCCGGAGTTGATTGAAAACGAAACAATAAAAACCCAGAATCGTTGGTGGTGTAATGTAGATATGTTCCCGACTATCCTTGCAAGTATGGGCGTGAAGATTGATGGCGACAGACTTGGGCTCGGAACAAACCTGTTTTCAGACGAGCCTACACTTTTTGAGATGAACGGCGGAGAAACCGGTTGTAAAAAAGTAAGCAACAGCTTTGAATACAAAAGCACATTTTATAATGAAAATATCTTCAAAGGGAACAATGAACCTTTTAATACAAAAAATGTAAAATATTATTGATTGTCAATGAAACATAGTAAAAACTCAAAGGAGATAAGCAATGAATCACGAAGGTTATAAATGGTATGTTGGCGTAACCCATTCTCACACAGTGGCTTCTGACGGTGCGTTGACTCTTGAAGAATTAGTTAAAAAAGCAAAGAAAAACAAACTGGATTTCCTTATGATAACCGACCACAATGTTAATTGCGAAGAATTCCCTGAAGTTGACGGACTTACCCTTATTTACGGTGCGGAGCTTTCAAAAGACGGCGGTCACTGTAATATGTGGGGCGTTAAGGATGTTATTGATAAAGAGGATTACGAAACCTGCGAGACCTACGAGGACTTTTTACGTGTAAAAGATGAGGCAAAAAGACGCGGTGCGGTTATTTGTATGAATCATCCACATTGTAAACAGTGCCCCTGGAGATGGGAAAAGAATGCGGCGGATGTTGATGTGCTTGAAGTGTGGAATGCACCCACTCACTATGATAATCTTGAATGTACCGAATGGTGGCATGAGCAGTTAAGAAACGGTCATAAACTCCCCGTTGTGGGCGGTAGCGATTACCACACGGACTATTATGGTATAACCAACCTTCTTACCTGGCCCGTTACTTATGTTTACGCCAAATCAAATTCACCCGAAGATATACTTGATGCCATTGTTAAAGGTCACACTACTATTTGCTTCGAAGTGGGAAAAACCTTTATTGACATAGTAAGCGGAGATAATATTTTGGGTGATACGGTGAAACTTACCGAAAATACAAGTGTTACGATTAATATTAAGAAACTTCGCAAAAATATGACCTTGCAGGTATTCGATAAGGACGGAGAATGCTTTAAATATACCGCTAAGAGTACAAAGGATTACTCGGTTACTTTACCCGTTGAAAAAGAGGGCTTCTTATGTGCTCATGTGGTTTTTGAACCCGGTCTTTTCTATAGTAAACTTCACGATTTTGCAATTGCATCACGAATTCCCGAGCAAAAGGGTATGAAATTACCTCCCTTGATTTTTGCACAAAGCGGTGCAATATATTTTGAAAAATAAGGGTGTTTTTATGTTTGCAAAAATATATGATACCGAAATAAAGGTTGATTATAACGATTCCAATGAGTTTAACAGATATTTAAACGACATTATGGCGGAGTATAATCAGTGTATTGAAGAAGGGCTTGATGTGGAAAACCACAAAGAGTTTTTTGAGAGTGTTGCCGTTATGGAAAACGGTGAAGAAAAAAGCCGTTTGTGTGACAAGGTTTTTGAAATAGTTATTAATTCAGAAATTCGTCCTGATTATAAATACCAAGAGCCCAATAAACTCGATGATATAAAGGCGTTGAGAAAGCCTTATGAATATGCTTCGGTAATGCCCGATGACGAAACTTTACGTAAAAAACTCATTGGTGCCTGGACGGGCAGGGCTTGTGGTTGCCTTCTCGGTAAACCTGTTGAGGGTATAAGAAGTGATGAGTTTATACCATTTCTTAAAGAAACAAAAAATTATCCTATGCACCGTTATATTATGTCAACGGATATAACCGAGGAAGTCTCGTCGCATTATAAATTCGGTTTTACCGGTAAGCCCTACGGTGATAATGTTGACGGTATGCCCGTGGATGATGACACAAACTACGTGGCACTTTCACAGCTTATTGTAGAGAAATACGGTAAGAATTTCAGCCCCGAGGATGTAGTTGATGTGTGGCTCAGATATCAGGGTGTTTTCTCGTACTTTACCGCAGAAAGAATTGCGTACGTTAACTTTATAAACAGTATTAAACCCCCTGCATCGGCAATGTATAAAAATGTGTGCCGTGAGTGGATAGGTGCACAGATAAGGGGCGACTATTTCGGATACATAAACCCCGGAAAGCCCGAGGATGCGGCTAAAGAAGCCTATAATGACGCCTGTATTTCCCACGTTAAAAACGGTATATACGGTGAAATGTTTGTTTCCGCAATGATAGCAATTGCCGCGGTTAATGATAATATTGATGATATTATCTTGGGTGGTCTGTCCCAGATTCCCGCTACGTCAAGGCTTTACGAAGCGGTTATGAAGATTTACGATGATTATAAAAATGGCGTTAGCCTTGATGACTGTTACAAATTTATTCATTCCGCTTACGATGAGCATACCGGTCACGGTTGGTGTCACACAATATCCAACGCTATGATTGTGGTTGCGGGTCTCCTTTACGGTGAGGGTGATTTCGGTAAATCAATATGCACCGCAGTGGGTATGGCTTTTGACACGGACTGTAACGGTGCAACCGTTGGCTCAATATTGGGTATGCGTGGCGGTATCGACTGTATTGACGATTACTGGAAAAAGCCTATAAACGGTAAAATCCACACGTCCATTTTTGGTGTAGGTACGGTGAATATTGAAGAAGCGGTTGAAAAAACAATTGAACATATTGATTATTAATCAGAAAGAGGAGTGTTTAACACTCCTCTTTTTGCACATACTTAAATTGGTGACAAAGTTCAATTTAAGAGGTGTTTTTTTGAATTCTGTATGGAGTGCAACGGCAAAAAATGAGGGTTTTCCACAGCTTCAGGGGGATATAAATACAGAGGTAGTTATAGTCGGTGGGGGTCTTGCGGGTGTAATGTGCCTTAAGGAGTTAAGTGAGCGTGGTGTGGACTGCGTTTTGCTTGAGGCTAAAAGTATAGGCTCGGGTGTAACTAAAAACACAACCGCCAAGGTCACTTTTCAACACGGGCTTATTTACGATAAATTAATAAAAACCTACGGCGAAGAAAAGGCTCTCGGGTATCTTGAGGCTAACAAAAAAGCCCTGGATAAAATAAGGGAAATGTCTAAAAATATTCCCTGTGATTTTGAGGAAAAGGATGCATACATCTACTCCTCAGACCACAGGGAAAAAATCGAAAATGAAGTAAAGGCTTATGAAAAATTAGGCGTTAAGGCAAAATTTTATGAAAAAATACCCCTACCCGTGGAGTGTGCGGGAGCGGTAAAAGTAAATGGTCAGGGTCAGTTTCATCCCCTTAAATTCCTGTTTAATGTAGCGAAAGATTTAAAAATATACGAAAATTCAAAGGTCCTCGAGTTTTTACCCAATAAAGTCAGGTGCGAAAAGGGTAGCGTTACGGCTAAAAAAATTATTGTTGCAACCCATTTCCCCATACTTAATAAACACGGGGGTTACTCCGTTAAACTGTATCAGGACCGCTCGTACGTTGTAGCAATTGAGAGGGACGAAAATATAAAGGGAATGTATCTTGAGGATAAGGGCAGAAGTTTATCGTTCAGGAATTATAAAAATTTACTTTTAGTCGGCGGCGGAGGTCACAGGACGGGTAAAAACAGCGAGGGGTATAGAATAGCGGAGAATTTTTGCAAAGAAAATTTCCCCGATTCGAAAATTCGCTATCGTTTCGCAACTCAGGACTGTATGAGCCTTGACGGTATTCCCTATATAGGAAAATACTCGGACTTTTCTGAGGATATTTACGTTGCAACGGGCTTTAATAAATGGGGTATGACCTCAGCCGTAGTTGCGGCGGATATCCTGAGTGATATGGTTACGGGAAAGAAAAACCCCTACGAGGAGGTTTTTGCACCAAGTCGCTCGGTACTTCACCCCAAATTATTTGCCAATGTTTTTCATTCTGTTTGCGGACTTATTACCCCTACTACACCCCGATGTCCCCATCTCGGGTGTGCATTAAAATATAACAAAGAGGAACATTCTTGGGACTGTCCCTGCCACGGTTCGCGTTTTACCGAGGAGGGCGAACTTATAGACAACCCCGCAACGGGTGATTTGAAGAAATAAAATAGGGGCTGTAAAAAACACAAGTTTTTTTACAGCCCCTTAATTTTATGAGAGGGTAATATAATTCTTGTAACTTTCGTATCGGGTTATGCATTTTTCGGCATCCATTAAGGGCTTTCTTACTCGGTTTACAAGAATATTCTTTTTCTGTGCTACCTTAATAGCCGTTTCGTTTACCTTTTGTGCTTGGCGAAGTGTTTTGAGTTCGGCTTTAAGTTCAGTTACATTTCCGTTATTATCTGCGGTGGATTTAAGCTTCTTCCGGAGAGTATTAATATCCGTTGCAAGGTTATTTGAAATTTCAAAAAGTTCTGCGAGAACGCTTTCGTCAAAGTTTTTGTAGTCCTCGCAATCCTTTTTAGAAGCAGTTTTTTTAGAAACTTCGTAATCCTTGAGGTAAGAACGCATTTTACTTCTGAAAGCCTTTTCCTGTGCATTTCCTGAGGGTAATTTTCTAATAATTTCGTAATACTTTTGAACATTAAAGTTATGGAATGTAGAAAGGATTTCACGGGAATATTCCAACTCCAATTTACCTTGCGGAGTGTCAAAGAAATTAAGTTCACCAAGTATTATAGCGGAAATTTCAATTTCTTCGTTATCGTTACGTATATGCTTTTTCTCCGTACGGCTCATACCCGTTTTGGTAGAGCGTTTCTCTTTTTGAGAGTATTCTATGGCGGTGTTTATAATTTCCTTAACCTCTTTTTCCTGTTCGGGGGTTGCGGAGTTAATCAGGGCATCTTCAAAGTATGCTCTTATTCTTAAAACTCTCACCATTGCCTTTTGCTTGGTTTCGGTTAAATCGTAGAAGAATAGGGGAATTACGTTAAGTGCCGCACCAATTACGGAAGCGATAATGAGAATACCGCATATTGACTGGAAAAGGTCGGTGTTGTAGAGAACATCGTAAACATTATCGGCACTGTAACCTAAGGATACGGCGGTTTGCTCATTAAGACCCGCTTTTTCGTAAATAAAGGGTAAAACGGAAGATGTACCGAGGGTAATAACACTACCGATAAGACCTATTGCCGAGAACATACCATCTATACGCTCACCGCTTATATATTGTTGATAATCCCGTATATCTGCGTTAAGACTGGGATTCATAAAGTGACCGAGGGATGTAAGCAACTGATTTATGAATATGAAAACAAGTAAAATCCATATAACACCGCCACCCGACATTTTAACAATGGGTAACATAAGGGCGATGAATATAATATTCATAAGATTACTGAATACAAGCACCTTTTTCTTTCCGAAACGCCGTATAAGGAAAGGGGCAAATAAATTGGGCCACAGAGAAGCGTTTCCTGCAATTGCGGTTATAATGGAATACTGCGTTGCGGAACAAGCCCCCTGATAGTTGTACATCCATTCAAGGATTTTACCAAACGAGCCCTCAAGGAAACCTATCCACCCTGCAAGGGAAATTATCCAGAAATATTTGTTTCTTGCTACCGCACGGAATGAATCAATAAAACTCATTTTAATTGCGTGGTTTTTAGGTTGTACTATTCTTTCCTCGGTGTTTACATACATTATAATGGAAATAAGGAAGCCCACTATAAGCATGGGAGGATATAAAAATCTGTAAACCCTCATATCGTAAAGGGTGTCGTCGCCCGTTATTAATTTTGCGGCTATGGGTAAAAAGATACCTGCAATAGAGGGTGAAATATTTTCAATAACCGATTTTACTGCGTAAACGTCGGTACGTTCAATGGAATTAGGAGACAGAACATTAATAATACTGTCGTTAGCATCAAGAAGGAAATTATAGAAAAACTGAAATCCGATATTAAAAAGCAAAACCGTAAGACATTGTACGGGTGTGCTCATTATTTCGTAAGGAGCCCATATAAACCCTATGCCGAGAATTACCGAAGGAATACCCATAGTAAGAATATACGGACGGTATTTACCCTTAAGGCTTTTTGAAGCGTCTATCATTTTTGCCCGAAGTCCCGTGAGAGGAAATCCTGCAAGTACACTTATTATGTATATTACATAAATGGCAGTTGGTGGGATACCGATAGTGTTACCTATAAGGCTGTTACCAATACTTATAATCATATTGCTTATGCAAAAGACTATAAATTTAACACCGATACCGCCCACGGCTAAAGAAACAATTTCTTTAAGAGGAATAAACCTACCTTCGGCAGGGGTTTTCCAGTTGTTTTTAATGAATTTTATAGGATGGAAACCACTTTTCATTTTATCACCACAGTTGTAACGGATTTTGGGGTAATGCTGATGTTTTTGGAATTCACTTTAGTTTCTTTAAGGTTACTGTTTTTATCTGTCACGGAAATTAAAACATCTTTTTCAAAGGGAAGTGAAAATTCTTTTTCATCTTCGGTGTTATTTATAAGTATGATAACAGTTTCATCGTCCTTTTTAAAAGCGACCATAAGCACGTTTTTATCGTCGCTTGAGACCTCAATACGTTTTGAACCGCCTTTTATGTACTTGGAAAAATTACCTGTAACGTAATATCGTTTTGTTATCTCAAAGGTTTTGTTATCAAGGTTTATATAAATAAGACCGTCGCAATAATCAACCTCGGAAACGGCAATCCAATGTTGCCACGAAACCGCGTTAAGAAGGGTAAAATCCTCATACATTGTGGTGGCGGTAACTAAAGCGGAGTCCATACCGTAATCCCTGCCACCCTGCATATGGGTCCACTCGCTCATAATTATATTTACATCGGGATATTTTTTGTCCATCCATTTTCTGAATCGTTTAACAAATCCTAAGCGGTCATTTAAAAACGGTATGGTAATGGGCAATGGCAGGGGCAGACAGTATGAGTGTACGTCAACACCGTCGAGGCGTTTTCTGACATTTTTATCTTTTAAAAGTTGACGGGTGTAGGATTTATTAAACCACCTTAAATCACCCGACTCCGCACCTGATAATTTTAAATTTTTAAGTGAATCTCTCTTATCGAGTTCATTTACGAATACTTTAAAGACATTTTTTACACTTCGGGGTCTGTAAAAACAGCCCTCCTGACCACCGTTCCACACCCATATAGGTTCGTTTACAGGGGAAAGATATTTTACGGGAATGCCGTCATTTATAAAATGCTCAGTAACATCAAGACAGTATTTTGCGAAAGCATCGTAATTTTTTTTAGCGATGTTCTCGTGAAAAAGTTGATGTTTTTTATTGTGGGCGAGTCCGTTTTTCGTAAGTCTTTCAATGGGTGAGTTTACAAAAAATATGACCTCATCCGCACCGTTTTCAACGCATTTTTTCATCATATAAACTGCGTTTTCATCACGATTCCAGTCGTATTCGTTGGGGTAAATCTCAAAACATTCCGTAGCCCTTGCGGGTTGAGAGTATTCGCCCTTGCCCGAGTGCTTTGAGCCACCGCCTATATTGTAGCGGTAAACCCCCATACCGATACCTGTTTCTTTGTTGTATAAAAGTTCGGCAATTCTGTCGCGGACGGGTTTGCCCGACTCATCATCAATATGATTCCAACCGCCCACTATCTGAGCCCACCAAGCACCGCTTGCACCAATGCTCTTAAAGGTCTGATATTCATTTTCGGGGAAAAACTGAATTTTCAAAAAATCACCTTGCTTTTATAATAATTTTAAAAAGTATCGGCTAATGTTTGTCCTTTTTTAGCATAGGGACTGTAAGCGGTGATTTTAACCGCGTAATTTCCCTTTTCAAGAGTGCCGAGGTTAACTTTTACATCCTCGTTTGTGGCTCTTACGTATTCCGAAATAACAGTTTTTTCAAAAACCTTTTTATTCCCGTTTGTTACCGTGATTTTGTAGTTTTCGGCGGGATAAAAACCCTTTGCTTCGGGGAAGGTGAGTACTGTTTCACCATTTTCGTTAACTGTTGTTGCAATTTTTGCGTTTTCGGGGAATCCGGGTTTAGTGTCAAGGGATTTTTGTTGACTCCAGGTGTATGCTCTTTTTGAAGATTTACTTAAATTAGTAAAGTAATAATCAACATTTTCGAAGAACATTCTGTTAGCAATATCGTAAAGTTTCATACTTACGTTGCCCTCAGCGTCAACTTCGCAAAGCCACGCACCGCCCGATTCACCGGGAGCATCCTGGTCACCCTCGATATAGTTAAGGTTACCCATAAATGCACTTAATGAACCGCAACCAACGGCGGTAAATGCACCCTGCCATACACTTCGGGGGTCCGAGGGAGCGTAGTGTGAGTGACCCGAAAAATCCACAACCCGAGGGTATTTGTTTAAAATTGATTTTATAGTGCGGTCGCCCCAGTTACCGCTACCGTAAACTGTTAAAGTGGGGGCGGGATGTTGGTAGACGAAAATAGGCTTTTCGGGATTTTCCTGAGTAGCATTGTAAAGTTTTTCTTCCAACCAGTTTATTTTACCCGTGAATGTTTTACCGTTATCGTCATAGGAGACACCGATAAAATGATAGCCGTTTAAAACTACATCCGTATCAACATTTTCGCTTATATATTTCTTGTAAACTTTATAACCAACAGTTGCGTCCACGTCACGGTAATCAATAAATTCGTGGTTACCGAGGACTATAAGTAACTGAGTTTCTTCTCGTTTATTTTCAGCAATTATTTTGTTGAAAATCTCGTATTCTTTTTCGGCACCGCCACCGGTGAAGTCACCCGCAACAACAATTGCATCAAAATTTTTGTAGGATTTATTTTCTGAAAATTTATACATATCCTCAAATAAATTACTGAGCCTTGAGGCGGCTTCCTGATTTTCTTCGCCGTTAAGGTGGATATCGGAGCATACCGCAAAGCGGAGCACGGGCTTAAAATCCTCGGGAGTATTAACCTTTTGGGCAGTAAGACCGTTTTTAATACCCGAGGGTAAAAAGCAAAAACCGAAAACCGAAGTGAGTGTTTTAGAAAGAAATTGGGAAAGTGCGTTTGTCATAAATATGTATCCTCTTTTGTTTTTATCTTTGTAAAATATACTATCATAATAGGTTTGTTTTTTCAAGGAAATATAATCCTAACTAAAAAGAGAGAAGCGGTTTGCTTCTCTCTTTAGGTTTATTTATGATTTTTAATGTAGTATTTGTAGAATTTTACGCAGTCGGCAACTTCCTTAACGCCGATGCTTTCGTTGGCGGCGTGCATAGCGGCTAACTGTTCATTGCTCATTTTAATGGGGCAGAATCTTAAGCAGTTGTCTGCAACCTCCTCGTAATGACGGCAGTCAGTACCGCCCGTCATAAGATAGGGGATAACACCCGCATCAGGATAACATTCGTTAAGACATTTCTTAAGGTATCCGAATTCCTCTCCCTTGTAGTCAACGGTGTTTGAGGCGTTACGTGCGTGGATAATTTCAAACTCAAGGTCATATTTATCCGCGTATTTTTTAAGCACCGCAAGGGATTCTTCTACATTCTGGTGGGGTGATGTACGCAAGTTGCAAACGATATAAGCCTCGGAGGGGATAACGTTCGGTGTGTGAGAGCCCTCTGCCATAGTGCAACAGAATGTGGTTTTTACGAATGCGTTACACATGGGTGAAACCATGGGAAGAACTTTAGTGAGAAGTCCTTTGAAAAGCCACATATTACCCAAAACCATACGAAGGGGGAAACCGAGGTAGGGCGCGGCTTCGTCAAGCATTGCGTAAACTGCACCTGAGATTTCGGCTTTGAAGGGTTTATCCTTTTCGATATCTGCAACGAACTTTGAAAGTCTTGCAAGGGGAGTGTTGCTCTTGGGTGTTGAGGAGTGGCCGCCCTTACCCTTAGCAATAACCTTAAGGTCAATATAACCCTTTTCAAGAAGACCGATAGCGGCACACCAACCGTTCATTGTGGGAAGTTGGTCTTTAAGAATTGCACCGCCCTCGTCCATAGCAACGTCAAGGTGTACGCCCTTTGATTTAAGATAATTTACGAGCTTAGGAGCACCGTCACCTGAGATTTCCTCGTCAACGGCTGTTGCAAGGTAAATATCGCAGGGAGGCTCGTAACCTTCGGCGAGTAATTCTTCAATAGCCTGAAATTCTGAGAAAACAGTTGATTTACAGTCCATTGCACCTCTGCCGTGAATGTTGCCGTCGGCAATTTCGCCTGAGAAGGGGTCACGCTCCCAGTTGGGTTCGTCCGCAGTAACAACGTCCTGATGACCCATAAGGAGAATACCGTTTCTCTTGGGGTCCTTACCCGCCCAACGGAAAATAAGGTTACCTTCAATTTCGGTACATTCGAGTTTTGAGAAAATAAGGGGGAAGTTATTTTTCATAACCTCGTGAAGTTTATAAAATTCGGAAAGGTCAGTATTACCTCTTAAAGAAATTGTGGGTACTTTAACCATTTCGGAAAGTTTCTGAGCATAGTCATTTGCCTCATCCTCGGTGGGATTAATGGCGGGAGTATTTGTGTTAGGTTTTGCCTTGATTTTAACTGCTCTTAAAGCGGCAATTATGAGTAATAAAACAATAATCGCAAGTATTACGAGCAAAGCAATGCCGATAATTTTGAAAATCATTAGAATCATATCCTTTCGCAAGATTACCACAGTATTATACTACTTGTTTTATTATAAGTAAATAGTTTTTTAGTTAGGCATTAAGGTGTAACACCGATTTAAATTGAAATTATTATATGTTTGTGATAATATATTTGCCATAAAGTGGTGATTTGATGAAAAAATCAAAAATTATTATAATTGTACTCACGGGCATAGCAATACTTGTATCGGGAATATTAACAAAGCAGCATTTTTTCCTGATGCTACCGTTGTTTGTATCCCTTTTTGTAATGTCCTTTCAGTCCGAGGCAAACCGTGTGGGTGCGTTAATCGGTGCGTGTAACGCGGTTTTATATACAATAACCTACATTTGTATGGGTGTTTACGGCTCGGCGGCATCGGCTTTTCTTTTTAGTTTCCCATTACAGTTAATGACCTTTTTTAACTGGAAGAAAAACGCATATAAAAAGACCGTTGTTTTTAAAAGAATGTCAACAAATGTGCGTATAATTTCGTGTGTTTCAGGGTTGGCACTCTGGGCAAATCTCGCGGGTGTTTTCTATTATCTTAAATATGAATATGCGGTATTTGACAGTGTATCGTTTTTATTGGGTTTCATTGTACCCATATTAACAATGCTCGCGTATATCGAGTATACATATCTGTGGATTTTTCAAGCGGTTACGGGACTGTTTTTAAATATTCAGATGGTGTCAAACGATATAAGTCAACTTACTTATCTTATTTACGGTGTGTACGCACTTTACTGCGTAATATGTGCGTTTATAAATGTACGTAAATTCCATAAAGAGCAACAAAATGAGGTACAGAATTCGTAATTATACAAGAAAAGAGTATAATTAAAATTTATAGTTGATTATGTTAAAATTTAACAGTATAATAATATAGTGTAAAAATATCTTTTAAGGAGAATAAGGATGAAAAAGATAGTTTCCGTAGTATTGGCTGTTGTTTTGGTATTTTCCATTACAATTCCCGCTTTTGCTCAGGGACAAAATGCCAATAATTATGACGGTAACCCCGTTGTTATCGTAAGAGGTATTGACTTTGCGGGTCTTACCTATGAAAACGGCAGTAAAGCATTGAATGTGGAGTTGGATACAATATTCCCTCTTTTAATGCAGTCACTTTTTGCCCGTATGAATGTTATTGATAAGGATATGGTTATAGACACGGTTATGGATGTGGCTTACGAAATCCTTTCACCCCTTGCTTGTGATAATGAGGGTAATTCCGTAGAGAAAGTTTCTATGGTCCAGTACCCCGGCTCAATGGCAAATCACCCCGAATTTGTTGCTAACCTTACAGATGGCGGGGAATTCGGTATTGTTAAGACTGCCGTTGAAAAATACGGTGCCGAAAACACATATTTCTTTACTTATGACTGGCGTAAAACTCCCGCTACTCTTGCGGAGGAACTTAAGGGATTTATAGATACCGCCAAAAGTGACAGCGGTAAAAATAAAGTTAATATTATCTGTGCTTCTATGGGTGGTATGGTAACTACCGCGTATATGTACTACTACGGTACGGATAGCCTTGATTCTGTTGTTTACCTTTCAGGTGCACAAAACGGTACTTACGTTTGCGGTGATGCCCTTAACGGCAGAATAGTTTTTGAAACAGATACAATTCTTAATCTTATTTATCAGGCAACTGACGATAATCTTTTCTTAAGATTATTCTTAGGTATCTTTGACGGTCTCGGTGTATTTGATTTTATTACAAATCTTACTAACGATATTGTTACAGATAGTTTCGACGAAGCAAATGACAAAGTTCTTCGTAGTTGTTTCGGTACTCTTTGCGGTTTCTGGGCTCTTTGTCCCGATGATGATTTTGAAAGCGGTGTTGAAACAATTTTCGGTGGTCACGAGGAAGAATATCCCGTATTACTTGAAAAAATTGAGGAAACAAAGGAATTTGTTTTCGCTACTGAGGAAACACTTGTTGCCGCAAAGGAAAGCGGAGTTAAAATTTCCTTCGTTTCAAACTACAACTCAGGTCTTGTACCCGTGTACGAAAGAGCAAACCTTAACGGTGATATGGTTCTTGAAACGGAACTTACATCAAACTTTGCAACCGTTGCACCCTTAAGAGAAATTCTTACTGCGGACCAGTTGGCAAAAGCACCTTACAAATACGTTTCACCCGACAAGGTTATTGATGCTTCAACGGCTCTTTTCCCCGACAACACTTGGTTTGTAAAGGATGCACCCCACGTTGCCGCAGATTACGGCTCGGGCTTCAGCGACTTTACTTTCTCACTTCTTGAAAGCAATGTTCAACCCGATGTAAAAACCTTTGCACAGTATCCTCAGTTTATGATTGCGGATGATACCCTTTCTCTTTCTCCTTTAAAATAAATTTTAAATGATACAAAGTCACACGATTTTTCGGAATTGTGTGGCTTTTATTTTTTTATTTGAGATTAAAACAGTTGAGTTTTACGGGTTGCTGTGATATCATATTTTTATTGATATAATTTGAAATCATTGAACAGGATGGGTGTATATAATGGATAAAAACAAAGCAATTATAGCCCTCTCGGGTAAAGGCGGAGTAGGTAAAACCTCAATTTCCGCGGCAATTGTAAAGTTATTGGTCGAGAATTTCCCCGACAAAAAAATACTTGCCATTGATGCCGACCCTGCGGTAGGACTTTCAACCGCCTTGGGTGTGGATGTTAAAATAACCATTGACGATATACGTAAAGAGATTGTCGAAACCGTAGAGGACGGTCAGACAAAAGCGGCAATTGAACTTCTTGGTGATGCGAGGTACAAAATTTTTGATGCCCTCGTTGAAACGGACGGTTTCGCATTTATTGCCGTAGGCAGACCCGAAAGTGCAGGCTGTTACTGTAAAATCAACTCCTATTTAAAGGAGGTTATCAGTATTCTTTCACAGGATTTTGATTACGTAGTAATTGACGGTGAAGCGGGTATTGAGCAGATTAACAGAAGGGTAATGGAAAAAGTAACCCATCTTCTTCTCATTACCGACGCCTCCAAAAAAGGTACACAGGTTATCTCAACTATAAAAGATGTGGCAGATGAACTTGTTATGTACAAAAAAATCGGTGCTATTATCAACAGACTTCCCGATGAAAGCGTGTTAAGTCACGTAAATACAAACGGAATTCCCGTTTTGTCATATATAACTAACGACAGTAATCTTGCTATATATGATATTGAGGGTAAAAATATAATTCACCTTCCCGAGGATTCAAACGTTGTGGAGGGTGCAAGAAAAGCACTTAAAGAAATAGGTATTTTAGGGTGATAAAAAATGAAAGATTTAAAACATCTTTATGAGTTCGAAAATCTTCTTCAGGAAGCAAATAACGAACTTGTAAAAAAAGCGAAGGATGAGGGTGGCATTGCTTTAGGCTATACCTGTTACCATATCCCCGAGGTTTTATTGAATTGCGGAAACTGTTTTTCCGTAAGGCTTCGTGCCCCGAGAACGGGTTCAATGGATATTGCTACGTATTATATGAGTAACTTCCTGTGCGGTTATTCCAAGGCTATATTGGAACGTGCCATTGAGGGTGGTTATAATTTCCTCAATGCTGTTTTAGCATCCGAAACCTGCTCCGAAATGAACAGGGCACTTGAACATTTCGAGCTTCTTGATTTAGTTCCCAATGATAAGTTTTTCGTTACATTCCTTGATGCACCCTTTAAAATTGAGGAGCATACCGTTAAACATTACGTTAATCAGACAAGGCTTAAAATACTTGATATGATGCGTGATGTGTATGGGGTGGACACTTCCGACGAAGCACTCCTTAAAGCGGTTGAGGAGCATAACGAGGTTTGCCGACTTATGACGGAAATCGGTAATTACCGAAAAGAGGATAATCCGCGTATCACGGGTTACGAGTATCATATACTTAATCTCGTTACATATTGTTGCCCCAAGAGTTTGATATTACCTAAATTACGCGAAACTGCTGAGGAGCTTAAAACAAGGGAGCCTGACGCAAAGAAAAATTACAGGGCAAAAATAGTTGTTGTAGGCTCGGAAATGGATGACCCGGATTTCACTGCACTTATAGAGGATAGCGGTGCTCTCGTTGTAGCGGACAGATATTGTTTCGGCTCAATGCCCGGTCGCGAAGAAATAATTATAAATGACGGCGAGGATGTTCTGACTCAGATTTGCCGACATTACCTTAAAACAAGTCAGTGTCCCCGATTTATGAGCCACCGGAAGGTTCAGGAGCGTAGGGATTATATTCAGAATCTTGTTAAGGAATATAATGCGGACGGCGTTATGTATGAGCAGATAAAATTCTGTGAATACTGGGGTTACGAAAGAGCCCTTGCATCCTACGTAATGACAAATGATTACGGCATACCCACCGCGGCGGTTGACCGTCAGTATACTGCGTCTGCTTCGGGTCAGTTACGCACACGTGTACAGGCTTTTGTAGAAAGCCTTGAAATTAAGAAAATTGCAAAAGAGAGGGAGGCGAAGAAGAATGGCTGATTTAGGTAAACTTTATAAAGACCATACCGCCGTGCTTAAGCACAGAGAATGGCGTGGTTTCAAGGATACGATGTATGACTATTACAGATGGCTTATTACCTGGAAAGATATGATAAAAATGGTTCTTAAAGCACCGATTTCTACATTGAAAGGTCTTTGGAAATACCGTTGGATGGCGTCATATCTTTCTGCTCCGTCCTTTGTTGACCGTCACGTTGCAGGTCTTCGCGGACCTCAGTTAAGAATGGCACATCTTCACTATAATATGATAGTTAAGCACTGTACCGACCTTATAAATATATCCTTCGTTGCGGATGAAAAGATTAATCCCAACAATAAAATTTCTAAAAAGATAGTCCTTACGGATGAAATTATCCCCAACGAAGTTTTTCAGGGTTTCCCCAATTTAAAGGTTGTACCCTTGCAGACTATTCCGATTTTCCTGTCGTCAATGGTTGACCAACAGATTACACCGCCCTACCTTGAGGTAACGGAAAGTTTCGGTGTTCCTGCGGACGTTTGTCCTCTCCCCAGTGCCGAAGCAGGTGTTGCAATTGAAGACGATTACCCCAAAATGGGTTGTTGTATGATTGCAACCAATATGCCCTGCGACGGCTCGGTTATGAACTCCACCTTCCTCGACAGACGACTTCAACTTCCCGTGCATTGTTTCAATGTTCCCCTTCGTTATAACGGCGAGGATGTTCAGGAGTATGCAGTTGACGAGATTAAGTCACTTATTGCCTTTATTGAGGAGCAGACCGGCGAGAAATTCGATTGGGATGCATTCTTCGCCGCAATGAAGAATTTTAACCAACAGACTGAATACGAACTTCAGAAATGGGATGTAAATAAAACGCCCTATCCTCAGATGACGGGTGCGGCTTTCTGGCTTTACAGAATTTATTATTTCAACCTTTCTGGTGGCGTTGATAAACGTTTCTTGAAGGTGGATAAAAAAGTAAATAAAATTATGATGAAGGCCTACGAAAAGAAAACCCCCGTATCTAAAGAAATGCGTCACCGTACCATTGTGTGGTCCTGCCCCGCAAACTACTATACAAGTTTTGCAAACTGGCTTGAAAACTGTTGGGGTATGAATGTTGTTATGGATATGGAAACAATGATTTCATATCAGAAATTCAACACCGAGGATAAAGAAGAGGCATTAAAAGACCTTGCGAAAACATACCAACGTTCAATTATGCGTAAGCATACAAAGGGCGGTTATCGTAATGTTGTTGATGAACTCTGGCGAATTGTAGAAGAATATAACGCAGATACCGTTATTATGTACGACCAGATTTCCTGTAAGGGTATGGACGGTCTTACGGGTATATTTGATGACCAGGCGAGAGAACGCAATATTAACTTCATCTGGGTTAAACAGGACCTTATGGACCCGCGTACTATTTCAAGACGTGATATGCGTGAGCAGGTTAACAAATATATGCAGACAGTTCTTCAGGAAGAGCCACTTGATGCGTCACTGGTAGATTTCGAGGACGATATGGCTTGGTAAGTGAAAGGAGATTTTAAAAATGAAATATTTTGGCGGTTGTGATGTAGGCTCTACATATACAAAATGCGTTATTCTTGATGAAAACGGCAAAATGGTTGCCAATGTAACTAACAGAAGTAAAATAAACCCCGTAGCAAGTGCAGAAATTGCTTTGAATGATGCTATTTCTCAGGTGGACGGTCTTGAATCGGCTCAGGGTCTTTCGTATCTTATCGGTACGGGCTACGGACGAAATAAAGTTCCCTTTGCGGATGAAAACATTTCCGAAATCAGTTGCCACGCAATGGGTGTTCACGTAACAAACCCCGAGGTTAAAGCAATTATAGATATCGGCGGACAGGACGTTAAAGGTATTTCAATTGACACCGACGGTACAGTTAAAAACTTCGCAATGAACGACAAATGTGCCGCAGGTACAGGTAGATTTTATGAAGCAATGGCAAACGCTTTTGAAATGAGCCTTCCCGAATTCTCAAAACTTTCTCTTAATGCTAAAAATACTATCCCCATTACTGCACAGTGTACTGTTTTTGCAGAAAGTGAAGTTATATCACTGGTGGGCGAGGGTAAACCCATGGATGAAATTGCCGCTGGTATCCAACTTGCAGTTGCAAAGAGATGCTTTGTTATGGCTAAAAAAGCGGGTGCTACGGACAGTATAACACTTACGGGCGGTTGTGCTAAAAACGAGGGACTTAAAAAAGCCATTGAAAAGGTTTTGAAAATTAAGGTTGTTGAACTTTCAACTGACCCCCAGCTTATGGGTGCTTTAGGTGCGGCAGAATATGCCCGTCAAAAGGGTCTTGCTAAGGAGATGAACTAAGATGTTATATATTTTCTTAATCGTTTTAGCGGTTTTAGTGAGTCTTTTTGCAGTTACTTTCATCATCTATTGGTTTAACCTTGATATGAAACTTGTTCGTTTCATTTACGATAAACTCCAGAAACACTATGATAATATGAAAAGGGATAAAAAACTGTAATGAACTTTTTCGATTCGTTGATTTCAGAATCTTTGGGATTAATTAAATCACTTTCTCAACAAAACTTCACCTATGATGAAAATAATCTTTGGAATGACGTAGGTTATAATGAGGTTATTTTACAAAGGGATACTGCCGTTGAGTTTGAGGGAGTGGGTTTTAATCTTATTACCAACGAGCCCACGGATGATGAAATTATTATTGTAGGTAAAGACATACCCCATATTGACGGCAACAGTAAATTTGCGAGAATTTGTATTATCGAGTTAGAGGATACGGAGGATACGCAAAAAACATATAACCTTATACGAAAAGTGGAATATACAAAGTACCACGTTTTTCCCGAAGGATATATGATAAGAACTGCGTCCCGCTCCCACAAAGAGGCGGTGCGTGTTTCAAAGAGTGCAGTTAAAAACGGTATAGACTTTAAAAAAATCGGCAATTTACTTATTAAAAAATATAAGGAAAATAAAGCGGTTAAAGGGGTAAAGGTTATCTTTATTACTGAGCCAACCGTTGATTTTAAAAGCTTCGAGGAAATTGCACATAAAAACAACGATATTACCGAAACCCTTAATCATATAATGAATAGTGTGAACTTTGATTGCGATACCTGTAAACTAAAACCTATATGTGATGAGGTTGAGGGTATGAAAGAGCTTCACTTCAGTACCTCATCTAAGAAGGAGAGCAATTAAATGGACCGAGAAAAAATAATTTCTTTTTTTGACGGGTGTGCTGAGAATTGGGATGCGGAAACTATCCGTAACGAAAGAGTTATAAATATTATTTTAGATAATGCTCAAGTGAAAGAAAATACTCGTGTTCTTGACGTAGCCTGTGGAACAGGGGTTTTATTTCCCGATTATATAAAACGGGGTGCAGTTGTTACGGGTGTGGATATTTCTCCCGAAATGGTGAAAATCGCAAAAAAGAATTTTTCCGAAATTGAAGTTATATGCGAAGACGTGGAAAACCTCAACTTCACGGAGATATTCGATGTGGTAATGGTCTACAACGCGTTTCCTCATTTTCCCCATCCCAAAAGAGTAATTGAAAAATTGTCAACTTTTCTGCGTGACGGCGGTAGGTTATCGGTTGCCCACGGAATGAGTCGGGAGGATTTATTAAAACTTCATAACGAAAGGGCAAGTGAGGTTTCTCTTGAACTTCCCGAAGCAAACGAACTTTCAAAAATCTTTGAGCCGTTTTTCAATACAGACATAATAATCTCGGATAGTGAAATGTATCAGGTGTCGGGAATAAAGAAGTAGATTTGTATAAAATTAACAAATATTTGTTTTGTCGATAAATGAAAAGTATTGACTTTTTTTGTAATTAGTGTTACGATAAACTTACCATAAAACAAAGGAGGTTCTACAATGGATAACAGAGTTTTATTCGGAGTTTTAACAATTCTCTTTAACAATATTGGTGTTCCTTGCTTTATTCTTGGTAAAGCAAAAGCCGGTATTTTGAGAATCGTATTAAATTTCGTTACTTGCGGTATCGTTGGTATCATCAACTTTATTAAAGGTATCATGCTTGGTATCAAGATTTTGAAGATGACAGACGAAGAATATGCTGCACAGAAGGATACATTATTAGACGGTATCCCGAAAGAATAAGAAAAATCTCCCCTAACGCTGTTAGGGGTCTTTTTTTAATAAAAGATGTTAGTAATTTGCGGGTGATTTTTATGTCAGAAAAAGTTATTCTTATACTCGTTGACGGTATGCGTCCCGACGGTATGATGCAGTGCGGCAACCTCTTTGCACAAAAAATGGTTGAAAACAGTACATATTCTTTAAAGGCAAGAACGGTAATGCCCTCCGTTACGCTTCCTTGTCATATGTCCCTTTTCCACAGTGTTGACCCTGAGCGTCACGGCATTTCAACAAACGGTTACGTGCCTCAGGTACGACCCATAAAGGGTATGTTCGACAGATTTGATGATTACGATAAAAAATGTGCTTTCTTCTACACTTGGGAAGAACTCCGTGATTTATGCAGATTTGATACTCTTGACGTTTCCCTTTGTATTAACCAGCATAAACAGTCCGATACGGATATTAAAATCACCGATGCTGCAATTAAATATATAAACGAATCAAATCCCGATTTCCTTTTCCTTTATTTAGGCGAAACTGACGAGGTTGGCGGTCACGACTGCGGTTGGATGAGCGAGCAGTATATGAAGAGCGTAAGCAAGGCTCTTTCCTGTGTTGAAAAATTACAGAACAGTATATCAGAGGATTATACAATAATTCTTCTTGCAGACCACGGCGGTCACGACAGAAGTCACGGCTCGGATATGCCCGAGGATATGACCATCCCGATTCTTTTCTGCGGTAAACCCTTTGAAAAGGGCAAGGAGATTGAGGGTGACGTATCCATTAAGGACGTTGCCGTAACAATTGCAAAGCTCCTCGAAGTTCCCCCTGCAAAGGAATGGGAAGGAAAAGTAATAGAATAAGGTGATATTATGAAGCTTTCTACAACTACGGGCAGATTTCATCGCAAATTCGGTTTTCACAAGGCTATTGATTTCTTAGTTGATGCGGGGTATGATGCCCTCGATTTTTCGCAGTTTGATAAAGAGGTTTATACTGCGGAGCACGGCAAGGAGTATTATACTGAAATAAGAAAATATGCCGAGGATAAGGGCGTTTTCTTTAATCAGTCCCACGCACCCTTTGGTTCGTCCTTTGAGGATGAAGAAAAAACCGCCAAAAGGTTTGATGAAATCGTAACGGCAATAAAAAGAGCATCATTTTTAGGTGTTAAAAATATTATTGTTCACCCCTGTCAACATCTTAAATATGACGTAGAGGGTAATCCCGAGAAGCTTTTTGAATATAATATGGAGTTTTATAAAAAACTCATTCCCTATTGCGAGGAGTATAATATAAAGGTTGCTCTTGAAAATATGTGGCAACATACGGGTATGATTAATCATTCAACCTGTTCAAGACCCGAAGAATTTGTAAGATATATTGACGAACTTAATAATGATAGTTTTGTTGCCTGTCTTGATATCGGTCACGCCGCATTAGTCAGGGAAGATATTGGTGACTTCATAAAAGCGTTAGGTAATAAAAGGCTCCAATGTTTACACGTCCACGATGTTGACGGTACAAATGATTCTCATACATTGCCGTATTTTGGTTCAATTAATTGGGAAAAGGTTATGAAAGCCCTTGGGGAAATTGATTATAAGGGCGACCTTACCTTTGAAGCGGATTGTTTTATGGAGGATAAACCTGATATTTTATTGCCCGATTGTGCAAATCTTATGGCAAAAACAGGAAAACATCTTGTTTCGCAATTCAAAAATTATAAAAAATAATAATTTGACAAATAAAGTAAAAATATTATAATAAAATAGAAAATCGGACTAAGAAAGGTCGTTGTTCAAATGCAAGAAAAAATCAATAAGATTATTGAACTTATTAAAGAAAACGATATTAAAATGGTTGACTTCAAGATGGTTGACATCAACGGTCAGTACCGTCACGTTACAATTCCCGCAGAAAATTTTTCTGAGGATACTATGAAGAGCGGTATTGGTTTTGATGCTTCTAACTACGGTTATGCCGTTGTTGAGAAGAGCGATATGGTATTTATACCTGACCCTGATACAGCCATTGTTGACCCCTTCTGTGATATTCCCACTCTGTCTATGACGGGTAATGCTATGATTATTGATTCACCTGCCAACAGACCCCTTGCTCAATACCCCAGAAATATTGTTCTTGCTGCTGAGCAGTATATGAAGGATAGCGGTATTGCAGATACAATGCTCATTCTTCCTGAATTTGAGTTTTATCTTTTCGACCAGGTGGGTTGGAATGTTTCACCCGACAATATCAGTGCGGATGTTGATGCACAACAGTCATATTGGAATAGTTCCGTTGCAGGGAATGGCGTTATTGTTCCTAAACAGAAAAATTACCATATAGCAAAGCCTTTTGACGTTACATACGAATGCCGTAGCGAAATGTGTTTACATATGGCGGATGCAGGTATAGAAATCAACTATCATCATCCCGAGGTTGCCGCATCAGGTCAGTTTGAGATTGAGCCTCAATTAGGTCAGATGTCAAAGATGGCAGATAACACAATGTGGATTAAGTATATTATCCGTAACACCGCACTTAAATACGGTAAAACTGCTACATTTATGCCCAAGCCCATTTATGGTGAAGCAGGTAGCGGTATGCACGTTCATATGCTTCTTCTTAAAGATGGTGAGCCCGTATTCTCCGATGATAACGGCTACTCAAATCTCAGCGAGACTGCACATTACTTCATAGGCGGTCTTTTGAAGCATATTTCTTCGCTTTGTGCTATTACAAACCCCAGCACAAACTCCTTTAAACGTCTTATTCCCGGTTTCGAAGCACCCGTAACCGTTGGCTACGCAACCTCAAACAGAAGTGCGGTTATCCGTATTCCTGCTTATGCAAAGGCTCCCGAGAAACGTCGTTTCGAGCTTCGTAACCCCGACGCAACCTGTAACCCCTATTTCTGCTACGCAGCAATTCTTATGGCAGGTCTTGACGGTATTAAGAATAAAATCGACCCCCATGCAAACGGTTGGGGACCCTATGACTTTAACCTTTTCAATCTTCCCGATGAGGAAAAAGCAAAACTCAAAGGTCTTCCCACTTCACTTGAGGCAGCTCTCGATGCTCTTGAGGCAGACCACGATTACCTTACCGCAGGTGGCGTATTCCCCGAAGAACTTATTAAGAACTTCATTAAAACAAAACGTGCCGAGTGCAGCGAAATCTCAAAAGTTCCTCATCCCGTTGAGTTTGAAAAATATTATAATCTTTAATTAAAGACGAGTTTTGGTAAAGGAGGCGAGTGGAGTGGCAGTTTATAATGACAAAACAAGTGAAAGATTAGCCGGTATAGGAAATGTACAATTTTCGGATTGGCGAAAAACAAATAAATACTACGGTAAAAAGTTTTCTGTCCTCGGCGACTCCATAAGCACCTTTGCCGGATTTAATCCGCCGGGATATAAAATATTTTATCAGGGTGAAAACTGTGTTAAATCAGGGATATCTGATAAGAATCGTACCTGGTGGCAAAGAGTTATAAATTATTTAGGTGGCGAGCTTCTTGTAAACAATTCCTATGCCTACAGCCGTGTAACCCAAATGCCGGATACAGGTAATCTGTTTCCTTCAGGTTGTTCAAAAGAGAGAACGTCGAGCTTACACTCCGGTAAAGTTCAACCGGATGTTATTCTCGTATTAATGGGTTCAAGTGACTGGTTGGGTGAAGTACCTCTTACAGGAAGTGTAGAGAATTATTTTAACGAAGAAATCGGGAAAAATGTGTATGGATACGTTGAGGATGAGTTTTCTTTTTCCTATGCGTATGATGTTATGTTAAATAATATAAAAGCCAACTATCCCCGTGCGGAAATATGGTGTTGTACTTTGTTTACAACCTATATGACACAGAATCCTGAATTTGATTTCTTCAAAAAATATAAAAATAACGATATCGAAAAGTATAATTGTGTAATCAGAGAAAGTGCCCGAAAGAACGGCTGTAAATTAATTGATCTTAGTAAGTTTAAAATTCATATAGATACTTTTGATGGTGTTAATTTAAGTGTAGCCGGAATGAAAAGCCTTGCAGTTCTTGCAGTAAGAGAAATTGCAGATGAAAGAGGTAATAAGTATCTTGACTGTAAGAACAATGCCCACGAGTTTTCTGTTGTTGGAAAAACACAGACCGAAAATCATCTTTGTTGCCACAAATGCGGAAGATTTAAGACGGAGTCAAGGTCGGGTGTATTTGAAGCTCCTGTTAAAGTTAATCACACGGAAAGACTTTTTTCAAACACTCTTGTACTATGGTCTGAAAAAAATTCTAACGCAGGATACAAAAAAGGTAAAGTTACCGTGGGACGAACGGACGACAACGATGTTGTTATTAACAGTCCTAAGATTTCAAGAAATCACGCAACATTTTACTATAATGACTATACATGGTATATAAAAGATGTGTCCACAAATGGTGTGTGGGTTAATTCAAAGAAAATCGAAAAAGGTGAATTACATAAATTATCCGCAAATGATATTATTGACTTCGCTCACGTTGAAAAATATGTGTTCTATAAAGAAGAACAATCACCCGTAAAACGTGTCAAGAAAACAATTCTTAACGAAAAGAATGTTGTAGGCGGTATGCTGGATAACTCGTATAGGGTTTTGCGATTATTGGGAAAAGGCGGTACATTCAAGGTGTATCTTGTTGAGGATGTCTCTTCGGGAGAACTTTTTGCCGCTAAAATGTGCTTTAAAAAAGATAAAAAATACAGTTCTATTATAAGGGATATGGTTTTTAAAGAAACTTCGGCTGTGAAAGAACTGGATCACCCTATGATTCCCAAGATATATGAGATTATAGAAACTGATGAATTTCTGTGCATCATAGAAGAATATATCACAGGCGAAACGCTGGAAGCGATAGTTAACAGGGAATCGGCTCAATCTCCGGAAACCGCAATCGGATGGGGCTTGCAATTGTGTGATGTTCTTAGTTATTTACACACGCTTAATCCTCCCAGGGTATTCAGAGATTTAAAGCCGGCTAATATTATGTTGAGGGATAATGGTAAAATAGCCCTTATAGATTTTGGCATCATGCGTTGTTATGATCCGCAAAAAAAGAGCGACACCGCTTGTTTTGGTACCAAAGGCTATGCCGCACCCGAGCAATTCGGCAGACGACAGTCGGATGCAAGAACGGATATTTATGCTTTGGGTATGACTTTACACCATCTTTTAACGGGCGTTGGACCAAACAGCAAAAAATATGAATACAGACCGATTCGGCAGATTAATCCGTTGTTATCTGTAGAGTTGGAAGAAATTATTGACAAGTGTGTTGCCATAAGTCCTTCTGCCAGATATGGCAGTTGCGAGGATTTGGCAAAAGAGCTTAAAAACAGTATATAAACCAACGAGAATATCCTCCGATAGAACACTGTTCTGTCGGAGGATACGGTTTTTTGTACAAACGGGAAGACCAACTTTTATGTAGTTTACATATAAATCGTTTAAAACATCTCCTGAACCTTGATTTTAATTGACAAAAATTCACAAAAGGAATATAATTACGACGATTATAATTAGAATAGGTGTATAATATTTTCATTAGAAAAAGCTTGAATTCAGGAGGTTTTTTATGGAAATTAAGGTATTAAATAATGGGAATACAAAAGTACTCACCATGAATTTTGCTCCCGCAGACGGATTTGTTAGCGGTGAGGCATTGTATTTGTCAAAAACCCCCATTAAAGGTATATTAGGTTCATCCGTTCAGGATGGTCAGGTTCAGTTTGTTTGTATGAACGGTATAGCATTGGGCGAAAGACTCAGACAGCCTATGTCCAAAGTCCAGTATTTGCTCATTATGCAACAGTTTGCGGCAATTGTTCGTGACATAAAATCCCTTAATCTTTCTGTCGAAAAATTATTATTGGATTTCAGATACATATTTATAAATGAATCCACATGGGAATTGCAATTAGCTTATACGCCATGCACAGCAAAAGCTAACGCCAACAATTTAATAGGTTTCTTATCAGCCATTTCTGCTATGACAAAGCCGTTCCGCGAAGCAGATATGGAATATGCTCAGCGTTTTCCGGCTTTTCTTAAAACTATGGATGAGTTCGATTATACCCGTGTGGAGCAATATATCCTCAAAGAAGATGCCAAAGTTGTTGAGGCAATTAATAAGAGCCACCCTCCCAAGAATGTTTCAAATAATGTTCAAAGTGCTAAAGCGGTACAACCTACACCTTCAGCTCCGGTAACGCAAGAACCAATTATAAAAGCAGTCAATATAAATCAGGTTCCGGAAATTGATATTGCGGATATGATGGAGGATGATATCGTCACCGAAGAGAAAGTACACCCCGTACCTGTGGCACAACCCGAGATAAAACCCGTTGTTCCCGTGGCACAGCCTGTTGTTGCTCCGTCCGTTGTTGACGAGGAAGCTAACACTTCGTTGTTAGTTGAGGAGGACTTTTTGGATAATAATGATAATGAGCCGGCATTAGTTAAAGATGAGCCGGTTGCTCCCGTCAATCCTGTTTCGCAACCTATAGATTTCGGCAACATTGAATTAGATGATACCTCCTTGTTGGTTGAGGACGATATCGCTGAAGCAAAAAATGAAAGCAAATCAGCGGATGATGGATTTGTTTTTCGTCCTGACCCGGCACCTCAACCCGTTGTTAAACCGGTATCTCAGCCTGTGGCACAACCTGTACCGGCACCTCAGCCCGTGGCACAACCTGTACCGACACCGCAACCTGTTGTTAAACCGGCATACGAGCTCAAATCGGATGAATTGAAACAAAAAACAAAAAGTGTACCGGCACCGCAGCCCGTTGTTAAGCCTGCGTCTCAGCCTATGGCACAACCTGTACCGGCACCGCAGCCCGTTGTTAAGCCTGCACCTCAGCCTATGGCACAACCTGTACCGGCACCGCAACCCGTTGTTAAGCCTGCACCTCAGCCTATGGCACAACCTGTACCGGCACCGCAGCCCGTTGTTAAGCCTGCACCTCAGCCTATGGCACAACCTGTACCGGCACCGCAACCCGTTGTTAAGCCTGCACCTCAGCCTGTGGCACAACCTGTTAAGGCTACAAATTTTTATGAAGATAATACAGCACTTCTTACCGATGAACCCTTTGCTCCTATGGATACGTATAGCGGACAACCCGCCCCGGCAAAGGAATATGTCAAATACCCCACCCTTAAGCGTGTTTTTAATGGGGACGTTGTAAAAATATCAAAGCCCGTTTTCAGAATTGGTAAAGAACGTAGTTATGTTGACTATTTTGTAAGTAACAGTAATGTTATCAGCAGAAGCCATGCAGACATAATCGTAAGAGATAACAGGTATTTCGTTATAGATCTTAACTCAAAGAATAAGACTTATGTTAACGGCAGAATGATAATGCCAAACTGTGAAATAGAAATATTTGACGGTGACACTATTACGCTTGCTAATGAAGACTTTTTATTCAAGGTATGACAGGGGGATAAAAAATGCATTATATAGCCACTGCAGATACCGACGTAGGTATCGTGAAAAAAACTAATCAGGATAGTTTATTGATAAAACAAGCCGTGTACGATAAAGATAATAAGCAAGTTCTTCTTGCTGTAGTATGTGACGGTATGGGAGGTCTTGCCAAGGGTGAGCTTGCCAGTGCTACTGTTATAAGGGAGTTTTCCAGGTGGTTTGAAGAGGAGCTTCCTTACGAGCTTCAACACCTTAATTTAGAGGTTATTGGTGGTAAGTGGACTCATATGCTCAAACAGCTTAACGCTAAAATCTCTCAATTTGGTCTTAATCTCGGCGTAAACCTTGGTACAACTTTTACCGGAATGCTTTTCGCAGAGGGTAAATATCTTATCGTACATGTGGGTGACACCCGTGCATATTATGTTAACAAAGGTCTCAAACAACTGACAATTGACCAGAGCTTTGTAGAAAGAGAAGTAAGACGAGGCAATATGACTCCCGAACAAGCAAGGGTTGACAGCCGTAGAAATCTTCTTCTTCAATGTGTTGGTGCTTCAAGAGATGTTGAACCCGAAGTTATAATAAGCGAAGCACAGAACGGAGTTTATCTTCTTTGTTCTGACGGTTTCAGACATCAGGTTTCACCACAGGAGTTAGCGCAGTATTTTGATGCAAGTGTGCTTCCTCATAAGCAAGCAATGCACAGCAACGCAAAACACGTTATCGAATTAGTGAAATCACGAGGAGAAAGAGACAATGTATCTGTTTTACTCGTAAAAACAATGGCGTGAGGTGAGGGGTAAATGACAGAGATAGGAACAATAATTGACGGTAAGTACGAGATACTTAAGGAAATAGGACGAGGCGGTATGTCCACGGTATACCTTGCTATGGACAGCCATCTTAATAAACAGTGGGCAGTTAAGGAAATCAGAAAAAAAGGTACCGGAGCAAATGACGAGATTGTTGTAAACAGCTTACTTGCCGAGGCAAACCTTATGAAGCGTCTTGACCATCCGGCACTTCCCCGAATAGTTGACATTATAGACAACGGTATCACAATATACGTTGTAATGGACTATATCGAAGGCGAATCTCTCGATAAAATTTTAAAGGAATACGGCGTTCAGGACGAGGAGAAGGTTATTGAGTGGGCTAAACAGATTTGCGATGCTTTATCATACCTTCATTCCCAGAAGCCCAGACCCATTGTTTATCGTGATATGAAGCCCGCAAATATTATGCTCAAGCCCGAGGGCAACATCAAGATTATTGACTTCGGTATTGCCCGTGAGTATAAGGAGCAGAATCTTGCGGATACAAAGGTTCTCGGTACAAGAGGTTTCGCACCTCCTGAGGCATATAACGGTCAGACAACTCCCAGGTCTGATATTTATTCACTGGGTATGACAATGCATAACCTTCTTACGGGTGTTGACCCGCGAATGGGCGACGGCTATGTTCCTGTAAGACAGATTAATCCCAATCTCTCTGAAGGTATCGAGCTTATAATTGATAAGTGTGTTCAGCCCGCGGAAGAAAACAGATACCAGAGCTGTGCGGATCTTATTTATGACCTTGAGCACCCCGACCTTATTACATCGGGTTATAAGAAAAAACAGAAAAGAAAAATCATTGCTACGGTTATTCCGTTTGTGCTCAGCGTAATAATGGCATTTTCGGGTCTCGGTACCGCATTGGGTGCAAAGGCAATCAATGAGAATAACTACGAAGCCTATGTCGCTCGTACCGGAGATTTGGAATTGTATCAAAAAGCCGTTATTTTATATCCTGACAGGGAAGACGCTTATCTGAGATTAGTAGAATATTATGAGGATAAGGTTTCTGAGGGTAAGGGCTTTACCTCTGTCGATTTTGCTAAATTTGAAGGAATTTATCACGGTGGTAATAAAGACGAAGATGGCAATATAATGAAAAACCATAGTGCTGAACTTCAAAAGGCTAATCCTGCTGTTTACGCAGACATTAATTTCCGAATGGCAATACTTTGTTATTTCGATTATGTTTCCGTAAACGAAGAAGGTCAATTGAATGATGGTGTTATAGAGCGGTGCAACAAAGCGATAGTATATCTTGATCGTAATAAAGAAATCGAAGGCTACACTCCTTCATATTACGAGAACAGCTTGTATGAAATTTGTAAATTCCAGAAGAATTACATACCCGAGGATACAAAATACGACCTTACAACAGACGAATGTGAGAAGCTGTTTGTTGGTATAAATAAAGCTCTTGACTCTATAGAAAATGATACAACAATAGGTAACTACGAAAGAGTAAGTTATTATTATGCTGTATTCTGTCTGCTTAATAGTTGCAAGGAAAAATTCAGCGGTGTTGATGTTGAAAAAGGAACACTTATAGATTTATTAGACAGAGTTTATGAAATGGCAGAGGATGTCAAAGATGGCGGTTCCAATAAGTATACTAAAGAGATGAAACAAAAAATCATCAGTGAACACCAAAGCCATAAAGTTAAGATAGAAAACGAATATAAATTTAAGGAGGAGAAATAAATTATGGCAGCAGACGTATTATCAGTAATTTCAATAATCTCCTTCGTTATTGCAGGAATTTCACTCCTTTTAGCAATAATACTCTTTATAAAATTCAAAATTCCGAGTGTTATTGGCGATTTGTCAGGTAAAACCGCCCGCAAATCAATTGCTCAGATGCGTGAATTCAATGAAAAATCCGGCAAAAAATCCCATAGCTCAAGCCCTGCCAACCAAAAAAGAGGCAAGGTTACGGCAACCATGGAGCAACCCAAGGCACAGTCCGAGGGTCAGCCCAAGCAGATAAGAAAAATGGAGGTAAAGCCTCAGCAAAGTGGCTCCGAAGAAACAGAATTACTTCAGAGTAATGTAAAAAGAGCTGCATTTGAGGACAATGCAACAGCACCCCTTAACGAGACCGCACCGCTTAATGTTCCGATATATTCAAGGGAACCTGCAACGGGAGAAGAAACAGCGGCACTTAATGAAACCGCACCCCTGAACGAAACGGCACCCTTGTATACACAGGATGCGGACATGGGCGGAGAAACAGGGGGACTTAACGAAACTGCACTTCTCAAAGATGATGAGATTGCAGAAAAACCCAGCTTCGTACCTAAAAAAGAATTATCCGCACTTGATGACGTTATGCTTATTCACACCGCAGAGGTGATTGAATGAAGCCGGTCAGAAAACGAACAATACGACTTATGATGGGTTTGTATGTGTTTTTTACGTTCCTTTTAGGGGCAACCTTTCCGGTAATGCCTTTTTCGGCAGTAGCACAGTCCAACATACCTGTTATTGTTGTTGGTGCCGTATTCTGGGTAGGTTTCTTGTTCAGTCTGTTGTTTTTGGTTCTTACATTGGTTAAGTATAAGAAATGGCGTAAACAGGATAATGGGGACGAGCTTCCTAAAAAGAAGCTTCCCGGCGTACTCAGATTTTTCAGGAGTACCTATGCTTCAATTGCCGACGGTGTATTTTTGGCAAGCACAATTTCTTTCGTTGTGCTTATGTTCACAAAGTATAGCAATGCTTATGTGGTTTACATCTTGTTATTTTTAATGATTGTTTCTTTTAGTTTACACAGTATATTAAACGGAAACATTTATAATGAAATAAAAAACAAAAAATTAAAGGGGAGAAAAAGGTATGAGTAAAATTGGTAATGCTACTAAAAAGATTTTAGCAGCAGTACTTACAATGTTACTTGTTTTCGGTATGGTTCCCGTTTCCGCTATCCCTGTATCAGCGGCAACTACGGACTATCCCGAGGCTGTTACCGTAACTGTAAAAGACGGCGGTAACCCGATAAGCGGTGCTGAGGTATCGTTTACAATTACAGACAGTACCGATACAGAGGTAAAAAAAGGAACTGTCACTACAAATGCAAACGGTTCAGCTGAGGTTCTTGCCAAGGCGGACTACAAAGAAGGTTTAACAATTAAAGGAACCGTTACAAAGGCAGGTTACGATAGTGCCGTTATCAATGAAGCCATTACAAGTGATGACAAGGATATTATTGTAACAATAAAAACTAAAAAAATTACAGGTGTTACCGTAACCAAGGTATCACGAACAGTTGAAGTAAACGAAGCTCTTGAGCTTGTTGCGGGTGATGCGGTAATTATTGCCGGTCTTAAAGAAGATGATACGGTTTCATACCAGATTAACGGTAAAAACAGTGATACTATGCCCAAAATCAGCAAAGTGGGTATATATAATGTTACTGTTGTTATTAAGAGAGCAGGTTATGAGGATTTAATAGAAACTGTTACCAGTGAAATCACCGAGAAAAAAGTTAATGTTGATGCTGAGGCAATCACTGGGCTCACATATACAGGTGAAGCTCAGGAACTTGTTAAAATCAACAACGCAGAAGAGTTAAAGAACAAATACGGCGTTACACTTGATGTTAAAAATAATTCTGCCACAGAAGTGGGTGTTTATAACGTAACAATCAGCGGTAAATCATCCGTTGAAGGTATTGTTGTAGAGGAAAAAACAGTGGAGGGCAGAATTGACCCGGTTCAGATTACCAGAGATATGGTAACACTTAAAATCTATAACGAGAAATACGACGGTGCGGAGCACCCTGCTGTTACTACAGTTGAGTTAAAGAACGGCATAGAGGCAAATATTACATATAAAGTTGCCGGTGGCGATTGGACAGAGAAATGCCCCATAGTTAAAGATGTCGGAGAAACATACGTTTATATTAAGGTTTCTCCTGTTGATTCCAAGAACTATAAAGGTGAAGTTTTCTATTGTAAGGCCGTTGTATCAAAATCAGAAAACAGAGAATTCAAATTTGATATTGATACCTATAATACAACAGCTACATCAAAATCCAATGCAGAAGTAGTTGCTAAAGACGGCGAAACAATTACAATTGATAAGTCTTATAATTTCGGAGCTAAGGCTGCGGAGCAAACTAAGGATGAAACAGTAAAATATAAAGTTGAAAAAATTGGTACTGACGGTAAAGCGACAATTAATGAAAAGGGTCTTCTTACCGTAACAGAACCCGGTACATTTAGAGTTACTGCAACTATTGCAGAAAATAACAATTACACAAAAGCAGAGATTTCTCACGAAATCAACGTAAGAGCAGTTCCTAAGGATAAGGAAGGCAACCGCGTGCCTTTTATAGACTTTGGCGAAATAACAGAGAAGGATTATTATGTAAATAAGAATAATCTTGTTATTTCCGATGTAGAGGCAAAGTTAACCGTAAAAGATAGCGATAATTCAAATGTGACATACAAAATATTCCCCGTTGATTCTAACAAGCTTTTTAGTGGTATTGCTTGTGATGCAACAACAGGTAAGGTTTATATTACAAATATCGATACCTTTATAGCTTACCTTAACAGAGCCGGCGGTAATCTTCAGGTTAAGGTTGAGGCTACAAAGAGCGAAGGCGCTTTAACTATAGGCGATAAGGATTCCTATATTATCAACATTCAGTACCCCTATGTTAATGAAAATCTCTTTACTCTCGCTATGTCATTAACGGGTACGGGCTGGATTAATTCCGAGGTTACCGTAAATCCCGTAGCAGGCTATAAGATTGCTAAGGCAAGAAAATACGGTCAGGATACAACAATTATTTCTCACGAAAAAATCGAAGCGGAAAATGATGCGGCTCAGATTAAAGCAGCATTGAACAATGCATTCACAAGCAAGGTTAAGTTCGGTGACGACGGTCAGAATCAGAGAAGTGTATATCTTTGCGATGCTGAGGGCTATATCTATGCTCCCATCGACGTTAAGGTTAACTTTAACGGTGTAATGCAGGATTTAAAAATTGACAGAACAAATCCCGATGCCGGTTCAATGAAAATCAGTTATTCCACAGAAAAGAATTCTATAGTGGATAAAATAAAAACATTGTTCTACAAGGATACTGTTACACTTACCCTTGAAGCAACTGATAAATTGTCAGGTATTCAGCGTTTCACCTGCGAATATAACGGCAAAGAAATTCCTGTAGAAAACTTTGAATCAACTGATGGTAAGAGTGCAAAGGCAACTGCTACAATTACTATAGAAGAAGGCAAAGAATACAAGAGCAAGGTTTCCTTCAAGGCATATGACCGTGCGGGTAACGTAACTAAGAAAACAGGTGACGAAACAGTTATTATTGACTATGTTTCACCTGAAATGACCGTTGAGTACGTTAATCCCGTTAACGTTGTTCCCGATAGTGAGACAACACCCAAAACCTACTATTTCAACGAAACAACTCCCCTTGTTTATAAAGTAAAGGTTAAAGAAACCAACGGATTTGAGGAAAACGGTAAAATTACCGTTCTTAAGGACGGTAAGGCATTTGACGGTGCGACCGTTAAATACGAAAGACTTGGTGGTTACGACGTTTACACCGTAACAGTTCTCTCAACCAAAGAGAATCAGGGTGTTTACACAGTTGAAGCATCATATACTGATAAATCTACAAACATTGTTAAGGCAGAGGGCGAGGAAATCACAACCTTCGTTTCCAATGAAATGGTTATTGATACCACAAAGCCTGAGATTGAATTAGTATATGAGCATAAAGGCGGTCCCAATTACACTATTGATGTATTTGTTACAGAGGTTAACTTTGATGCCGCAGATATGGCTGTAGTGATTGAGGCAAAGGATATCAACGGAGATGATATTATTGTTGATAAATTAAACAACTATATCAAGAACCCCGATAGCTGGGAAATCGTTGAAGGAAATAAACGCAGATGCCAGCTTTCGTATGGTGCAAATGGGGTTCTCCCCGATGCTCTTTACAAGCTTACATTCAGCTATATCGACCTTGCAAAACACAGTGTTACGGGAGATACGACTGATATTGGTATTGATACAGTGGCTCCTACAGCACCTAAAATCGGTTACGAAAAACCCATAACACAGGTAGTGTTTGATGCTGTTACATTCGGTTTTGCTGAAAATGTACTCTATAAGTTCTTCAAAGCTCCTGCAAAGATTACACTTTCATCATCCGATGAAATTACCGGTGTGCAGAAATTTGTTCTGGAATATAATAGTGAAGATCCTGAATGTAAATCACATAAGGATAAGATTATTATAGATAATATTAAGCCGATACCGGACAAAAATAGTAAGCACATTTTTGAGGCTACAGTAAATTTACCTGAAAGTCTCAGCCTGGCTGAGTTTGACCAACTCCGCGGTAGTATGAAAGCATATGCTGTTGATAATCATGGCAATGTATCAGAAACTGTAACAGATGATAGGACAGTTGTGGTTGTTGATAATATAGTCCCCGAGGTAAGCGTTGAGTATGAAGCTTCTAAAGTTCCCTCAGTAGGAAACAAAACATATTACAACGAAGCGATTGATACCATCATTACTGTTGAAGAAGCAAATTTTGACCCCACTGATGTAAAGCTTGTTGTTGAAAAAGATGGTGTGGATATCGGATTTAACCCCTCCGATATTAAATGGGATAACGCAAAAGACGAAAACAAGAAGGTGATCCCCGACACATATACGGGTGAATTCACACTTCCTGCTCCAGAAGACCATTCAGCAGACGGTGACTATGTTGTAAAGGTAACTTACACAGATAAATCAACAAACAAAGCAGCTGATTACGAATCAGACATTCTCGTTATCGACACAACTGCTCCTGTTATTAATGTAGTTTATTCAAATACAGCTCCTAATACATTTGAGGATCCTTATCTTAAAGGTGTACAAAGGGATTATTTCTCAGATGAACAGGTTGCAACAATAACTATTACTGAGCACAACTTTGACGAGGGCGAAAATGCTAAGGATATTAACATTTCCGAAAAGGATATCATTAATAATGACTTAAGCGGAACATATGTTGCAAGTGGCTGGGGTGAACCCGATGGCGATAATCACAGCATGACTATTGACTACCTTGGCGATGCAAACTATTCATTTGATATGGGCTATACAGACCTTGCCGGCAACAGTGCCGTGTATGGCACCGATTACTTTACTGTTGATAAAAGTGCTCCTACTGTTAAATGTGAGCAAATTAATAGCGTTGGTACAACAATTCTTAAAAATATAACCTTTGGCACCTTTAAAGAAAAGGCAGAAATAAAGGTTGTTGCTGAGGATGATGTTTCACCCATTGATTTAATCGACTACAGTTACACACAGACTGAAGGTACAAGTACAGCTAATAAAGAAACAGAAAAAGGCAAAGCAGAAGCTAAGGATTTAACTTATGGCGGAAAAACCGCGACATATACCTTCGTAATGCCCAAGGGTGCACTTAAAAAAGGTAATAATATGCACGGTACAGTTGAGTTTACTGCTACTAACAGAGCGGGAAAGAAATCAACAAATGCCAAAAACGCACCTGAAGTTACAACCGATATTATTGTTGATAATATTGCACCTAATGTAACAATAGCTTACAGTAAGGCTTATACAACAGAAAATGGTATTTCATACTATGACGGTAAAATTACCGGTACAATCACAGTGGTCGAAGCAAACTTTAATAATTCCGAAGAGTTCAATCTTTATTACTCTAAAGATGGTGCAAAAAATAAGCCAATAAAAAAACTTAAGTGGACTGCTACCGAAAATGAGGATGAATACGTAGCAACCTTCACCCTTACAGAAGACGGTGATTACATCATTACGGCAGACTATAAAGATGTATCAACGAACGCAGCAGAGTTCAACAAAACTAAGGTGAACAAAGGTACAAAATATAGCTACAAGTCAAATCAGCTTACCATTGATACCAAGATTAATGCACCCGTTATTACCTTCACGGGTAATTCAAACGGTGGCTTAGGCTTCAATGACGAGGTTATTCCCGGTGTTAAATTCGAGGACGATAACTACAAGAGCTACCAGATAACACTTACCAGAACACGTTATGATGAAAAGAATATCGACGTTAAGGATAAGTTTATCGGCAACCGTGTTGCAATTAACGCAAACGGTGGTTCAGGTTCATTCAATACCTTTGAAAAGATTCGTGACAACGATGGTGTTTATACATTGACTGTAAGAATGACCGATATGGTCGATCATAGCAGCACAACGTCAAGAACCTTTGTTGTAAACCGTTTCGGCTCAGTTTACGTATACAACGATGCACTTATTGACCTTATTAAGGACCGTTATGTACAGGATGTAAATGATGAGCTTGTTATTACAGAGTACAACGCAAACAAACTTAAAGAGGATACATTGAAGGTTGATATCTCAAGAGACGGCAGACCCGTTGACGATGTTATTGCTTCAACCGCACCTGTTAAGAATAACGGTTGGTATGAATACGCACACACCATTAACAGAGAAAACTTCAATGCTGAAGGTCTTTATAAGATTGCCCTTTCTTCAACCGACGAGGTAAACAACGATTCTCAGAATAAAGAGGCAAAGAACACTCTTAAAAATGACTTTTCAGAGGTTAAGGATGTTCTGTGGTTCAAGGTTGATAAGACCTTACCTTCAATTACAAACATTTCGTTTAAGGATGAAGCTAAAAATAAGGACAGCAAGTATACTGAAATCAATGCTGAAGGCACAGAGGTTGAATTCACCGTTTATGATGCAATCGGTATTGCAAAGGTAGAGGTTATCGTTGACGGCGAAAGTACAACATACGAGGGTGAAACCTTAGGCGATGATATCAATAACTTTGTTGGTAAAATAACACTTGCAGAAAGCAAAAAACAGCAAGAGGTTATTATCAAGGTTACAGACTTGGCAGGCAGAGTTCTTGACACAAGCAAAAAGGATGAAGCAAAAGACAGTATTCCTGATAGCTTTACAGGAAGCGTCCTTGTATCAACCAACTTCTTTGTTCGATTCTGGAACGATAAGCCCGTATTCTGGGGTGTTGTTGGCGGAACACTCGGTGCAGCCGCACTTGTAATCATTCTTGTTGCTTTGAAAAAACGCAAAAAGAAAGACGATAAATAAACTTTAATTAACTAAACCATTCCGGTGCAGGGAAACCTGCACCGGAATGAAAGGTCTATTTGAAACGAGAGCATTACTTGTGCTTTCGTTTGAGATAAACAAAAATATGTAGGGGTATGTTTATGAATTCATTAGTTCAAAAAGGCTTGCTGGAAGAAATGGCTTGCGGTTCTAATTTTTCGTATGTGTTAAATGACAACAGCTTGTTTTTGACTACCGAGTACAAGGTTTTGCAAAGTCAGGGCAGCAACAGTCTTCTTAAATGTATGAAAATGAAATATAATGGAAAAATTCAATTATTTTATATTATTAATTCCAATAAACCGCTGATGAGCATACTGTCAAACATTTCTCCCGAGAATTTTATGACAATTGTTTCAAACCTGTTTTCAGCGGTACTTGCGGTAAAAAATAACGGCTTTTTAAGTTGTGAAAATATTGATATTTCATTTGAACATATTTTTGTGGATACAAACACATATAAAGTCAATCTTGTTTATGTGCCTGTTGAAAAGGGTATGTTTGACGATTATGCTTCATTTGAAAGCGAATTAAGGACAACGCTTATAAAAAGCATCTCGACTTTCCCTACCTTTTCAACCCAGGCTCTTTTTAAGCTACAGGCGGATTTGTCAGATGGAACAAAAACCTTGGAAGATGTCTATAATGGTATGTCCAAAGTTAAATCTGTTTATAAAAAGACTTCGTCAGGCTCAATCAGAAAATCAATATTGGACCAGACTGCAAGGCTTGTGGCAATGAGTGCACCAACTCATACGGAATTTGTTATAGATAAGGACAGCTTTCTTATCGGTAGAAATTCATCTGCCGTCGATGGCGTTGTTACGTTTAACGGTATGGTAAGTAAAGTTCATTGCCGTATAGACAAATACAGAAGCAAGTATGCACTTACTGACCTTAAAAGTGCAAACGGTACATATATAAATAAAACAAAATTAGAACCCAATAAGCCGTACTATATAAAAAACGGTGATATTATTCGCTTGGCGAACAGTGATTTCCAATTTGTTGTTGATTAAAATGCAGAAGGGATATAATCGGTATGGCAAAACCAAAGATAATAATTGCTGATTCTGATAAGGATTATGTAATTCCCATACAGTATAAGTTCGTAGAAGAATTTTTTGAAAAAGTAGATATTGAAGTTATAACAGAAGAAAGTTATTTTAACCAGTATTTTGCTGAGCCTAAAAAAGCCGAAATTCTTATAATTTCTGAAGATTTATATGATAGTAGCGTTTTAAGACATGATATAGGTCATATTTTTTTAATGACCGAGCAGTATACGGAAGAAGCAACCGCTCAACTTAATGTGAGTCATATTTATAAATATACAAGCATTAAAGAGATTTTCACAGAAATTATCGGCAAGAGTCAAGGTGCCTTAAGAGTGCACGCAAATGAAAAAAAAGAGCCCCGGATTATACTCGTTACTTCTGCTTGCGGAGGTGTGGGTAAAACAACGGTTGCCTTGGGAATCAGCAGTTGTCTTACTAAGAACTATAAAAAAGTTTTATATATAAATGCAGATAGATTACAGCATTTTCAACATTTACTTGATAACAAAACGCCTATAACCGCATTGGATGTGTATGCAAGATTTACCAACCGCTCGACATTGATTTTCTCGGAAATAAAACATATTATCAGAAAAGAGCAATTCAGTTATATTCCGCCGTTTAAATCATCATTGATGTCTCTTGGAATCAGCTATATGGTATTTTCGGAGCTTGCGGTTGCTGCTAAAAAATCAAAAGAATTTGACTATATAGTAGTGGATGCTGATATAGCTTTTGATGATTTTAAAGCTGAATTACTTAATGTAGCCGATAAAGTTATTATTGTTACTAAGCAGGATATGGGTGCTGTTTATGCTACAAATATTATGGCATCAAATATAAATGGTTTTAATTCAGAAAAGTATTTGTTTGTATGTAATGATTTTAATAGGAACAACGCAAATGCTCTTGTTTCGTCAGAAGTATCTGTAAAATTTGCGGTAAATGAATATGTTGAGCATTTTTCTGATTATTCACGAATGAAACCGGATGATTTTTCTAATGAGAAAGGTATACAAAAAACTGCATTTCTGATTATATAAACTTAATTACATAAATCGGGGGAAAATATATGGCTAAAGATACGGCAATCATAATTTTTAATATTTTAAACAGAGGATTTTCGGTGGATTTAGAGGTTCCTCTTGATATTTCGGGCAATGACCTTACAGTTGCACTGAATCAGGCGTACCAATTAGGTATTGACACAGCGGATGTGAAGAACTGCTATCTCAAAGCGGAAAATCCTATAGCATTACTTCGTGGTAACAAAACGCTTAAAGAATACGGCATCCGTAACGGAAGCGTAATTAACTTTACTGAGTGAGGGGGATTGAACAATGAACAGCAGATATAAAATAATCATTTCTAATCAGAATTTGTATAAAGAAGTTGAATTAACCCCCGAATACAATCAGTATAAAATAGGTACAGGCGTTGATTGTGAAGCTCGTTTACATAAAAATCTGTTTTTTGGACCTGTTGAGTTACTTTTTACTAAAAATAATTCTCAGTGGTCTGTGTTCTGTTCGGATAATTTATATCTTTCCGTAGGCGATGTAAGAAAGTTAATGAACATATCTTTAAGGAACGGGGATATTGTTGACGTTAAATATCAGGATTCTGATATTACAGCCTTCACAATCGAATTCCTTATAGATTTTGATAACGGTAAAGTTAAGTATGAGAGAATCATTGATATTACAAACCTAAGTTCAATATCTATTGGAGCAAATGCTACAAACAATATCGTTTTAGCAAGTCCCTTTATAAAAAACGATATGATTTCATTGCTGAAAACAGGAGAAGGATATCAGCTTAAAATCGGCTACAGCCAATACGGTGTTTACCACAACGGCAAAAAAGCCTTTGGCAATGAAACCATCAAAAACGGCGATTTCTTCTCTTTATCCGATTTTTTCTTCTATTATAAGGATGGTAAAATCTGGACTCAGATAAGAGATGATATGGGTTTGAACTCCGTGACATATAAAGATTGTCCGGAGCAAAATTCATACCCAAAATTCAACCGAAACACAAGAATAAAATCGATTATTGATGATGAAAAAATTGAGATTCTTGATCCGGCTGCAAAACCCCAGAAGCCCAAGAACGGTTCATTAATAACAAAGCTTTTGCCTTCATTAACGATGGTTGTTTCTTCTATGATGATGATCATAATGAATCCCGTTATGATTATTGCGAGCCTTTTCTCAATTGTGGTTTCGATTCTTACGGTTGTGTTAAACAGGTCTGAAGGTAAGAAGGATTACGAGCAAAGTCTTAAAGAGCGTACAGAAAAATACAACGCATACATTGCTCAGAAACGTAAGGATATTGAAAAATATCGTGCTGAGGAGCACAAAGTTCGTGAGGAAATTTATGTTTCGCAGGATGTTGAAAGACAAAGATTCGGCGTTTTCTCATCAGATTTATTTGATAGGAGTCCTTCTGATGATGATTTCCTTTGTGTAAGACTCGGTAACGGTCTTGTTGAAGCAACCCGCGAAATTAATTACAAAAAGCAAGAGAAACTTGAGGCGGGCGATGATCTTCAGCAAATGCCCGAAAAACTCAGCGAGGAATACAAATATATCAAAAATGCTCCTATAGTGTGCGATCTTAAAGAAGCCAATGCAATTGGTGTTATTGGCGATAAATACGAGCGTTTTGAAATAATGAAAAATCTTATCGTTGATATTGCCGCCAGACAGTATCATAGCGATGTGAAAATGATATTTGTAGCAGAAAAACGTCACGCTAAGAATGTTCGTTGGTTACGTATGTTACCCCACGCATATTCAGAGGAAATCGGTAGCCGACTTATTGTTACTGATGATGAAAGCAAAAACCTTGTTTTCGAGTACCTTTACAAAGAACTTTCATACAGAAAGCAAGAAAAGAAATTTGATAACAGAATTGTAGTATTCTTTCACGATGAATATGGTTTCCAGAATCATCCCATCTCAAGATTTGTTGATGAAGCAAAGGAATTAGGCGTAATTTTTGTGTTCTTTGGAAATACAAGAGCAGACGTGCCCATGGGTTGTTCGTACATAATTGATATTCAGGCAAACAATACAGCAACTCTTGTACATACAGATGACAGAAGCAAATCTGAAGTCTTTGTATATCCGAAAATTGATAATTCGGCTGCAGCGGAAATCGTTAGGATTCTTGCACCGGTTTACACAGAGGAAATCTCACTTGAGGGTTCCCTTACTAAGAGTATTTCTTTGTTTGAAATGCTCAATATTCTCGCGGTAGACGATATTGACCTTGATAAACGCTGGCAGACATCACAGGTATTCAAGTCTATGTCAGCCCCTTTGGGTGTTTCAAAAACAGGTACGGTTTATCTTGATTTACATGATAAGGCGCACGGACCTCACGGTCTTGTTGCAGGTACTACCGGTTCCGGTAAATCGGAAATTCTCCAGACGTATATACTTTCAATGTCAACTTTATTCCATCCTTATGAAGTCGGATTTGTTATTATCGACTTTAAAGGTGGCGGTATGGCTAACCAATTCCGTGATTTACCCCATATGATGGGTGCCATTACCAATATTGACGGTAAGGAAATCAACCGTTCTCTTAAATCAATTAAAGCCGAGCTTCAGAAACGTCAAAGACTTTTTGCTGAAGCAGATGTAAACCATATTGATAAATATATAAAGAAATATAAAGCCGGTGAGGTCGAAATTCCGTTACCCCATCTTATTATCATCGTTGACGAATTTGCAGAGCTAAAAGCGGAACAGCCCGAGTTTATGAAAGAGCTTATCTCTGCGGCACGAATCGGCCGAAGCCTTGGTGTACACCTCATTCTTGCTACACAGAAGCCGGCGGGTCAGGTTAACGAACAGATTTGGTCAAACTCAAGATTCAAGCTCTGTCTCAAAGTTCAGAGTCAGGAAGACAGTAACGAGGTTCTTAAATCACCTCTTGCTGCTGAAATTAAAGAACCCGGTCGTGCATATTTACAGGTTGGTAATAATGAGATTTTCGAGTTGTTCCAATCTGCATACAGTGGTGCGTCTGAAAAGGCGGATGAAAGTAAAGTTAAAGAATTTGCAATCTTCCAACTTACGGATTCCGGGAAACGTGTTCCCGTATATGTGCAGAAAAAAGATAAAAAAGACGGTGGTTCTACGCAGTTGGACGCTATTGTTCAATATGTTCATAACCATTTTGAGAGCAAACAAATTAAAAAATTACCGGATATCTGTCTGCCATCACTGAGTACGTGTATTGATTTTGTGAACCACGAAAAAGTCGATAACGGTAAAATTGAAGTCGAAATCGGTGTATACGATGACCCGGATAACCAATATCAGGGAACATATAAAATCGACGTTGGAAATCAGAATGTTATGCTTATCGGTTCTGCACAGAGTGGCAAAACAAATATTTTGCAAAATATTATCCGTGGTTTGTCAACTAAATACACACCCGACGAAGTTTCAATCTATATCATAGACTTTGCATCAATGGTGCTCAAAAACTTTGAAAAGCTCAATCACGTTGGTGGTGTTGTAACATCATCTGAGGATGAAAAGCTTAAAAATCTTTTCAAACTTATAAATACGGAGATTGCACAACGAAAAGAAAAACTTTTGTCTGTGGGTGTCAGCTCGTTTTCTGCTTATCGTGAAGCGGGTAGGACTGACCTTCCTCAGATAGTTCTTATGATTGATAACCTTACAGCATTAAAGGAGCTTTATTTCCAGGATGATGACGAGCTTCTTGCCATTTGTCGAGAAGGATTGTCAGTAGGTATTAGTATAATTATTGCAAACTCTCAGACTCAGGGTATCGGTTATAAATATCTTTCAAACTTCTCTACACGTATTGCCTTGTTCTGTAATGATTCAAATGAGTATAACTCTTTATTTGACCATTGTAGCGAACGTATTGACGATATTCATGGCAGATGTATTGTTGAAGTTGATAAAACTCATCTCGATTGTCAGGCATATCTTGCATTCAAGGGTGAAAAAGAAATTGACCGTGTAAAAGAGATTAAAGCGTTTATAGAGGAAACTAACGGCAAAAACAAGAAATCCTTTGCAAAAATGATTCCTGTAATTCCCGAGCTGTTAACGTCATCCTTTGTAAGAGACAATCTTACGGGATATATGCAAGACACCTTCTCTGTTGTTGCGGGTCTTGACTATGCTTCTGTAAGTCCGTTTGTGCTTGAACTTGCCAATATGGGTGGTCCTCTCACTATTACGGGACGCGACGGCTCAGGTAAACATAATTTCATTAAGTATCTTGTTAATTCACTTGATGAATATTATACCGACAAAACGGAAGTCCATATTATTGACGGTATAAATAAGAAGTTGATGCCCCTTAAGGCTAATTCAAATGTTGTTACATATGAGGTTATGCCGGAAAAGAGTGCGGATGCAATAAAAACAATCGAAGAAGAGTTACAGTCAAGATATTCCCGTCTTGCCTCGGGTGAGGATTCTGTATTAGAAGAATCAAAACTCATTGTGCTTATTGTTAACAATGCAGACGCAATGCAATACATAAGTACCAATATGAGTATTATGGATGCGTATAAGAATATTGTCGGCAAGTATAAAAATATGAATGTCTGCGTAATATTCGGAGGATATGAGAATACAAATATATCCTATTCATCACCCGAGCTTATTAAGAGTCTTCGTGATGCTCGCAGATTTATGTACTTTGATGATATTGCTAATATGAAAATAGTGGATCTGCCGTTGGCAATTATGCGTGAGTTTAAGAAACCTATCGATTTAGGCGACTGTTATTATATAAAGGATAACGAATGTCTTAAAATTAAGAGTGTATTAACACAGCAGTCATAATAATTTTAAAGGTTAAAAAACAGTTGACAAAAAACCAAAAATTGTTTTTAATAATAGTAGTAAAGATTTTACTCAAAGCTTAACATTCGGTTTTTGGTGATGTTTAATAAGGGTTGATGTTCATTATTGTTGCATTTTGCCAAAAAAACAATAGTACTCCACGAGAGTATTTAAAAACGAAAATTAATGTGCAATAATGTAGACGTTGAACCGGATGACTCGGTTTAAAAAATAACTCGCAATGCGAGAAAATTTTTCGGAGGGAAAATTATGGCAGGTCAAATCAGAATTACTCCTGATCAAATGAGAGAAAAAGCAAATCAGTACCGTAGACAGGGCGAAGCAGTTAACGGCGTTATTAGTCAGTTAGACAGCTTGCTTCAGCAGCTTCAGGCTGAATGGGAAGGTGCAGCAAGCGAATCTTATGCAGCACGTTACCAGGAGCTTAAGCCCGGTTTCCAGAAAGCGGAAGCTCTCATTTACGAAATTGCTACAGCACTTGACTCAACAGCAAAAATTGTTGAAGAAACAGACGCAAGCATTGCTAACCAGTTCAAGGCTTAATTGTTGGTTGGTTATCGCCCGACAACGCCGGTTGTCGGGCGAATTTTGTAATTTCGGGGGCGAAAAGCTATGGCTGAAAAAGATGTAAACCAGTATAATAACCTTGTAAGAAGAAGAAATACCGCAAGGCGTCAGTATAATGCTTGTTCTGATCGTATTGAGGAATGCAATTATTTGCTTCGTAGATTAAGACGTGCTAAAGAACGGGTTGCGGAGCAAAAAAGAACATTTAAAACAATAAAAAAAGAAGACTCCAAAATATACAAGGAAAAGTATGATTGGGAAGGTAAGAAATACAACAGCTTCAAGGTAAAAGGTGAGGTTGCCGTAGATTTAAATGAGGATTATTACAAAAACACCCTCGACTATGTACTTGACTCCATTAATAATGAAATAACAAGAATAGAAAACAAACGTATGAATGAGTACGGTTTGTTGGGAAGATTGGGTTCGACTATAAATAGCTTGGGAAATAAGATAGAGAACTTCTTTAATTAAAGGATGAAAAAATATGGCAGAGTTTAAAGTTTCGCCCGGGTTGTCAGGTGAAGTGGATACCCTTAAATCCAAGGGCGATGCATTGGCAACGGATAGTGTAAGCGTAGATAAAAGCGATGTAAAGACTCTTAAAACGAGTATGGAATATATTCAACAACAAAAGGATATCAGAAATTTACTCAGATTATATGCAGAACTTATTAATAAAGATGCAAAAGATATGAAAAAAATGATTTCCGATGTTGAAGAAATGGACGAAAAAATAGCATCAGGAAACAGATAAGCTTCAGAGAGGGAGATTATGGGTTATAAAGTAGATTTCGATGCTTTAGACAGTTTTGATTCAAGCTTGTCAAATCAGATTAATTCTTGGGGGACGGAACTCGAAGCTGTCGGTAAGGCACTTGAAACCATTCAGACTACTAATAATATGTCGGGTGAAGGCTCGGATAATATAAAAACATATTTCGAATCTGTTCACGGTATGATTCAGGGTTTACTGGGTCAGTTGATGTCGGCACATCAAAAGAACTGCTTCTTATATAAGAGAGATTATTTTTCAAACATTGACAAAGCAACACATGTTGTTATCAAGGAGTCGGAATTGAAAGAAATCAAGTCCGATGTAACAAATAAGAAAAACAGAGCAGTACAGGTCGATGATGCACTGGCAAATATAATGTCGGATATCAGGGATATTTACTATCTTTCATATAAAGATGTGGGCGAAGTGTATTATGCTCACGAAAATATCGAGAAATTCATTACGGATTTAGATAATGATATTAAAAATCTTGAAAACAATCATTATCAGAATGACTTCGTTAATACAGGAGAGCTCATACATACTCTTACGACTTTTATTAAAGAATGTCAGTCAAAAGGCAGGTCCTATAAAAAGAATTTCAGCGTTTATGATTTAGCGGGCTCTGAAAGTTTCAGAAAGCTGTATGCTGCTTATGTAGAGGTTGACAAGGAGCAACAATCCAAGCAGGAGCTTATTGAGACAGAAATTGAGAATCAAAAGGAACGTGTTGAAATTCTCGAGGAGGAGCGTGCCGAACGTGAGCGAAAAGCCAAGGTGTTTAAATGGGTGGTAACGGCAGTTTGCATTGTCGGAGCTATCGTGGTTACTGCCGCTACCGGTGGTGCAGGAGCGCCTCTTATAGCGGGGGCTGTTTCTGCAGGTTCCGCCATAATCAGCACAGGTTTACATGGTATGGCTGATGAGTACATTGAGCACGGTTATGACCATAGTGAATATGACTGGGGTAAAATAGCCAAGGATACAGTGGCGGCAGGTATAACCGGTTTTGCTACGGGTGCCATAGGTGCCGGTATAGGCGGAGGTATAACCAATAAATTAAACTCGTCGGTGATCGGAAATAATCTGTTACATTCTTCTAACTCACTTGTAAGAATCGGAACATCAGCGGTAATAGGCTCTGCTTCCGAGGTGGGCTCGGGCATAGTGTCCCGTACAGCGGCGGCTACCATATCCGTTGCATTTGGTGGCGATGCTGAGGAAGAATTTGCTAAAGTGTTTGACGGAAAAAGTCTTCTTACAGATGTCGCAATAGGTGGTGCCGGGGGTGCCGTTGATAATATAGCTACAAACAAACGAGCACAGAAGGCTGCAGATGATTACGCATCTAATTATAACAGTAAGCATGACCCTGTTCTTGACGGAGAAAAAGCAGGTATTGAAAACATAAAACGTACACCTCAAAACGGTGCTGATTTTTCTGAAACGGATGAAATACTCCGTTTTGATTCAGGTGAACCCGTACAGGTGAAAATTAAAGCTACCGGTAATCGTGAGAAAGATTTCCGGCAAGCGGAGAAGATACTTAAGGATCAGGGTGTAGATATAGACTTTAAATCTATGCGTAAAGGTGCGAACAAGGAATATGTGTGGCATCATTTAGATGACTATAATGCTGCGACAAACGAAACTACAATGCAATTCATTACCATTAAGGGTCATAAAGCTATAAAAACACATACAGGTTCAGCAGCTCAATATTATGTTGCTAACGGAAAAGGTTATGGAAAGGATACATTTAATACTGGGCACAGCTTGGATATTACCGATAAAGCTTCTACGATAGAGGAAGGAATTTCAGATACAATAAGCAGTATAGACGGACAGCCACAATCTCCTTACAGTGCATATTACTCGTCTATTCCCACAGATACAATTACTGCAAGCAAGGCGGACTTGGATGAGTTTTTCGGTAAATTTGATTTTGATTTTTCGGTAAATACTGAAGCAACGGTGTGAAAGAGGTGGAAATTGAATGTTTAAATTTGTAAAAAAAGAAAATCCCGAACAGAACGTATCGCAGGAATACATTGATTCGGTACAAAAGAAGTATGATATTGAATTTCCGTCGCTCTTACGTTCCTATTATGCAAATTACAATATGTGCGAAGCTGATGAGGTTGCATTTGTAATGCATAAATTGGAATTTTGTGTGGAATTTATTCTGCCTCTGAAATACGGCACTTGTTCGGTAGAAAGTCTGTTGGATTTATACCGAGGAGACGACCATATTCCGCAACATTTAGTGCCTTTTGCGTGCGACGTTGACGGCGATTATTATTATTGGGATATTAATACCGGCAGAGTTTATTATATGACTATGGGTAATATTGACAATCCGATTCCTATTGCCCGAAGCGTAGATGAGTTTTTTGAATTACTGAATATTTATTGCGATTAAGCAGAAAGGAAAAAAGTTATGATAGATTATTTACCTCTCGGAAGTATTGTTTTACTTAAAAACGGTGTACAAAAAGTTCTTGTTATTTCAAGAGCAATTAATGTACGCAACGGCGAAAATGAATTTTTCTTTGATTACGGCGGTGTAGCTTATCCCGAAGGGCTTATAGGCGACCAGATGGTTTATTTTAATGCTGATAAAATAAATAAAGTTGTATTTAAAGGCTATAGCGATATTGATGATGAAAATATGGTTGATACAATCAACGATTATCTTGTGGCTCATCCCGATATCGTGCGTGGTGACCCCGAGAATTGGGTTGTGGAAGAATAAATTTATATTAATAATAAAACATCTTCGCAAGGTGATTTTTCCTTGCGAAGATGTTTTTTATAAAAAAACTGTATGTTGCGAGAGTATTAACAAAGACGGAAAAATGTGCAATAATTATCATAGATATGTGTGTTTAAAAGTTATTGACGGAAGCTTGAGGTAATGATATGAATAAAGAACAAATAGAAATTGAAATCAGGCGGATGGAACGCAAACTTTCCAACGTTCGTGAGCAAATCAGAAAACAAAAAAATACTATAGAAGATAACGAATATAAATTAGATAAATTAAAGCGAAGTCTGGATAAGACTATGGATAATTATCGCATTTTTGACAGAACGAACGAATCCTTTGAAAATTTGTCGGAATTACGATTCATAAAAACCTGGGTTGAGGCTCGCAAGGAAAAGAATGCTTCCGATAAGCGAAAAGCAACCGCTAAAATGGATGAGTCATACCGCGAACAGAAAAAGGTTGTTAATGCCTCATATCAAAAATTAGATGATTTAGAAGAAACAAAGGCTCGTTACGAAAGAGAATTAAAGAGATTAAAACGAATGTTTAACGAAATGCCTTGATGAAAGGACGGTTTTTAAAATGGCAGAAGATTTATATGTGTGTGATGTTGATTATGACGTGTTAGCATGCAAGGTTCAGGATTATTGGGAAAAGGAAGATGAAATATTAAAAAAACTGATATCAATATTATCAAAGGTAGCAGAACACGGAATAGCAAAAGGTGATGCACATAACAGTATTGTTATATTAAAAGAAGAAATTGAAGCGATTTATGAAACTACCCAAGGTCAAGGAGCGGTGGTTAGTCAGACGGCACTTGAGTTTTTAAGTCGTATTGATGAAATTGATTTGAAATTATACGGACAGGCCGGAGGTTGATTGTAATGGTTAATGAGATTAAATATGATTTTTCTTATTTGAATGAAGCGATTGCCGATGTGAAAGCACTTAAAGGTGAACTGCCTTTTAAAAAGGGTGTATCATATAAATGGAATTGTCTTTATACAGATAAATCAAAAGGCGATGTGTTGGACACTTTGGCAGAAATAGTAACCCTTACAGAAGAACGTTCGAGACAGATTGGTGAATTGTTAGATAATGTATTGATGGTTTTACAAACCGCAAAAGATCAGATGCAGCATAAAGATGAAAAAATATCTAAGGAGTATAAAGGCTAATGGGCGAAATTGTAGAAAATGTCGTACAAAATGCGGATACGATATTATCTGAAAATGAAGCATATCTGCGTGATAAAAGATTTGCAAAATATACAATACTTGGTGTCAACAAAACTGTAAACCAACAGGTTAAAAGGGATTTTACCAAGAAAACTGAAGAAAAATTAATTAAACTGGCCAACAGTGTTAATGCGGATGAGCTTAATTATGACATTATGGGTGTTTTGGGTCGTTGGTTTTTGAATACAGTTATAGGTAAGTTTTTGAAGCAATTGATGGATACCCAACGCATGACGTGTGACGCCTATAACTATTTCGGAGACACAATAAGAAAAATCTTTGACCAGGCAAGAACAGCTGACAGAAGATATGCAAACAAGCTTGCAAATTCACCAAAATCAGTTGCCCAAAACAGCGTAATACTGTTGAAGGGCTTAAATGAAGCTTTTGATTATTATCGAGATAACAAAGACTATGGCTGTTCAATAACACACTCTCTTGAAGAAGTGTATAAACGTAATGGTGATGTAGTTGTTGCTAAGCTTGAGCTGGATCCCGAAGTTAAAAAATTCAAAATAGAGAACTTTGTTCAGGAACAGAGTAATATGAATGTTTTTAATGAGCATTCCTCTAAGGTTTACAAAGAACTCGGACTTGATGATGTTTCGATAGATACATCGGCTATAGGCAAAGCAATTAATGGATACGAACAGGAGATAAACAAAGCGGTACAGCTTTTGGTAGATAAAGTGAACAAGGCTGCTGACGGTAAGAGGGTAAGTATTATACAGAAGCAAATAAAAGATGAAACTGCTTCCGGCTTAATTTCCGGATTAATTGATGCCACCGGCTTAACAGGTGTAGCAAAGGGTGCTTTTAAGATACATATTTTAAAATTGACTAAAGAGACAATAGAAAAAAACTATAGGGATTTATTTACTAAGATAGCTGCAGGCAAATCAGATGATTATGCGCAATTAGAGAATCTCTATAATCAATTAAAGGACCTGGAACAGGTAATTCTTTATACGTATAGAGACATATATGAATTTGAGCCCGATAAACAGGTAGAAGTGAATGAATGGATTGGCGATGTTCAAGCTGAAGCGTGGCCTGTTTCTTAAAAGATTTCAGTAACGTAAGGACTACAAATCTACTGAAAAAGGAGTGTCTTGTAGTTTTTTGATTGTAAAATCTAGTTGGCAAAAAACAAATCCACCTGTAAAAAATAGATACCTTTATAAAGTGTTTTGAATAGGTATATGTAAAGTCCAAGGATGACTATATGGGCAAAAACGATAATCCTCTTACGGACTTGACAGAACCGGAAAACATATTCGGTAATTGGTAATAAACATAAACCCTCGGACATAGTACGGGCTTCGTCCGAGGGTTTTTAATGTTCTCTTTCGTCTTTTTGCTACATTTATTTGATAGTTTCTTGTAAATATCGCCAAAATAACATAAGTACTCTGTGAGAGTATTATCAAATGCAGTGTGTTTGTGGGATAATGAAAGTAATAGATTGCAGAAAAGGGGTTTTTTTGTGGATATAGCCGGAATTAATGCACAAATTCAAGAAGCGAAAAGGCAACGCAAAAAATTAAACACAGAAAAAGCAAAAAAAGAAAAAGAGGTTAAAACAGGCGAAGGTTTATTTGATAATGTTGCGGATTTCAAGAAAAAATCTACAGGGGCTGTAAATGATTTTGAAAATAAACTTAACGCAAGATGCGAAAAGATGCCCGGTAATTTTGGTAATTACTATAAGAGGCAGATTAAGTCTGCATTGAAAGATAGTAATGCTTACGAAGCGGATCAAATGGTCGGAAATATTTTGGAAGCTATTAAGAATAAAATATTTGACTTGGACGGTGCAATTGAGGGTCTTAAAAATAAGATAGAAGGATTGAACAACTGGCTCAGGCAACTGGGCGATATGCTTGAGGATGCCAAAGAAGCGGTGGAAGATGCTTTTACAGGGGGAGATAAATAATGGAGTTAAAATATGATATACCTCAAATAAGGGCAGCTTCATCAGAATGTGCAACGATAGCGGAAGAGGTTAAATTTAACGGCACAAAACTTCTGAATTTGAATGAGAAAAACTATGGCACGGTTAAGGACGAGATTGATATTATTATAAATGATATGTCGGGTTGTGCCACGGACACACAAAACTTTTTGACAAACGCTGTCACATTTATTTCAAAGGTTGCTAAACATTTCGAAGATATGGATAAAGAAGTTGCAAGAGAGGTGGAGAATTCTTAATATGAAACTGAATTATCCCAAATATGAAAAACTTTCAGAGGTTTTTCTTAAAGAAAATGAAAACATTAAGAAAGAATACCTTTCTTACGCTGAATGTTTAAACAGGCTTACTAAAAATGGTGTGCAATCCGGTAAGGTGCATAACGAACTGTTAATTTATACATCGTACGTGGAAAAAGTACCTGAAATGATAGACGCTATATCAAAAAAGATAAAGGCATTTTTCCCCGCATATCTTGATGATATGAACGCTGCTCAGAAATTTGAAGGCGAATACATTCTCTATGAAGAAAACTATACGGGAACAAGAGACTATACAGAAGAAGGCTTTCTTCAAATGCAAAAGGACTGCGATTCTATTGATTCGGATGCTAATGTCTTTGAAAATATCGGAGATTGGTGGGAAGATTTGATTTATGGATTACTGGGATTCGTTGGAAAAGCATTTAATTGGTGGGATGCCAGACAAACGAGATACTATTTGATGGAAGTAAATGACATAGCAAAAAAACAGCTTAACGACATAAAGGATAATTTACACGCAGCACAAGCGCATTACCTTCTCAGTGCCATGAGCATACATGATTGCATTGTTGATTTAAAGCAATACATTTCAATTTTGAATGAAATCAACGGGTGTGATGTGGGGAACTTTTCTATGACCACGTTTGCTTTAAAGCTTTCAAAAATTTATAATGAAATTTATGATACCCTTGATGAAGTATATGTTGATGAAGGAATAAGCTGGAAAGCTGTTGAAAAATTCATAAAAACCGACGACGTTGAAGAGTTTTTTGACAGATACTCGGTAGAAGTCAAGGAGTTTTTGGCAGATTTGTCATCAATGGATATGAAGGATAAAGAATTCTGGCTTATGACGATATCTCAGTTGTTTGATGTGGCTATCAGGGAGATGATGGGTTGGGTAAGAAAGCTTTTTGGAGACGATTACGACTACGAAACCTATCTTTACGACAACGAGATGATGGCTCTTTTTGATCAGATGGCAAAAACCACAACCTTCGAAGATTCCGAATACAAAGATATACTTAAAGATTATCAGGAGTTTATGGAATTAATCAAAAAGTATGGCGACAAGTGGGAGGAATACCTAACCGGAATCAGGGATGAAAAAGGAAAGCTACTTCTTGATAAGAGAACTAAGAATTACAAATATTTCAAAGAGTTTTTCCAACAGTTTGAGAATGCTGAGAACATAATTAAATACGGAACAGATATGGTAGAAATTATGGCTGCTCTCACCGCTGATTACGAAAAAAATCTTGAAATATTAAACACTGTTATTGATGATTGTGACCCCAATAGCGAAATGGCAAAGAGTCTTGCCAGGATCAGGCTCAGATATGAAAATAGCTGGGAAAATTGTGCATCAATTCTTAAGGAAAAAGTTAATGAATGGGGCGATGACTTTGTAAAAGAAGTTCTAAAACTGAAACAACTTAATAAATCAAAGATATTTAAGTTCACTAACGTTTTTAAGGTTGTTGGTTGGGTAGAGTTGGCGATTGATGTTGTTAATGAAACAACCGGATTAGGGGAAGAGTCTCAAGCCAAGCTTCAACTTTTGACTATGGGTTATGAGCAAATCTGGTCTGCGGAAGAAGCATACGCCAACGCCTTAGCCGAAGTAAAAGAGTGCGATCCCAATAGCGAAGAGTATCAGCAATGCCTAAAGGATTTTGCAACAAGCTTTGAGTATTATCGCTTGACGTTAAAAAGATTGTACGATAAAATGGCTTTGGCTTCATCGGGGGATAAACAGGATTATTACCGCTATTGTGCTGAGAAATTTGAACAACTTAATTTGGAGAACTATGAGCATTTTGATGTAAAAACATACGAAGAATATATAGCCGCATAACAAAAAGCAACCGAGAAAATCGGTTGCTTTTTTTATCCGGGTAAATTCACCACAAGGCTTTTAATGAATGGGACTCTAAAAGCTCCTGTGTTTCGTTCAGATTAAGATTGTGGGTTATGGCGTATAAGATGATACTGTCTCTATGTATTGTTGCGGTTAAGGGTGCCCAATCGTAAACAGCCAAAGCCTTCTGGCAGGTTTTAACGGGGAGCTCCATAGCAATACAGATTTTTATTAAAATATCCCGTGAGGGATGTTTTTTCCCTTTTAGAATATCATAAAAATATGTATAGCTTATATCAGCTCTGTTGATGATTGTGTTTTTTGGTATAGTCGTTTTTTCAAAAGTTTTTTTCCAAAACTGTTCCGGCTTTTTTTCTTTTATTATAAGTCCGTATTCCTTCCAGAAATCTTCGTATGTTTTTTCGGGTTGGGATAATTGTGATAAAAGACGGTCCGCAAGTTTACTCATAAGTGTACCTCTCGAATATGCTGATTATTACCCATTAATCTATAAGGTCGATATTGAGCATAAAGCGGAATGATACGCGGCGGGATGCTGCCATATCAACGTTTCCGTCTGCACCGTATACGGGCTGACTGTTTGAGTAGCCCACTGCTTCAAGGTTTTCAACGAAGCGTTTAACAGCGGCACCGTCTGTGGTTGATACACAGTAATTCTTTACATTTGTTGCTCTGTCAACAGAGAGCTGCATATCGCTTGCGTATGTTGCATCTGCGGTAGGAGCTGTATGACCTTCAACGAATGTTTTTGAAATGAAGCCGTCATATTCCTCGGAATAAGCGATTGATGTATATGCTTTTACAAATTTATCGAGGAAAGCCTTACCGTCTGCAGTAAGCTCTGCGGAGTCACCGCCGAACAATACGGAGGAATCCATTGCAAGCTCACCTGTTTCCTTATTTACCGTAACGGTAATACCCTCTTTTTCGAAGCTTGCAATAAGGTCACTGAGGAGCTTATCTTTTTTATCCATCAATTCTTTAAGCTGAGCTTCGTTAACAATGAGGTAAATGTCTGTACCTCCGTTATACTTTGCATAAACATAGTAAGCGGTACCGCGTACGGTTGTGTATGTATAGGAATTGTAATTTTCGAGTACGGTTTCGCCTGAAATTACGTTGACGATATTGTAGAGATTGTTTGTGGAGGCTGTTTTTACAAGCCAGGGGGCAAAGCTATAGCCCTCGATTGTGTAATCGGCATCCTTATATGAATAGAACATATAATTATCATCGGATTTATCATATGCCACAAATTCATCTTTGAAAATAACCTTGTTCTTTTTTTCTGTGTCCTCAAACAGAACATCACCCTTTGAATTGATTAAGGTATAGGTTTCGTTGTTTCTGAGGAAGTAGTAATCGCCGAACATTGAGTTGTAAGAGATGTTCTCATATGAACCCTTAATAACATTTTTGCCCGTAACATCATAAACGGTATTATCAACTAAAACTAAATCGCCATAGAATGAAGGCATTGAGGTAAATTCAGTGGATAAAACCTTACCTGTTTTGTCCATAACGACGTAAGCTGTTGTGCCGTCTTTGTAAACGGAAGCGGTATAATAGTCACCGTTTACGTATTTGGGGATATAAGAAGCAAGGTCATAATCGAATAATTTTTCACCGTTAGTGTCATAAACAGTGCCGATTTTACCTTCAATGGTGTATGAACCGTCGTCGAAAAGCTTGTTATGTACAAGTTCTTTACCGTTTGCATCCACTACGTGACGGTTACCCTCGTCATCATTATAAGCAATGAAATTACCGTATGCTACAACCGACTGGTCAGCAGTACCTGAAATACCCGGAACCATTTTACCTGTCGTTTTATCGTAAACATACCATTTACCGGCAAATAAAAAGTCTTCCTCTTCGTTGGCTAAGGTTGCACTTATGGGTTTGGATACATCACGGTCGTCGTATGCAACGAGTGCACGGTCTTTTGAACCAACAATGTTTGTTGCTTCGATGGCGAGGAAATATCTGTCGCCAATACTTTGAACATATGCATATGCTTCGGGAACTAAAACTTTTCCTTTTCCGTCTATGAGACCGGTGTCGTTTAGTGTTTCGGCATTATTGATTTTACGATCTCCGGTTTTAGAAACTTTGAAATACAAGCCGACGGGTGTACAGTTAACGTATACTGCACCTGTGTCGTAGTTACCGTCCAAGGACATAACGCCGTATTTCTCGGTAGCTTCATCCTGATAATAAAGACCACCTTCGGCAGTCGAGAAATCATCGGAGGTTAAGCTACCGACTTTTTCAACCATAAGGCTATCAGGCATAGCACCCTTGGTTAATTCGTTTGCTTCGTTATCGGATTTGTTTTTTCCCCCACATGCTGCAAAAGAAAGAAGCATGATACCGACAAGAAGCAATGATAAAAACTTTTTCGTTTTCATAAAAACATCTCCTTATTTAAGATAAAAATATTATAACATCGGTAAATGTGTTTACAAATACCCTTGGATAGTACACCCTTAAGTATATAAGTACACTTACCGATGCTCTAAAAACATTTGACTTTTTTTAGGTCTGATATAAGTTTTTCAACAGTCTGATACCTGTTGTACATTTGAGTTTCAGTACATTTTTTTATGATTTTTCCCAATCTTCCCGAAGGAGTTTTTATAGAGGGGTGACAACCGACAATCAGTTCATTAAGAAGAACGCCAAGGGCAAAAATATCAGTTGGGGGTGTGGATTGGTGTATACCGTATTGTTCGGGGGCAGCGTAACCTACAGTACCGAGACTTACGGTATCTTTTCCCTCACTATCTGTAAGCAATCGTGCAGCCGACAAATCAATAAGCACCGCATTGCCGTCCGGTGTGATAATTACATTTTCGGGTTTTATATCTCTGTGTATTATTTGTTTTGAGTGAAGAAATCTCAACGCTTCGCAAATTTGCAAAACATATTTTATTGTTTGTTTCGGTTTCAGTGGAGTCACTTTAATAGTTTCCGCGAGAGTTTTACCTTCTACGTAGCTTTCCAACACCAACAAATAGTTTTCGCAGGAGCAAATGTCGTAAATTGTGGGTAAATTGGGAGCGGAAACACCCTTCAAAAGCCTGAAAATATGGTCATTGCGATTTTGAGATCGGATACATACCAATTTATTTCCGGAACTGTTGTGTTTGAAAATATCGATTTTTACCGCTTCTTCGTTCTTAGAACATCTGATATGAGTGTAATCGTCAATCAGTGTTTTGTTTATATATTCTTCGTAACGGCTCATATTGTTTTGAGTCCTTTTTCGCCTTGTGAAACGAGCATATCCTCAACTTCGTATAAAGAGAGTTTGTGGGTAAGTGCGTAAATGAGAATACTGTCACGTTTGTTCTTGGGGTAAAGGTATGCCCAGTTATAGAGCTTAAGGGCAGTCTGGCAATCATCTATATCGAGGCCCATACTAATATATATTTTAACTATTGTATCTCTTGCGGGAATGCTTTTTCCGCCGATTATATTATAGAAATATGTATAGCCCATATCGGCACCGTTTATAATGTCAATTTTTGCCATTTTGCTTTTTTTGATTGTTTTTTTCCAAAACGCAGTTAAGTCTTTTACCACGAAAGAATCCTCGTTCTCGGAAAGATAGTCTTCATAACTGATATTTTGTAATTTTAATTGTTCGAGCAGATCATCTGTTCTTTTATATTCCATATTTATCACCATATTAATATAATTGTGTGTTAGCAATGTCGCTATGTGTCAAAACATAACTTGCCTTAGAGTGCTCGGCACCGAAGTAAAGGTTTTCAAGAGATGAAAAGCTTCTCTTTGACAGAACATAATCAAGATACTGAGCGTTGGTTGTTGACGGCATATAAAGAGTTTTCAAATAAGGGTTATTGATTTGTTGACAGTATATCAATGTGTTTTCGGGTAGGGTAAGGGACTGTGAGTTGTTTTTGGAAGGATAGATACAAATATACCTATCTCCGTTTTTGAAAAATGCTACACCGCCAATATCGTAGCCTTTTGGGTTTCCTCCGTCTACAAAAATATTTTCGCAATTAGGAGGTAATTGGTCGGATGAGGGATAAGATGTAGCGTTTTTATTCATATAGATATTTTTTACGTTGTAAGCCTCTTCAAGGTTGATTGCTGATTCGAAACCGGCACAATTGTTTGGAAGGCGTATTTCTGTAGTTGGGTGTGCAGGACAGTGGTAGCGTACCTTCCAGGTGGAGCCGGTGTTGTAATATAATGTACCGTCTATGCATTTGAATTGGTAACCGGTTACAGATATATTTTCAACACTCGGACAATTCGTTGCAAAATCGTTTATTATACCAAGATCAGTTTCAGAAAAATTTATAAATCTCAGGTTGGGGCAACTGTTAAATGTTTGTTGTTCCACCCACAAATAGGGCTGTTTGCTATTGGTTTCAAAGGAAACATTTACAATGGAGCTGTTGTTTTGGAAAGTGTTTTGTTCGATTCTTGTAACGGCACAGCCTTCAACTACTGCGGGAATAATAACATTTGCCGAATTTCCGGTGTATTTGGTTATGGTGGCATATTTCCCTGAAATTGTATATTCAAAATCATCGGTTGATACCTGTGCGTCGGTTGTTGTGGGTGAGGAGCTTTCAGTGGTTGCGGTTGTTCCGGCACTTGTACTCGGCGTTGTTGTAGTTGTATTTGCAGTTGGCGGAACGGTTGTAGCACTTGAGGGTTTAGTAGTGGATGAAACTACGGCTTCGGTAGTTTCATCGTTTCCGAAGATGGTTTCCCAGAAGTTCTTTTTCTCAGTTTCTTCTTCTTCTTTTTTGGAGGGTGTATCATTATTACTTTGTGGTGATGTGGTTTTATTATTAAAAAGGTTTTCTAAAAATCCCTGTTTTTGCGTAGTAGAAGCGGGTGGGAGGATAATTGTTTGAGTAACATCCACAATATCAAAAACCTGTTCACCGTTTTCCGCAGTTACAAATTCACCGTTATTTTGGGTAACGGCAACTGTTTCAGTTAAGTGTATGACACTTGTTTGCTCAACTACGGGCGGTGGCGTGGTATTTACGTTTTTCATAATTAAAATACAAATACCCATAACTAATAATAAGCCTGCTACACCGGCAAATCCAAGCCGAAAACGGCGTGATTTAAGAAGCTTTAGTATATAAGATCGTATTTTAAAAAATACGGGCGTTTTTTTCTTATTATCTACGGGAGCGGATACCTCAACGGCAGAAAAACATTTCAAACAGAAAACCGCTTCTTTTGGGATTTCCGCACCACATTTGGAGCATTTTTTATACAATACAAACCCACCTTAACATCCATTAATATTTAAGATAAAGTATTTCACAACTAAAGTCAATATAATAAAAATTCAAAATTGAAAAAATTTTCAAAAGTGTACTGTGGCATAGAATAGGTTTGAGTAAAAAAGAGTGATTTAATGTAATAAACTCCGATTTTTTACCATAGGGAGACTATCGGAGCTTAAAGAAAACAAGAAAAAGGAGATTAGAGAATGAAGAAATTAATCAGCTTAATGTTGGCATTAATTATGGCACTTTCCGTTATGTCGTGCCTTTCATTAAGCGTAGGTGCTGAGTACAGAGATTATTATGAATGTGATGTGGCATACACGGTAGAGGATGGTACGGGCTTCTGGTTTTACGCAGAGGAAAGCGGTCTTTACGAATTCACCTCGTGTAACAACTATGACCCGAAGCTTACCATAGAGTTTGATAACGGAGATATCATAGAGTACGATGATGTGGATTTTGACAACCTTAACTATGAATTTAGTGCCGTAATTGAGCTTGAAGCCGGTGAGGAAATTTTTTGCTTCATTGAAGACGGTGAGGGCTATGATGTAGACTTCTACATAACAAGATACTATGAGGAATTAGGTGCAGGAGAAGAGTACCGGTTTGCATCAGGCTACAAATTCAAATTTATTGCCGAGGAAGCAGGCGAATATGAGTTTACTTCTTTCGATAACTTCGACCCTTCCTTAACAGTTGAGTTTGAAGACGGTTCTGTTGAAACCTATGATGATGTTGATTTCGATAACTTTGACTATGAATTCAGTGCAATTATTTACCTTGAAGCAGGTGAAGAAATTTATTGTACCGTAACAGATAGCGAGGACTATGACATAAACTTCTATATTGAAAAATATTATATGGAAGTATATGCATACGAAGAATATGAAATGGGAACAGATTACGAATTTAAATTCGTAGCTGAAGAGGACGCAACATATAAATTTTATTCATTTGACAATGATGATCCCTGCTTAACAGTCGAATTTGAAGATGGTACAATTGAATATTATGACGACATAAGCGATGATGATTATGAGTTTGATGCTTATATCAGTCTTGATGCAGGTGAAGAAATTATCTGCTCCGTTTCTGATTCGTTGGATTATGTAAATTTCGGAATTTATGCATACGGTAATGCATATGCAGATGTTGACTATACGGCAGATGCAGGATACGAGTTCTTCTTTACAGCAGAAGAAGAGGGCTTCTACAGATTCGTATCATTTGACAATGTTAGCGACCCGTTTATCGAGATACTCTACGACGGAGAGTTCATAAAATTCGATGATTGCTGTTCCGAGGACTATGAATTTGATGGTGGCTTGTATCTCTTTGAAGGTGATTATGTATTCTGTATGGTTAGTGACAACTACTTGACAGCAGAAGAAGACGAATGTGTTGTAAACTTCTGTATCGAGTATTGGGGTGAGGATTGTCCCGGTCACTATGAATCCGAATGGTATGTGGATACTGAAGCAACTGTATATGAACCCGGTTTAATTTATATGGAGTGTGAATTGTGCGGTGAAATAATCGCTTGTGAAGAAATCCCTCAGTTAGCACCCGAAACACCCGACCTTGTAAGCGTAGCGAATACTACAAGCGGTGTTAAGTTTACTTGGAGTGAGGTAGAAGGTGCGGACAGCTATATTGTATACCGCAGAGCATATAACACAAAGACTAAAAAGTGGGGCGGTTGGACAAGAATTGCGGATGATGTAACAGCAACATCATATGTTGATAAAACCGCAAAATCCGGCTATTACCGTTACACCGTAAGAGCTGTCAACGAAGGTGGCACAAGCGGATATGACGCAAACGGACTTAAAACATATTTCCTCGCAACACCCAAGGTTACCTCAACTGCTAACACAAACAGTGCAATAACAGTTAAATGGGGTAAAGTTACAGGTGCAACAGGATATATTGTATACCGCAAAACAGGTAATGGTAAATGGCAGAACCTCGGTAAAACTACAGGAACATCATTTACAGATAAGACCGCAAAAGCAGGGGTAACATACAGATACACAGTAAGAGCATATTATGGTTCATATCTTTCATCCTTTGTTGCAAACGGCTATGCAGTAAGAAGACTTACAACACCCACACTCAAGAGTGTAACAAGCTCAAAATCAGGTGTTACATTTAATTGGAATAAGGTAGCGGGTGCAACAGGCTATAACGTTTACCGTAAAACAGGTAATGGTGGCTGGCAGAAAATAGCAACCGTCAAGGGTACTTCCACAGTAAAATACCTTGATAAAACAGCTAAAAAAGGCGTAACCTACAAATACACCGTAAGAGCTTACTACGGCACATCGACAAGCTATTACAATACAAAAGGTCTTACTATAAAAGATAAATATTAAGAAAAAAGCTCCGCAAAAATGCGGGGCTTTTTCAATGTGGGTGTTATCATTGACATTTTTTTACAATAGTATTAAAATAAAAACGTTAATTCGCAATCGAAGTAATTTTTGTGTACAGCTTTGTTGCTATGGATTATTTAGATTTAAAGTTTTAAGGAGTAATAGTTATGCCTTTTGTACAAGCGAAATGCACCGAATGTGGGGGAATATTAGCAGTTGATAATGAACAAAAAGCAGCAATCTGTCAATTTTGTGGTAAACCTTATATTGTTGAAGATGCAGTGAATAATTACATTACATATAATGTAACTAATAACACCACTAATCATAATTATGGCGAGGGTGCTGTTGTTAATGTTTATGAGAATCAATTTTCTGTTTCTACAATAATGGAGCGCGCTTTCATGTTTCTTGAAAATGATGATTTTAAAAGTGCTGATAATTATTGTGAAAAGGTTCTTGACATTGAACCGGAAAATGCACTAGCCTATCTCGGAAAGCTCTTGGCAGACCTTCAAATAAAAAGAAAAATTGACTTAAAGGATTGTGCCACACCATTTGAAGACAACCCAAATTATCTAAAGCTCATTCGTTTTTGCGATAGCGAATTAAAGGCTGAAATGGAACATTACAGTGCTTGTGCACAAAAGAACAAGGCTTCTTTGAAGGAAGAATTAGCTTTTGTTAATAAAGAAATAGAAATATTATCTGCTCAAATCAAAAGCCACAACGAAGATGACTATACTCGTACAAAACTAGAAAAATTAAAAAAGCACAAAGAAGAAATATGTCAAATTCTATTTCTATTACTAAATGAGGTTAAATGCCCTCTCTGTGGTATAGTAATACCTGTTACTGAGGCCTTAGATGATGTTTTAGAGTGTCCAATATGTGGAAGGTTGCTCAAATTATTAAAATATGTATAATAACAAGTGAAGTTGTAGCAAACATCTTTTTTCAATGGTCCGGTTTTTTATAAATTTTTAAATATTCAACTATGAAATTCCCCAAAACTTTTCGCAAGGCCTTTACTCAGGTGGCAGTAATACGGGAAACTATGTTATCAAAGATACATATAAAGATAAAATCCGTCCATGGTGGACGAATTTTATCTTTTTCGTTTTTCTCTTTTCTCAATACATCGGTGAATACTTTATATTTCATATTCACTAAGGAAAGCCCCTTGCGACCGCAAGGGGCTTTTTTGGATGCAAAATGCAGAATGTAGAATGCAAAATTATCGGGGCGAAGCCGATTATAATGTTCACTTCGTGAAGCGATATACCTTCGGTGCGATATGTTGACACGCGATATATACGAAGTATGCGATATATTTTGCTAACGCAAAATGTGAACGCTACGCGTTTTAATTATCCCGATAATTACCCATTAAAAAACGGCTTAGTACTGTGGCACAGAATAGGTTTAAACTAAAAATAATGTTTTAATATAATCAACAGTATCATGTGAAAGGATGATTAGTATGGTTTGTCCGAATTGTAAATTTAAAAATCAGCAAGGAACGGTTTTTTGTCAGAATTGCGGAACACAGTTTTCGAAGCCGGAAACAGTAGTGCAAAAGCCAAAGAAAAGCAAAAATAAAATTATAATTGCGATTGTTTCGGTGTTTCTGGTGTTTTCGATAATTGCGGTTGCGGTGGCATCAGTAGTGGTTGTGCAGCTTTTCAGTTACCGATGTGCCGATTGCAATAAGTTCGTTATTTTTGAGGAGCACGTTATTATGTCTGAAGACGGTGAGTTCGGACGTTGGGTTTGTAACCAGTGTCATAATAATTGGATGTCCGAAGAATACGGGGTGACATTCAGTGGGGAGACGGTGACCTCCTGATAAACGGTTGACCGGAAATAAACAACGCAGATACTGTTTGCGTAGAAAAAACGCACAGTCTTACTTAGAAAGAGGATAAAAATGTTTTGTCAGAATTGTGTAGAGCAATTAACACAACAGAACAAAGCAACTCAAAAGGCTGAAAAGAGTAAGAATGCTGTTATTATCATTGTTTCAGCATTTCTGATTTTTTCAATGATTGTAGTTGCTATAGCATCGGTGATTGTTATATCTTTTTTCAGCTATCGTTGCTATGATTGCAGAAAAAGTCTCATTTTTGAGAAACACGTGGGATGCTTTGTCTGTGAGGAATGTCACGATACATGGATGGCTGAGGAATACGGAATCACAAAGGGGTGAACCGTTTGTAAATAGTGTTTTTTCAGACATTTATTAAAAAACTGAAAATCAAAATTTTTTAATTATCAGGAGGATTTATGAAAAAGGTAGTTTCTATATTGTTAGCTTTAATTATGTGCGGTACATTTATTGTAGGTGCATCTGCAATGTGTTACAATGGCGAGGGTGATATCGAATTTGAGACAGGTCTGGACCTTAATATGTCCACACCTGAGGATACGGGTAATTCCTATTGGTATGAATGGGAGATTGCGGAAGAAGAAGGTGTTGGCTTCGGTGAAATTGAATTTACAATTTACTATGGTGCATTTGATTGGCAGGGTGAACAGTATTGTGAAAGCCCCGAGGATTACCCAGCAATGCTTGAGTATCTTCGCTGGAGTTACGGCGAGGATTACACCGTAACAGACTGTTACATAGACGGATATCCGGCAATTGTTGTTGAATACTACGACTCGGAAACGAGCGAGTCAAGTGCAGATGTTTTCATTTGCGGCGGCAAGTATTTTTATGTTGTGAATTTATATATTGAAGATATAATGATTTACAGCGATATGCTTGATAACGTTAAAGGGATGGAGCTTAACGGCGAGACGGGTGAGCCCTTAACCTATGACACATCTGCGGTTGAAGAATACGACGAATACGCAGATGACGAGGTGTACGCAGAATCCGACAACACTTCGGGCTCTGCTTCAATGAGCCCCGTTGTGAGGAATATTATAATTATTGCGGTAGTTGCCGTGGTTGCAATTGTTTGCGGTACAGCAGTATGTGTGATTGTAATAGTAGCGGTTAAAGGTAAAAAGAAATAAGAAATAAATATAAAAGCCTTCCTTTGGAATTTTCCAGAGGAAGGCTTTTGTTATTGCTTAATTATTTATAAAGAGGGCCGTAAGCTTCACAAGCACGGAAGTCTGCACTCTCAAGCTCCTGTGTGCCGAATGCGTTCCAGCAAGCGGGACGGAAGATTTTGCTTTCGTCAACGTTGTGCATTGAAACGGGGATTCTGAGCATTGAGCAAAGAGTGATAATGTCAGCACCGATATGACCGTAGGAGATAGCGCCGTGGTTAGCACCCCAATGGTTCATAACTTCGTAAGCGGATGTGAATGCACCCTTACCTGTAAGTTTGGGAGCAAACCATGTGCAGGGCCACGTGTAGTCGGTTCTTGCCCAGATTTTGTGTGAAACTTCATCGGGAAGCGCAACTGTGTAGCCTTCGCAAATCTGTACTGTTGGTCCAAGACCCTTAACGAGGTTAAGACGAATCATTGTTGCGGGCATTTCAGCACGTGTAAGGAAACGGCTTGAATATCCGCCACCACGGAAGTAACCGTTATCCGCTGCACACCATTCTGTTGCATCGTTAATTGTCTTAATATCTTCGTCAGTAATATCGTACCATTCTTTGATGATACCGTTACCGTTTTCATCCTTAACTTCGCCACAAGCGTCAAGACAACAAGCACCTGAGTTAATAAGGTGAATGAAACCCATGCTCTCTTTTGCTTTGCCTTCCAGCTCGTAGCCTGTTGCTTTCTTAAGAGCTTCGGGGCTCCAGTAGGTACGAACGTCTGCGAACATCTGGGGTCTGTTTGTAAGGAGCTTCATAAGGAGCATACTTACGCCGTTAAGAGTATCGTTTTCAGTAGCGAGGATATAGGGCTCACGAGCACCGTTCCAGTCGAAGCTTGTGTTGAGCATTGCCTCTGCGAAGTCAGCGTTGGGGTAGAAGTCAGTCCACTGTCTCTGACCCTGGAAACCTGCGGCAATAGCGTTGTGACCAACCATTTCTTCTTCGCAACCCTCGGGAAGGTTTTTGTTGCCGTTCATAAGGTCTTTGATGATGCACATCATCTTAACTGTGAATTCCCAGTCTTTTTCTTTCTGTTCGTCGCTCTTCTTTACGAAGTCGGGGTTCTTATCGAAACCTTCCTTGCAGTTTTCTTTAACCCATTTGTATGCTTTCTGGTATTCTGCTTCGTCGTAAATACCCTCGGACATTCGACGGATAATTTCTACTTCGTCAACTGATTCTACGCGCATACCAAGGTATTCTTCAAAGAAGTCTGTGTCAATTGAAGAACCTGCAATACCCATACAGATTGAACCAATCTGGAGGTATGATTTACCCTTCATTGTAGCGGCTGCAACTGCTGCTCTTGCAAAACGAAGGAGTTTTTCCTGAACGTCTGCGGGGATGGATGTGTCGTCAGCATCCTGAACGTCGTGACCGTAGATACCGAAAGCGGGAAGACCCTTCTGTGCGTGGGCTGCAAGAACTGCTGCAAGGTAAACTGCACCGGGACGCTCTGTACCGTTAAAGCCCCATACACCTTTGATTGTTGTGGGGTCCATATCCATAGTTTCGGAGCCGTAGCACCAGCAAGGAGTAACGGAAAGAGTGATGCTTACGCCTTCCTTACGGAATTTGTCTGCACAAGCGGCTGCTTCAGCAACACGACCGATTGTTGTGTCGGCAATAACTACCTTTACGGGTTCGCCGTTGGAATATTTAAGATTTTCTGTGAAAAGTTTTGCGGCGGATTTAGCCATATTCATAGTCTGGTCTTCAAGAGACTCTCTTACTTTGAGGGGGCCGCGTCTGCCGTCAATAATGGGACGAATACCGATTACGGGGTAATCGCCGAGAAATCTGTTCTCTGCCATAATTTTTATCATCCTTTCATTTGTACGAGTGTACAAAATTCTTCATTTAATAGTATATCACAAAAATCCCTGTTTTCAATTGGCTATAAGTAAAATTTTTCTAAAATAATATGGGCAAAATGACAATGAAAAAGTTTGTTATTTGTACAATTTAATTTCTTTTTGTCAAAATGAGCAAAAATATGCGAAATTTATGTGAGAAATACATATTGAAAAAGCTATTCTACTGGTGTAGAATGGAGTAGACAAAACAATAAGGAGGTCAAAATTATGAAAAGAACAAAACGAATTTTAGCTATGGCGTTAGTTGTAGTTATGCTTATGTCTGTTATGGGCGTTGCGGTAAGTGCTGTTGATTATTATGTGCCTACCACAAGCACAAACTACGGTTATATGGCACCTACCGATGCTAAGGGAACAAAAACCGTATCTACAGTTAAATTGTACGGTGCATATGATTATATTGATTTCTATATCAGCTCCAGATATGCTGATACGTATTTCTTCTACGAAATTTATTCAAGCAAAAATTACGGGGAAGATACAATGGTAGATGGCGGTTATTTCTATTGTGGTGCTAAAGGTACATATAGTGGTTCCGCCCTCGTTAAGCTTAGCGGAACTTATAAAACAGGTACATATTATATGGTAACCTATGTTGCAAAAATATCATCTTCAGGTAATGTCAGCCTGTCCGAGCCCTCATTACGTGAATACAAGGTTGTAGTTAACAGAACCACAAACTTCAAAAATCAAATGGTTATCACCAAGGGTGTGACAAATACCGTTAACGGACCCCAGATTAAATGGCAGGGCGTAAGCAGTGCCGCAACGAAATATTATATTTACCGCAGACCTATGTCAGGTACAAGCTGGACTAAGGTAGGCACGGCAAAGGCTACAGCACGTTCATTTGTGGATACTTCCGTGAAAAATAAAAACGGCAAATATGTTTACACCGTTAAGGCTGTAAATAAGAGCAATACGGCAACAAGATACCACTATATGGGTGAGGATTGCCTCTTTGCAAAGGCACCCACACTTAAATCAGTTGCAACAGGTGCGGATAACAAGATTAAAATTCAATGGAACAGTACTTCAGGAAGTGCATACTACGAAGTATACAGACGCGAAGTGGGTACAAACAGTTGGACTAAATTAACAGGCAACTGCAAAACAACTTCTTTCAACGATGCTAAAGCCGTTAACGGTAAGACTTATGAATATACCGTAAGAGCAAACATTAAAACTGCAGACGGTGTGGCAAGAAGCTCATATTACGGCAACGCAGGTAAAGCCGTTAAATATCTTCAGGCACCCGTTGTAAATGATATTGTAGCCGCAGAAAACGGTCTTAACATTTCGTGGAAAGCAGTTAACGGAGTTACAGCTTACACTGTTTACAGAAGAGCAATTGACGGCTCAACCGGTTGGACTACAATTCAGAAGGTTTCCGCAGATACTACAAGCTATGTTGACGCAACTGCGGCAGAAGATGCAGGATACATTTATACCGTACGTGCAGAAGGTCCTAAGGGTAGAGGTTCTTATTCCACCGCCGGAAAAGAGTACCTTGTACTTGCGACACCCGTAGTTTCCGGACAGGTAAGCCCCGGTAGTACAGAGGTTCTTTTAAGTTGGGCTGATGTTCCCAATGCTCAGACTTACGAAGTTCGTAGTGAATGGGGTACAGAGTACGAAGATGCTCCTTCATCTCCCGTTATTGTTAACCCCTATTACGGAAGAAACATCTTTATGGTTTATGCCAAGGCTACTATTACAGATAGTATGACCGGTAACACATATAACTTTATAAGTGAACCCGGTTTTGTTACAGTAGAAGTTGAATAATTAACTCAAATATTAACACCCGAAGAAGTCTGACTTCTTCGGGTGTTCTTGTGTTTAAAATAAATTAATCGTTGTAAAGAGGATATTTGTCGCAGATTTTTGTAACGCGTTCTCTGATGTAATCGGCGCTGTTTTCAAAATCAGTTGCGGCTAATTTAATAAACTCGGCAATGTCAATCATATCCTGAGCCTCGAAGCCTCTTGATGTAACGGCGGCAGTACCGATTCTTACACCGCTTGTAACGAAGGGCTTTTCGGGGTCGTTGGGAATAGCGTTTTTATTAACTGTGATATAAACTTCATCAAGGCGTTTTTCAAGCTCTTTACCCGTAATACCGAGACTTCTGAGGTCAAGGAGAAGAAGGTGGTTATCGGAACCGCCCGAAACCATATCAACACCCTGTGCGCAGAGAGCATTTTCAAGGGCTTTACAGTTTGAAATAACCTTTTTACCGTATTCCTTGAATTCGGGTTTAAGTGCCTCGCCGAAGCAGACAGCCTTAGCCGCAATAATGTGCATAAGGGGACCGCCCTGAATACCGGGGAATATAGCCTTGTTTACTTTCTTTGCGATTTCCTCGTCATTTGTGAGGATAAGACCGCCACGAGGACCGCGGAGAGTTTTATGAGTTGTGGAAGTAACAACGTGAGCGTGGGGGATGGGCGAGGGGTGTCTGTCGGCGGCAACAAGACCCGCAATGTGAGCCATATCAACCATAAACAACGCACCGACTTTATCGGCAATTTCGCGGATTTTGGCGAAATCAATTGTTCTGGGGTAAGCGGAAGCACCCGCAACAATGAGTTTGGGTTTGCAGTCAATTGCTTTCTTTTCAAGGGCATCATAGTCGAGGAAGCCCTTTTCGTCAACGCCGTAGCTCTCAAAGTTGAAGTAAGAACCGCTGACATTTACGGGTGAGCCGTGGGTAAGGTGACCGCCGTCTGCAAGGCTCATACCCAGTACTGTGTCACCGGGCTGAAGAAGTGCAAAGTAAACCGCAAAGTTAGCCTGTGAGCCTGAGTGGGGCTGAACATTGGCATATTCGCAACCGAAAAGCCTCTTGGCTCTTTCAATAGCAAGACTTTCGGCAATATCAACGTATTCGCAACCGCCGTAATATCTGCGTGAGGGGTAACCCTCGGCATATTTGTTTGTAAAAATACTACCGCTTGCAGCCATAACAGCGGCGGAAGCGTAGTTTTCACTTGCTATAAGTTCAATATTTCTGCTCTGACGTACCTGCTCTTTTTCGAATGCTTCGAAAAGTTCGGCATCGTAAGATTTAAGAAGTTCGAAATCCTTTTCGAGATATGAATTCATTATAACGTCCCCCTTATTTTAAATCACACATATTTGAATTTATGATACAATAAAAAAAACTTTATTTCAACCAAATTGGCAGAAGTTTTTTTAAAAACACAAAACTTTGGTTAATTGACCATAAATATCTGTTTTAGCGAGAGTTTTTTTGGATTTTTAATATTGCGTTAAGAAAAAATAATGATATAATTATTATGAGTTATTGTGAAAAGGTGATTTTATGGAAATTTCTGAACTCAAACGAAAAATAATTGAAGCCAAGGAAAAAACAGGTACTGTTATTCTGGCGCACACTTATCAGGAGCCCGATATAATTGATATTGCGGATATTACGGGTGATAGTTTTTTCTTAAGCAAAAAGGCGGCGGAAATAAAAGCCAAAAGGGTAGTGATGTGCGGTGTTCGTTTTATGGCGGAAAGTGTGAAAATTCTTTCTCCCGAAACCGAGACCATACTTCCCGTGCCCTCTGCAACCTGCCCTATGGCGGAGCAGATTTTACCCGAGCGTGTTCGTAAATTCAAAGAGGAAAATCCTGAGGCACAGGTGGTTGCGTACATCAATACAACCGCCGCACTTAAAGCGGAGTGTGATGTGTGTGTTACAAGTTCATCCGCCATTAAAATTGTTGACAAAATTGATGCTCCGAGTATTCTCTTTATTCCCGACCAACATCTCGGCTCTTTTGTAAAAGAAAAATTGCCTCATAAAAATATTATTCTCTGGGACGGATACTGTCCCGTTCACGCGAAACTTACGAAAGAAGATGTCCTTGAATGTAAAAAAGCACATCCCGATGCAGTTTTTGCGGTGCATCCCGAGTCACCTGCTGAGGTTGTAGCTCTTGCGGATATGGTTGGTGCTACAAGTGAAATTATAAATTACGCAAAAGCTCAGAAGGGTAAGGTTATAATCGGTACCGAGCGTGGAGTGGTTGATTACCTTGCCATTAACGAGGAAAACGGCGACAGATTTATACAATTAGCACCCGAAAAACTTTGTTGCGAGGATATGAAGAAAATTTCCCTCGAAGATGTATATAAGTCAATTATCGGTGAAGCGGGTGAAAAAATCGAGCTTCCCGAGGCTTTAAGAAAAAAAGCTCTTGTGAGCATAAACCGTATGTTGGAATTGGGGTAAAAAAATGAACCTTTCCGAAATTAAAAAACAGTATTCCGTTGTAATCGTGGGTAGTGGTCTTGCGGGTCTTTACGCGGCGTTGAATTTCCCTGAGGATGTTGATATTCTGATGCTTTCCAAAAAAGAAAGACATCAGTCAAACAGCTCTCTCGCTCAGGGTGGTGTTGCGTGTGTTCTTGATTTAGAGGATGACAGTTACGCTCTGCATATTGAGGATACCCTTATTGCAGGAGGCAGAGCGAATGACCTTGAGGCAGTGACCCAGCTTGTTGAAGAAGGTCCCGGGGACGTTCTTAAAACAATTGAATACGGAGTGGAATATGACCGTTACGAAAACGGCGAACTTGTTAAAACCCTTGAGGGTGGTCATTGCAGACGAAGAATCGTACACCATAAGGACACTTCGGGTAAAGAGATGGTTGACAAGCTTATGGTTGCCGTGGAGAAATTACCCAACGTAACCATTGCGGACGAAACAATGGTTACATCAATGACCCGTATAAAAAATGGGTTCAAAATTGAAATAATGAGCGGTGACGAGCATAAAACCGTATACGGTGATTATTGCCTTTTAGCATCCGGCGGTATCGGTCGTGTTTATAAATATACCACGAACCCTTCCGTTGCTACGGGTGACGGTATCCGTTTTGCTTACGAAATGGGTGCGGCAATTAAAAATCTCAGTTATGTTCAGTTCCATCCTACCGCATTCAATGGTGCAAACCGTGAGCAGTTCCTTATAAGCGAAGCCGTAAGGGGTGAGGGTGCGTATCTTCTTAACTGTAATAAAGAGAGATTTATGGACAGGTACGACCAACGTCTTGAACTTGCACCCCGTGATGTGGTTTCCCGTTCGGTTATTATGGAATCCCGACGTCTTGGTAGCAATAATTTCTACCTTGATATACGTTATAAGGGCGAGGAATTTATAAAAAAACGTTTCCCCGGTATATATGCAGGTTGCCTCAGGCAGGGTGTGGACATTTCCAAGGATTTAATACCCGTTTTCCCCTGTCAGCACTACCTTATGGGCGGTATCGAGGTTGACCTTAACGCACGTACAACCTTACCGAGACTTTATGCGGCGGGTGAGTGTGCCTGTACGGGTGTTCACGGCAAAAACCGTCTTGCAAGTAACTCCCTTTTAGAGGCTCTCGTTTTCGGCAGAAAAGCCGCTGAGGATATTACAAGATGTATAAACGCGGGATTTTTTAAAGGAACTATACCCGCGGATGAAAAAGAGAGTGACAAAACGGGTGCTCCCTTACCTAAAGGTACAAGAACGGAAATCCGCGATATTCTGCAACGAGCCTATTTCGTAATTCCAGACGAGGGTGCAATTCACGAGGGCAAACTCAGAATAGAAAATATACTTAACAGACTTAAAAACGGTAAATTTGCCGTTACGGCGGACTATTGCGAGGCACTTTCCCTTGCTACGGTTGCCTATATAATTCTTAAGGAGGTAGACAGATGATTTTACCTGATTTTTACGTTGATGATTTAATTAAAAATGCCATAAAAGAGGATATTAACTATATAGACGTTGCTACTGATTATCTTCTTGATGAAAATGAAGTGAGTGAAGCGGTTTTTGTTGCTAAAGCGGACGGTATTCTTTGCGGTATTGACGCGGCAATGCGGGTTTTTCAACTTCTTGATAATACATTCACCTGCGTTATTCATAAAAAAGACGGTGACGAAATCAAAAAAGGCGACTTGATTGCCGAACTTAAGGGTAAAACCGTTAAACTTTTAAAAGGCGAAAGAACGGCTCTTAACCTTATTCAGCATATGAGCGGTATTGCCACTCTTACCAATGACTGCGTAAAAGAAACAGTGGGTACAAGGGCAACTATTGCGGATACTCGTAAGACCCTTCCCGGTCTTCGTTCATTACAGAAATACGCGGTTACCTGCGGCGGCGGAAGAAATCACAGATATAATCTTTCGGACTGTGCTATGCTTAAGGATAACCACATTGACGCAAAGGGCGGTATTACCCCCGCCGTAAAGGCTCTTCGTGAAAAAATCGGTCATACGGTAAAAATTGAGGTTGAAACCCGCACTCTCGACGAAGTAAGAGAGGCACTCGCCGCCGGAGCGGATATTATAATGCTCGACAATATGTCAAACGAAACTATGGCAGAGGCGGTTAAAATCGTAGACGGAAAGGCATTACTTGAAGCCTCGGGAAACCTTACAAAAGAAAGACTTCGCAGTGTTGCACAGTTGGGTGTAGATATCCTTTCAATCGGTGCATTGACCCACTCCGTAACTGCATTTGATATTTCTATGAGAATGAAATGAGAAAAACTCCCTTCGCTACGGCGAGGGGAGTTTTTCAACTAAGTTTGCCTGACGGCAAGTGAAGTTACTTCGTAGTGAAGTTGCAGAGCAGTGAAGTTTGCTACGCAAGTGATTTTTAGGGTAAACTTAACTTCACTTTTATTTCCAAATAAAAACTTCACTATGCATTAGCATAACTTCACTTTTTGTGTAACAAAATACTTCACTTGATTTTGGTGGGTAGTTCTCTTGCGGTTATTCTTCAGTCAGATAGAAGCGATAGCCTCGCCCTCCTGCGTAAGGAGGAGGGGGGACCACCGTCAGGTGGTGGGAGGTCCTATCATCCCATTTTGCGTAGCAAAAAGGGATGATAGGCTTCGCGAATTTGAAAATTTTTTCCGCTGAATAACAAATTGGGTTGAAATATAAATTTTTTCGTGATATTATTTAAGCAGAACAAATGTTCTGGAAGGAGTTATAATGAAGGAAAGAAAAAGTTTTTTATTTTATTATGATTGGGCGAATATTTATGAACCTTTGGATGATATTCGAAAAGCCAAATTAATTACGGCTACAATCCGATACGCGAAAGATAACACGGATACAAAGTTTGATGATTTGACCCTTAAGGTTATTTTCAATGTTATCAAGGATACAATTGACAGAGATAGTGCACGATACAATGAAAGATGTTTAAAAAATGCCGAAAACATTAAAAAACGTTGGAATAAAAATACAAACGAATACGACCGTATACAAACGAATACGAATTATACCGATATAGATATAGTTAAAGAAATAGATAAAGACATAGATATAGAAAAAGACACAGACAGAGATATAGAAAAAGATAGTATATCTTCTTCGTTTTCTTCGAAAACGGTGTGTGAGTATAGTGATGATTTTCTTGATTTCTGGAAGGAATATCCTAAAAAAGTCGGTAAGGGTGACGCATTTAAAAAGTGGAAAAAAGCGAAACTTACCAATACTGATAAAACAGATATTATGAATGCACTTAATTGGCAGAAAAAGAGCGACAGATGGCGTAATGATTACGGCAGGTTTATTCCAAACCCGTCAACGTATATTTCCCAAAGACGGTGGGAGGATGAACCTGATATGAATTTTAATTCGGATATTACAGACCCGAGCAGATATACTGACGGGGATACTCTGCCTGATTTTATATTGAGAGGTGATTATTGAGCCATAAGCAAAACCACCGCAGGAATTTCCCTACGGTGGTTAATTTTTACGTCAATTCAAACTGACCTGTATAGAGTTTATAGTATTTGCCTTGTTGCTCTAAGAGGGTGTCGTGGTCACCTTTTTCTATAATTTCACCGTTTTCAAGCACCATAATGGCGTTTGAGTTTCTGACCGTTGAAAGTCTGTGGGCGATAACGAAAACCGTTTTACCCTCCATAAGTTTATCCATACCCTTTTCAATAAGTCGTTCGGTACGGGTGTCAATGGAGCTTGTGGCCTCGTCAAGAATAAGCACCGGTGGGTCGGCAACTGCCGCACGGGCTATGGCGAGTAACTGTCTCTGACCCTGTGAAAGGTTTGTACCGTCACCTGTGAGCATAGTATTGTAACCGTCGGGAAGTCGGGTTATAAAACTGTCTGCGTTGGCAATTTTAGCGGCTTTGACAATATCCTCGTGGGTTGCGTCAAGTTTACCGTAACGGATATTTTCTTCAACAGTACCTGTGAAAAGGTGGGTATCCTGTAAAACCATTGCAAGGGAACGGCGTAAATCGTCTTTTTTAATTTTCTTGATATTTATGCCGTCGTAGGTGATTTTACCTTCCTGAATATCATAGAACCTGTTAATAAGGTTTGTAATTGTGGTTTTACCCGCACCGGTTGAACCGACGAAAGCGATTTTCTGACCGGGTTTTGCGTAAAGTGAAACGTTTTTAAGAACGGTCTTTTTGCCGTCGTAGGAGAATGTAACGTCGTGGAAACGCACATCACCTTTAAGAAGTGTGTAGGTAACACTGCCGTCGGCGGAGTGGGGATGTTTCCAAGCCCATACGCCCGTTCTTTTTTCCGATTCGGTGATATTTCCCTTTTCGTCGACCTTTGCGTGAACAAGGGTAACGTAACCGTCATCCTCTTCGGGTTTGGTGTCAATTACGTCGAAAATTCTTTCTGCACCGGCTAAAGCCGCAAGTACACTGTTCATCTGCTGTGAAACCTGAGTAATGGGGTTTGAGAACTGACGGGTGTACTGAAGGAAGGATGCAAGTGAACCGATAGTAAGTGCACCGTTAAGACCGCCTAAGAATAACCCTGCCACACCTTGCTGATGGTCACCTAAATTAAGGATAATAAATGCACCGAGAGCCGCAGAAAGTGCGAAATTGATGTATGAAATATTACCCATAATGGGCATAAGAATACTTGCGAAAGTATGTGCCTTTGTGGCGGCTATGCGGTAGTTTTCGTTAATTTCAACGAATGATTTTTTAGTTTCCTCCTCACGGCAGAAAACCTTAACAACCTTAAGACCCTCGATAAGTTCTTCAATATAGCCGTTTACGCTACCCACTTCCATCTGTTGCTTACGGAAATACTTTGAACTTTTACCGCCTATGAATTTTATAATCAAAAGCATAATGAAAAGCATACCGATTATAAGGCAGGTAAGGGCGGGGCTTATATAGAGCATCATAAGGAAAATGCCTATTGCCATAACACCCGATGAAATTACCTGAATAAGACCCTGACTTATGGCTTCACGCACGGTGTCAACGTCGTTGGTGAAACGGCTCATTAATTCACCGTGGGTGTGAGTATCAAAGTACTTTATGGGTAAATCCTGTAAATGGTCGAAAAGGTCGCGTCTTAAAAGATTAAGTGTCTTCTGAGAAATATTGAGCATAAGACGGGCGTGAAGATACTGTGCGAGAGCACCTGCACCATATAACACTGCGAGAATTACAAGATATTTTATAACTGTGCTTAAATCAGTTGATTTGGTTTCAACGAGAAAACCGATTTCATTAATAATGGGGGTAAGGAAATATGTTCCCGCTATATTTGCAAAAGATGCAAACAGAACAAGGAATATAACAACAACGAGTAAACCCTTGCTTTTTGCTACGTAGGAGAGGAGTCTGCCTAAGGTTTTAGCAGGATTTCTCGGTTTTTCAAATTTCATTTTACCACCGGGGCCCTGTTGAGGGGCTTTTTGCTTTTTAGCCATAGTACCGCTCCTTTCTTACTGTTCCATTTTGCTTTCCTGTTGTGAGAGGAAAACTTCTTTGTAAATTTCGTTTCTTTCAATAAGCTCATCGTGTGTGCCTATATCGTCAATTTTACCGTCATCGAGAACGACTATTTTGTCGGCAAACTGAATTGAGTTTATACGTTGAGCAATGATGATTTTTGTGGTATCGGGTAAAAGGTTTTTCATACCCTCGCGGATTTTACCGTCCGTTGCCGTGTCAACTGCACTTGTTGAGTCGTCGAGAATGAGAACCTTCGGCTTTTTGAGAATTGCTCGGGCAATACAAAGACGTTGTTTCTGTCCGCCTGAAACGTTTACACCGCCCTGACCCAAATCTGTGTTATAGCCGTCGGGGAAACTCATAACGAAATCATCCGCCTGAGCAATTTTAGCGGCGGCGCGGATTTCATCAATAGTTGCATTTTCGTCGCCCCAACGAAGGTTTTCTTCAATAGTACCTGTGAAAAGTAAGTTTGTCTGAAGCACCATTGAAACCGCATTACGTAAAGTGTTAAGTTTATAGTCCTTAACATTTCTGCCACCGACTAAAACTTCGCCCTCTGTTACATCGTAAAGTCGGGGTATAAGCTGTACGAGGGATGTTTTGGCACTACCCGTACCGCCTAAAATACCGATGGTTTCGCCTGATTTTATAGTGAGATTAATATCTTTAAGAACGTTATTTTCTGCTTGTTTACTGTATTTGAAACATACGTTTTTAAATTCGATGCTACCGTCTTTTACAATGGCGTTTTCATCGCCGTCCTCGTCGGTAATATGTGATTTTTCCGTTAAAACCTCGTTTATACGGGTCATTGATGTTTTTGCCATAACCGACAAAACAAAAATCATGGAGATAATCATAAGTGACATAAATATCTGTTGAATATATGTTATGAAACTCATAAGGTCGCCAAGATACATATCCCCGCCTAAAATCAGTTTAGCGCCGATAAACAACACCAGAAGAATGCAGGAGTAAATTGAAAGTGCCATTATGGGGTTGTTGAGAATTATAAGTTTTTCTGCAAAGATTGATGCATTTTTAAGTTCATCATTTGAAACGCGGAATTTGTCTTTTTCGTGTTTCGCTCTTACAAAAGCCTTAACAACACGCGCACCAATGAGGTTTTCCTGAATTGCGTTGTTAATCCGGTCGTATTTTTTAAACATTTTTGTGAAACGCTTGTGTGCCAAAGAACCTATGAGAAGGATAAGTCCAAACATAATAGGTGCTATTGCAAGGAAAACAAAGGACAATTTTTTGTTTATGGTAAATGCCATATAAATTGCCATGGCGAACATCAAGGGTGAACGTATAAGCATACGTAAAGCCATCATAAATGCCATCTGCACCATGTTTATGTCGGTAGTCATTCGGGTTATAAGAGAACCTGTTGAGAATTTGTCAACGTTTGAGAATGAGAAATCCTGTATTTTATTAAAAATTCCTTTTCTCAGTTCGGCACCGAAGCCCATACCTGCTTTTGATGCAAAGTATGCCGCACCCGCACCGCAGGCGAGGGATATAAGGGATATACCCAACATAAGTCCGCCCAGGGCTATAATAAGGTCAGTTCCCTGAAAACGGTCAAAGCCCATTTTTATAAGAATATCCGCAATAAAGCTTTCTTTTTCCGAAAGGGATTGACCACTTATTCCGCAGTCAATAATAACGGACATCAAAAGGGGAATGGTAACCTCAATAAGTACTTCAAATATAATTGCAACCGGGGACATAATAGCGTAACCCGTGTATTTTTTTGCGTAACGCAAAAGGTTTTTAATCATTATCAAACGCCTCCTTGTTTAAAACGTTGTGTATTTCTTCGCAGGTCAGTTTTTCGGAATCAAGATTACTGTGAAGCCTTACCAACAGATTGTGGAGGGTTTCTCTTTCTTCGGATGAAAAACCGCGGAACATATCTTCGTCCGTAGCATCGCATATTTTACGGAATTCCTTTAAAGAATCAAGTCCTTTTTCAGTTACGCAAAGATGATTTTTTCGCGAGTCAGTTTCATCGGGGGTTCTTGTAATAAGTCCTGCTTTTTCGATTCGTTTAATGGTTACGGCTATACTTGCGGGGGATATGTGCATAGCCGTTGCCAATTCTTTTTGAGTGCAACCCTCGTGGTCCTTAACGTACTCTAAAATCATAGGCTGACCGAAATATAATCCCGCACCCGATGCCGCCTTGGTTATACGGTATCGGTGTATAACAGAAATGGATATCAATTCTTGGACAAGCTTTCTCAGTTCCATTATTAACACCTTTCATAATAGTTAAACGTTTAATTTATTTACTGCAATATGATATCACTTTTTATGGATTTATTTTTACAAAAAGGAAAAATAAAACAAGTTTTTAATTTATTTACATTTAAAAAAGCAACACTTTTTTGACTCTTTTTAAAAAACTTTTGTTTCAAAGTTTTGTCGGGAGCATTTTTTTATTAAACCTTTGTGCAAAAATACCAATAAGTGCGTGATAAATTTATACTTCCTTTGAACAAAATATATTAAAAAGCGGTTGAAATGAAAAAATAAATTTGTTATCATTATATTGATATATCATAAATTTTTGAGGGTGGTGGCAGAATGAAGAAGAAAACCGAGAATACAAACTATTCCGACTTCCCTTTATATGTGTTTCATCAGGGACGCAACTTTAAGGCTCAGGATTTTCTGGGTGCTCACAAGGTGGAGGAGAATAAGTATGTGTTCAGGGTTTGGGCACCTCACGCAACGGCGGTTTATGTAGTGGGCGACTTTAACGGCTGGAACGAAGAAAACGCACCTATGTCAAAATTAAACGACGCGGGTGTGTGGGAAACTTACGTTGAAGGGGTCAAAAATTTTGATGCGTATAAATTTTTGATTTACACAGGGGACGGCACTAAGCTTTATAAAGCGGACCCCTACGCATTCCACGCGGAAACGCGACCCGGTACAGCGTCAAAAATATTCAACAGTGAATATAAATGGCGTGACGGAAACTGGCTCAAAAAACGCAAACAATCTTCCGTTTATAAATCACCCGTAAATATTTACGAGGTCCACTTAGGCTCGTGGCGTATTTACGAGGACGGTAATACCTTAAGTTACCGCGACCTTGCCAAGGAATTGGTAGAGTACGCGAAAAATATGGGATATACCCATATTGAGGTAATGCCCGTTGCGGAGCATCCCTTTGACGGTTCATGGGGTTATCAGGTTACGGGTTATTTTGCTCCTACCTCCCGTTACGGTACACCCGATGACTTCAAATTCTTTGTTGATGAATGTCACAAAGCGGGTCTCGGGGTAATTGTTGACTGGGTACCTGCCCATTTCCCCAAGGATGCTCACGGTCTTGCGAACTTTGACGGTGAAGCCTGTTACGAATATGCGGATGTGAAAAAGGGCGAACACCTTCAGTGGGGTACAAAGGTCTTTGATTACGGCAGAAACGAAGTTCAGAGCTTCCTTATATCAAACGCCTGTTTCTGGCTGGAGGAATACCATATTGACGGTCTGAGAGTGGATGCGGTAGCCTCAATGCTGTATCTTGACTACGGCAGGGAAGACGGTCAGTGGATTGCCAACGAAAAGGGCGGTAACGAAAACCTTGAAGCCGTTGCCTTTATGAAGCTTCTTAACGAAACCATTTTCAAAGAACACGGTGACGTTATGATGATAGCCGAGGAAAGCACCGCCTGGCCGATGGTTTCAAAACCCGTGTTTATGGGTGGCCTCGGTTATAACTTCAAGTGGAATATGGGTTGGATGAACGACATCCTGCGTTATTTCTCCCTTGACGGAATTTACAGAAAATATAATCACGATTTAATTACCTTCTCTTTCTTCTACGCATTCAGTGAGAATTTTGTTTTACCCATTTCTCACGACGAAGTAGTCCACGGTAAGTGTTCACTTATTAATAAAATGCCCGGTAATTATAACGAGAAGTTTGCGGGTGTCAGGGCTTTCTTAGGCTATATGTACGCACATCCCGGTAAGAAACTTCTTTTTATGGGCTCCGAATTCGGTCAGTTTATTGAGTGGGACTACAAAAAGGGTCTTGATTGGTTACTACTTGACTATGATATGCACGTTTTGTTGCAGGACTACACCAGAGCTCTCAATAAATTCTATAAAAAGAGCAGCCCCTTGTGGGAGATAGATTACAGTTGGGAAGGCTTCAATTGGATAGTCAGTGACGATAACTCCAACTCGGTAATTGCCTTTGTAAGGTGCGACGAAAATGATGAAAAAATCATTGCCGTATGTAACTTTACACCCGTTTTGAGGGAAGACTATAAAATAGGTGTCCCCCTTGCGGACGGCTACGAAATTGCTTTTAATTCGGATGATGCGAAATATGGCGGTACAGGTGAAAAACTCAAAAAGAGTTATCGGTTAAAGAAAGGTGCAATGCACGGATATGATAACTACATAGAGTTAAAACTTCCCCCTATGAGTACCATTTATCTGAAGCAAAAGAAGACTAAAAAAACTGATAATAATTAATTTCATATAAATCGAAAGGAACGTGACAACAATGGCAAAAAAGACAGAATGTATTGCAATGCTTCTTGCAGGCGGTCAGGGTTCAAGACTTGGCGTTCTTACAAAAAACATTGCTAAACCTGCCGTACCCTACGGCGGTAAGTACAGAATTATTGACTTCCCCCTTTCAAACTGTGTAAACTCGGGTATTTATACCGTCGGTGTTCTTACACAGTATCAACCCCTTGAGCTTAACGAATATTTAGGTAACGGCGGTCCTTGGGACCTTGACCGTGCAAACGGCGGTGTTCATGTTCTTTCACCCTATCAGCAGATTGAGGGTACTGAGTGGTATAAAGGCACTGCAAACGCTATTTATCAGAACATCCACTTTATTGACAGATATAACCCCGAATATGTAGCAATTCTTTCAGGTGACCATATCTACAAAATGGACTATGCAAAAATGCTCCAGTACCATAAGGAAAAGGATGCGGCTTGTACAATTGCTATGCTTGAAGTTCCGTGGGAAGAGGCATCACGTTTCGGCCTTATGTTTACCGACGATGAGGGTAGAATTACCGCTTTCGAAGAAAAACCCAAGAATCCCAAGAGCAACAAAGCATCAATGGGTGTTTATATGTTCACTTGGTCAAAACTTCGTCAGTACCTTATTGATGATGAAAATGACCCCGACTCCTCAAACGACTTCGGTAAAAACGTTATTCCCGCAATGCACGAAGCAGGTGAAAGACTTTACGCATACGGCTTTGAGGGTTATTGGAAAGACGTTGGTACAATTGATTCACTCTGGGAAGCAAACCTTGACCTTCTTAATCCCAAGGCAAACATCGATTTAAGCGACCCCTCCTGGAAAATTTACGGTCGTGGTAACGCTACCGCTCCTCAGTACGTATCCGATAAAGCACAGATTGAAAACTCAATTGCTTCCGCAGGTTGCGAAATTGAAGGTAAAATCGACTATTCAATCCTGTTCTCAGATGTAACTGTTGAAGAGGGTGCGTTCGTTGATTATTCAATTGTTATGCCCGGTGCGGTTATTAAAAAAGGTGCAGTTGTTCAGTACGCAATGGTTGCGGAAAACGCAGTTATTGAAGAAGGTGCAGTTGTAGGTGAAAACCCCGAAAAATGCGAAGATCTTGAAAATTGGGGCGTAAGCGTTGTCGGTGCAGGGGTTACCGTAGGTAAAAATGCAAAAGTTAAAGCACAGTCAATGATAGCAGAAGATGTTAAGGAGGGCGAAACAGTATGATGCCGAAAAACGTACTCGGAATTGTTTACTCAAATTCCTATGATTCAAGTCTTGGTGCTCTTACAGCAAGACGTACAATGGGTTCAGTACCCTTTGGGGGCAGATACCGTCTTATAGACTTCCCCCTTTCAAACCTTGTTAACAGCGGTGTTACAAAGGTTGGCGTTATAGCAAACGGCAATTTCCGTTCACTTATGGACCACGTAGGAAGCGGCAGACCCTGGGACCTTTCAAGAAAGGTTGACGGTCTTACATTACTTCCTCCCTTTACACCCGCGGCAGTTGAAGCCACTAACAGAATCGACTCTTTAAGCAGAATAATGGACTTTATTTCTCACTCAAAGCAGGAATACGTCCTTCTTATGGATGCTAACTTTGTGTGCAACACAGATTTATCCAAACTTTTCGATTTCCATTCAAAGAAAAATGCGGATATTACAATTGCTTATTGTACAGGTGCACTTCCCAAGCTTAATAATCAGGCAGTGCTTGATGTTAACGAGGATGCAAAGATTACAAATATTGGTATTGACCTTAAAACCGCTTCTGATGTAAACTATTCTGCGAATATTATTCTTATCAGAAAAGCCCTTCTCGAAAGACTTATCGGCGATGCACAGAGTTACGCTTACTCCAGCTTTGAAAAGGATATTCTTCAGAAAAATGTTGCAACTCTCAATATTTACGGTTACAAAATCCCCGAGTGGAACTGTACAATTGACAGTATGAACACATATTTCGAAGCAAATATGAAACTTCTTGAAAAGGCAAACAGAAAAGAACTTTTCAACGATGAAACACCCGTTTATACAAAGGTGCGTAACGATATGCCCGTTGTTTACGGCATTACATCAAATTGTAAAAACTCACTTATTGCCGACGGTTGCCAGATTGAAGGTACTGTTAAAAACAGTATTATTTTCCGTGGTGCAAGAGTTGCTAAAGGTGCGGTTGTTGAAAACTCAATCCTTATGCAGGATGCTTTTGTTGGTGAGGACGCAAAACTTAACTGTGTAATTATGGACAAAAATACAGTTATCACTCCCAAAAAGGTTCTTTCCGGCGACAAGAGTTATCCCTTATTTGTAGGCAAGGAAATTGTTATCTGATAATTATAATCTTTTTTCAGGAAAGGAGAAAATAAAATGAAGGTTTTATATGCTGCAAGTGAAGCGTTACCCTTTATAGCCAGTGGCGGTCTGGGTGATGTAGCAGGTTCATTACCTCAGGCGTTAAGAAAAAGACTTATCGGTTGCCGTGTGGTAATGCCCCTTTACGATAATATTAAGCAAGAACTTAAGGATTCAATGAAATTTATTACAAATATATCCGTACCTGTTGCCTGGCGCAGACAGTATTGCGGAATATTTGAAGCAAGAGCCGGTGGAGTAATCTATTATCTTCTTGATAATCAGTATTATTTCAAGAGGGATTCTCTCTACGGTTTCTATGATGATGCGGAGCGATTCGCATTCTTCTCAAGAGCAATTCTTGAAATTATCCCCCATATCGGCTTTAAACCCGATATTATTCATTGTAACGACTGGCAGACCGCATTGACCCCTGTATATTACAGTACAATGTATGCGGATAAACCCGGTTACGAAAATATCAAAACTATTTTCACCATTCATAACATTCAGTATCAGGGTGTTTACGGTGAAGAGCTTCTTGACAATGTTGTAGGTATCAACCACGCACACAAGAATTTACTGGAGTATGACGGTACAGTTAACCTTATGAAGGGTGCTATCGAGTGTGCTAACGAGGTTACAACCGTCAGCCCCTCTTACGCTAAGGAGATTCTTGACCCTTGGTATTCACACGGTCTTGATACAATTCTTAAGGAGCGTAGTTTTAAACTCCGCGGTATTCTTAACGGTATCGACGTTATTAACTACGACCCCGAAACTGATAAAGATATTTTCAAGAACTATAATTCCGAAAATATCCGCGGTAAATACGCTAATAAAACAGAACTCCAGAAGCTTTTAGGGCTTCCGGAGAAAAGTGATACTCCCGTTATGGGTATGGTTACAAGACTTGTTTCACACAAGGGTCTTGACCTTTGCAAGGCAATTCTTGACGAACTTCTTGCAACAACGGATATTCAGCTTGTAGTTCTTGGCTCGGGTGACTATCAGTACGAGGAATTCTTCCGCGGTCTTGCGGCTCGTTATCCCGAACAGGTTGGCTTGTGTTTAGGCTTCGTTCCCGACCTTGCACGTAAGATTTACGCAGGTAGTGATTTCTTCCTTATGCCCTCCAAGAGTGAGCCCTGCGGTCTTTCACAGATGGTGGCTCTTCGTTACGGTACAATTCCCATTGTACGTGAAACGGGTGGTCTTCGTGACTCCGTTCGTGATAGCGGTGACGGTGAGGGTAACGGTTTCGTATTCTCAAGCTACAACGCTCACGATATGCTCCACGCTATCAGAAGAGCCTGCGAAGGTTATCAGGACAAAGAGGGTTGGCAGATTCTCGTTAAACGCGCTATGGACAGCGACAACAGTTGGGGTAAATCCGCCAACGAATATATAAGAATGTATAAGGAAGTTCTTAAGGGTTAATTCTCAGACATTTCCCGATGTTTTTCTTATAATATTTTCTATACCTTTAATGACGGCCTCGATGCTTTTGGGTTCGGGGCCGCCGTATCGTCTTGCGTTAACGGTTTTTTCGGGGAAATCATTAAGATGTGCCTCGGTTACCGCAAGAGATGCGTATTGTGCATATTTAGGTGAAATGGAAAACCAACGCTTAGGGATGTAACCCTTTTGTGCGGCGGCAAAAAGAATTCTATATAAAGTTATGGCGTAGAGTATATCTGCGTAGTCACCCGCCTGTGCGGAGCCTGCGTGCATACGCTCTTGGGTAAGAATAGCGGCACGGTAAATGGAACGGGTATTAAAAATCTCATCCTCGTCGCGGTCCTCAAAGGCATTGGTATCAACACCGGCACGGCTTTGAGTCCTGCCGAGGATGTAGTCGGTAGTAACACCGTAGTAATCCGCAACCTTACATAAAAAATCCATATTGAATTCGCGGATACCTTTTTCGTAGTGGGATAAAAGTGCCTGTGAAACGCCTAATTCCAAGGCGGCGACCTTCTGGCTTATGCCTTTTTCGGTTCTGAGTTCCACGAGTCGTTGGGAATATGTTGCCATAATTTAACACCTCATTATACATATTGTATAATATATTACACTATCTTTCAGGAGAATGCAATGAAAACTTATACAGTTCATTTAATAAGACACGCTCTGACACAGGGAAACCTTGAGGGTCGCTACGTAGGGCAGACCGACGAGGAGCTGTGCCGTGAGGGTATTGAACAACTTGAAAAAATGAAAAATGACTATGATTACCCCTATCCCGAGGTTGTTTTTTCAAGTACATTAAAACGTTGCGTACAGACCGCCCGAATCCTTTACCCCGATAAAACTCCCATTGAAATGAGGGGTTTTGAGGAATGTGATTTCGGTGAGTTTGAGGGTCACACCGCCGATGAATTAAAGCCTTATGAGGAATTCAGTCAATGGCTCGCAGGGGGCGAGGACGCAAGACCCCTTAACGGCGAAAGTAACGGCGAATTTGCCACAAGAGTGTGTGACTGCTTTATCAAGACTATTGACGGACTTATTAAAACGGGTACGGGTAGTGCCGCTATAATCACCCACGGCGGTGTTATAATGTCAATACTTGCGGCTTTCGGTTTACCCGAAATGCCTATGACCGAGTGGCTTTGTCCCTCGGGTTGCGGTTATACAATCCGTATAACTCCATCCTTGTGGAGCAGAATGAAAAAGTTCGAAGTAATAAATGAAGTTCCCGCCGAGCCACTTACCGCGGCTCAGGAAGAACGCCTTTGGGATTATTATGGTGAACTTCCCGAGGATGATGATTGGGATATTGAAGGTGATTTAAGTGTCTGATTACAGAATTTTTGCAAACCACGCACACCTTTTTCCGAAAAACACAAAACCCAACGGGGATATTGACTGTTTAAAAGCCTTATTGGATGAATGTGAAATTGAGGGTGCGGTGTGCTTTTCACCCTTTTGGCATCAGATGGATATGTACGCCCACACAACGGGTCAGAATCCTTGTGAATGGGTGGCGGATACTCTTAGAAATGAGCCAAACCTTGTAGGTTTCGGCACAATTGATTTTGATAAAAATAACCTTAAGGACCAAGTTAAGAAAATCAAGGATTTAGGTCTTTACGGTATTAAAATACATCCTGCGGCTCAAGAGGTCAGAATTGACTCACCCCAACTTTTTGAGGTCTACGAGGAAGCCGAAAAACAAGGTCTATTTATATCCTTCCATACGGGACTTCATTGGCACAGAATTTCTGATTATCAGATGCTTCTGTTTGACGAGGTAGCCTATAATTTCCCGAAGCTTCGTTTCAGTATGGAGCATATTGGCGGATACAGTTTCTTCAGAGAAGCGCTTCTTATTATGAACAACAATTCAAGAAGTGAAATTCCCCATGTTTATGCAGGGTGGACAAGCATAGCAATGGAAACTGATGAAATGGGAAACACCCGTCAGGGTGCTTGGTCTTTAACTGACGATGACCTTTGTACACTTGTTCATCAGGCAGGGTATAAAACAAGCATTTTCGGTCTTGATACACCTTACAAAGGAATTGAACAGACACAACAGGCAATCGAACGCATTAAAAATCTTCCAATTACCGAGGATGCCAAACGAGGAATACTTGGTGAAAATTTGAAAAGAGTTTTGTTTGGATAAAAAGAAAATCGTCGTTTTTTTAGCGACGATTTTTTATTTTTTATCTTTATCAGGAAACAATTCAATAATCTCGGTTTCTGAAATATATTTTTCTTCACATTTTTGTTGAGCATCTATAAGAATATTTATTGCTTTTTCCGTTGCTCTGAATAAATCTAAATACATTTCTTTGTAGTCCAATTGCATCACCTCAAACACATTTTAGGACAAATAGTCCAAAATGTCAATAGGACATAGTGTCCTGTTGTATATTTTATTTGGTGATTAAAATGAAGTTGAGAATCAGGGATTTACGAGAGGATAACGATTATACACAAAAATTTGTTTCTGAATATCTTATGTGTGACCAATCGTTGTATTCCAAATACGAAAGAGGAGAACGACAGTTACCTCTTGATTTTGCTGTAAAACTTGCAAAATTGTATGAAACAAGCATTGATTATATTGTAGGAATAACAGATAAAAAATAAAAAGAGGATACCGCCGATTTCTGTCGGCGGTTTAATTGTATAGTAAAACCACGCGTTAGACGCGTGGTTCAGTTAAATTATATAGCTGAAACAATCCTAAAAAGAAAACTCCTTCGTGATATAATGGAGTTGCGGTCTGCCAACTGCAACAAAAAAGTACG
>SVOQ01000008.1 GCA_015066345.1 Oscillospiraceae bacterium
TCGGCTTTAGCCGAATATCACTGCGTAGCAATATCACTTTCGAAGGAAATAGAACTCGCGTAAGCGAATAGAACTGCACCAAAAAAAGAACGACACCCTTTTGGGTGTCGCTTTTTTGGTGCGAGAGACGGGACTTGAACCCGTACGGGATTACCACACGCCCCTCAAACGTGCGCGTCTGCCGATTCCGCCACTCTCGCGAGTGCTTAAATACTATACCACCCAAATATTGATTTGTCAACACTTTTTTTAAAATTTTTAAAAAATAATTATTTGGGGGTTTTTAGTATAAATTTGTCCTCTTCTTTTAAATCAAGTAGCGTTATTATTCTTTCAAAATTCTCCTTTGAACCCGTAAGAGCTTCACCCTTGTGGGCGTCACTACCAAGATAAAATTTGCAACCGCAGTCCTTGGCAATATAATAGGGTCTTAACAAAATATTCTTTTCTTCCTCGGATGTAAATATTGTTTTTGTGTTAAGCTCTATGCCCATTCCTTTTCGGGATGCATCCGAAAAAAGTTCATACAGGGTTTCATCATCAATAAGCGATATAACCTCCGGTGTTCTTCCTTTAAAAATATGACCGCAGGTCAAGTGTGCAATTCCCGTTTTATGCCACGGAAGGTCTTTTTTCAGTAACTCTCTGAATCGTGTAATCCAATGCTCCGCAGCTTCCTCGGGATTTTGTATTTTTGTTCTGACCGTATTTCCCGCAAGGTGCAGGTGTGTTGTGGATATTACCATAAAATCAAATATATCATATCTTTCGGGGCTGACACCTAAAACGTAGTTGTAATCCATATCAATTTCAGCACCGAATAAAAACTCAACATCCCCGTCCTGTGGCAACGGCAAAACACTTGAGAGGCAACAAAACCGTTGACCGTCGTGCCACTCTGCTTCGCTTTTTACCTTTTCATCCCACAAATGATTTGTAAGGCATATTTTTTTGAAACCGTTAGTTTTCGCATACTTCAGTATCGCTTCAGGGGTCTGGGTTTCATCGTGGCAACAGGGCGAAACGGTTGAATGAATATGAAAATCGTGGTCTGCAATATATCGCATACTATCATCTCCGAAAAAATAATACCATATATTTCTCCCTATCACAATATTATGGTGAAATAATTAATTTTCGCCCTACATATAACACAAATAAATCCTTTAAATTTTATGCATTTTCGTAATTGAATAATGGAAATAAACATTTTATAATCAAGGTAATACACATAAGGGAGTTGGGCTTATGAATAATAAAAAGCTTTACATTTTAACTTACGATCACGGCGGATACGTTCTCTGGAAGGACGAGGTAAAACCCCGCCTTTTAAAAATATTTGAATGGCTTGAAAAATACCCTAAGTTACGTATCGGTCTTGATTACGAGTCCTTTACATTTGATGAATTTTCGCGTTGCGATTACGAGGTTGTTGCCTTAATCGGTAAACTTCTTGAAAAATATCCTGACAGAGTTGGTCTTGGTGCTACTACATACGGTCAACCTCTCGCTTTGACTATAAATGACGAATCCAATGCCCGTCAGCTTCTTTACGCGGTGAGAACCAACCTTGATTTTTTCAACACCACCCCCGATGTTTACGCTATTTCTGAGTTTGCCCTGCATAATCAGACCCCTCAGCTTATAGCCCAATGCGGTTATAAAGCCGCCATTCTTCGTTCCCACGTTATGGGTTACGGCTACCCCAAAACCTACGATAGTGCCTGGGGTAAATGGATTGGCAAGGACGGTACCGAAATACCCTCCGTACCCACCTACGACACACAGGGCAGGGGCTACAACTGTACCACGGTGGATAACTGGATTCTTTCCCGTTGGCCCGTGGATTCCAACCTTTATTCCCTTGAAGATTTTGAAAAAATGTATGAAAAATACTCACCCTTATTGGCTTCAAGGTATGATGACCTTACCCAACCTATTGAAGAAGTTGTTGCTCATATCGAAAATAAAGATAATTATGAATACACACTTTTAGAGGATATCTCCTCTCTTTTCGGTGAGCCTGTTGACGAGTATGATACCTGCGACAACGATTTCCACGTGCAGATGCCTTGGGGTTATTGCGGTAATGAAATTTTTAACGGTTGCCGTGAGGGTGAGGTTAACGCTGTAATTTCAGAAAAACTCAACGCATTTTCACGTCTTTTAGGTGACAACTCACACGAAGAAAAAAGTATTGAGGCTTGGAAATATATTTTAGCGGCGGAGCATCACGACGTTACAATCTGCGGTCTTTTAGACCTTTCAAGAAGATTCATCCCCGAATCCTTAAAATACTCAAAAGAGGTAAAAGACTCCGCTTTAAATTACATTACTAAGCAATTTGCAAATGAAGAGGCACCTTCGGTGCTTGTTATAAATCATCATTCATTCCCCGTGGATGAATGGGTTAAAATCCCCGTGGAAGATGATTTTGTTGCATTTGATAACGAAACACCCGCAGAATGTGAAATCATTGAAGAATCAGGTGAAAAATATCTTTCTCTTCACGCACAAGTCCCGCCTTTCGGTTTCAAGAGATTTACTCTTAAAAAAGCCGAAACCAAAAATAAAAATCTTTACTCTTTCGACGAACAAACTAACATTCTTACGACTCCTTGTTACGAAATTAAATTAACTCAGAACGGTATTGCGTATATTAAGGATATTACTACACATAAACTCATTGTTAACAACGCAAGTGAGGGTATTTTCACGGGTAATATTAACGGTATTGACTCCGTTTCCGAGGGTAATTGGAAAGTAAACCTTTCCCCTCTTGGTGCCGTGGCTGTTTATAGTGGTGCTATCGGTGGCGTACCCTTTGAACTTACAATGAACTTTACGGGCAAATCAAAAAGAATTGACTGTAAAACAATATGTACAGTTAAAAATGACCTTATCGGCAGAACTGATATCACTCAGGGAAGACCCGTGCCCCTTACCCTTAACGGTCATCATCACGAGGATAAGCTTTGCCTTAATCTCAACATTAACCTTAAAAATGACCGTAGAATGTTCCGTGATTTACCCTACTCAATTTCCGAATGGAACGGTGCATTGAGAAAAACCGAGAAATATTGGTATCCCAATGACGATATTCTTATTGATACCGAAGTTTCACCTGAGGAGTCCTTTAACTCGACCACCTATTACCACGGCATTTACTGGCTCAGTGCAAAAGACAGTGAACAGGGTCTTGCGGTGTTCAATAAAGGTTGTATGGGTTGCGCACTTACGGGTAATAATCTGCGTATTCCCCTTATTTACTCCAACGAGTATATGTGCGGCACACGTATTCTTGACGGTGTTTTTGAAAATGAATTTGCCATTTTCCCCTTTGACGGTGAAATGAGTAATGTTCTTCTTCACAAAAATGCCCTGGCATACGCCCTTCCCCCTGTTGCAGAGTTTATACCTCAGGGCAAAGGCTCCGTAAAAGAATTTGAATCTTTTGACATTCAATCCGATAACGAAGAAATAATTCTTACCGCCCTTTATCCGGAAAAAGATTATATTTTAGCCCGTTTTTGTAACTATTCCGATGAAAACGCTTCGGCTAAATTCACCTGCTCCCGTGGTGTAGTAACCGCCGAAACCGATTTACTCGGAGAAAACACAAAAAACATTGAAAATAATACTCTCAATTTCCATCCCTGGGAAATAAAAACGGTAAAAATAATCTTATAACACACTGATAAAATTACGAAAACAACTATTTATATTATAAATTAAGATATTTTGTAAAATAATTGCATTTTCAGTTGTTTTCGTGTATAATGATGATGTATTATTGTCACCTATGACAATGCATATCATTAAAACTTTAATTTTCAGTTAGGAGATATGGGTTTTGGATAAATTTATTTTGGAAGATGAATTATCATCAATAACCGGTCGATACGTAAAATTCACAGAAAGATATATGAACCCTCCCCGAATCAACAAGGTGGACAAGCGTTCAAGATTTTTGTATGACAACTTTTACGTTATAAGCGACAACAATCCTCTCGGTCGTTTTATGACTCCCGCTTTCACATCTATAAAGCGTAAAGGCGCTATTTCATCAGTAGAAGCATTTTCCGTTTCTGAGAAACCGGCAAACTTTGAACATTTTGACTACACTGATTGCTCATTTGCTGACATCGACTCTTTATACGAGAAATCCCCTGTAAATAAAACCGCATTTATGATTTGCGTTGACTGTAACAATGTTAAGTCCAAAGAACTTTGGCTTGAAACTATTCGTAAAACTGCAGACTTCGCATCAAAGGGCAAAAACAATATGTGTGTTGTTTCACTTCTTTTGCCCGAATTCCCTGCAATTCCCTCGGATGATATTACAAGTCTTTCCGAACGCGAATTCGGTTATTTTATGGAAAGAAAGCTCGAAAATCCCACTGCGGAACAGAGTTTCTTTGTTGAAATCGAAAAACTTTGCCGAAATATAGTAAACGACGGTTTTGAAAACATTAATATTTCCCGCGTTGCCAACCTTTTCGGTCCCGATTCCTGTGTAATCAGAAACTTCGACTTAGAAGGCTTTATAAAAGAGAGCCACGCTTCAGGTGTAGTTAATATTACTACCGAAGACCAGGCAAATGTAATCTCCGTGTCATATATCAGAGACGCTTTCAACTTTGCTACTCAGATTTTATATTGCGGAAGAACGGGTCATATTTATAACTTCTGCTCTCATTCCACCTCAATAGCAAAAATGAAGCAGAGCATCCACGAAAGCTTTAAAGCGTCTTTGGGTCTTAAGAGCGATTGTGAAAATATCGGTAAAATCAACTATTACACTCTTAACACTCTCAAATTCTTCCAGTGCGGTTGGGCTCAGAACAAGAATATGGGCTTGAAAACCGCTTTATACAGAACCTATTGTGATGTTACGGGCGAACCCGATAACAACGAAAAGAATATTGCAATTTACGCCGGCAAGCTTCCCCGAATCAAGGACCTTGAACTTATGATGCTCAAGGATATTGATGCTTTGTGCGAGGCAAACGGCATCAAATACTTCCTTTGTGGCGGTACAATGCTCGGTGCAGTCCGTTACGGTCACAGTATCCCTTGGGACGATGACCTTGATATCGGTATGCTCCGTAAGGACTTTGACAAATTCCGTAAGGTTTCACTCAAAGACCAGAACCACGAATTATACAACTACTCAAGTAACTACAACAAGAGTGGCAGCCACTATATTGTAGATAAAGTTCGTCTTAATAACACCTACTTCTCAACTCGTTATTCTTCAGTTCACGAGTACGACGACGGTTTATTCATTGACGTTCTTGTATACGACCAGACAAGTAATATCAAACTCGTTGGTATGATTCATAGCCGTATCGTTCATATTCTTTCAAAGATTATTGAACTTCGTTGGTACAATAAACCCAGAAAAGGTCCTAAGAGAAAAATCCGCGAAACTCTTATGTTACCCTTCCTTCGTATATTCCCCATCGGCTTCTATCACAGCATTTTCGAGTTTGTATTAAAACTCTACAAACATAAAAAGAACGCTAAATACGTAATAGATAGTACAGGTAAACTTCAGAAAAAGGGTCCCTTCAGTATCCAGGGTCTTGAAGATATTCAGCGTGTACCTTTCGATGAGGGCTTCCAGGCTCCTATCCCCATTGATTACACCAACTACCTTACCTTTGACTACGGCCCCAACTATTTACCCGAGCCCCCCTTATCAAAACGTGCAGCGCCCCACAACTTTGCACGTATTGACTTAGGTGAATACATTTTTGAAACTGACACTACCGTCAATTACAGAAAATTGGATATTCGCGGTGAACTTCACGAAAAAGAAGTTTAATTTTAAACTTTTAAAATATTGCAACCTTAAATTTATTTAAGAAAGGGAACAACTATGAAATATCGTGCATTAGTTACAGCAGAAGTAATCCCCTCAATGCTTGAAGAACTCAAAAGCAACATCGACTTTGATTTCGACGGTTATTATATTGACCACGAAGTTATGCCCGTTGATGAATTGAAAAGCAAAATCAAAGATTACGATATCCTCATTTGCGAGTACGATACAATCGATAAGGAAATCCTTGATTGTGCTGAAAAATTAAAAATTATCATTTGTTGCCGTGGTGGTGTTAAAACCGTTATTGACCTTGAAGCAGCAAAGGAAAAGGGCATTATTATTTGTAACAATGGCGGAAGAAACGCCGAAGCCGTTTCCGATTTTACTCTCGGTTATATTCTTGACCTTACAAGAAACATCTCAAAAAGTAACGCTTTGATTCATAACAGAGTTATTACTACCGACGTAAAATCAAAACCTGATAACTATAAAGATACAGTATGGGGTCTTGATAATAACTCCCCCTTCATTCGTTTCCGCGGAAAGAGCGTAAACCATATGACACTGGGTCTTGTTGGTTGCGGTTTTGCCGGTAGCTTAGTTGCTAAAAAAGCAAAGGCTTTCAACATGAATATCATCGCTTACGACCCCTTTATTGCTCCCGAAAGAGTTCCGGATTTCGTTAAACTCGTTGACTTAAAAGAACTTCTTGCAAATGCAGATATCGTAAGCTTACACTGTAACGTATCTCCCGAAACAAAGAATATGTTCAACAAAGACACCTTTGCGGCTATGAAAGAGGGCGCTTACTTCATCAACACCGCCCGTGGCGAATTAGTAGACGAAGCTGCTTTAGTAGAAGCACTTAACTCTCATCACCTTGCAGGTGCGGCTATTGACGTAACCGTAAAAGAGCCTATCGCATCCGACTGTCCTTTACTTGATGCCGAAAACCTTATTATCACACCTCACATCGCAGGTTCATCCTATGATGTTCAGGTTTGCGGTACAAGAATGGTTGCCGAAGCACTTGAGGACTTCATTGCAGACGTTAAACCCAGAAACTGCGTTGTTTACAACAAATAAGGAGATATCAAATGAATATAGGTATTATTCTTGCGGGTGGTATCGGTTCTCGTTTCGGTGCCGACAGACCCAAACAGTATTGCAAAATATTTGATAAAGAAATGATTTGGTATTCAATTAACGCCTTTGAAAGTGCTAAAAGCATTGATGATTTCATCGTTGTTGTTGATGCCAACGAAATGAAAAGTGGCAGATTGGCACAGGATTACGGTGTAAAACTCGTTCAGGGCGGTAGCACAAGAAACGAATCTTTCCAGAATGCACTGGATTACATTCACGAAAATTTCCCCGATTGTAAGAGCATAATTGAAAACAACGCCGCTTGTCCTATGATAACTCCCGAGCTTATTGACGAGTTTATCGGACTCCTTGACGAGTATGATTATGTTAACACCGCTTATAAGATAACTGACGCTTTGGGCTCTTACAAAGACAGAATCGCTAACAGAGAAGATTTCTATCTTATTCAGGCACCGGATGCATATCGTTTCCCCTTGATTTACAAGTATTTCGATAAAAATTCCGAATTATGCCACCCTGCTCATCAGTTACCCCTTGATACTAAAGAGTACAGATATTTCGACTACAATGACAACTACAAGGTTACATATCCCGAAGATATTATGATAGTTGAAATGTTAATGAACAGAAGAAAAAATAAATAAAATTAAACTGCTTATCCTGATTATTAGTCAAGATAAGCAGTTTTTTATTGCTATTATTTTATTTTTCGGTTGCAGTTTCTTTTTTAGTAAATATCTTTTTTAATAAAGAGAAGAAATTGGGTTTGAATTTTTCCAAAACAAAGGTTATTACCCACGAAACGATTACGGAAACTGCGGTTAATCCGAAATACACTACTAAAAGCTGTTTTCTGCCCCAACCTTCGTCAACAACGGCGGTTTCAAGAACTCGCGTCCAGATTCTGTGATTAAGATAGATGTAAAGTGATAGTTCACCCAACTTTTTACATACATTAATGATGAAATTATTGCTTATTTTAACAGGATTATAAAACAGGATAAATACCAGTACACCCTGAAGTATTACTGCGAAATACTGGAATTCGTGAGAAGAAAATCTCTTGTGGAAAGTAATGAGCAGTAAGTACGCAACAATTAAAAATTCGAATATTAATAATACACCTTTACCTGCAACATTTAAAGTAATTTTTGAATTGGTTGCTTTTCTGACAAGTTGGAAAATAAAAATGCCTATACTGAGTGCGCACACACCGCGTAAAAAGCCGAGGCACATTATTTCACCGAAATGGCTCGAAAGATTAATTGATTTGTGTTGATGTTGCAAAAATGCGTATATAAACAACGCGAAAAACGGGGCAATAACTTTGGAGAATGTATCATAATATTTTCTGAGTATGGGGTAAAGAATAAACATACCCAAAATCATTGCGGAAATATACCAGGTAGGTCCGTTGTGGAATCGACCCGTAATAAGACCCGAAGAATAAGTTAAAGTTAATTCCCTGACACTCAAAGATGCTTCTATAAGCATATCTTTTATGTTTACATTTTCAATAACCATTCTTATTACAAAATGAATAACGAATGCAACTAAATAGGGAATGTAAATTTTACTTGCTTTTTTTAAGGTGAAGTTCCACGTCTCATTACCAAGGCTTTTTATAGGCTTTTCCTTAAGAGCATAAAGGCTTTTCGCCATAAAGAAGCCCGAAACCATAAAGAAAAACTCAACTAAAATAAAGCCTTTTTTGAAAAAATCCACATCCGCCAAGCCGGACATTTTATTTGCGTGGTAACACATAATAACAATTGAAAAAATAAATTTCCAAAAGTCTACTGCGGGAATATAACTACTTTGCTTTACGTTTTTCATAAAACCTCCCGATAAAGTATTAATACGAAGTAAGTATATCACACTTTATTTTCTTTTACAACCACATAATAATTCTCTCATTTTTTGTTTTTCCAATTTATTGAATTTAGGTGTAGTGTGCTGTATAATGATTTTATCATCAATTCAGAGGTGTTATTATGCTTAGAAAAAGACAGGTCCATCTTGATTTTCACACCAGCGAACTTTTACCCGTTGGTAATAACTTTTCAAAAGAACAATTCCAAAAAGCATTGAAAGCGGGTCATGTTAACTCTATAACCGTTTTTTCAAAATGCCATCACGGATGGTCCTACCACCCTACTGAAGCCAACGAAATGCATCCTACCCTCGAGTTTGATTTGCTCGGCGCTCAACTTGAAGCCTGTAAGGAAATTGACGTTAATGCTCCCGTTTATATTTCCGCAGGATTCGATGAAAAAGAATTCCGAAAACGCCCCGAGTGGCGTTGGTGTCCCTCACCCGATAAAGACGAGTTGGAAGAATATAATAAAGAAGTGCATTTTCATGCTCTTTGCTTTAACTCGGGTTATCTTGATTTCCTTTGTAAACAAATTGAAGAGGTTATGGTTAAATATAACCCCTGCGGTATTTTCCTTGATATTATCGCCTCAAGAGTATGCTACTGTGACAAATGCGTCAGTGATATGAAAACAATGGGGCTTGATATTGAAAATGCAGAAGACCGCGAAAGCTTTGCTCAGCTTGTATTAAATAAATACCTCGAAAAAACCAATGAAGCCGTAAGAAAACATAGTGCTACTGCAACAATTTTCCACAATAGCGGTCACGTACCCAAGGGTGAATACCGCTATATTGACCGCAACACCCACCTTGAGCTTGAAAGCTTACCCACTGGTGGTTGGGGTTATGACCATTTCCCCTTATCTGCTGCGTATGTGCGTACTGTAAAAGATAAGGATTACCTTGGTATGACGGGTAAATTCCACCACAGTTGGGGTGAATTCGGCGGTTACAAGCATCCAAATGCACTCATTTACGAAACTGCTTTAAGTGTTGCAAACGGTGCAGGTTGCTCCATAGGTGACCAGATGCATCCCCTTTCGGAGTTAAATACCGCAACATATAATCTTATCGGCAAGGCTTACTCTTTAATTGAGGAAAAAGAGCCTTGGCTTGATGGTGCTGTTAACGTTGCAGACATTGCCGTTTTAAGTGCGGAAGCCACAATTAAAAATCGCGATACAAAAGCCGATATAGGTGCAAACCGTATGCTTTTGGAAAATCATTTTCTTTATAATTTCATTGACGAAACTGCGGATTTATCTAAGTATAAACTCCTTGTACTTCCCGATGTTTCGGGTTATTCCCCCGAAATGACCGAAAAAATCAAAACATTCGCCCGGAATGGCGGTAAAATCATCGCTACGGGTGAATCAATTGTTAAGGACGGTAAATTCATCCTTGATTTCGGTGCTGAATATGAAGGAAAAAATGAATTTAACCCCACATATTTTATTCCCGAATTTGACACCGTTAACGGTAAAACCGAATACGTAATGCGTTGCGATTTCAATAAATTTACCTCTACCGAAGGTGAAATCGTAGCATATATGCAAAACCCCTATTTTAACAGAACTTTAGAGCATTTCTGCTCCCACGCCCACGCACCCAATAACCCTACGGAAAATTTCCACGGTGCAGTAATAAATAAAAATATTGCATATATCGGATGGGATATTTTTACCGCTTACGCAAATCACGGTCACCTATGCTTTAAAGAACTTCTTACATACATAATCAAAAAAATGTTGGGTGATGAGACCACCGTTTTCGCAACTCTTCCCGATAGAGCAGTTCTGACTTATACAACTCAGGAAAAGGAAAACAGAAATATCCTCCACCTCCTCTTTGCTCACACAACCGTACGTGGCAAAAACACCGAAGTAATTGAGGACACCGTACCCCTTTACAATATTAAATGTAGCGTAAAATGTGATAAAGAGCCCTCGTCCGTAAGACTCGTACCCTCGGGCGAAAACCTTGATTTCACCTTTGTTGACTCCCGAGCAGAATTTACTGTACCCGAAGTAAATATTCACCAGATGGTTGAAATTAATTAAAATATCAAAAACTAACCTCACGGAGGCAAACCATGGCAAACACCCCTGTTAACACCGCTCGTCCCATAAAATTCAATAATGACGGTAAACTTAAAATAATTCACATTACCGACACCCATATTGAGGACGAAAATATCGATTACACCCTTGTGCTTATTGCGAGGGCTTGTGATATTGAAAAACCCCATATCGCAATTATTACCGGTGATAATGTTCTAAACTATGATGACCCCGAAAAAACGAAAGCCTACATAAGGCGATTTATGGAAATCTTTTCTTCAAGAAACATTCCCGTGGCTATTACTTTCGGTAATCACGATTCGGAAACCGGTCCTCTTTCACGCCGTGAACTTATGGAATATTATAACTCCTTTGATTGCTCCGTTACCAACGATAATGGCAAGGAATTAGCCGAAAACGGTACTTTCAATATTCCCGTTTTATCAAGTGACGGAAAAGAATTGAAATATAATCTGTGGGTCTTTGACTCAGGGGATTATGACAAAGAGGGACATTACGGATGTGTAAGCGCCGAGGATGTTGAATGGTACAAGAAAAAATCCGACGAAATCACCGAGCAAAACGGCGGTAAGGTTTACTCCCTTGCCTTTCAACACATTATTCTTCCCGAAGTTTACGATGTTCTTAAGAAAGTGAATAAACATAAACTCTACTCTTTCAGTCATATGTATAATAAAAAAGAGTACTATATGTTTGACCCCGACCAAGTAAATTTCGGTACATTAAACGAAACTCCCTGTTGCGGTTTCCCCAACTACGGTCAGTTTGAGGCAATGGTTGAAAAGGGTGATGTTCTCGGTATTTTCAGCGGTCACGACCACACAAATGCATTCGGCGTAAAAAACAAGGGAATTGACATTGTAAACTCCCTCAGCACCCGTTATAACGGCGACAGATTTTCAACAATGTACGGATACCGTATTCTTGAAGTGGACGAAAAAGATACTTCCCGTTATACAAGTTATAATATGCATTGGTACAATATGTACTCAAAAGAGGATATTAAAAATTTAAAGACTACCGCCGATGATTTCACAGTAAAAACAGCAGTTTTAGTAATGCGTAAGGGTCGCATACAGAAACTTCACACAAAAACAGGCAGAGGTTTTACAAAACTTTTCACAGGAAGAAAGGTTACATATAATGATTAAAAAAACAACGTTGAGAAGTACGCCTTCTCAACGTTGTTATAATTTTAGGCTTTATGCCGCTATCATTACTTCATAGGGGAACTGGTCCTCTTTGAAACCTAAAGCGTAAGCAATTCTGATGGGAATCTCATAGTTATTAAGAATTTCACCCGGATTAATGATATTGCTTGAACCGTAAACAAGTACGGGAACATTTGCATCAGAGTGAGAACCGCTTGTGAATGAATATGTGCCGTCGTCATTAAGTACAATTGCACCCGTTTCGTGGTCCGCAGTAATAACAACGAGGGTTTCGCCGTCTTTTTCAGCATAATCAAGAACGAGTTGAATTGTTCTGTCAAATTCTTCAAGTGCTTCCGTCATATTAGCATCCTCATTGCTATGAGAATGTTTGTCGATATGAGCACCCTCAATCATAAGGAAGAAGCCTTCGTCCGTATCGTCAAGAAGGTCAATCGCCTTTTCGGTCATCTGCTCAAGATTAGGTGTGTTTTCGTCGGATTGTTCAAGTGTCCAAAGACTATTTGTAAACTGAGCAAAACTGCGACTGCCTTCTTCGAGAGCCATCATTTCATCGTAAGTTGTGATAAATTCATAGCCGTTTTCGTTTGCGGCACGTTTGTAAGCCACATCGTTTGCGGTGCCCCAGATAATATCAATACCCGACGTTAACTGGTCATTTGTAATATCCTCAGTATTACCACGGTCGGATGAATGTGCAGAGAATGAAGCGGGAGTTGCACCTGAAGTTTCGTCGGTAGTAATAACACCGGTCATCATACCTCTTTCGGCACATAACTCGGTAATATTCTTAGGATATGAGAATTGACATAACGGGTCAGACATATATACACCGATAGCACCGTTATATGTTCTTTCGCCGGTTGCAAGGGCAGTGCCACCTGCGGCACTGTCAGTAACAGCATTTGATAATGAACGGGTCATTGATGCGCCGTGATAATCAAAAGTATCCATTGTAAGAGAAATATTTCTCTCTTGCTTTGTTTTTTCAAGATGGTTAAAGCCCATACCGTCACCGATAAGGTATATAACATTCTTAATTTCAGTATCTAAATATTTGTCGGGACTTGTTGTGTCTGACGGAGCAAAAACTCCAAAAAGAGAGCCACACGCCATAATAATACTCATAATAATAGCGGATATTTCCTGCCAGATAGGTCCAAGTGTAGAAAGCATAACTCCACCTCCATATTATTTGATAATATTATACCTTCATTATCAATGAAATTCAACCATTTTTTGCTACATTAGTTTTGTCGAAAGATGTTGAAAAATCAATGGTACTGTATTATAATAGTTATGTATAATTTTATATTGCGGTCTTGTGCAATTTTTTTGCAGCAAGTCTTATTTTGGATAAAATATCATAAACTTCAACGGAGGCTTTTTTATGAAAAAATTTATAATTTTACCCGATGTTACCTGTGATTTATCAGAAGAGCTCAGAACTAAATTTGGTCTTGAGGATTACATAGAGGGTTATGTACATTTCAGCGACGGCAGAGATTTAAAAACCACTCTTGACTGGTCAAATATCAGCAGGGAAGATTTCTATAAAACCTTATCCAATAAAAAAATGGAGGTTTCCACTGCCCCTGCAAGTCCCGAGGACTATTATGAATTTTACAAAAAATATGCCGAGCAGGGTTACGACATTCTCGCAATGTCAATTTCATCAAAAATCAGCTCAACACACAACGTTGCTACGGGTGCAGCTAAGCGTGTAATGGAAGAATATCCCGACTGTAACATCTACTGTTTCGACTCGTTGAGAATGGCAGGTGCTTTAGGTCTTCTTGTTATATATGCTCTCCAACTCAAAAAAGACGGTAAAACAATGGACGAAATTATCGCCTGGCTTGAAGAAAACAAACATAAAGTTCACCAGATGGGTCCCATTGATGACTTGATTTTCGTTGCACGTCGCGGAAGAATCTCAATGGGTAAAGCCATTATGGGTAACTTCGCAGGTGTTAAGCCCATGGGTGACTGTAACAGAGAAGGTTACGTTACCGTACTTACAAAAGCAAAGGGTATGAACAAAGCCCTTGCTCTTTCTGTTGAATACGCAAGAGCAGTTTCAACTGATATAGAAAATCAGTATGTTCTTGTTTCCCACAGCAACCGTCAGGCTTACGCAGAAACTCTTGCAGATATGGTTAAAAAAGAACTTAATCCTAAAGATGTCTTTATAAGCGATGTTTTCTCAGGCAGTGGTACCAATGTAGGTCCCGGTATGGTTGGTTTATATTTCCTCGGTGCGGAAATTTCAGAGGATTTAGTCAACGAAAAAGCAATTATGGCTAAACTCACCGAAAAATAATTACTAAAATTCCCAACGGAGGATTTTATGATACAAAAAATAGATGGTTTGTGTTTTAAAAATATGGTTGATTACGGTGTAAGAAACCTTAATTTAAACTACAAAACCATAAACCAGTTAAATGTTTTCCCCGTACCCGACGGTGATACGGGCACAAATATGCTTACTACCATAAGCAAAGGTCTTGTGCAAGTCGATAATTCTTTGGCGGATTTATCCGCCGTTTCTAAGAAATTTGCAAAATCCATTGTCTTTGAGGCAAGGGGTAACTCGGGCGTTATTGTGTCCCAGTTTTTAAAGGGTTTCTCAGAAACTTTTGCAGACACAAACGAAGCGGATTCCGAATTATTTATTGCCGCCCTTGAAAAGGGTGTTGCCTGTGCTTACTCTGCGGTTGCAAACCCCGTAGAGGGTACTATGCTTACGGTTGTTAAAGATGCAACTGCCGCAGTTAAGGAGTCTTACCGCGAAAACCAGAGTATTGACGAAACAGTTTCGGTTTTTGTAAAACACGCCCGTATATCTCTGGATAACACACCAAATCTTCTTGATACTCTCAAAGAAGCGGGTGTTGTTGACAGTGGCGGTGCAGGAATTGTCTGCCTTTTCGAGGGGATGAAAAAATACTTGGACGGCGACAGTATCGAGCAAACCGAAAGCCCCGTTCAACAGACTACTCAGGTTGATTATTCCGTATATAATCCCGACAGTGAATTTGAGTTCGGTTACTGTACCGAAATGCTTATACAGTTACTCAATTCTAAAAAGCCATTTGATTACGAGGAATTCAAAAACACCCTTAATCAATTGGGTAACTCGGTTGTTACAACTTACGATTCCGATAAAGTCAAAGTACATATTCACAGTCACAATCCCGGTGAAATTTTAAATTATTGCCAACAGTTTGGTGAGTTTTTAACTCTCAAAATCGAAAATATGACCGTTCAACACACGGACCTTACAAAAAATATCCTTTGCTCCGAGGTTAAAAATGACGGTGTTTTCTCCGTTGTAGCCGTAGCATACGACAGAGCCGTACAGAATCTTTTTCTTGAAATGGGTGCGGATGTTGTAATATACTCCGAAGACGGCGTTTCAACTAAGGATTACATTGAGGCATTTAAAAAGACCGAGTCAAAAAATATTATCGTTTTCCCCAACGGTAACGATGCTATCCTTTCGGCTGAACAGGCTAAAACCCTTTATAAACACGCCGAAATCACCGTTATAAATACCAAGGATATTGCGGAATGCTATTCCTCACTCCCCATTATTGATTTCTCTCAAACTGATATAGAAACCGTAGTTGACGAAATAAACGAAACCATTAAAAATATTTATGTTGTTTCGTTTATTAAAAGAGTTGTGGAAGAAAAAGACCCCTCTTTTTATGCTTTACACCGTAAGGAAATCTTAAAAATCGGTACAACTCTTGAGGAAACTGTTTTATTCGCAGTTAAAAATACTCTCGAGAATCTGGGTAAAGATATTGTTACAATTTTTTATGACAATACGCTTTCCGAAGAATATATTGAAAACCTTGTAGAGAAAATTGAAAACCTTGGTTTCTGTGTTGATGTATATACTATTCCTACACAGACTCTGCCCTGTGCATTAACTATTTCATTTGAATAAAAGAGGCTAAAAATTGTTTTACGACTTTTTTCGTTGGGTTGCCCTCATATTGGGCTATCCTTTTGTAAACCTTTACTTTAAAACAAAAATATATTATGAGGACAAATCCGTTCAGGGAAGACGAATTGATGGCGGTGCGCTCATAGTTTCAAATCACTTTAATCAAAGTGATTACGCTCAAAATATGTTTGTGCTCTGTCCCCACAAGCTTTGCGTAGTAGCGGCGGAAATTGCTTTCAAAAACCCCTTTCTTCGTTTTGGCATGAAGTTTTTTGGTGGTATTGAAGCAAACCGCGTAACCAAAGATAAAAGTTTCGTCAAAAAAAGTGTTGAGGAAATTAAAAAAGGCAATTTAGTTCAGATTTTCCCCGAGGGACACAACACTCCCGACGGCAAAATTCACCCCTTTTACAAAAGTTACCTTGCAATCCCTCTTGAATCCAAAGCACCGATTATACCAATAGTTACCGATGGTAATTACGGCTTCTTTAAACGTGCCCGAATCATTATCGGAAAACCGATAAACGTATGGGACTATATAGAAACCGACACGTACACAAGAGAAGATTTTACAAGACTTAACGATATAGTTTTCAACAAAGTTCTCGAGCTTCGTCAGGAAATCGAAAATCGCAAAAACACCGAAAGGACGAATAAAAATAAATGACCCCTTTACAGATATGCGCAATTGTTATTGGCGTAATTGTTTTACTTATTGTAATTCACCTTTGCGCTACTTTGGTTGCCGCTACCATAACCTTTGTTACTACGTTGGTAAGACGCAATAAAAAGAAATGGGACAGAAGCCTTCATTTCAAGGTTGAGCCTCAGATTACTATGGACGGAATCGGTATTGAATGGATGAAAGAAAACGTTCAATATAAAGAGGATGTGCACGTAGTCAACGGTAAAATAAATCTTTACGGTGAGTATTTTGATTTCGGCTCCGACAAATGTGTTATGATTTTATCGGGCCGTACCGAAAGTCTCCGCTACGGCTACTATTTTGCTAAACCCTATGCTGAATCAGGCTACAATGTTTTGGTAATGGACCCCAGAGCCCACGGTAACAGTGACGGTGTATTTAACACCCTTGGTCGCGAGGAAAGCAAGGATGACCTTCAGTGGATTAAATTCTTAAATGAAGAAAAAGGTATAAAACAAATTGTCCTTCACGGTATTTGTATCGGTGCCGCAGGAGGTATGTACATAATTACCAACCCACAATGCCCCGACTGTGTAGCGGGTATTGTAACGGAAGGTATGTTCGCAAACTTCTATGAATCAATGAGAAACCACCTTATTGAGCTTCACACTTTAGTTTTCCCCGTAATGCAGACAATAAATCTATTACACAGAATCTGCACGGGTTACACAATGAGAAAAGGTCCCCTTGATGTAATAGATACCTTGGACAAACCTATTCTGATGCTACACAGTAAAGAGGACCCCTATTCAACCCCCGATTTCGCACAAAAACTTTACGATAAATGCGGTAGTAAAAACAAAGAAATCGTATGGTTCCCAAAGGGCGGTCACTCAGTTTTAAGATTTATTGATACCGAAAAGTATGATTCATCAATAAAAGCATTTTTAAAAAGACTTAATTCAGAAGAATAATCTGATTAAATATAAAAAGGAGGTATCTTTATGGATAACAACAATTATCAACCCCAATTTCAACAACCTCAGTTTGAACAACAGCCTTATCAACAGCCTACGTATCAACAACCCGTTTATCAACAACCCCCTCAACCTGATTTTTTACCTCCGGATATTAAGCAAAGAATTGACGATGTTTTCGGAAAAGCCCTTGCGGCAACAATAATGTGCGAATTTCCTATTGCATCAATTATTGCAATCTTTTTCGGAAACAATGCTTTAAAAGAGATTGTTACTTTGATGGACATCTGTAAATCAATGGGCATTCGTCTTCCCGGTAAACTTATTGCCGGACGAATTCTTGCTCTTGTCGGTAAAATAAGCGGTATAGTCTGCACCTGTATCTACGGGGGATTAGCCGTTTTCTACACTTTTTATTTCTTTTTATTTTTTGTCATGGCGATGTCAGCCGGATTTTAAACGCTAAAACTTAGGGGGTGTTTTTTTGGATAATAACAATTATCAACCTCAAAACGAACAAACACAGGGGCCCAAATATTCTGCACCTGAATACCAAAATCTCTCTAAACCTGCTGATTTGCCCCAAGATATACACCAGAAAATAGAAGAACTTTTCAGCCAAGCACTCGCAGCAACAATAATGTCAGTTTTCCCTGTTGCGTCAATCATTGCCCTTATTAAAGGGAAAGCAATTCTTCCGGATATTATAGCTTTGATTGAAAAATACGATTCTCTTGGAATAGCCTGTCCCGGAAAGCTCAAAACCGCAAAGATTCTTGCTATGGTAGGCAAGTTTGCCGGTCTCGGTTTCACTATTTATTACGCTGTCGGTATTACCTCTTTTATATTCAATTTGACATTATCTATATTGTTCAATTTGTGTTCCCCACGGCCTGATTTTTTTGCTTTCCTTTTTTAAATTGTACAAAACACCTTGCAGATTTTACGTCTGCAAGGTGTTTTTTCATCATTTCATAAGTTCAATTTTTAATTTTCCGCCCGAAGTAATCTGTGAATAAGTGAGATAATAATCCTCTATTTTTTCACCGTTCAATTCAACGGATTTTATATAGGGATATTCCAACGGGTCTTTATCGCACTCGATAGTAAAAGTATCGCTCACGTCACAACTATGATATTTCTTATCAAGTTTTATTTTGCTTTTCTTGAACAACGGCGTATTTATATAATATTCCTCGTTACCGGGACAAACCTGTGCAAAGCCCATAGCCGAAAGGACGTACCAAGCCGAAAGCTGCCCTACGTCTTCATTACCGCAGAAACCAAACGCACCTGTACGGTATGCTTCCTTTTGTACGCGACGTGTCCAATACTGTGTTCTTTGAGGAAGTCCGAGAATATTAAAATAATGTGTTATGTTGTGGCAAGGCTCGTTCGAGTGGTTATAATCATCGTTCCACAACTCACCTAAATCGGCTTTACTGAAAAACCGTTCAAGAAGTTCAATTGTACGCTCCTTGCCCATAAGTTGACTCAGACCCTCAACATCGTAGGGTATAAACCAGTTTTGTTGGAAAATATTACTTTCAACGCAACCGTCATCGTCGTACTCGTTTTCTTCGTATACGAATTCCCCGTTACTGTATCTCGGTGCCATAAATCCCAATTCAGTATTATAGTTCTCGGCATATCGCTCAAATCTTGATTTATAACGCTGAGCATCCTCCTCGTGACCCATTGCCAGAGCGAATTTATACATAGTATAATCCGCCATAAGATATTCAAGTGTGTCACTGAGTTTTTCAGGCACAAACGCATTTTCAATATATGCTTCACAATGGGGTCTTATGGAGTGGAAAGGCTCACCCCACAAGGTTTCTTCGCAATCCGAAGATGCTCTTGATATATCATAAGCCTTATTAACATCATAGTCCCGTATGCCTTTAAGGTATGCATCCGCTAAAACTATAAGCCCCGGGTCACCTACCATACAACCCGCATTTATACCCAGAAGCTCCCATCTGGGAAAGGATGACTTCCGGTGTATGGCAATTCTTAATAAAGAACTGATTTCATCGTTTACCATCTGCGGTCTTATGACGCAAAGTAAGGGAAACTCACTTCTGTAAACATCCCAACCACTGAATACTGTCAGATGATTACTTCCATCATTAAATACATTCCCGCGACAAAGAGTATATCTGCCGTCGCAATCCATAGTTGTTCTCGGGTCAAGTAGAGTATGATAAAGGCAGGTGTAAAAGATTTTTAAATCAGTTTCATCATTACCCTCAACGTGAACGCCTTCAAAAATCTTTTCCCAACTTTCGAGAGCCTCAGTTGCGGTTTTATCAAAATCAAATTCAGTGCACTCGCAGTTGAAATTATTTCTCGCACCCTCAATATCCACATAGGATATGGCACATTTTATTACAAGGGGTTCGGTTAATTTGTCCTTGAAAAACGCAACAAGACCTGCGTCCTCGTGTTCAAAAGAAGTAATACCCTCTTTTTGATATTCTTCGTTTGCGAAAAACTGCATTTTTTCACAAGGCACGGAAAACTCACAAACAAAATGCAAGTCATAGGCAATTTTACCGTGACCGTGACCGAATCCGCCCCCCTTAGGAGTACAATGAATGCTACCCTCTATTCTGCGATTATTTATTATATTGATTTCTTCAAAATCGACACGGCCGCCAATTCTTCTTGAAAAATTGAATATTACACGGGCGTCATCTGTTTCGGGATAGGTAAAGCGCAATAATCCCGTATGGGTATCAACGGTTGTTTCAGCTAAAATTGAATAACGCTCTAATTCAACACTATAATATCCCGCACGTGCCGTTTCATTGTGGTGTGAAAATGGCGATTTCCAACCGAGAGTACCCTTTTCAAACTTAACCTCTTCATTGCTTCCGCTTCTGAGGTCAGTTTCACCTATAACGGGCATAATCTGAATATTGCCCAGATCACCATACCAACCGATACCGCTCATACGGTTAAAACTGAAACCCTCTATTGTGTTATGGCAATAATTGTACCCCGTGCCATTATCACCCGCCGTAACTGTATCGGGAGAAAGCTGCACCATACCGCCCGGCACACAAGCACCGGGATACGTCTTTCCGCCACCGTGGGAAGTTTCGGATTGCTCCTCGCCCACTGTACCTATTATAGGGTCAACATACTCCGCCTTTTTCATATAAAATATCACCTTAGTAAAAATAATATGGTAAATTATATCATAGCAAATTCACACCGTCAACAAAGGTAAACTATACCAAATAAAAAAACTTTTAACCCTTGACTTATTTTTTTATAATACTATAATATGTTTTAGTAAATTAAAAGGATTTGTATATATGATTACTCAGGAAAAGATTGACAGAATTAATTTTCTTGCCCGTAAATCAAGAGAAGAAGGTCTTACTGAGGCGGAGGCACTGGAGCAGAAAGCCTTACGTGCCGAGTATGTTGCCGCTTTCAGAAAATCTCTTGAAACACAATTGGACAGTACAATTATTGTTCGTCCTGACGGCACTCGCGAAAAAATCGAACGCAAAAAACCCAATAAATCCGATGGAGTGAAAAATTAATGGCTACTATCAGAAAAATGCGTCCCGATGACCTTAAGGCGGTTGAAAATGTCTGCCGTATGACCGCGGGTCCTGTTTTTCAGAATGACCCTGTTTTAGGTTACCGTCTTGCAAGAATGTTTTCAACATATTACGCAAGGGAATGTTATGATTCTTCCTTCGTTTTGGTTGATGATAGTGATACGGTTGTGGGTTACGTCCTTTGTGAACCTGACCACAAAAGGTTCAGAAAAATTTTCCGCAAGGTGGACGTTCCTGAAATTAAAAAATTAGATAAAAAAAGTGGCAAACAGGCTTGGCTTTTCCCCATTCCCTACGACTTTTTCGGTAGGAAATACCCTGCCCACTTACACATTGATATTCTCGATGAATATCAGAGCAAGGGCTATGGTGCAAAACTTATGGCAGCCCTTTTTGAAGAACTAAAAAAACGTAATGTCAGGGGCGTTATGCTTCAGGCGGATATCCACAACGAGGGAGCAATACGTTTTTATAAAAGACTCGGTTTCAAAATGCTTTCAACAAAGATGAAAACCGCTACAATGGCAAAAAATTTACTTTAAGCAGTGATAGTTATGACTCAAAAACCCGTTACAGCAATTATACTCGGTGCAGGACACCGTGCAATGGCCTATGCCGAATATGCTCTCGCTCACCCCGATGAACTTCAGATTGTGGGTGTTGCCGACCCCGATGAACGTCGCAGAAACCACGTACGCGACCTTTTCGGCTTCCCCGAAGATAATTGTTTTTATGATGCCTTGGCGCTGTCAAAGGCTCCTAAATTTACCGATGTTGTTATAAACGGTACTATGGACGAAATTCACGTTGAAACCTCAATTCCCTTACTCGAAAAGGGATACGATATGCTTCTCGAAAAGCCCTTCGCCGTTAACGAAGAGGAAATGGACAGGCTTATTGAGGTTGTAAACCGTAACAAAAACAAAGTAATGATTTGCCACGTACTCAGATACAACCCCATTTACGCTACTATTAAAAAGAGCATCGTTGACGGTGATATAGGCGAAATCGTTAATATTCAAACCGTTGAAAACGTAAGCTACCATCATCTTTCAACATCCTATGTCCGCGGTAAATGGGCTAACAGTAAAAAATGTCACACATCAATGCTTCTTGCAAAATGTTGCCACGACCTTGACCTTATGATGTGGCTTATGGGTGATGATGAGCCCGTTTCTGTTTCATCCGTGGGCTCAAAATTCCAATTCAAAAAAGAAAATGCACCTGAAGAATCAGGTACACGTTGCCTTGTTGACTGCCCGAGAGTGGATTTTTGTGATTTCAGTGCTAAACGAATGTATCTCGACCACCCCGACAGTTGGGAAGTTTACGTATGGAAAGATTTGGAAGACGTTGAAAATCCCACTGACGAGCAACGTTTCGAGCTTCTTAAAAACAGCGATTACGGCAGATGTATGTTTAAATGCGATAACGATGTTGTTGACCACCAGAGTGTTTTGGTTAACTTCAAAAGTGGAGCAACAGGTACACACAACCTTGCCGGTGGCTCCGCAGAGTCCTTGCGTACAATAAGAATTATTGGTACAAGGGGCGAAATTTACGGCGAGCTTGAAAACAAGTTTGTAAAAATCAAAACCATTAACCCCGAGCCGGGCAAATATTTTAACGAAAAATTTATTGATTTAAGCCACACTCCCGATGAGGGACACGGCGGTGCGGACGAAGCTCTTACCGCAGACTTCATTAAGTTTATTCGTAACGATAATCCCTCCCTCTCCTGTACATCAATTGAAAACTCCATTGCAGGACACAAAGTAGTTTTCCTTGCAGATAAATCAATGGCACAGGGTGGACAGATAATGTACATATAAATAAAAAACGCCCCTTGCATTTTGCAAGGAGCGTTTTTCTTACATTTCTACTGCTGCTCTTTCGACTACGAGACCTTTTTTGTAGTTTTCCATAAACTTGTTGAAGCTATCAACAATAGCGTCATCGGGTTCGAGGGTTGTCATTTTCTGTGTTGCGAAAATCTTGTTATCAAGATAATCGGGAAGTGTTTCGCCGTCCTCTTTATTAGCAGCAAATGCCGCAAGCACTGCAACACCCCAAGCACCGCCTTCACCTGCGGTTTCCATTACGGAAACGGGTGCATTCATAGCCGCCGCAAGAACACTCTGACCGATAACGGGAGTTTTAAAAAAACCGCCGTGACCGAGAATTTTATCAATAGCAACATTCTCTTTTTCAAGAATATCCATACCGATTTTAATACCACCAAAGGCGGTGAAAAGTTGAACTCGCATAAAGTTTGCAAGTGAGAATTTACTGTCAGGTTCTCTTATAAACAAGGGTTTACCTGTTTCAAAGCCTGTGAGGAATTCACCTGAGAAGTAGTTGTAAGAAATAAGGTTACCGCAATCTGCATCTGCTTCGGCAGATTTTTTGAAAAGGGCGGTAAAGAGGTCACCTAAAGAGCAATCCGCACCACAAAGGTCGAGAACCTCTTTGAAAAGATATGTCCACGCGTTAATATCAGATGTACAGTTGTTGCAATGTACCATAGCAACGGGAGCACCGTCGGGGGTTGTTACCATATCGATTTCACGATAAAGTTTTGAAAGAAGTTTTTCAAGAACAATCATAGCAAATACTGATGTACCTGCGGAAACATTACCCGTTCTTACTCTTACGCTATTTGTAGCAACCATTCCTGTACCTGCGTCACCCTCGGGAGGACACATAGGAATACCTGCCTGAAGGTCACCGTCGCTATCCATAAGTTTCGCACCATCAGCAGTAAGTGTACCTGCGTTTTCACCCGCAACAAGAACTTTGGGAAGAATTTCGCGGATTTTCCAAGGGTAACCTTTACCTGCTACAAGGTTGTCAAATTTATCGAGCATTGTTTCACTGTAATTATTGCCCTCCATGGGGAACATACCCGATGCTTCACCGATACCGAGAACTTTTTCGCCTGTAAGCAAAGTATGGATATAACCTGCGAGAGTTGTGAAGTATGCAACATCTTTTATATGGTCCGCATCTTCAAGAATTAACTGATAAAGATGGGCAATACTCCAACGGTCGGGAATATTAAACTGGAATTCCTCGGTTAATTTATTTGCGGCTTCACCTGCACAGGTGTTACGCCAGGTGCGGAAAGGTGCAAGAAGTTTACCGTCTTTATCGAAAGCGAGGTAGCCATGCATCATACCACTGATACCGATTGACTTGAGATTTTTAAGGGTGATGCCGTATTTTTCTTTTACATCCTGTTTGAGTGTTGCGTAGCAACCCTTAAGACCTGCGAAAAATTCATCCTCACCATAGGTCCAGATACCGTTTACAAGGCTGTTTTCCCATTCGTAACCGCCCACTGCAAGTACTGTACCCTCGTCATCAATAAGTACACCCTTGATTCTTGTTGAACCGAACTCGATACCAAGAATGGCTTTACCTTCGGCAATGTAATTTTTAATATCCATAATTATATCTCCTTTATAGAGTTTTAAATTTCAATATTTAATTCTTTTATCTTATCCCTGAGATTCTGGAAATCCGAAAGTGCATCGGGCTTGTTGTCAGGATTTCTCAGAAGTGCAGCAGGGTGATATGTACCCATAAAAAGGATATTTCCCTTTTTTATAAATTCCCCGTGTTGACGGGTGACTTTGAAATCTTCGGAAATTAGTTTCTGTGCCGCAATACGTCCAAGGCAAACTATAATTTTCGGCTTTATAAGTCGGGTCTGGCACCTTAACCATTCTACACAAGCATCTTGCTCCGTGCTTTCGGGGTCGCGGTTCGACGGTGGTCTGCACTTGACAATATTTGCTATATAAATATTCTTTTTCCTCGAAAGACCTATAACCTCAAGATATTTATCGAGTAGTTGACCCGCTTTACCAACAAAGGGCTCACCTTGCAAATCCTCGTTTTCCCCGGGTCCCTCACCAACAAACATAATATCCGCATTTTCATTACCCACACCGAATACAACATTGGTACGTGTGGCACATAATTTGCAGTTATTACAGGTAAGACAAGCGTTTTTTAATTCATCAAAATTTTCGTATTTCAAAGGATTATCAACTCCTTTGGAGCGGATGTCAGGTTTTCATAACCCGTTTCGGTTATGAGTGCCATATCCTCAATTCTTACGCCGAATTTTTGGGGGATATATATTCCCGGCTCTACGGTTACTATATTACCCTTTTGAAGTTTTTGGTTACTTCTCGGCGAAAGATTGGGGCTTTCGTGAATTTCAACACCCACGCCGTGACCCGTACCGTGACCGAAATACTCACCATAACCCGCATCTTCAATAATTCCCCTTGCGGCTTTATCCGCCTCGGCACAGGGAAGACCTTTTTCAAGGATTGAAAGTGCATTTTTCTGAGCATTTAAAACAATATCATAAATCTTTTTCTGCTCGTCAGTTACTTTACCTACGGCTACGGTGCGTGTCATATCACTGTGGTAACCTTTATAAACTGCACCGAAGTCCATTGTTACAAAATCACCGTTTTTAACAATAGTATCGTCCGGTACACCGTGGGGCATTGAGGTTTTTTGTCCCGTTACGGTTATGGTTTCGAAAGAAATAGCCTCAGCACCGTGGGAAAGCATATAAAAATCAAGTTCAAGGGCAATTTGCTTTTCCGTTACGCCCTCTTTTATAAAAGTAAGAATATGATTAAAAGCATCCTCGGCAATTGATTGGGCTTTTTTGATGTTTTCTGCCTCGGTTTCGTCTTTTACCGAGCGTAAATCATTTATAAGGTTTTCAAGCCTTTGGGAAGGTGTAACTTTAATAGGTGAAAGTATTTTTCTTAATTGAGAAAGAAGTGAAACGGAAAGTCGCTCGGTTTCCGTATAGACTTTTTCAATTTTTTGTTCCTCAAAAAAGGCTTTTACTTCATTTGAAAACCTTGTTAAAAGTTGGACTCGGCAACAATTAATATTTTTCTGTGCCGCCTCAATATAACGGCTATCGGTAAAAAATACCGCATCCTCTTTTGTAACGACGAGATATCCGTCACTGGAGGGGAATTCCGTAAAATAACGGCGATTTTCAGGTGATTGAATAAGAACAGCCTCGTTTTGAGATTTCAAAAATTTTTTAAGATTATTTATTTTCTCCATAGTAGCCGTGCTCCTTTAAAAAGGCTTCGCGAATGGGTTTCTCTTTAATTCGGTTTTTCTTGTAGTGATTTTTCCAAAACCATTTATTTTCAACGGGGTCCACGAGAATCGGCACTGCACCGCAACGATTGGCAGCGGCAACATCAGTGAAAACCTGGTCCCCTACCATACCGATTTTTTCTAACGGTACTTGTAACTTACGTGACATTCTGATAAGACCTAAGGGCAATGGCTTTTTAGCATAAGCGTGAAATTTAACACCGAAAGTCTTTGAAAACCAAAATGCTCTTATATGTGGTGTATTGGTAACAATAGCAACTTTTATACCCGCATCCTTAAGAGATTTTATCCAGGCAATAGCTCCCGGAATTGTAGAAAGAGTAGCATCCTTAACCGTTGTGTTATCAAGGTCAAAAAGAATTGCATCAAGCCCCATTTCCCTTACAACTTCGGGGGTAATATCGTGAATATCACGGAACATATATTTTATTGTGGTATCTTTTTCAAAACGCATACAACCACCTACATTTATGCACACAAATTAACATTTTAATCATAACATAAAAAAACAAAAAAATAAAGGGATGAAACCTAAAATAAGGTTTCATCCCACGTTTTTTAATAGAACTTTCTCTTACGAGCAGCTTCGGATTTCTTTTTTCTCTTTACAGAGGGTTTTTCATAGTGCTCTCTCTTACGGACTTCCTGAATAACACCGTCTCTTGATGTCTGTCTTTTAAATCTGCGAAGAGCGCTGTCCAAAGACTCGTTCTCTTTAACTTTTACCTGACTCATTTATAGTTCCCTCCCTCCGCTGTTACCAACAAAGGTATAATTATCAATATACATTTAGCATTATACAATGTCAAAGGTCCTATGTCAAGAGGGAATTTAATAAATATTTGTAAATAAACCGTGTCCTATTTTTCCATATACTTTTCTGCTTGCAGACGGAACATATATGCATATTTTCCATCAAGTTCCATTAATTTATTGTGAGAGCCATGCTCAATAATTTCACCATTTTCAAGCATATATATCTCATCTGCCATAACCGTTGTGGAAAGTCGATGGGAAATAAATAAAACTGTTTTGCTTTCAGCCGCCTTAACCATTGACTGATTAAGTGAATATTCCGCAATTGGGTCAAGGTTTGCGCTTGGTTCATCAAGAATTGCAAAGGGACAGTCCTTATAAAAAGCTCTTGCTATGGCAATTTTTTGTGCTTCACCACCTGAAAGGGAAACGCCGTCATCGTCAAACTCCCTCAAAAGGATACTGTTTGTACCATTGGGTAGTTCTCTGTCAAAACTTGCCGCCTCTAATGCCTTCTCTGCCTTTTTGGAATCCGGGGAGTCATTCATTGAAACATTCTCGCCCAAGGTTGCTCCAAAAAGGGAAAAATCCTGAAAAACAGCAGCAAAATTACGATGATACGAATTTATATCCCAATCTTTTATATTAACTCCGTCGAGGGTTATAGCCCCTTCTGTAACATCATAAAGACGTAACAAGAGATTCGTAAGGGTTGTTTTTCCTGCACCGTTATATCCCACAAGTGCAATTTTTTTATATGGTGATATTTCGAGATTTATATTTTTTAAAACATATTTATCCGTACCCGGATATTTGAATGAAACATTTTCAAATTTTATTACGGGCGGTTTTTCGAAAAATCTTTTATTGTTTCCGGAAACCATTTTTTCTTTAGCGTTCATAAATTTTCGGAATTTTTCTACAAAAAGACCGTTTTCTCTTATGTTTATGGCAAATTGGCTGGTTATTGCAAAAACGCTGGTGCTGATGGATGCCGCGCCATTAAATGTTGCGGCGAAGTCACCCATACTAGCCTCTTTGGTGACAATCGCTTTATAGCCCATCAGTAAAGTTATTCCTAAATAAATAAGAATTGTCATAGGTAATGATTCCTGACAAAAATACAACTTCCATTGTCTGGTAAGATATGGTGCAATTGTTTTTATACGATCATAAATATTTTTATTGTATCTTGCCTCAATCATTTTGCCTGCACCGGAAAGACGTAATTCTTTGGCATAGTCCTGTAAATAGAACACACGACTGAAATAAAGATTTTTTCTGTCATAGGGAGTCATTGCCTCGGTTCGTTCTACATTTACCTTCGCAATAAGCCTGCCTATGGGTGTCATTATTGCAACACACACCACAACAAAAATCAGGCAGACAGGGTCTATTGTAACTATGACGGCACCGATAGTAAAAACACCTATAATATTGGTGAGTATATCCTGCGTATTGGACAAAACGGCATTGGCACGTTCATTCATAGAATTCATCGCAAGAACCAAATCATTGTAATATTCAGGATTGTCGTATGCCTCGTAGTCCATTTTTGCCGCTTTTTCATAAATCGTTTTATAAATTGCAAAATAAAGCTTTTCTCTTTGTTTTGGCAGAGAAACCTCGTAAAACAAAGTTGTGCAAAGGTTTGTAATAACCACAAACGCAACGAAAAGAACAAGGGCAACCGCCACTCTGTAAAGGCCTTCCCCCTCAACAGCAACATCAATTATGTATTTCAGAAGAACAACATTTGAAAGAGTCCACGGCAGGTTTGCAAGTACGTCAAAAAACAAGTACCCGAAAACCATAAAGGGAGTGTGTTTGAAAATAAATCTCAACATATAAACATAGTTTTTGAATGAATTAACCTTTTTATCCTTCATTCACACTCACCTCCCTTGTAGCCGGATGCCTGAAGTTCAAACATTTTACTGTATTCTCCACCGGTATTCATAAGCTCGGTATGTGTACCTTGCTCTGAAAGTTCACCTTTATTAAATACAAGAATTCTGTCTGAGCGAGTTGCACTGGAAAGTCTATGGGAAATATATATTACTGTTTTACCTCTTGTTCCTTCTATTAAAGCATCATACATCTTGCTTTCTGCAACAGGGTCAAGAGCCGAGGACGGTTCATCAAGAATAGCAACATCAAAATTTCTTGCGAAAAGACGGGCAATTGTAACCTTTTGGGTTTCACCACCGGAAAGCAACACACCATCCGCATCAAACTCTTTTGTAAGAAGTGAATTTTCTTTATTGGGAAGTTTACCGATTTTTTCATACGCACCCGCTGTTTTTAATGCGTTTACGGCAATTTCTCGGTTTTGTTGGGTTACCTCCTCTGTGAGGACATTTTCTGAAACAGTCATTGCGAAAACCCGATAATCCTGAAAAACAGACGAAAATTTTTCACGATATTTCAATAAATCGTATTCTTTTATGTTTATACCATTATATAGAATTTCACCATCCGTTACGTCATAAAAACGCAAAAGAAGTTTCGAAAGAGTTGTTTTTCCTGCTCCGTTATGTCCTACAACGGCAACGGTCTGACCCTTTTCTATCTTAAAAGAAACATCTTTTATAATATAGGGTGAATCCTCTGAGTATCTGAAATACACATTTTTAAATTCAAGGCTCGAGAAATCCTCAGGAATAACGCCTCCCCCTTGGATTTTTGGTTCATATTCAAGAAATTCTCTCAGGTTTTGAACCCAAAGACAATGTTTTTGTTGCATTGCAAAATAGTATGCCAATTGATTCAATTTGTTACGGCAAGTTGTTATAGCCGAAACAAGCACAGAAAAATCAGAAATCGCAATATCCTCCGTCACCATAAGCCTGTAACATCCGTAAACAAAGCCACCGGTTACGGGTATAATTTCTGCAAAATAGTCAGAAACACATTCAAGCAACGCTATTTTCCAACCATATTTTTTTATAACCTGTATGTTTTTCTCTATTGCCTTGCGAAAACGCTTTTCCAGAACAACAAAAATATTGGTGGTCTTTATTTCCTTTGCAAAATCCTTTAAAAGAATTGTTCTTCTGATGTATTCCTTCTGTCTTTCGTAAGGTGTCATATCCTTTTCTTTTTGAAGTTCTAAATTGTTTTTTAAAGTTCTGAAACCAATAACGATAACAGGACAAACAAGGAAAACAAGCAACCACGGGTCAATTGATATAAGGTAAACTACTAACAAAACAAGACTGATTACCGACCCCATAGTCCAGGCGGAGCCTTCAATAATTCTTTTAAAACCGCTTTTTTCTATAACCCAGGTAGCTCTGTTATATTTATCAAAAAAATCGGGATTTTCATAGCATCCGAGTTCTACTTCCTGAGCCTTTTTGAATATCAAAGAGTTAATATAACTCTCACATTTTATTTCAAACTTTATTCTCACTGTATAAACGTTTATGTACCCAAGCAGGTCAACTAAAAGCTTACCTGCGACAATAATACACATCTTTATTGCAAACTCTTTAAATGTCCCTTTACCCTCAATAATCGAAAGAGCTGTTTCAAGAAACATTACGTTTACAACTACCGCGTAATAAATATTTTCTGCGATATATGAAAAATATATTACAAAAAGTGATATGGGTGCACTTTTTAATGCACATTTAAGCATAAAAAACGTATTTTTCAGCACATGGGCTTTTTGTTTAGGTTGTTTTTTCCGAAATTTTTTCATTCTTTTTCTCCGACAACAAAGATAAAATCGTTAGTAAATTGTATATAAAAAAAGCTCTGTTGTCAATATAAATAGAGAAGTCCAAAGACTTCTCCAACAAAACACGTTCGGTTAAGGTAATAATGGCATAAGATGTGTGTGCAGAAAACTTTTTGTGAAACGAAGGTGTATATGGATATTCCAAGTTTCGCAAAAAGGCTAAGGGGAGGTCTTTTGACCTCCCCTGTTCTGCACCGCAGATTATGTCATTATTTTGCCATTGCGCCTATTTCCATCATATACCCACCAATCTGAGCACCGAATTCGGGTGCACCGTCCATGATGAGTTTGCCCTGCTGAACAGACTCAATCATATCGTCGATGGACATAAGAATGCCGAGGGCACTGTCAAGGTTATTAAAACGCATGGTAAAGAAAGGAAGAGCACGTTTGTATTCGCCTCTACCGGCTTTACTCTTACCGGCTTTGATTCTGATATAAGCAGAAACAGAATCCTCGCCGTCAACCTTCCAGGCATAAACACGGTCGGGACTCTTGGAAGTCCAGTCGTGAATTTCCTTATGACCCATTTTGTTAAGGGTACTGATACCTGAAGAAAGAAGGTAGAAATAGCACTTAACTGTAAGGCGTTTGTCCTCTTCTTTTTCCGGGGGTTTCTCAGCAGTGAGAAGGCTTGACATTTTAAGAAGAGCCATCATAAATGCGGCTAATTCTTTAACATTTGATAAGCCAATAAATTTAGGTAAGGTTGCGGGGCCGATTTTGCCTTTAAAAAAGGCATTCATTGTTTCAACAGATTTGAACTGAAGTTCAACGAACTTCTGATTCTTAATTCTGTAAGCAACTTTGTTAGCGTGAACGAGCCATTCGTCACCGTTTACAACAAAGTGTGTAGCCCACTTTCCTTCGGGAGCATCGGGGTCAAGACAACTAACCTGATAAATACAGTGAATGTTCTCAAACTTCTTCTGAAGTGAGGGTACATCTGCAACGATAGTTTTCAAGAGGGGCAACGCACCGCAAAGGAATATTTTATTAGTATACATAGCTTCTTGTGTATTTGCCATGAGAAATCATTCCTTTCGATTTAGTTAGGAGTGAGGAGTGAGGAGTTTCGGGACCTGCGGTCAACATTTTGGGACCTCCCACCACCTGGCGGTGGTCCCCCCTCCTCCTGAAGCAGGAGGGCGAGGCTTCGCATACCGAAACCGTATTTCCTTTCCAACTTCCTTTTTTTGTGGAGAGGTTGGCAGATTTGGTTTTTGCCGACCCCGTAGCGTACAAAGGTACGCAAGTTCGGGGAGGTAAAAGCCTAAGATGCCTTCCTATCCGCAAAAAACATTAAAACTCGTCGTCCCAGTCGTTATCCTCTTCAAAGTCAGCCTTCATAACTTCACGAACTGCGTCGATAATACCGTTGGAGTCAATACCAAGGTAGGACATAATATCTTCATGAAGACCGATGGGTGCGAATGTGTCCTGAACACCTAATTTCTTGAATGCACAACCCTTACCGGATTCAACAACAACCTCTGCAACTGCAGAACCGAGACCGCCGATAACGGTGTGGTCTTCAACAGTGATGATACGACGAGTATCCATAACTGCTTTAAGAACTGCTTCTTTATCAAGGGGTTTAATTGTATGCATATCAAGAACGCGAACTTTAAGTCCGTCGGCTTTCTCAAGGAATTCAGCAGCCTGATAAGCCTGGAATACACAGGAACCACAAGCAATAACTGTGATATCTGAACCCTCGTGAACTTCTACTGCCTTACCAACTTCAAAGCCGTAGTTAGCATCTTTGTAAAGAACACGGTCAAAGCCACGGTTGATTCTGATGTAGAAGGGGCCGGGTGTATTGTAAGCTGCCATAACTGCGTTGTAGGTTTCGTAACCGTCAGCGGGGCAGATAACTGTAAGGTTGGGAATAGAACGTGTAAGTGCAAGGTCGCAGATAGCGTGGTGAGTTGAACCCGCCTGACCGAAGGATGTACCTGAATGAGTAGCAATAACTTTTGCGTTTACGTTCTGGTAGCAAAGGTCAGTGTGAAGCTGGTCTGCAGAACGGAAGGATGCAAACTGTGAGAATGTTGAAAGGAAGGGAACAAGACCTGCCTTAGCCATACCTGCAGCAACACCGAACATATTCTGTTCTGCAATACCTACGTTAAAGAATCTGTCAGGGAATTTCTTCTGGAAATCACCGATTTTAGTTGATTTTGCAAGGTCAGCAGTAAGAGCTACGACCTCGGGATGTGCCTCTGCTAATTCAACGAGAGCCTGACCGTAAATTTCGGCTGTTGAGAGAGAGGTTGACTGTTCAGCTGTATAACTTAATCCGCCTGCCATAATTATTCTGCCTCCTTTTCAACACGTGCAATTCTTGCAGCATAAGATTTTTCAAGAGCTTTTTTACCGTTTTCATACTTAGCATCGTCAAAAGCACCATAGTGCCATCTGAAGTCGCCTTCGATGAAGTCGATACCGCAACCCTTTACTGTGTCGCAAAGGATAAGAACGGGTTTATCTGTTTCATTTTCATAAGCAAAGTCAATAGCTTCGCAAAGCTCTTTAATATTGTTACCGTCGATTTTCTTAACGATGAAACCGAAAGCCTCCCACTTATCTGCAAGGGGTTCAAGAGCCATAACATCCTCTGTGTTACCGTCAATCATATTGTGGTTACGGTCAACAAAAGTGATGAGGTTTGTAAGCTTATAGTGAGCCGCACTCATTGCTGCTTCCCAGTTAGAGCCTTCGTCAAGCTCACCGTCGCCGAGAACAACGAATGTCTTAAAATCTTTTTTAAGGAGACGGGCTGCAAGAGCAGTACCTACACCGATTGAAAGACCATGACCAAGAGAACCTGTTGAAGCGTCAACGCCAACAACCTTGTTTGAGTCAAGGTGCATACCCATTTTTGAACCTGAAAGGTTGAAGGTTTTGAGCATTTCTTTATCGTTGAAGCCCAGGTCGCAAAGCACGGGTGCATAAGCAATACCTGCGTGACCTTTACTGAGAATAAATCTGTCGCGGTCTTCCCAGTTGGGTTCCTCAACTTTAATGTGCATATATTTGTGATAGCACACTGTCATAATATCCATAACACTCATACCGCCGCCGATATGGCCGCTACCTGCCCAATAGGTAGTATCAAGGCAGAGATTACGGAGTTCATTTGCTTTCTTTTCAAGAGCAAGCCACTCCTGTTTTGAAAGAGCCATTTTATATTCCTCCTAAATATAAATTACCGAAAACTCGGTTCAATTCCTGTTATCAGCCCAATTCGGGGTGATTCTTTTTAACCGCTTTGAATGCATCCTCAGCGATTTCTACTGAAAGGTTAATATCCTCACGAGTGAGAGATGCGTTAATAAAGTGGTTGTGGTGAGATGTGATGAATAAGCCTCTGTTAACACATTCAGCAACCCACTCCTGATGAAGAAGAAGTGAATCATCGTTAGCAATTCTCAAATAGAAAAGTGCGGGTTCGCCCGAAACAACAAGGTTAAAGCCGTGCTCAGCACCTGCTTTTTTGAAGCCGTCGGTAACTAAAGTACCGAGTTCACGGAACATTTTAGGTGTGTCAAGAGCCTTCATTTTGTTGATACAAGCAATACAAGCTGCAAAGGGAACGCCACTCATCCAATAAGAGCCTGTGTATGTAATACCCGAAACGGTTGATTTCATATGTTCGCCACCGCAAAGTGCCGACATATTGTAGCCGTTAGCAAGAGCCTTACAGAAACAGATAAGGTCAGCCTTGAAGCCATAGAAATGGTCGGAACCTGCAAGGTCAAGACGGAAACCTGCACGAACGTCGTCGATAATAAGAACCACGCCGTGGTCATCGCACCATTTACGAACTGACTGCCAATATTCCTTTGAAGCAACCTCGTTATCCTTAAAGTTACCGTGGTCATAGGGCTGAGCAATAATACCGGCAATATCGCCGTTGTTATCATCATAAGCCTTCTGGATAGCATCAAGGTCAAACCAGGGGCAGATAATATTATTTGCAACGTCTTCGGGAGTAATACCGGGATAGTCGATTTTCTGTGCCCACGGGAAATCTCCGTGATAATAGTATTTAAGGAAAATAATTTTTTTCTTATGGGTGTGTGCTCTTGCGGCCATTGTTGCAAGTGTTGTTGTATCGGAACCATTCTTGCAGAAAAATGCCCAGTCGGCAGATGCAACTGTATCAACAAGTGTTTCTGCACATTCAACCATAACCTTTGCAGGTGCGGTTGTACAGTTACCGAGCTTTAACTGCTTAAGAGCAGCGGCATCAACGTCGGGGTCATTGTAACCGAGAACGTTGGGACCATAAGCACACATATAGTCAATATATTTGTTGCCGTCAACGTCCCAGAAATATGAGCCCTGTGCTCTTTCTGAGAATGAAGGCCACTTTGAAACGGGAATCCACTGTCCTTCAGCAGGACCTAAGTGACCGTAAATACCTGAAGGAATAACCTTTGTTGCTCTTTCAAACATTTCACGGCTTTTTGTGGTATCAAATGTTGGGAACTTACTCATATTGCTTCCTCCTTAGAGTGGATAAAGCGTATCCGAACCAGATTTTGGAATAGTCTTTTCCACTCATATTTCGTTAAAATACTCGTAAATCCGTCAGGATTTACTGCGTTTTTGCCTCATCTGAGCGAAAAATACTTAATCACAAAATTCTCCGACCTTAAATGGATGAGGTTTCGAGGAATTTTGGTCGTATTTGACTGCAGACAGGCTGGCGCCTTTCAAGGGCAAATCGGGCAAAAGTACCGAAACCTCGCCGTTTAAGGCTGGTTCGGATACGCTTTACCCACTCTACGCAAGATACAATGCAACTCTGTCAAGTATACGGTTGACGTTGTCAAGCATACTTACAAGACCGTGCATTTCGATTTTACCTACACCAATACAATCAAGAGCATTAACCTTGCCGTCAAAGAGGTCTCTTGCGATTTCGATAGATTCAAAAATCATAGAGGAACGATATTTTTCGGGAACCTTTTTAACAGTAACAAGTCGGTGGTCCTTACAAACGATTTCAACACCGATATTGTCCTTTATGCCGAGATAAATGCTTCCGTCAGCAATGGACTGTGCGCTGAATTTACCGATTTCGTCGTTGTTACCAATCTGAGAAATTGCAACACCTATTGTATAAAGCATAAGCTTTGTGCTGATTTCGAAGAAAACGGGGTCTTTAAGGTCCTCTTCAGTTGCTCTCATATATTTTGAAAGCAAATCTGTAAGGGGTGTAAAGGTTTTAAGAAGAAATTTAATGTGTGTAAAACCCTTTGAGGGTATTGGAGTTACCGTACCGTCAATAAGACCGTTGAATTTTTCACAACTTGAGAAGGGAAGCTTAACATCACAGTTACTGCAACCCTGCTCCATACGGCATTTGCCGTTTTTGAAATAAATTGTGGCAGAAGGACCACCCTTTACCTCAAAGCCGATGGAAATAGGTTTCTTGCCCTGAAGAAGCTCTGAAGCTTCCGGAACAAGCTCACAAAGATTTTCCAATGTACCTAAAACTGCATACATATTTATGTAGGCGAGGGTTCTGGAATCCATTAAGTTTTGCAAAACAAACATCCTCCTTTTTGCTAAACATTTATAGTCTATAATATTTTAGCAGATGAATGGTGCAATGTCAACAAATACCACCAAACAAAATACTATACTTTTTGTGATTTTCGCTGTCGTTTTGACATTTTTAAATTTTTTTGAACAAAAGTGATTTTTACCCCGAAAACCTGCATAAAACCCATATTAATTTTTTGTTAAATTTTCACACTCTTTTTTTGTAGGCTCGTTTTTTTCTTGACAATCATTATTATTATAGTATAATTAAGGTGAACGTAAATTCACTCTCAAGGAGGTTACTTATTATGGACACAAGATTCGCAATTAGTGAGTATCATGACGCTGCTGCCGTTACAAGACAGCTTGACGAACTCATTAAAAAACCCATTTACACTATCAAGCCCGAAGTACTTAAACAGTACGAAGAAGAATACTTCGACAAAAAATGTGCAAAGAGCAAAGAGATGATCGAGGAAGCTAAACAGGTTATCCCCGGCGGTGTTCAGCACAACCTTGCTTTCAACTATCCCTTCCCCCTTGTTTTCACAAAGGCTGACGGTATGAAGCTTTACGATATTGACGGCAACGAATACTTCGACTTCCTTCAGGCAGGTGGCCCCACAGTTCTCGGTTCTAACCCCAAGGTTGTAAGAGACCAGGTTATCGACCTTCTTAATACTTGCGGTCCCTCAACAGGTCTTTTCCACGAATTCGAATACAAACTTGCTAAGAAAATCTGCGACAGTATGGAATCTGTTGAAATGTTCCGTATGCTCGGTTCAGGTACAGAAGCTTGTATGGCAGCTATCCGTGTTGCAAGACTTGCTACAAAGAAAAAGAATATCGTAAAAATGGGTGGTGCTTACCACGGTTGGTCTGACCAGCTCGGTTACAGTATCCGTGTTCCCGGCTCTAAATTCACTCAGGCACACGGTGTTCCCCTTTACCTTTTCAAACATACTCAGGAATTCTTCCCCAATGACCTTGACTCTCTCGAAAGAGTTCTCAGACGTAACATCCTTACAGGTGGTACTGCTGCTGTATTCATCGAGCCCATCGGTCCCGAAAGCGGCACAAGACCCCTTGATAAAGACTTCAACAAGGGCGTTGAAAGACTTTGCCGTAAATATGGCGCACTCCTTATCTTTGATGAGGTTGTTACAGGTTTCCGTATCGGTATGGCAGGTGCTCAGGGTTACTACGGCGTTTCTCCTGACCTTACTATCTTCGGTAAAGTTATTGCCGGTGGTTATCCCGGTGCAGGCGGTATCGGTGGTAAGAGAGAATATATGAAATACCTCGGTGCAGGTCTTGACGCAAGCGGCGAAAAAGTTAAGAAAGCATTTATGGGCGGTACTATGGCTGCTACACCTATCTCTTGCGTAGCAGGTTACTACACCCTCGAAGAAATCGACAAACAGAACGCTTGTCAGAAAGCCGGCGAAATGGGCGACAGACTCACAAAGGGTCTTCAGGGTCTTATTCAGAAATACAACCTTCCCTTCGTTGCTTTCAACCAGGGCTCCGTATGTCACATTGATACCGTTGGTACAATGCACTACTCCATCAACTGGGCTAAACCCTGGCAGATTCCCGGTGTTCTTTCAGCTACAAGCGAAAGAAAGAAAGAAATGCAGCACATGGGTGCGGCTTACATGGCAGAAGGTCTTGTTACTCTTGCAGGTAGCCGTCTTTACACCAACGCTCAGTACACACCCGAACTTATTGACGAAGCTCTTAACAGATTCGACAGAGTATTCGCAAACGTTGCAATTAAAGCTGAATAATTACAATTTCAAAAAGCCACGGCACACCGTGGCTTTTTGAGACAATTCTTTGAAAGGATTGATTCTATGGATATTTTAGAAGCTAAAAATTTAGTTATCCGTGCCGGTCACGAACTTTTAAAAGCCGGTCTTATTGTAAGAACATGGGGTAACATCAGTTGCCGTATCAACGAGGCTCAGTTTGTTATTACTCCCAGTGGTAAGGCTTACGATACACTCACTCCCGACGACATCGTACTTGTTAACATTGCCGACCTCACTTATGACGGTGATGTTAAGCCCTCATCCGAAAAGGGTATTCACGCATCCTGCTACGAACTTCGTCCCGATGTTAATTTTGTAATTCACACCCACCAGAAAAATGCATCGGTTGTAAGTACCCTCGGTCTTGATGTAAACAACATCACAGGCGAGGATGCAGAACTTCTCGGTACATCCGTTCCTTGCGCTGCTTACGGTCTTCCCGGTCAACCCAAACTTCGCAAGGGTGTTATCGGTGCTCTTGAGCGTTCGGATTCCAAGGCAGTTATTATGAAACACCACGGTGCAGTTTGTATGGGTGTTGACTACGACAACGCTTTCAAGGTTGCTATTGCTCTTGAAAAAGTTTGTGAAGATTTCATCATCAACCGTTGCAGTGATATTTCAGGTAAGGCAATTGACACATTTGAAGGTGTTATTGACTACGTAACCGATGTTATTACTTCAGGTGATAAATACAAACCCGCCAAAGAATTTGCTCCTTGCGACAGTTCAAGAAAAGGCGAATGTATTTTCGTCGGTGAAAAGGATAAAGCAAGTGCAATTATAGATACTAAGAGTGGCGCTTGGATTGGCGGCGGAGAAATCCCCGACAGCGCTGACTTACACTGGAGAATTTATAAAAAGAGAAAAGACGTTAACTACATCCGTCATACTAAAGATGCAAGTGTAGTTGCTATGTCAAGAAAGGGCAAAAAGATGAAACCCTTCCTTGATGACCTTGCTCAGCTTTGCGGTCCCGTTGTTAAATGTGCAACATTTAACCCCGATTCCACATTGAAATCAAGCAAAAAAGTTGTTAAGGCTCTCGGCAAACGCAACGCAGTATTCGTTAAGGATAACGGTGCTCTTTGCGTAGCAGGTAGCGAATACGATGCAGAAGCCGTTGAATTGGTTATGGAAAAGGGTTGTAAAACCGCCATCGGTGCGGAACTTTACGCTGAAGCAAAACCCATCGGCGCACTTGACGCACACCTTATGAACTTTATATATAAGGTTAAATATTCTAAAAAAGCAGGTAAATAATACTTTACAAATTAAACTTTGTATGTTATAATACCAAAGCCTTATGACTCGGAGTATGGAGTAAGCGTTTTTCAACGCGTTCACCTGCCCTACCTTCTGGGTTATTCGGTAAATATAAAATGAGGTGAAAAAAATGACACAGGCAGAAAAACAGGCTATTATTGCTGAGTACGCTACTCACGAGGGCGACACAGGTTCTCCCGAAGTACAGATTGCTGTTCTTACAAAGAGAATCAACGACCTTAACGCTCATCTTAAGAGCAATATGAAGGACCATCACTCTCGTCGCGGTCTTCTTAAAATGGTTGGTCACAGAAGAAACCTTCTTGCATACCTTCAGAAAACCGATATCGAGCGTTACCGTGCTATCGTTGCACGTCTTGGTCTTCGTAAATAATGACCTTTTTCGGGACAAACGGAAAACCGTTTGTCCCGTTAGCCGTTTTTTAAAACGGTTTTTTACGGTAAATTCAGTTAAATAATCCGTTTTTAGGTTTTAGCGATAAAGAAAAGTTCAAACTGACTTTTGGGTTTTTCTTTGTTGCTAAACCATTAGAAACGGAAATAAAATAAATGAGGTAAAAATTATGTTTTTTAAGGATTTCAGAACTTTTGAAACAGAAGTTGCCGGTAGAAAATTAGTTATCGAAACCGGTAAAATGGCTCAGCTTGCAAACGGTGCTTGTATCGTTCGTTACGGCGATACTGAAGTTCTTTGTACAGCTACTATGGCTCCCAAGCCCCGTGAAGGTGTTGATTTCTTCCCCCTTTCCGTTGACTTTGAGGAGAAACTTTACGCAGTAGGCAGAATCCCCGGCTCTTTCCAGAGACGTGAAGGTAAGGCTTCCGAAAAGGCTGTTCTTACATCCCGTGTTATCGACAGACCCATCCGTCCCCTCTTCCCCAAGGATATGAGAAACGATGTTTCTGTTGTTGCAACCGTTATGTCAGTTGACCCCGACTGCTCACCCGAAATTGCTGCTCTCTGGGGTGTTTCCACAGCAATTGCAATTTCCGATATTCCGTGGGATGGTCCCGTATCAAGCGTTTCTCTCGGTCTTGTTGAGGGTGAATACGTAATCAACCCCACTCTCGAGCAGAGAGCAAAAACCGAAATGACAGTTACAGTTGCTTCTACTGATAGCCTTGTTGCTATGATTGAAGCAGGTGCAAACGAAATTTCAAACGAAGTTATGTTCGACGGTATTATGTTCGCCCACGAAGAGAACAAGAAAATCGTTGAATTCATCAAGTCAATCGTTGCCGAAATCGGTAAAGAAAAAATCGCTTTCGAGTCAAATGACCCCTCTGAAGAACTTTACGAAGCTATCAAGGCTTTCGCTATCGAAGATGTAAAGGTTGCTCTTGATACAGATGACAAGAGAATTCGCGACGAAAGACTTGCTCCCATCTACGATGCCGTTCACGCAGAATTTGATGAGAAGTTCCCCGAAGAAGCTGCTAAGATTGACGATTGTCTCTACAAACTTCAGAAATTCATCGTTCGTCGTTGGCTTCTTGACGAGGGTAAACGTGTTGACGGACGTGGTATTGACGAAATCCGACCCCTTAACGCTGAAATCGACCTTCTTTCAAGAGTACACGGTTCAGGTATGTTCACCAGAGGTCAGACTCAGGTTCTTTCAATAACAACTCTCGGTACTGCCCGTGACGCTCAGATGCTCGACGGTATTGACGAAGACGTTGAAAAGAGATATATCCACCACTACAACTTCCCCTCATACTCAGTTGGTGAAACAAAACCCTCAAGAGGTCCCGGCAGACGTGAAATCGGTCACGGTGCACTTGCTGAAAGAGCGCTTCTTCCCGTTATTCCTTCAATGGAGGAATTCCCCTACACAATCCGTGTTGTTTCAGAAGTTCTTTCTTCAAACGGTTCAACATCTCAGGGTTCAGTTTGTGGTTCAACTCTCGCACTTATGGCAGCAGGTGTTCCCATTAAAGCTCCCGTTGCAGGTATCTCCTGCGGTCTTATTTCCGAAGGCGACCGTTTTATGACAATGGTTGACATTCAGGGTCTTGAGGACTTCTTCGGCGATATGGACTTCAAGGTTGCAGGTACTAAGAAAGGTATCACTGCTATTCAGATGGACCTTAAAGTACACGGTCTTACTCCCGAAATCATCAAAGAAGCTTTCGAGAAAACATACAAAGCTCGTATGTACATCCTTGATGAAATTATGCTTCCCGTTATTTCCGAGCCCAGAGCTGAGCTTTCCGCATACGCTCCCAAGCTCCTTACAACTAAGATTGACGTTGAAAAAATCGGTGACGTTATCGGTAAACAGGGTAAAGTTATTCAGAAAATCTGTGCTGAATGTAACTGTAAGGTTGACGTTGAAGAAGACGGTACAATCTTCGTTACTGCAGTTGACATCAACGACGCTAACCGTGCTCTTGATATCATCAATACAATTGCAAATGACCCCGAAATCGGTGCTATTTATAACGGTGTTGTTACAAGACTTATGGCTTTCGGTGCTTTCGTTGAAATCGCTCCCGGTAAAGAAGGCCTTGTACACATTTCAAAACTCGACGTTAAGAGAACTGAAAAGGTTGAAGATTGCGTAAGCGTTGGCGACCAGATTATGGTTAAGGTTACAGAAATCGACGACCAGGGCAGAATCAATCTTTCAAGACGTGACGCTCTTATCGAAGTTGAAGGACTTGTTCCCGAAAACGATGACGAACCCGAAAGAGAAAGAAGACCCCGCCGTCCTTTTAATAAAAACAGAAGATAAATGACAAAAATGCTCTTGCTCGAAAGCAAGGGCATTTTTAGTTAAGAGATAAAAGAGAAAACATAAAAGAAACGGGGCTACGCCGATTATATAAGAAGTATTGTAAAAAAACAACTTACGCCGAATTGTAACTCAGTGAATTTTTATTGACAACAAATGTTTAATGTTGTAGAATTTTTATATAATAAACAATGGAGGTTTTATTATGGAATTTTTATTTATTCTTTTCCTTATTCCCGTTGGACTTTTAGTTGCTTTAGCTGCTGCTAATATACGAATTGTGCCTCAGGCTCACGAGTATGTTATTGAGTTTTTAGGTAAATATAAAAAGACCTGGGGTGCAGGTCTTCACATTAAAATACCCTTCTTTGAAAGAATTGCTAAAAAGATTACTCTTAAAGAACAGGTTATCGACTCTCCCCCTCAACCCGTTATTACTAAAGATAACGTTACAATGCAGATTGACACAGTTGTTTTCTTTAAGATTTTTGATGCAAAACTTTATTCTTACGGTGTTGTTAACCCCATAAACGCTCTCGAAAATCTTACTGCCACAACCCTTCGTAACATTGTTGGTGAACTCGAGCTGGACAGTACCCTTACATCACGTGACACCATCAACGGCAAAATGACCGCCATACTTGATGATGCAACTGACCAATGGGGTATGAAAGTTACTCGTGTTGAGCTTAAAAATATTATTCCGCCTACTGAAATTCAGCAGGCAATGGAAAAGCAGATGAAGGCAGAGCGTGACCGCCGTGAAACACTTTTACAGGCGGAAGGACACAAAGCAGCCGCTATTACCCGTGCGGAAGGCGATAAACAGGCTATGGTCCTTGCGGCAGAAGGTGAAAGAGACGCAAGAATTGCCCGTGCAGAAGGTGAAGCTAAAGCATTGCTTCTTGCAAAAGAGGCAGAAGCAGACGGTATCCGTGCAATTATTGAGGCTAATCCCACTGCGGCAGTTATTGAACTTAAGAGATATGAAGCACTGGTTAATATGGCTAACGGTCAGGCAGCAAAAATTATTGTTCCCACTGATGCGGTTGAAGCCGTAAAGAAAGATGTTCTCTTCTCAGAGGCAGCAGGCATCGGAGATTCCACAAAACAGGGCAAACCCGCACCCGCAAATAAGAAAAAAGCAGACCCCTGCTGTGAATGATTAATATAAAATCAAGGAGTTATCCGCGAGGATAACTCCTTAGTTTTATGCCTTTATTTTACATATTGCTTTTTGTTTGCAAAGTAATAAATAAGTATTCCTGCTCCTATTCCGAGTGCCGTTGTCACAACGCTTGTTAAAACTCCCGCTGCGGTACTCAAAGCAGGTAAGAACAGTATTGCAACGTTAGATATCACGCTTACAAAACCCCATATACTGCTACCTAAAATAACGCTTCCGATAAGGGTAAATCTTTGATATTTATCTTTAATAATAAAGGCTACACCGATTAAAATGCCCCATTTCAGAACGTGTATTACCGCGTATATTGCCTGAGAAATTGCAAGATAAATATAAGTATCCAATCCGCTGAGTAGCGTTACAATAAATGATGTAGCAAGACTTAAAACAAAGGTTAAAATTCCGTAACCCGCTATAATAATTGCAGGAATAAGAAGGTTTACTTTATATGCCTGTGTATCTGCCTCAAATTCCTTTTCTGTAAATGAGGAAATATATTTAAAGAAGAAAATCGCAACAATAACCTCAAGGACAAAATATATAATTCCGCCTATGCCGTTACCGCCACTCAGAACAAGGCTCTGTATCGCATAATCCTCAATAGGTAAAATTGCAAGCAACCCATAGGTGAATGTTACAACAATGTTAAGCACTACTTGGGCTATTGTACCTACGTAGACACTCATTATAAAGCAAAGCTTCTTTTGTAATCCCTTACATACAAGGCTGAATAAAACTATAACAACCACGTAAGAAATACTGCCGACAAATGAACTGATAATATTTAACACATTGGTGACCTGATACGAAATACCTAAATTACTCATCAAAAACGGATTTAAAATCGCAATTAGTGTGGATGGTAATCCGCTTACAAGTCCTGCTACTACCATAGATATAGGTAACATTATCATCGGTAATTTGTTGTTTTGGTCTTTTGACATAACACTCACATCCTCTTAAAAACTTCTTAATTGTATTTGGGGTGAATAGGTCATGTTTGGTTCTTCTGTCTGACTGATAAAAAACAGAAAGGGAACTACCCACCACCGCTCCGAATAACCAAAATGAAAACTCCAAAAAAGGCACACGCTTTAAACTTATTTTTACAATAACTTTGTTTAAAGGCGGTCCCCCTCCCTATTTGCTAAAGCAAACAGGGATGATACCTTATGCTTTTTTATTTATTTTTTCAACTTCGTATCTGTTGAGAAGTATGTAGATAACTATTGCTACGGGGATTGCTAAGAGATATTGAGGAACATATAACGAAATACAAAGCAAATTATCGAGAATTTTGTTGTTTAGTAAACCTGTAAAGATATCATTATACAACCAACCATATAATATACCTTCCATTATCATAACGAAAGGTTCAAATAAGGCGATGGAAAATAGTGCACTGCCAACAAATGTAAGTTTTTTATAACTTCCTTTACTTGCAAGTGCACAAACAAATAACAATCCGTAAGATATCGCATAAACTATTAACCAAGCTACACGCCACGCAAAATTATCTCCCCACTCACCGAATAAATCCGTTAAGCCTCGCGCAATTATAACATTTAATGCACCATTTATTAAAAATGCTGCAAACATATATATCGCCATTAAAACAGCAGGAACAACCAATTTGCTGGTTTTGCTCTTTATCAGACGATTAATCTGATATTTTTCAGATGCAACAAACCACAGAAGAGAAATTGCCGCACAGGGCAAAATACCGATATATTGACTTATAACATTTGCAGTATAAAAAATTTCGAAACTATCATAGTCATGATAACCCACTGCATAAAGAATAATATATCCTATAAAAACGAGCAATATTCTAACAAGAAAATGCCCCATCAATCCTGCATATCCACTTAAAATAAACCTAACTTTTTTATTTATTCCCTTACAACACAAAGAGAACAACGACATAACCAAAAAATATGTAATAGTTCTTAAACCAAATTCTACTATAAAGGATATGTAGATATTTAAATTCAATGTACCGTAAATTACAGTTTCAGATAAACCTCCTACTAAAAGAGCCATAACGCCCGCTATCACACCCGCCACCGGCAAAAGTATATACGGCACGATTCCTCTTTTTTTCTTTTTGGGTTTAATTGGTTCGTCGGGGGCTCGTTTGTATTCAATTTTCGGAGCAGGGGTTGAATCTATAGGAGGCAAAGAACCTGAGAAACCGGACATCTTTTCGTATTTTGATGCGTGGTATTCGCGGTTCATCCCCTGTTCTAAAGGTTTTGTATCTGCCTGAGCATTATAGTAGTATAACGGACTACTTGTGTCATATTGTGTTGGCTCTTGCATTACGGGTGCTTGATTCACCTGTTCATCTTTGAGTCTTTTTCCGCAAACCTCACAAAAAACGGAGTCCCCTGCAATATCATTACCGCAATATCTGCAAAACATATTCACATCTCCTCATTCAAATATTGTCTTTGCTATATCTGCACTCATTTTTGCGTCTTTGGCGTAGAAATCAGCGCCGATTTTTTCGGCATATTCGGGCGTAAGCACCGCGCCGCCGACCATAATTTTGCAATCTGCGTTTGCAAGTCTTAATTGCCTTATGGTTTCCTCCATAGATGGCAGAGTGGTTGTCATAAGTGCCGAAAGCCCCACAAGTTTTATGTTGTTTTCCTTTTGTGTTTTTACTATTTCTTCGGGTGGTACATCCTTACCCAAATCGAGCACCTCGTAACCGTAATTTTCAAGGACGGTTTTGACGATATTTTTACCTATATCGTGAACGTCGCCCTTAACGGTTGCGAGAATAATTTTACCCTTGCTCTCTTTATTACCGCCATCTTGCTTCATTTTTTGTTTGATTACATCAAAAGCGACACCTGCCGCATCGGCGGAGCGTATAAGTTGGGGTAAAAACAATTTTCCTTTTTCAAACTCCTCACCGACTTTATCAAGGGCGGGAATAAGAATTGTATTTATGACTTCGTCGGCAGTTTTTTCATTTAATGCCCTGATTGTCAATTCGGTTGACTGAGTTTTAAGACCCTTTTCAATTGCTTCACCCAAGGTGATTTCCTTTTTATTTTCTTCTTTTTTCGTTTCTACTGAAAAAGATGAAATATAATCCGCAGCACCTACGTCAAAACCTTTTAACACCCTGAAAGCCCTAACTGCACTTATCATTGTTGCACTATTGGGGTTCATTATGGGTAAATCAAGTCCGTTTTCAAGAGCAAGTGTTACAAATGCAGTATTTACAATCTCCCTTTGGGGTAAACCGAATGAAATATTTGAAACACCAAGAGTTGTTTTTACACCGAATTTCTCTTTAACTTTTTTCATTGCTTCAAGAGTGATTTTCGGAGCATCCTGATTAGCACTGACGGTCATTGTAAGACAGTCTATAATAATATCCTCTTTGGGTATTCCCATTGCCAAAGCCCTGTTTATAATCTTTTCGGCAATATTTACTCTTTCCTCGGCGGTTTCGGGTATTCCCTTTTCGTCAAGGGTAAGTCCCACAACTGCCGCACCGTATTTTTTAGCCAAGGGTAAAATCTCATTTAAAGATTTTTCCTCGCCGTTTACGGAATTTATAATGGCTTTACCCGTATAAACCCTGAGGGCTTTTTCTAAAACAAGGGGTGAAGTTGAGTCAAGTTGCAAGGGAAGTCCTATTGACCCCTGTAAGGAGCAGATGACGTTTTTCATCATTTCCTTTTCGTCAATACCGCTGTGACCCACGTTCACATCAAGTATCTTAGCCCCTGCATCAACCTGAGAAAGTCCCTCATTAAGAATATAATCAAGGTCGTTTTCCTCAAGGGCTTGTTTAAACCTCTTTTTACCCGTGGGGTTTATCCTCTCCCCTATTACGCGGGGTTCGTTAAGTACAACGGTTTCGTTTACACCGCTTACTACGTCGGTAATTATATTGCCACGGACACCTTTTTTGATGTCTTTTATTTTTTCTTTAAGTGTTTTTATGTATTCGGGGGTTGTTCCGCAACATCCGCCCATAATAAGAACGCCTTTTTCGTAAAACTCTGCCATATATCCTGCAAAATCCGTAGCGTTCATAGTGTACCCGCCCGTCTGTGGGTCAGGAAGTCCTGCATTGGGCTTAACTATAACGGGAAGCGGTGAAAATTTAAGAAATTCATCAACCACACCCTTTAATTTATCGGGACCTAAGGAGCAATTAAGACCTACCGCATCCGCACCCAATGATTTCAAAGTAACAGCAACGGAGGAAGGTGTACTTCCGTTCATTGTAAGTCCGTTTTCATCAAATGACAGTGTTACAAAAACGGGTAAATCCGTATTTTCTTTAACTGCAAGTAAAGCAATACGTGCCTCTTTTAAATCCGTAAAGGTTTCGAGGCAGACTAAATCAACACCCGCTTTTTTACCGCAAAGAGCTACTTCCTTAAAGGTTTCGTAAGCGTCCTCAAAAGTAAGATTTCCCGCGGGGTAAAGTAATTCGCCCGTTGTACTTACATCAAGGGCAACAAGGGTTTCAGTACCCTCTGTCGCTTCTTTTGCAAGTTTTACCGCCTGATTAACACATTCCTCAACGGTATACGGTGCTCCTTTCAGTTTAAATGCGTTCGCACCAAAGGTATCCGCCATTATAATATTGCTACCGGCATTTATATATGACCAATGTATCTCTTTTACCCATTGGGGGTGGTTGAAAATTGCCGAAACCGAATCCTCATCAGGTTGCAACCCTTTTTTAATAAGTTCCGTACCGAAACCACCGTCAAGTAAAACGATATTTGATTTTATCAGTTCGTTTACTGTCATAATATCACTTCTTTATAACTGCTTTTTCCATATCCGAAGATGCGAAATTTTCAAGGGGTAAATATACCTTTTCCCCTGTTAACTGACTTTTATATATGGCAAGTACTATTTCAAGGGCACGTTTACCCGCATATAAGTCCACATAGGGTTGTGTTTTATTCCCAATAGCCTCTATTACATTATAATATAGGCTCTTGTGACCGTTGCCGTATACATTGGGGGCTTTTTCTTCAATCTCCCTTTTGTACTCGTCGTCGGAAACTTCATCTTTAAATTTCCATACGTCAACAGTCGAAGCATTCATACCACCAAGACGCACCATACCGTTTTCGCCGAATACACAAAGTGTTTCCTCAAGGCTTTCAACTGTATTCACAGTGCCTTCAATAGTAGCAACCGCACCATTTTTAAAGGTAACAACCGCAACGCCTATATCTTCGGCTTCAATATAGGGGTGTTGATGATTTCTTACAGAGCCGAAAACGGACTCAACTTCATCACCCATCATCCACCTGAGAAGATCGATACCGTGAATACATTGGTTCATTAATGCACCGCCATCGGAAGCCCATTTACCGCGCCAGTCATCCTGATTATAATATTCCGCATCACGGCTCCAACGAATATGTACGCTACCGTGAGAAAGTTTACCGAATCTATTATCATCAATTGCGTGACGGAGTTCCTGAACGGCAATATTAAACCTGTTCTGGTGGCAAACCCCCGCGGTAACACCGCTTTTTTCGGCGGCGGCAATTACACGGTCCGTCTCGGCAATGCTCATAGCCATGGGCTTTTCAACCATAAAGTTGTAGCCGTTTTCCGCACAGTACAAAGCAATTTCACCGTGAGTACCGCTTATGGTGGCTATTGCCGTTATTTCGGGTTTGATTTTTTCGAGCATATCTTTATAATCCGAAAAAATCTCCGCTTCAAGATTGTATTTTTCTTTTAAAAGCTGTGCTTTTTCGGGTACTATATCGCATAATCCCGCAATTTCAAGGTTATTATGTATTGCCGCTTTTATATGGCTGCCCGATACTCTGCCACAACCAATAAGAGCATATTTCATAAAATCACATCCACGTGGAAAACTTTGGTATCAGAACTTTCTCCAAACCATTTTATTTACAACGCCCGTATAACTCTGAATGATTTTAACTACCTTTGTTGAAACATTTTCTTCAACATAATAAGGTACGGGGATACCGTAATCGCCGTTTTCATTCATATCAACTGCAGTTTCAACCGCCTGTGTAAGTGAGTTTTCATCAATACCCGCAAGAATGAAACAAGCCTTGTCAAGTGCTTCGGGACGCTCGGTGCTTGTTCTGATACATACGGCGGGGAAGGGTTTACCCACGGAGGTGAAGAAACTTGATTCCTCGGGGAGTGTACCGCTATCGGAAACTACCGCAAAAGCGTTCATCTGTAAATTATTGTAATCGTGGAATCCCAAAGGCTCGTGACGGATAACTCGTTTATCAAGTTGGAATCCGCTTTCTTCGAGTCTCTTTTTACTTCTGGGATGGCAGGAATAAAGAATTGGCATATCATATTTCTCCGCAATACGGTTAATTGCGTTGAAAAGTGACAAGAAATTCTTTTCAGTATCAATATTTTCCTCTCTGTGAGCAGAAAGAAGAATATATTTTTTCTTTTCAAGACCTAATTTATTAAGAATATCTGATTTCTCAATATCGGGAAGATTTGCGTGAAGAACCTCCGCCATAGGTGAGCCTGTAACGTAAGTACGTTCTTTGGGTAAACCGCACTCGTGAAGATATCTTCTTGCGTGTTCACTGTAAGCAAGGTTTACGTCGGAGATAATATCAACAATTCTTCTGTTTGTTTCTTCAGGAAGGCACTCGTCCTTACATCTGTTACCCGCTTCCATATGGAAAATCGGAATATGAAGTCTTTTTGCAGGAATAGCGCTAAGACAGGAGTTAGTGTCACCAAGAATAAGGAGTGCATCGGGTTTAATCTGTGCCATAAGTTTATATGAGCAATTAATAATATTACCAACTGTTGCACCTAAGTCGTCACCAACTGCATCCATATAAACCTCGGGTGCATCAAGTTTTAAATCCTTGAAGAAAACACCGTTAAGATTATAGTCGTAATTCTGACCTGTGTGAGCAAGTACGCAGTCAAAATATTTACGGCATTTATTTATAACCGCCGCAAGTCTTATAATCTCGGGACGTGTACCCACAATAATGAGAAGTTTTAATTTGCCGTTATTCTTAAAAGAAACGTCGGAATAATCAAGTTTAATATCCATTATTCTACCACCTCAAAGAAAGTATCGGGTTTGTTGGGGTCAAACTGTTCATTCGCCCACATTACGGTAACTAAATCTTCACTGTCGGAAAGATTTATAATGTTATGGGTGTAACCGGGGAGCATATGCACTGCCTCGATTTTTTCACCGCTTACCGGGAAATTAAGCACTTCGTCAGTACCGATTTTTCGTTGTTGAATAAGACCTTTACCCGAAACAACAATGAAAAACTCCCACTTAGTGTTATGCCAATGCTGACCCTTTGTAATACCGGGCTTTGAAATATTAACGCTTACCTGACCGCATTTTTCAGTTTTAAGAAGTTCGGTAAAACTGCCTCTGGGGTCAACATTCATTTTTAAGGGGAAAGAAACTTTTTCTTTGGGAAGATAGGAAAGATAGGTTGAGTAAAGTTTCTTTGCAAATGAATTATAGGGAATTTCGGGCATTACTAAATTCTGAGGTTGATTTTTAAAGGAATCAAGCAAATCAACTATTTCACCCAAAGTAACTTTATGTACAATGGGGCAATAACAGAATTTTCCGTCGTCAGTATCAACGGTATCAAGACCATCATACTCACAACGGTGAGCCTCGCCATTTAAAATATTAAACATTTCGTCAACAAGGTCGTCGATATAAAGAAGTTGAAGTTCAATTGCTCTGTCATTAACCTGAATGGGTAAATCATTGGCAATATTATTGCAAAATGTAGCAACTGCACTATTGTAATTGGGTCTGCACCACTTACCGAAAAGGTTGGGAAAACGGTAAACGTAAACTTTTGCACCGGTTTCCTCGGAGTATTTAAAGAATAAATCCTCCCCTGCTTTTTTGCTCTTACCGTATTCACCCTCGGCATATCTGCCCACAAGTGTTGCCTGTAATGAACTTGAAAGCATAACGGGGCATTTATTATTGTACTTTTTAAGATTTTCTAACAACTCACTTGCAAAACCGAAGTTGCCGTTCATAAAATCCTCGGTATTTTCGGGTCTGTTTACACCTGCAAGGTTAAAAACAAAATCTGCATCCTTGCAATATTCCTCAAGAAGGCTTTTTTCGGTATCAATATCGAATTCATAAATAGTGATATCACTATCAATTCCTCTTGACTTGTCCTTACCCTCTGCTACATTTCTCAGTGCGGCACAAAAGTTTTTACCAACAAAACCCTTAGCGCCCGTAACAAGTATTTTCATATTATTTATTCTCCCAAGCGGCAAGTTCATCTCTGATGTACTGAAGTGAAAGAAGTTTTTCTTTAACCTGTTCCACATTGAGAAGTTCGGTGTTGTTTGAGTTGAATTCGGTAAGGGGATTTCTCTCTACATCCCCGTCTTTAAAGTATTTATCGTAGTTAAGACCGCGGTTGTCACAGGGTACACGGTAGAAGTCACCCATATCAATTGCATTTGCACATTCCTCGTTTGTAAGAAGTGTCTCATACATTTTTTCACCGTGACGAATACCGATAACCTTAATATCCTGCTCGGCTTTAAAGAGTTCGTTAACCGCTTTAGCAAGAACTTCAATTGTACAAGCTGGTGCTTTCTGTACAAGGATATCTCCTGATACACCGTTTTCAAAAGCGAAGAGAACAAGGTCAACTGCTTCATCAAGGGACATAATGAAACGTGTCATTGAAGGTTCGGTAATTGTAAGGGGTTTTCCCGACTTAATCTGCTCAATCCAAAGAGGAATAACACTACCACGGCTACACATAACGTTACCGTAACGTGTACAACAGATTTTTGTTTTTTCGGGGTCAACCGTACGGCTCTTTGCAACGATTACTTTTTCCATCATTGCTTTTGATGTGCCCATTGCGTTAACGGGATAAGCCGCTTTATCTGTTGAAAGGCAGATTACGGATTTTACTCCGGCTTCAATTGCGGCAGTAAGAACGTTATCAGTACCGATTACGTTTGTTTTAACTGCTTCAAGCGGGAAGAATTCGCAGGAAGGAACCTGCTTAAGAGCGGCTGCATGGAAAATATAGTCAACACCGTGCATAGCATTCTTTACACTTGCAAGGTCACGCACGTCGCCGATGAAGAATTTGATTTTTTCTGCTACCTCGGGCATTTTTGCCTGAAATTCGTGACGCATATCGTCCTGCTTCTTTTCATCACGTGAAACAACGCGGATTTCACCGATATCCGTTTCAAGAAAACGATTAAGTACAGCATTACCGAATGAGCCTGTACCACCTGTAATCATAAGAGTTTTACCTGCAAAAACTGACATAATTTATTCCTCCAAAATATCTGCTATTCGTTTACAAGCAAAGCCGTCACCATAGGGGTTACTCGCCTTACTCATTTTGTCGTACATTTCTTTATTATCAAGAAGTTCCTTAAAATTTTTGTATATGGTTTCTTCGTCGGTTCCAACAAGTTTTAATGTACCTGCTGCAACACCCTCGGGACGCTCGGTTGTATCCCTCATTACAAGTACGGGTTTGCCTAATGACGGAGCTTCCTCCTGAACGCCACCCGAGTCCGTAAGTATCATATAGCACCTTGCAAGGAAGTTATGAAAATCAAGCACATCAAGAGGCTCTATAATATGAATTCTGTCGCAATCCCCTAATTCCTCCTGAGCCGCTTGTCTTACGGCAGGGTTCATATGAATGGGGTAAATTGCTTTAACGTCGGGGTTTTCGTCAAGTATTCTGCGAATTGCTCTGAACATCTGATGCATTGGCTCGCCGAGATTTTCCCGTCTATGGGCGGTAATGACAATAAGCCTTGAATCCTCAGCCCATTTTAACTCCGGGTGTTCATAATCATCTTGTACCGTTGTTTTAAGAGCATCTATTGCAGTGTTACCCGTAATGTATATTGAATTCTCGTCTTTCCCCTCTTTTATAAGGTTATCCGCCGAAAGTTTAGTTGGTGCAAAATTATACTTTGAAATAATGCTTACCGCTTGTCGGTTAAACTCCTCGGGATAAGGGGAATATATATTGTATGTCCTGAGTCCTGCTTCCACGTGACCAACGGGTATTTGCATATAGAAGCACGCAAGGGCTGTAACGAATGTAGTCGAGGTGTCGCCATGGACTAAAACCACGTCGGGTTTTACTTCCTCAAGAACGCTCTTTATACTCAATAATATATTTGACGTAATATCAAAAAGCGTTTGCTTTTCTTTCATAATTGAAAGGTCATAATCGGGTATGACACCGAAAGTATCAAGTACCATATCCAGCATTTGTCGATGTTGCCCCGTTACACAAACAACTGTTTTAATGTTTTTTCGTGTTTTCAGCTCATTTACCAATGGGCACATTTTAATTGCCTCGGGCCTTGTACCGAAAACAAGCATTACTGTTTTCATACGTAATCTCCAAAATATTAAAGTCTGTAAATTCCGTCTTTGTCGCTGACTTTTCTTGTGTCTAACACGATTTTATCTTTGAGCTTGTCCATATTATTTTTGATTTCATCGTGACTTACGAGAATGACCACAAGAAGTGTATCATTAAGGAACTCGTCAAAATCGTGATACTGATTTGTAACAATATCTTTCGTAATATATGGGTCGTAAGATTTAAAACCGCTTATATTTTTGCTTTCGCAACATTCTAAAAGTTGGAGTGTGGGTGATTCTCTGTAATCATCCACATTCTCTTTATAAGTAAGTCCGTAAAGACCAACCTTCGAAAAATCAGAAATATTATTCTCTTGCATAATACTTTTGATTCTTTCAAGAACAAACTCGGGCATTGATGCGTTTATCTTCATTGACTCCCCAATTACTTTTGTAAGCTCGGGGTAATCGCCTACCAAAAACCACGGGTCAACAGAAATACAATGTCCTCCGACACCGGGACCGGGAGTAAGAATATTAACTCTGGGGTGCATATTACAAATGCGGATAATTTCGTAAACATCCATATCGTCATAACGGCAGATTTTTGCAAGTTCATTTGCAAAAGCAATATTAACCGCTCTGTATGTATTCTCAATAACCTTGGTCATCTCGGCAGTTTTTATATCCGTAACAACGATATCACCGAGGCAGAATGAGGAGTATAATTTTTTAATCTTTTCGCCGATTTCCTTGCTGTCGGCACCAATTGTACGGGAATTATGAAGAAGCTCATAAACCATATTACCGGGAATTATTCTTTCGGGAGCGTGAACAAGATTAATATCCTCCCCTATTTTAAATCCGTTTTCCTCAATAATGGGTCTTACAAAACGGTCAATAGTACCCGGTGAAACAGTTGACTCAATAACAACCGTTGCTCCTTTGGGGCATACGCGCATAATCTCTTTAACTGCCGCATTTACATAACAGGCGTCAATTTTTTTAGTATCCTTATCATAGGGTGTGGGAACAGAAACGATATATGTATCCGTAACCTGATACTCCGTTGTGAATTTTATTCCCGAGTTTAATGCCTCCGAGAATAATTCATCAAGACCTTTTTCCTCAAAGGTGGTTTTACCCGCATTAAGGGTTGCAACAAGCTCTTTGTTGTAGTCAGTACCCACTACCTCAACACCATGGGACGCAAACATAAGTGCCGTAGGAAGACCTATATAACCAAGACCGATAACGTTTACCATAATTTTCTCCTCTGTTATTTTACTAATTTATTTAAAATCGGAATTTTTTTCTTTTCTTCTTTCTTAAAACCGAATAAAACAAGTGTTATTGCGTATACAACGCAGAATATAAGTACATTCAGTATAAATGCTAACCATCCATCTGTTAAAAAATGCGAAGATACAAAAATTGCACCGCCTGAAATCAACAGACAAAGCCATGTTCCGCTGAAAATCCTTCTGTAAATTCTGAACATATTGAAAGAAAGTTTCTTATAATAGTATATATTCATTATAATTACACTGCCGATTAAGAAGCTCAGGGCAGTACCCACAGCAGCGGCATAATAGCCGATAAGCTTAACGCCCACAATGGTAATTACCGCGTTGAGTGCGGTTGTGCCGAATAAAACTGCCGTTCTGAAGCCTAACATATTTTTTGCTCTTAAAACCGACAGGCACACATTCACGCAAAGCTCAAGAAGTGCGGGTGCCATAAGTATAAGGGTGATAAAGTAAACATCCTCATAACCTTCGCCCAACCACAAGGTAATTGCACTTTTGCCTAAAATCGCAAAGCCCACGAGTGCTGCACCTAAAAGTATGAACTGAATTCTACCTATATTAATAATAGTTTTCTGAATTTCGGTACCGTCGTTGTCATTTTTTAAAACATTAGTAACAGTTGGCAACATAACCCCCGAAAGTGATGTGGAAAGCTGTTCAAACATACCGAAAATCAGTAAGCCCATTGAATATATTGCAACCAATTCCGAACCACGTATTGCACCGATAACAACATTATCAAGGTTATTGTTTATCTGTGCCGCAATGGTTGTAATAAACAGTAACATTGTATATTTGAAAGATTCATTAAAAATGGCTTTATCCCAGTTTTTAAATGATATCCTTACTTTCGTTTTAAGTTTTGCTTTTATATAAATAAACTCAACTAAAATCTGGGCTATTGTAAGACCCAGGTCTATTAAAACAAGGGCTACTGCACTTTTTACAAAGGCAAAAACCACAAACAGTAAGCCGACCCTCAACAATATACGTCCCAGTTTTAAACCATTCGAAACAGTAAATTTATTAAAACCCGATATAACCCCGTTAAATACATTTTCAACAATATGAAAAACCATATTTAACGCGAGAATTACAAAAAGTTTTTTTGCAAGACCTATCTCTGCAACGCTCAAACCTTCTGCATAGATTGTAGGAATAAGGAAATAGATGACTACACTTATTAAAGCGAGTCCTACGCAGATTATTGAGCCTTCACCTAAAGCCATAGAAATGAAGGATTCTATTTTATCTTTTTTGCCGTCACTTTTGAATTTAGCTATGTAACGCATTGCCGTACCGCCCAAACCTAAATCAAGTATCATAAGTGCCGACGAAAGAGAGGATATTGTTTTATAAACTCCATACTCTGCATCACCAAGGGACGAGAGAATATACGGAATAATCAAAAATCCGTAAAGGGAATTTAAAATTACAAGCAAATAGGATAACAACGCACCCCATTTAACTTCATTTTTAGCCATTGACCCAAGACCTTTCAATTTCTATAAGACGGGAAAATTCAGTTTCCCAATTTACTTCTTCACTAAGCCTGTCCGCATTTTTAGCACAGACATCATAAAATTCTTTATCTGTATAAAGTTTAATTGCGGCTTCTTTGAAACACTCGGGGGTGTTTTCTTTAAGAATAATGCCGAAATTATATTTTTCGTTAAGATACCTGTGCTCGGGAATATCCGACATAATAACGGGAAGTCCCGCGGATGCATATTCGAAGATTTTATTTGATACGGAAAGTTCGAAGTTAAGGCAGGTATTTTCAGTAATCGCTACGCCCACCTTTGATTTTGAAGCGTATGGAATAAGCTCGTTTACAAGCACGGGAGGATAAAAAATTACATTTTCATTTCCGATTTCTTCAGCTCTTTTACGCAATTCATCTTCCATTGCACCAAAGCCCCTGAGAGCAATTTTTATTTCGGGGTAATCTTTGAGAAGTGCCGCCGATTCAACGATAATATCGTATCCTCTTCCACCGTAGTAAACACCATGATTCAAAATTTCAAACCCGTCGTGTTTATCATTTGATGCTGTCTTTTCAGCCTTAAGGGAACAGTTAGTAATAACCATCGGCTTTTCAATAGCGTATTTGTTTTCAAAATAATCTGCCGCAGCGTGGCTTACGCAGACCATTTTATTTATTCTTTTAATAAAAGTCTTTTCGCAAAGAGCATTGAGCTTTTTATAAATTCCCCTCATCTGATGATTTTCTACACAAATTTCGTGGGAATCGTAAACCACCTTGCAATCTAATTTCTTCGCCGCCTGACAAGCCGCCGTAAGAGTGTCCAGGTCATTGGCATGAATAATATCCGGCTTTTGTGAAAGTATGGCCTCTCTAAGTTTTTTTACTCGGTTAAATTCCTTAAATAAAACTTCAACCTTTGAAAGGGGCTTTTTGTATTTTTCGTCGATATCAGCAAGTGTAACAGGACAAGGAACATTCTTCATCTTTTCCTCATCATATCGGTGGTCCTTAAGTCCCACACAAACAACGTCCACGTTATTATTCATATATTCGACAATCTGTTTTCTGACTCTAGGGTCATACCAGACCGAGTTAGAAACAACGTCACAGACTCTCATTATATTCACCACCATCATTTTTTTGGGGTCGTCGTTTAATAAATTTACGATTTACAGCCACGAAAACACCTATCATAAAATAGAAATATGGCTCCAAGGAATATGAGTTAGATAGCATTAGTTTTACGTAAACCATACTGATGAGCATAACAACAAAGAAGAATATTTTTTTGTTGCTTCGGCTCTTTATAAGGGCTACAATTGTAAGTCCTGCCAAAGCCAAAAGTATAAGTGAACCCAAAATAACACCGAAATGACACCACATTTCGTATACAAGGTTATGGCAGTAAACTCCTAATAAATACTGGTCACCTGTAAAACCGTAACCGATAAAGGGATTTCTGCCGATAGCTTCCAGAACCTGATTGGTTAAATAGTCACGTCCCTTACTTACGGCAACGTCACCCGAAACGTAGAAATCAAAAATACGTGTACTGAAGCCAAAGCGTTCAAATACATTTGATATTACCGATGCTAATTTTATAAATAAATCATCATATATAAGTATAATTGCCAATGCCAATAAGGCTATTAAAATAAGTGCAAACTTTCTTTTGCTTGTGGTTTTCGAGAATCTGTGAATTAAATAAACGGCAACATAAACAATAATACATAAAATCGGTCCGCGAGTACCGTAAACAAACATTGTAAGTGCCGAAACAATAGCAATTATCCAATATTTTTTACGTAGTTTTATACTTGCATAATACATAAGATATATTGCACTGGGTAACAAGTTATAGGCAACATACATATTGTCCTCTTCGAGAACTACACCACTTCGGATTTTAAATAACTGATAAACGAAAACTGCCACAACACTTGCAAGGGAACACCAGAATATATCTCTTGAACAATTTTTGTGAGAGTATGCTAATCCCACAAAATAGAAAGCTCCCGAGGATATCAGTATCCTCCACCACTGTTCACTGATAATTTCGGCGTTATTTTTAAACACCACCATCGTGAAAATTACTAACACTACTAAACCCAGATAGAACAGCACATCCACACCCCGTATGTTCTTTATGAACCAGGGTATAGATAAGAACAATGCCAGAATAATTGCAACGGGCACTATATAATCTGCGAAAACATTAAAGAACGGTAAGCGTTGCACTATTGCACGTGCAAAAATCATAACCGTATACTGTGTCCACAATAGTGCCAACAATATTCGGAAGGCTATTAAATAATATGGTTGTTTCTTTTTGAATAACCACGAAGCACCCATTTATTTCTCTCCTGCTTAATTTCTTACTTAATAAACTCAATTATCCTTTGAGCTTGTTTTTCCTTGTTTTTATTTTCGAAAACAAAGTCCTTTGCTTTTTTGCCCAGAAGTTTTCTTTCTTCATCGGGTAAAGCACAAATTTTCATAATCTCTTTTGAAAGAGCTTCGGCGGAATTATCCGTCGGGTAATAAATATACTCGTCATATTCATCCGGAATGCCGTCAAGTTTATATGCCACAAGAGGTACGCCCGACGAAAGATATTCGAGATTTTTTGACGGAAAAGAATATTTTGTAAATTCCTCGTTATTTTGTCGGGGATTTACAAGAACTGTTGCATTTTTCTGGAGCGAAAGAACCTCTGCTCTATCCACTCTGCCAAGATACACAATTCGCATATCCTCTTTTTGTTTTTCTTTAATTAATTCTTCAGCTTCACCGAAACCACAGATAACTAACTTTAATTTTTCGTCTTCGGTTTTTTCAAAAGCCTCAATCAGTGTGCCGATACCGAATTTATAATTCAGAGTACCCGAATATAAAACGTATCGCTCATTTTTTAATGTATTTACAGTGGCGTCATCCACATTATTTTCATCAGTTGTGGCTATTCCCTCAACTACTATGTGAGGGGATTTTATCTTCAATCTTTCAGCCATCTGGTCTGTAAGAAGAATAAACCTATCAACAAGTCCGTAAAGACTCGCACATTTTTTAACCTGATATGTGTGATAAAGCTTTTTAAGTCCCGTTACCTTACGTGCAGTTGCAAACTCGGGAATATCCGCGATAATGCACCCTGCAATAATATTTTTGTTGTATTTTTTTGCAAGTTTTACCAGACCCAAAAACATTGAGTTTGCGGTATAGGACAAAATTACTTTCTTTTTTCCTGTTTCTTCTTTTGCCCACTTTTTAATATATTTTCTGAAATACAGACTGTTTATAAATCTCTTTATACCGAAAATGTTACAACACCTGACGTTTATATCGTCCGCTTTATATTTGTCGGTATGTTGGAATGTAAAGCCCTCAATAAATTTATCAGTATATCCGTTGGGATAAGCATCTATTGGAAGGTAATTTATGATTTTCATTGTTCCGAAGTCATTTTCTTCGAACCCATCTATGATATTCCACTGCAGTGCATTTGCCGCGTCCTGCATACCTGTTTTCATTTTACCCTTAATTTCCGATTCTTTTTCACGGGGAAAGAGTTTTCCTAAAAACAAAACATCAAGACTCATATTTACCTTCCTTTCATAATTTATTTTTTATACTTATCTTTAAAATCCTCAAAGGACAACATTTCGTTATAACCTTTTTTTCCTTGATTCATCCAGTGAAGTTTTTGAGAAACAGAAAGTTTTCCTTTATCCCTCGTACGCAATGCCATATACATATACTTAAAAAAAGTTGTTCGCGGGTTTATAGCGGTAAAACAGGCTCCCACACCATAAAAATATTTTTCATCATAACCCGTAAACCAGGTTGATGTTTCGTAGGATACTGTACCGATGGTTTCTCTGGAAACGTAGAAAGTCAGACCTGCTTTTCTTAAACCCTTTATCCACATACTGTCCTCACCCGAAGGGAAAAGACAACCGCCACCAAAAAGAGTGGTAAACCACACGTTTGCTTTTCTGATCTTTTCGAGCCTGAAAGCAATTCTTACCGCACCCCAAGGGGTAGTTGCGAATTTAGGCCATTTTTTGGTTTCGTTATATTTTGGCGGTTTTCTGTGGGGGTCGTTTGAATCAAAATGGAAAATAATAACATCTGCATCAGGGTGTTCTTTGAACTCTTTTAAAATTCTTTCCTCTGCATCGTCCTTATAACAAACATCATCGTCCGCCATAAGGCAAATATCACTATCCGCGTAGGTCAGAACGAGGTTTCTGTTAATACCTACACCTCTTGTTTGTGTGGATATCATCTTTGCCCTGTGTCCTTCAAACTCAATTTCCTCATAAGAAGTCTTATCACACTGGTTGGCATAGACGATATCAGAATGCACATTCATCTCTTTAATTTTCGAAAAATCATTCTGGTGCATTGTAACGCACAAAATCTGAAATTCTGACATTTTAATTACCTTAATTTCGTTTTTATTTTTAAATACACACTTTCGGGCAAATGCTTGAGAGTGCTTTTTATTTTTCTCTTAAGATTTTCAAAGAATGATAATTTTTTTCGTCTTTCTTTGAGTATCTTAATAAGCCCTTCGTCGCCCGATAATTGTGACAGGGTTTCCTGCCTTCTGTTAAAATTAACCTTGTGAATTTTTTTGTAAGATTGTTCGCTTATAATTTCATTAAAATCCGCACTTTGAGAGTCAAAATAAGGTTTAATTTTTTCAAAAATAGTTTTGCCCTTTTCACTTGCAATAACTACCGCCGAAACACCCTTAGTATCCGTATCAAAACGCTTACCCCAGAAGTCCCCGATTCTTATATCGGTTTTCTCTACGGTACTTCTTGCTACGCAATTGTAACAAGCCTCATTCATTGCATCCAACCCAAAGAACATTTCGTGAAATGGGTCATTATACTTTGAACTTGAAAAACTTTTATTGTTACTAAAAAAGTCAAAGCAGTATTCGTGCCATCCGTGGGTTTTGCTCCTGAAATTGATTTTAGAGAAATCAGATATACCCTTTTTCCTTTTTACATATTCAAGATATTTATCCCACAATTTAAGTGAGGGACATCCGTGACAGAAAATATCCACAAAAAGATATTTATGACGAGTATTGTTTTTCTCGGCAACTTTTGATAAAGCGTAAATCTGACACGGTGTACCGAAAATTGCGTATTTCTGCTCAGTTTTATCCGAGAGTATTTCATCAAATGCCTCTGCGGTGTAACTCTGAAAATACTTTGAGCCTTTGAATTGCTCCAACTCGTCTTCACTTCGTGCAATTTTTGTAACGGCACGGTCAGTTTTAACGTCATAAGCCACACCAACAACGAAGTAACCTTCACTTAGTGCAACCCTCATAAGTTCATTGGAAACGCCACCCGACGAAGCGGAAGAAAGTTCCTTCTGGCTTTTATTAACCGCACTGTAACACTTAAAATCTTCTTTGGATTTAACTTTGAATGTTTCATCAAACTTATAGCAGGTTTTTTTACATACCCCACAATTGACGCATTTACTTTCGTCAATAACGGGGGTATAAAAACCGTCCGTGTTTTCAGTGATTTTTATTGCACCGAGAGGACAAACCGACTCACACACACCGCATCCCGTACATTCACGGATATTATCCCTTTGAAGTACACCCTTTTGCTCAATATCTTTCTCAACTTTTACTTCGGGTAAAGTATCGGAAAGATATTTTTTTGATTTTTCTCTTTGTTCACTAAGAACACGGTTTACTTCATCAAAAGAAATATCAAAAGCGTTTTCAAAATTTCGAGGTTCGTATCTTTGGCTTTGGGATACGATATTGACAATTGATTTTATACGTTCACTCTGTTTTCCTGCATTCCCGTAATTCCTTTCAAAAGTGTAAAAAGGAATATTGAAATTTAATGAAAATGCAGTACCGTGGAATGAATCCGTACAGACAAAACTTGCATTTTTTATATACTCAACAAATTCCGATGGTCCTGCGGGAGGTACATTATCCGCCCACGAAGTACCGTCAAAACTGTATGGTAATCCAATTATTTTTAAGCCGTATTTTTCACTTATTTCCTTTACGGCATCCTTTGCCTTCCGAGAAGGCTCATCCAAAAAATACGCAAGAAGGTATTTTTCGTCCTTTTTCTCTTTTAACTTAAGGGCTTTTGTCCACTCATCCTTACTGAGTACGAGTGTAGGGTCTATAAGGACCTGTGCCTCATCCCCTGTTAAAGATTTTATCAATCCAACGCCCGATTCTTCTCTTACAGATTTATGTTTTATTCCCGAAATATACTTTTTAATCTTTCGTTTGTTGTAGTTTGGAATAAAATCCCTTCCGAAACTTGGTGCAAACGCAATTCTTTTTTCTTCCGGAGCAAACCTCAGATAGTAAAAGGGGTCTACATAAAATACGGCTGAATTCCAAACCTGGTCGCTTCCGCAAAGGAAGGCTCCGTATTCATCGGATTTAGCCGATTTCTTAAGATTTTTATACTTCACTTCACAAGGGCGAAGATTATAATCCGCAAACTGACTGAAAAGAGCAATACTTTCACGGGATAATGGTTTTTTTATACTGTCGCCGTAGTTTTTAAGGCTTTTCATCCCTCCCGGATGAAGCATTGAACGTAAAAGGACTATGAGCGTCTTTTTAATTCTTACATCCCTACCCGGAAGAAGGCTACCGCTAAGTTTTAAAACCTCGCCCTCGTAACCCATTGACGAAAGAAGGTTTTTTGTGGCAAATGCCTGTAAAGCGGAGCCGTAATTAAAACCCGTATAAACCGTAGCAATACCGATTTTTTTATTATTCATACGCTTACCTCTCAAAGAAGAACATTTTTATACAGGAATATGGAGAGTATAAAAATGACTTCATTGCGTGTTTTATGAAACTACCGTACTTTTTGAGGCGAATTTCGGCAAAGGCAATTACTGCACAATGACGCATTTTTATGTAACGTATGGTTTTTTTGTCCAATTTATCAAAAAAGCCTTTTTTGTATTCATAAAGATTATTTTCACCTATGATTTTACCCTCACCGCTTGATAAACCGCATTCGCCCGTATGGACATATGCTTTAATATCACAACCGGGCAAATAGCCAAACTTACCTTTTTGGTTTATAGCCCTTTGCATAAGATAAAATTCATCACCCACATTTATGGGAGCAAAGCCTTCTATTTTTTTAAGGTACTCACGCTTAAACATCATAGCATCCGTACCCGTAAGATGATACTTAAGGTGATACTTAAAAAGTGATTCGTAAGATGTGTCCTTAATAAATCCTCTCACCCTTTTCCTTATGAGAACACCTTTTTCGTTATATAAATCAAGGTCTGTAAGAGAGTAATCAAAGTTACCCTTTTTCATAAATTCAAGTTGATTTTTTATTTTTTCGGGTAAGTAGATATCGTCATCATCAAGGAAAGTAATATATCCACCCACTGATGCATTTATACCGATATTTCGCGTTTCGGCAGAACCCATATTCCGGGGATTAGTTATGAGAGTTATTTTCATCTGAGGGTTTTCCTGTTTAAATGCATCAACAATAGCACTGACCCTGTTATTGAAATCAAGGTCGGCGTTATCATCAACTATAATAGTTTCAAAGTTTTTAAACTGTTGCTCTTTAAGAGATTCGAGCGCTCTTTTCAATTCCTGCTCACGTCTGTATGTAGCAACAATAACACTTACTTCGGGCATTTAAACTACCTCATTCGCTTATATTTTTTACAATATCTGTTACAATTTTTTGTTGAGCTTTTATTTTTGTAAGATTCTCACGGCAATTCTTTTTGAATGTTTTTTTATCGAATGATTTATAATATTCAAAAATTTCGTCGGCAAAATTTTCATCCGTAGGGTTAACCGCTTTTCCGATACGGTTATTATTTACAAGTACGCACATGTATGAATTCTTCATAACAAGCTGGGGAGTTTCATAAATCATACCGTCGTAATATTTATTACTTATGGCAAGATTCATATTGCTGTCCCCGTAAATATTGTGAATCAAATCAATGTTTTTGACGAAATTATTTCGGTCGTCGGGGTTATATTCCCCGTGGAAATATATGTTTGATGCATTTTTTAGTGCGTATTCCTTTAAGGCTTCGCAAACTCCCTGCTCTCTACCGTAATAATGAAGCTCAAATCTTTCGTCATTTGCTAATTTTTCAATAATTTTTATATTTATTTTTTCTTCTCTTATGAAACCCCAGAAACCTATACGGATTTTTTCACCCTTTGTTTTTAGGGTATCCTTTTCGTTTTCAATATCCCGCCATAAAATATTATGAGAAGTATGAATTTTTTTGCTATTGGGGAGAAAGGCTCTGAAAGCATCACTGCTTACGAAAGTTTTATAAGAATTATTCACAAGAGTGTGAATTATGGATTTATAAGGTAAAAAGTTTTCGTAAGTAAAATCACGGTAATCAAAAATGTATCTGTTTTTGTAGCCGCTTACTAATTCCTTTGAAAGAAGTACCCCGGGAAGAGAATGCAGTATTACTACAAAATCAAAACCCTCTTTTAAAACAGTTGTGGCGTAATCTCTGAACTTTTTAAATTTTTCAAGTTTTGAGAATTTTGCAACGTCATCTTCCTGATATGATGAGAATTCGTGAAGGGTTATACCTTCAATTTTTTCGAGATTTTCTTCTTTCAAATCCCGATTCCAATAAATAAGGTGAATATCATTTTTGTCCCTGTCCATATTCTCAAGATACAAATCAAGATAGGGCATATATTTAATTTTTGCAAAACCCACAATGAGTATCTTCACAAAATCACCTTAATTTTTCCAATTCGTCACAAAGCCTTTTTACAAAATCCGCTTTTTGAAAATTTTCTTCATAATATTTACGGGCATTTTCACCCAACTGAACTTTATCAGAAAGCATAAATTCTTTTATGCACTCAACAAGTCCGTCAACATCTTCCGCTTTGGCACAGAAACCGCAATTTGCTTCTTTAATAATTTCCGCCGCCTCACCGTTTACCGCACCTATAATGGGTTTACCCGCCGCCATATAGGTCTGGATTTTACCGGGGAACGACATTGAAAGCACAGGGTTGTCGGAAAGTGTAACAACAAGTCCGTCACTTTCGGCATATTTACGGGCGACTTCGTCAAGTGGGACTCTGCCGTGGAAAAATACATTTTTAAGCCTGAGATTATTTCGGGCTAAATCCTCAAAAGCAGAAAGCCCCGAGCCGTCACCGTAAAAATGAAATTTGATTTTTTCGTTTTGTAGGTTTTCGGCGGCATAAAGTATTGTTTCAATACTTTGGGTTGTACCGATATTTCCTGCAAAGACCAAATCGGTAGTACCGTCATCTGCATTGGAGTGGGGAACGAAAACATCCTCTGCGTATTGGGGCAGATAATCTATTGCTTCGCCATTAATTTTGAACATTTCGTCAAAATATCGTTCAAACATTTTTGATGAAACAAGTATTTTATCCGCAGATTTATAAATTTTCTGAGATTTTCTTTTGTAATAATTATAAATCAAACCGCCTTTTTTTACTCCGCCGATTGTCAGACTGTCGGGCCATAAATCAAGGCAATAAAGAAGTAATTTTTTGTTGTGTTTTTTCTTGTACTTTATTGCAGCATTAGTCATAAGTACGGGTGACAACTGATAAACAAAAACCACGTCATAGTCTTTTTTTATTTTTGAAACGTAACGTGTTGAGGCTAAGGAATAGGCATAATAGTTAATTGTACGCCAGATAAAGCCTTTTTTTCTGCCAACAGTGAAAACACGGTGCACATTGACCCCGTTTATTATTTCATCCTCGTGTTCACCGTTTTTGTAGCCGTCGTAAATTTCGCCCATTGGGTAATTGGGGAAAGATGTAACAACATCGACCTCGTGACCCTCCGCCACCAAGGCTTCGCATACATCATGAACCTTGAAGGGTTCGGGATAATAATATTGGCATATAACTAAAATTTTCACACCCGACCCTCCTCGGTTAAAATTTTTCTGAAATTATGCGTGAACTTCTTCTTTTTCCTCTTCTTTTACTTCAACTTCGTCTTTGAAAGCAACGTTCTGAGGATTGAATGTGGGAACAAGTTCTTTAACTATGTCAACAATCTCTCTGCCTGTTGCACCTTCCATAATTTCACGCATATAATCGATTCTCTTGAAAAGTCTCTCGGAATCGAATTCCATAGGTCTTGCTATGTAAATAAGATTGTTCTGAGTTTTCTGTATACCTTCTTCGCTGATAAGAAGCTCCTCATAAAGCTTTTCGCCATCGCGAAGACCTGTATATTTAATTTCAATATCCTCACCCGGTACATGACCTGAAAGTCTTATAAGGTTCTCGGCAAGTTCGCGGATTTTAACGGGTGAACCCATATCAAGAATGAAGATTTCACCACCGTTAGCGTAAGCACCCGCCTGAAGAACAAGTGAAACTGCCTCGGGAATAAGCATAAAGTAACGGATAATGTCAGGGTGAGTAACGGTAACAGGACCGCCTTTTTCAATCTGCTCTTTGAAAAGAGGAATAACACTACCATTTGAACCTAAAACATTACCGAAACGAACCGCAACATACTCAGTTTTAGAATTCTTGTTAAATGACTGAACAATCATTTCGCAAATACGCTTTGTTGCACCCATAACGTTTGTGGGGTTAACCGCCTTGTCCGTTGAAATCATAACGAAACGTTTAACCCCGTATTTGTCAGCGGTTTTTGCAAGGTTAAATGTACCGAAAACATTGTTCTTAACAGCTTCCTTGGGGCTATCCTCCATAAGAGGAACGTGCTTATGAGCCGCTGCGTGGTAAACAAAGTCGGGTTTATATTCTTCAAAAATTTCGCAAAGCCGTTTTTCATCACGGATTGAACCGATAAGCACCTTAAGGTCAACCTCAGGATGATTTCTGCGGATTTCCTGTTGAATTTCGTAAGCACCGTTTTCTGCAATATCAAAAATGATAATTGTTTTTGCAACGCCACTTGCGGCAACCTGACGGACAAGCTCGCTACCGATTGAACCGCCACCACCTGAAACGAAAACAGTCTGGTCTTTAAGAAGTTCAAAAACTTTAGTGAGGTCGGGTTTAATCTGGTCCCTGCCTAAAAGGTCGGTATAGTCAACTTTACGTAGTTTTGCACTGAGGCTTTCATTCTTCTGAACGGTTGTGATTGACGGAACGGTTTTGAGCAAACAACCCGTTTCGCTACAAAGCTTAAGAAGTGCTTTTCTGTTCTCTTTGTCCGCAGAGTTTGCCGCAAAGAAGATTTCATCAATATCCTGCTCTTTTGCAACTTTTATAATTACATCTCTGCCACCGTAGATTTTTATGCCGTTAAGGTATCCGCCCTGTTTGCGTTTGTTGTCATCAATAAGTGCTACAACTTTATATCTGTTTTCATAAGTTGTGCTGCTACGGAATTCCTCAATAAGTCGCATTGCAGTACCGCCTGCACCGATAATCATAACGTTTTTCTTTTTACCCTCATACTTATTGATTTCTTTTTTCTGAAGGTATGCTCTCCAAGAGCGATAACCTAAAAGTACAAATACACGTGAAAACATAACCGAGAACGCAAACAAACAGGAATAAATAAACATCCATGTGAAAAAAGAACGTGTTTGCTTCGGTCCTTCTGTGGGGATACCCCAGATATAGAAAAAGGGAATAACTGTTACAATTTTTGAAAGTATAAATGCTTCGGCAGTTTTAACATAGTCGGTAATAACCATATACTGCCACATTCTGTTATACACTTTGAAAATAATAAAGAATAGTGCAGTAGAAATTAAATCAACTGCCATAATGAAGATTATGTTATTATCGAACCAATCTTTTAGCAAAGTGGTAGCATCGAATTTTAAAATCATTGCTAACCAACAGGAAATGCCCATACCCAAAATGTCGGCAAGGATAAGCAGAATCCTCATATGTTTTTTTACAAAAGTCATTGTGTTTTCGAACAACCTCAAAACCAAAACCTCTTTTCTTTTTTAGCGGTATAATCCGCCTTCTTGTATCGTACTTAAAACAAGGCACAATACAACAATTATACATAGTACAGTTTACCACTTCTTAATGTGTTTTGCAATATAGTACACCATTAAAATTACACAAAATTTTTGCTATATATATGTTTTATATAACAATATATGGAAAAATAATGTCAAAAAAGAAACTTGTATAAAGATATTGGTTGTGCTACAATAAATTTACAGATATACTGAGAGGTGATATTTTGAACAACTGGATGAAAAATTTAGCCGATGAAATTAAGATAAGTGAAATTAATCTTCCCGGCACTCATAACTCCTGCACAAAGAAAGTCCAATTCAGTTATCTTTCAAAATGTCACGACCTGAGTATTTACGAGCAACTCAGTATAGGTGTGCGTTATCTTGATGTACGCGTTGAAATTTTTTCAGACAAATTAAAAACTGTGCATGGTATAACTGACTGTTACACTACGCACGGTAAAAAGGAAAAACTTTTATTGGATTATGTTTTAGATGACTGTAAAAATTTCCTTAAAGAAAATCCGTCTGAAACAATAGTCCTTTGCTTAAAAAGAGATGACGGTCCTTCATCGGAAGAAACCTTTGATTTGTTTTATAATAATTATCTCAAAAATGAGCCTTTGTGGTTTACGGAAAACAGAATTCCCGTTTTAGGCGAAGTCAGAGGGAAAATGGTACTTTTCAACAGATGTCACGTGGATTTTAAAAACGAAAAATATACCGACCGAAACACAGGTCTCAGGCTTTCAAACTGGCCCGATTTACCCAAAAATGCTGAAAAATATTTATGTTCTGCTCCTATTTATAACAAGGACGAAACCTTCACTGAAACCTATTATCTTCAGGATATGTACAAGCTTTCTCCAAAAGAAAAATGGCACAAAGCAGTTCATCCGCTGGTAAAAAATCCTCCACAGGAAAAAGGGTTGTTTTTAAACTATTTCTCCGCCGCAAATTTCATATTAAGCCCCCGTATTTACGCAAAATATATTTTAAAAAACTACCGGAAAATACCCTTACAAAAACACAAAAAATACGGTTGGTTAATATTTGATTTTCCTACCAAAAAACTTTGTCAAAATGTAATTTCAACTAACTTTTAACATAAAAAATGCAGGATAAAAATCCTGCATTTTTTCATTATAAACCTATCTTATTAAACAAATTATCAATTTTTTGTATATTTTCTTCGGATATATTTTTGATTATTTCATATCGGTCTTTACTGTGTTTTTTATCCCCTTTTAATATGAATTTTACCCATCTTACCACCTGAAAAAACGGTAAAAGCACAGAGTGTTTTTTTAATGTCGGATACTCATATTCCAACTCTCGGCGTGTCACAAAAACACGTGAAAAAATGTATCGGATTTTACCTCCTACGCGTCGTTTCTTAAGCAAAAGAAGTTGACTTTCCGTGCCGTAAACACCACCTGAAAGAATGAATTCTTCCATAGCCAAAGTTACTTCATCGTGAGGTTTTCCCGAAAACCATACTTCACTTAAACTTCTTAAGGCGAAATCAAATCTCTCTAAACCGCTTTGCTTTAAAAGTCGTTTTATCTCGTGATTATCATAGTTTTTTGTATTTTGTAAAATATGTAAATCCAAAATAGGTTTTATACCGCAACCACCCATAGAAAAATGCTTTGCCGTGTGAGCAATATGATAAAAATAAAAGAAATTATCATCCAAGGCATATTGATGTTTCCAACCATCTTTAACCTTGGCATATTTCCACACGTCACTGAGCATTTGTCCTATCACTTCCCCCTCATTTATCTCGGAAAGTGAAAAATGCAGTTCAATTATTACTCCCTCACCATAAGTGTACGTAACATCGTGGGAGCTTTCGTGAGTTTTCAAAAACCCCATTTTTATAAGAAGTTCTTCCGCTCTTTTTAAATCTGCTTCCTTTACTAAAATATCCGCGTCACTGCTTGTACGAAGCCAAGGCTTAGCATACAAAGAACGTATGATTGAGCCCTTCAAAGGCATAAAATCAATGAGATTTTCCTCAAAATTCTTGCAAATTCTTTCAAACTCGAATTCAATTTTTTCATATCTGTAAATTGCCTCTAAAACGAATGAACGGTATTTTGTGGCAATTTCATCATTTTCTAAAACACCGTTTTCGTCAAGCACATCACCTAACAGATGCACTAAATCATGATGATATGCGAGGGTGAACATACCGGGAAGCATTTCTTTTTTGACAGACCCCAACAAGTCCGTCCCGGGATTCGTACCCGTGGCGGAACATCGCATTAATTCCATCATAATCAGGTTGGTGTTTTTCATTACTTCCTCTTTTAAAAAAGCCGATGCCGTTCATTCGGCATTCGGCTTAGTCTTTTGTATTAAAAATAGTTTCTTTTGTAAGCTTCACCGCATCTTCGTCGGGTCGGCACTCAAGAAGCCATACAGGAGTTTTTTCAAGAATTATATTGAAAGTATCTATGGCTTTAAGTAAATTGTCCTCATCCCAATGGGGTAAAAATACGTGGGGCATAAAAAATTCTATACACTCAAGTGTATTTAATTTTTTAATTGCGTTTTCCTTGGACTGTTTAAGTACCACAACACCTTTAAGCGGTGCCTTTTTATTAAGACAGTATTCGGACGAGCCCTTCCAAGGTGAGCCGAATGCGAAAACTTCTCCGTTTATTACCCGTAAAAAAACCTTATCGCCATTAACGGGCTCTGAATTGAGATATTCATTCCATAATCTCGCCTGAGTAGTCTTACCCACACCCGAGTAACCGGTAAAAACCACACCGCTACCCTGATAATCAACAAATGAACCGTGTAAAAATATAGTATTAAACTCCGCAAATCGCGAACAAATAGCCGCTAAAGGAAGTGAATAATCCTCATCTGCGTAGTTTTCACAATAAACGGTAACTTCCGACCAATCGTCATTTGCACAAAGAAGCTCGGCTGACGAGCCGTAACGTTGAAGTATATGGTCAACGGGAACATCCGTGTACTGTATACCGTGACGCTCACTCATATTTCTTTTATGAGTGAATTTCATTATGGGGTCTCTCGTGCTGTTAAAATCAGCAAATATTTCTGTAAATCCCTTATCTTCAAAGCCCCAATCCACAAGCAAATCGGCTATTTTAATCATCATTTGGATGCACCAATGCAATTCTGCAAAATCAAGGGCTTATTCATACCGTGAAGCTCCATAAAGTAGTCAATCCACGTACCGTTTACAACACCAACGGGTGCTTCAAAAGCCCCCTGATAATAATCTCGGCAAGGGCTTGCGCTATGTGTAAAGTAAATATTTACCGAACCGCTGATATGGTCACCGCCGCTTGAAACGTCACCACCGGAGCCTGTTGCAATTTTTTCGCTTAAATTAATCTGAAAGAGTGTGCTCTGGGGCGCAATATATTCTTTTTTCATCGCTCTTGCCTCTCTTTCTTATCGTTATATAAATCATAAAGTCTTTTGGCGGTACGGCAGAAATCAGTGCTTATTTTTTCTGCATCGCCGCTTTCGGCACATAAAGCACCCGGACATCTTTGACAGAATGCTTTGTATAAACAATTTTCACACTCGGACGGGCTTTTTAATTCGGAGCATTTTTTGATTAACTGAGCCCAATCCTCTTTTATATCACCCGAAAACTCAACCGCAGGCTTTGTAACAAATGAACACATCTGCACGTTGCCGTTCCAGGTTATCCACATCGCTTTTTTATAGCTTCCGCACCAGGCGAAGGGTGACTCCATATCGGGATATTTGTTTCTTTCAAGCTGTTCCAGAGTGATTTCAGACGAAAAATCGGCGAAATCAAAGCGGGACGCTGCAATATCCTTTTGGGACCCCCTTGAAGATTTTAACACCGAAACCGTGTGTTGTAAAGGAATTTTTTTATTTTTAGCGAATTTGTACATATCCTGCAGGTCGCAGGCATTCTCTTTTACAATTGTTGCAGTAAGTCTGCAGGGTACTTTTTCGTTTAAAAGTAAAGCTATTGCCTTAGCCGTTGCGGTAAAGCCCTCCCTGACGCCGCAGGTTCTGTAATAGGTTTCATCACTTGTGCCGTAAAGAGTCATTTTTACCGAGTAAGGCATACCGTACTCTCGGAATTTTTCAATTACATTTTCATCAATCAATGAGCCGTTTGTAAGCAGGGTTATTAAAAAGCCCATTTTATTAAGCTCTGAGTAAAGCTCCCAGAATTCAGGATAAACGAATATTTCGCCACCTGTAAGAGAAATGTATAGCGTACCCATTTCCTTTAGTTGACGTGCAATATCCAACCACTTTTGTGCATTTAATATTTCGCCCTGCTTTTGTGCCTGCTCCTTAGTCAGCTTAACGTAACACATTACGCAGTCGAAATTACAAAAAGGCGTTAACTCCAACGTCACCTCAAGGGGTACGGCATTATTTTTAGCCCAGTACGAAAGCTCAATTGCACCAAAGGGACTCAATCCCCCACAATCATTCATTCCAATGCTCCCTGCTCTTTAAGTCCTTCAAGGAATTTTTTCACATCTTCGGTTGCTACTTCCTCCGACACTTCGTAAGTATCGGTGATAATTTTAACAAGAGCTTCTTCTTCCGCTCCGTCTGTAAGAGCGTTCCATAAAAGCTCCGCACTTTCCGTAAGGGCAATCATACCGTGTATTTCCGAAGTCTGTTTACCTACGGGAACTGCCATAATCTGCATCCCTATTCTACGGACCACAAAACCATCTTTTAGCTTATACGTCATAAATACCTCTTTACTCACTCAAAACCAAAGTTCCGTTTTCGTCTATCTTATAAATTCTATCACAATATTGAAGCATACTGGGACGGTGGGTTGTAATAATACAAGTTCTTAAGGGGTTCGATTCCATAAGATTTTTAAGGACTTTACCCTCTGTTTCGCTGTCAAGAGCGGAGGTTGCCTCGTCCATTATAAGAACACTTGCCTTACGAAGTACGGCACGGGCAATGGAAAGACGTTGCACCTGACCTTCGGAGAAGTTGACGCCTCGTTCACCTACAACAGTATCTATACCCAAGGGCAATGCACTTACAAAACCCCACGCATCGGCAATTTTAAGGGCATTTTCAATATCCTCATCAGTCGCATCCTCGTTAACGAGGAGAAGATTTTCTTTAATAGTACCTGAAAAGACCGTATTACCCTGAGGAACATAGGAGCAAAAACGCCTTGTACTGTCGGAAACCCTGAGACTTTCGCCACCGACAGTCATTTCTATACTTCCCGAATCAGGCTCCATAAGACCTAAAATTAATCTTAAAAGTGTGGTTTTTCCCTCACCCGAAGGACCTATAAGAGCTATTGTTTCACCCGGTGATGCTTCAAAACTTGCGTTTTTAATAACTTCTCTATCCCCGTCTTTGTAAGAATATGTCAGGTTATCTGCGGTCACTTTAATGCCTTTGTTATAAACCTTTTCCATTAAATTAAGGGCTTTTTCTTTATCTTCGTCTTTTTCGGAAGAAAGCGTTGTAACCTCCATAATACGTCCCGCCGCAGTAGCAATTGAAATAGCACTGGGAACTAAGGCTACAAGAGTTGTAAAAGAGGATGTAAGCTTACCTGATATCTGTAAAAACAGGGTCATAGTACCGTAGGTAATAGCCCCTTGCCACAAACGGTAAACTCCCCATCCGTAACAGGAATAGGAAACCACAAGACCGATAATTGACATACAGATGGATAAAATTATGGAAAACTTATCGTAATCAAGTTTTACTTTACGATAGCTTTCAAGAAGAATTCTGAAATTCTGAGTATATTTTCGGGTAAGGTCGAAAGCCTTTAAGGTCTGTAAATTCTGCATTGATTCCTCACCGTAGGACAGAATTTTACCGTTCATTTCGCGACTTTCTATACTGAATTTACGCATCATCTTTGTTGTGAATCTTGATGATAACATAAAAAACGGTGCACTCATAAGAGCGAATACAACCATTATAGGGTCGTAATAAAGCACTATAACAAGGCAACCCACAAACTGTGCCACCCTTGTAAAAACACTGGGAACAAATGATATTATACTGTTGGAAACTACGTTTACATCACCCTCAAGGCGGTTAATAAGGTCACCTGAATGATATTTATTAATTTCCTCCCAATGTGAAAAAACGATATTTTCGTAAATGTTACTTCTGATTTGTGTGTTTATTCTCGTACCCACAACGGTTGTAAGTCTTGAGGTGGCGGAATTTATTAAAATCTGTGTAACAGCCATACCTATAACCATTGCGGCACTTGTTATAATCTCGTTACTGTCTTTACCGGGTGAAACTACCGCGTCAATAAGGTATTTTGAAGCAACGCTTGAACCCAGACCCATAGCAATGCCGAAAACACCCACAACTATATAAAGAAAAACTTCTTTTTTATAGTTGAGAATGTACTTCAATAGCCATTTCCACTCAGTGCTCATACTTTTAAACATTGAGCCGTATTCTCCGGGTTTCCTCATTTTTACTCTTCTTTCTTATTTTTGCTATTTTCTGTAACCTGACTTGCCGTAATATTTATAATTTCTGTAATATTTTTTATATCCGCTATATCCGTAACCATAACCATAACTGCTTCCATAACCGCCTATACCGCCTACGGCACCGTTGAGAATGCACCCCATAAGCCTTACGTCGGTGTTTTCGAGGGTATCAAGACCCTGACGGATATTTGTGTCCATAACGGTATCCTGACGTATTACGTATACCGCCCCATCCGCCACCGATGCCACAATAGCCGCATCTGCTATCATACCGCAGGGAGGTGTATCAATAAAAATCAAATCATATTTTTCGCGTAAGGAATTAACAATTTCCTCTAAACCATGCATATTAAGCATTTTAGATAAGTTTTTTTCTTTATGATTAAAAGACAACAGGTCTATATCAAGGCGTTCCACTCTGCTGATGCTATACAGTATTTCGCCGTTTTCATCGTAAACTTTATCTTTAATTTCAAGTTCACTGTTATTTATAAGTTTTCTGATACCGGAATTTCTTATATCACAATCCATAAGGAGAACTTTTTCACCGTTTTTAGCGTAAATTGCCGCAAGGTTTACCGTTGTAACAGATTTACCCTCACCCGGTGCGGTGCTTGTAAACATAATAACCTTATCGCCCGGCTCCAAAGCATTATGCAGTGAATCTCTCAGAAGTCTTACAGACTCAAGAAACGCGTTACCCACAAGAGGATTCGATATGAGTATCCTTTTATCGATTTTGCTCTTATATTTCTTAAAGAAAACCTGAGGCATAATGCCTATGCATTTTTGATTCAGTTCACGCTTTATATCCTCTTTTGTTCGGATTGTTCGCCTTAGAACACCGTAAATTACAATCCATGCAACACCCAGAAGTAACCCGATAAAAGCACCTTTGAGTGTATCTCCCCGCCAGGAAAAAGCGTTGGATGGTTCAGTAGGCACAGTAGCGGGTGAAATCATAACAAGCTTAGTCTGACCAATAATATACTCTGAAACTTTTGAGTAGTTCTCGGTAACACTCATAAGTGTATCATAAGTCAACTGGGGGTCTTTACCCGTAGTAGTAAGGGTAATCATATTGGTTTCATCCACACAGGAAACTGAAACGGATGCAGGCATACTGTCCACGCCCAAATCTCTGCAAACCTGTTTCTGTAAGATTTCGCTTTTTAGGACATAGGGAAACACCGATGCCAATTGACTTGCTGAACCTCTGTCATAATAGAATGAGTATGCCGACATACCCGCGTCACCTGACAAAACCGCATTCTGTGTATGAACGGTAAATGTAGCCGATGCTGTATACTGAGGAACATAGCTTGAATAATCTTTGTAGAACATTGCTCCGCCAAAAAGCAAAGCACATAAAACACCTATCCACCAGAATTTTACAAAGCCACGCCAGAAGTCGCTGAAATAAAAATCAAAGTATCTTTCCTTGACTTTTTCTTCAGTTTCAGCAACATCTTTAGTTTTGTTTTCGCCAAAGCTCATAATAAATCCTGCCAATTCTAAAGTTATTTTTATTCTGACAAATCACTGTCTAACAATTCGTGACTTGCGTTTTCTTTTGAATAATTCTTATATTTTCTGTACGAACTGCGTCTATAAATACTATAGCCACCGTCATCCGTACCCATATTACCGAAAAATGTAAACGGCTTATATACATCATTAAGTAAGCATCCTGCAAAACCGCCGCCCACATTTTTGATAGTAAGAACTGTATCGTTAATATCCGCCGCATCAACTACATCGGTACGAACAACAAGAATTGCTTTATCAGCCATTTTTATGAGACTCATAGCATCCGCGGAAACAGATGTAGGAGGGGTATCAATAATTACGAAATCCACTTTTTCTCTTATGGATTTTATACATTGATTAACTGTTTTTGAACCTATCCACTCAGAAACATCCGAACAGGATTTTTTACTTAATGCCAGATAAAGTTGGGATTTTTTGTATCTTAAAAACTCAAAGTCTTTCGGAGATGCCTCTCCTTTTAAAACCTGACTGAAGTCTGTTTTTAAAGGTTTGCGGTATTTGAAAATTTTATGCAAAGCAGGTTTATGCAAGTCAAGGTCAAGCAGAGCAACTTTATATCCATGGTTCATAAGTGATAGGGCTAAGTTGGCAGAAACCGTTGACTTGCCCTCATTTTCTGCTACGCTTGTGACTACGAATACTTTACTGCCCGTATTTCTTTTCATATATTCGAGCTTCGTGGCTAAATGATTGTAATCTTCGGTAAATTTAAGACTTGCAAAAGCAGTATCAATAAGCATACCGCGTTTTTTACCCCTTAATTTTTGCCATAGCGTAAGTGGGCGTCTTTCGTGGGAAACGGTACCTAACAACTTAGTATCAATTTTCTTTTCAAAAAGTCGCACATTTTTAATAGTACCGCGTAAAAACGAAAGAACCAATATAAGAGCGAACATTGCTCCTGCCACAAGTATTGAAATTTCTATTCTTCTTATGCTTGAAATTGAGTTCGAAGGGGAAACGGGCATTTCGGGTTGAACGATTACATCAATAACACTGTTAGAGAAAACTGCATCGGAAACCTCGGGATAAATCTCAAGAACGGATTTAAGTAATTTGTAAGCTGTTTCAGGATCCGACGAAACAACTTCTACATTGAGTAAGTTTGTTGATTGATGCACCGAAGCCGAAATTTCACCGTCAAAGCTTTCGTATCCTGCATTTTCCGCCGCAAGGTTTTTCATAGACGACTGTGTAAAAACCTTTGAATAAATACTTGCCATTTCGGAAGATGCAGAAAGGTTGTTATACGCAAGGGACGATGCCGCTTTAGCACGTACTACAAGAGTCGCTTCGCTTTTATATTCGGGAGTATAAACACTATTCTCAGCAATATATATTCCTAAAAAGGCAATAATTCCCGCAAGAATAACCGCCCAGAAATTATGTATAGCATCCCGGGCAAGACTGTGCCACTCAATTATTTCAAGAATTTCTGTTTTTGACTCTTTCAAAATATTTACTCCTCTACCACAACGGTAAGAATACTGTGGGTTACATAACCAAGTTCGGTTGTTACATAGTAATGTACACTGTAAACACCGGGGGTGTCACTATCGAAATTAGTTGAAATTTCGCTTTCATAAGGGATTGCCTGACCACTTCGCGTACTTACTGCTGAAATGTTATTCTTAAAATCAGGTTTTTCTCCTTTTTTTACATACATAAGGTACTCTTTGAGTTCTACGGTGGGTGCCGCCACACTCACTTCTTCAATATGTAAGGGTAAATCCAGGTAAACTATATCACCCATACTGTTTGTAGCCTGTAAGGTAACGGTAAATACGCCCAATGTGTCCGTACTGTAATCCGTAGCCGTAATCACTACCTTATTGCTGATATCACCATCAATTGAGTCTACTGCACCAATTGAATCAATGATATCCACTTCCTCATCAACGGAAAAGACCATTGATCTTTTCATTGTAAATTTCGGAGGAGTGTAATCAATATATTTTATGTTTCTTGAATTTTTTACAACGTGCTTGTCACTATCACATACAGCATAAGTTACCTTGCATATACCATCTTCAAGAAACGGGGAAACAGATTCCACAACTATTCTTTCGGTAATGTCCCCATCCTTTTCATCAAAGGCAGTAACACCTTTTAATAAATCTTTATCCGTAGCCGAAATACTTACTTCAATCATTTCTTCCTGAACTTTTATTTCGGGTATTGTCAAGTCCGTTGTTCTTTTTTCATGTATATAAAACATGGAAAATAATCCAACAGCAACAACAAACAAAACAATCGTTACTATCCTAAGAGCCTTGAGCATAAATTATCTCCTCAGAAACTGTAAATTTTCTCGTCGTTAAGTACCTTTCGAGGGTTAACTTTTATAAGTACATCGCCGTATTCAGGCGAAATCCCTTCACTGATAAACTCGTGAACATCCGCAAGGTACGGTGTACGGCTATACGGACTATGTGCGTCAGTAGCTATAAAGTCAGCTTGATATGAAGAAAGTATTTCCAAAGCCTTTTCCATAGCGGTTGTTCCGAAAGCACCCTTGATACTGCCTCTGTTAACTTGCAGTAAAGCACCCAAATCCTTCATTCGGTAAACCGCTTCGTTCTGTTCATTAACAAAGCCGTAACGCTCCGGGTGTGCCACAATGGGAATGCAACCCGCTGCAAGAACTTGTTGTAATTTCCGGTAGGCAATATCCGCTCTTTCCTCAAAATCAAATTCAACAAGCATATATCTTGAATCGTTAAGAGTAATAAGCTTGCCCTGATGTAGCATTTCGAGAAAACCCGAAGCCAGAAAAACTTCCTGACCTTGATAAATATTTACGTTTATATTTCTCTTACGCAATTCATCCTTTAAAGTGCGTATATCCTCTTCAAGAGAAAGACCCCAATAATTACGGAAGCCTCCCGGTATATTACAATGGGGTGTGGCAATAATACTCTTTATGCCAGATGATACCGCCAATTCCGCCATTTCAATAGCGTCGCTCATATTTCCTGCACCGTCATCAAGACCGGGCAAAATATGACAATGTATATCAATCAATTAAGGCACCTCCCGATAAAATTCATAAACACAAAAAATAACAACACTTCTCGACATTAATTTATATTAATTCATCTTATTATACAATATGTATTGCAATAAAATCAATAGTTTTGACTTCTTTTTACAGATGTTTGGCGTTGTAAATTTTTTCTTGACTTTTATTTATATCTTTGTTACTATAAAGTAGAACAAATGTTCTAATTGGTAGGTGATATTTACGGAAAAATATATCTTGATTTACTTCCTGATAATATCTTTAATAACGGTTACAGTTACCGTTTACGACAAAAAGGCGGCGAAAAAATTCCCGAGAAACCGTATCCCCGAAAAGGTCCTTTTTATCCTTGCAATAGCAGGGGGAAGTCTTGCGGAATTTATTACAATGCTAAAAATCCGCCATAAAACAAAACATCTTAAATTTATGATAGGTTTACCCGTAATTTTCGTTGTACAACTATCAATACTTTTTGTTATTTTGAAATTTTTTGTTCTTTAAAATCAAACTGAGCAATGTAAGGCAGGTGATACCGTGGCAGACCGTAGCACAAGGGTGCAATTTTTAAAAGGCGTAGGCGAAGCAAGGGCTAAAACCCTTGCAAAACAAGGGATTTTCAGCGTTGATGATGTTCTTAGAAACTACCCGAGAGCCTACGAGGATTGGAATAATATAACCTCAATTAAAGATGCTTGTATAAGCGAAAATGTATGCTTGAAAGCGGTAGTTGCGGAGAATCCTCAGGTGGTGCGTATAAATGGCGGTAAAATACTCGTTAAAACCGCTATTGCCGACGGCACTGACTATATGCACATAGTTTTTTTCAATAATAAATATGTGAAAGACCAATTAAAAGAGGACGAAGAATACCTGTTTTTCGGTAAAATAACCGAGGATAAATATCACGCCAAAACTATGCTTTCGCCTCGGTTTGAAAAATCCCCTGACAGGCAACGTATACGCCCCATATATAAAGCTACCGCGTCGCTTCCCTCAAAGACAACCGAGCGTATTACTGAAGCCGCTATTAAACAGACTGAAGGTCAGTTACAGGAGTTTATACCCTCATATATAGTACAAAGATATAAACTTATGAGTTTTGGGGATGCTATGAGAAATGTGCATTTCCCCGAAAGTGAAACCGCTTTAAATCTTGCTAAAAGACGTTTGATTTTTGAGGAGCTTTTACTCCTTCAAATGGGTCTTTTAGGCGAAAAATCCTCAGGTATATGCCGTATAGCACCATCTTTAAAAGACGATTACACCCAAGAATTTTATAAAGCCTTACCCTTTGAGCCTACAAATGCTCAAAAAAGAGCCATTGCCGAAGCCACGGAGGATATGAAAAAAACCAAGCCCATGAACAGACTTCTGCAGGGTGATGTTGGCTCGGGTAAAACCGCCGTTGCGGCGGCACTTATGTATAATTCTATGCGTAACGGGTATCAGAGTGCCCTTATGGCTCCCACTGAGGTACTTGCAAATCAGCATTTCAAAACCCTCAGAAATTTCTTTGGTGATGATGTCAAAATTGAACTTCTTACAGGCTCCGTTACCGCTGCAAATAAACGGCAAATCCGTGCAAGACTTGAAAACGGCGAAAGTTTTATGGTTGTTGGTACTCACGCCATTATTCAGAACGATGTAAATTTCAAAAATCTCGGTCTTGTTATTACGGACGAGCAACACCGTTTCGGCGTTAATCAAAGGGCGGATTTATCTGCAAAGGGCGAAAATCCCCATACCCTTGTTATGTCTGCAACGCCCATTCCCCGTACATTGGCAATGATGATTTACGGTGACCTTGATATTTCAATTCTTGACGAACTTCCCAAGGGCAGACAACCTATTAAAACTTTCTGTGTTCCCACAAGTTACCACGAAAGAATTTATAAATTCTTAAGGAAAAATATTACTCAGGGTCACCAGTGCTACATTGTATGCCCCCTTGTAGAAGAATCGGAAAGTGACCTTGTACCCGCTACGGAGTACTACGATTACCTTAAAAGCACCTACTTTACCGATTGTACCTTAGGACTTTTGCACGGACAGATGAAGCCCAAGCAAAAGGATGAAGTAATGCGCCGTTTTTATGAAGGCGAAATTGATTTATTGATTTCCACCGTGGTTATTGAAGTTGGTATCGACGTACCCAACGCAACGGTTATGGTAATTGAAAATGCTGAACGTTTTGGACTTTCTCAACTTCATCAGTTACGCGGACGAATCGGCAGAGGTTCGGTTGAAAGTACCTGCGTACTTTTGTCCGATGCACAGAATGATGAGGCTAAAGAGCGTTTTGATATTATGTGCAAAACTACTGATGGCTTTGAAATTGCTAAAAAAGACTTGGAATTACGCGGTCCGGGTGACTTTTTCGGTTCACGTCAGCACGGTCTTCCCGATATGCGTGTTGCAAACCTTATGACGGATACCCGTATTCTTTACGAGGCACAAAAAACCGCCAAAGAAATCGTTGACGGCACTGTTAAAATAAGTGAAGAAGAACGGAAAAATCTTCAAAATGAAGTAAATAAACTGTTCCAAAGAGTGAGCAGGAATTAAAAACATAAAAAACCGCCTGACATTTTGGTCAAGCGGTTTTTCTTTAATCTTTAACTACACCCTTTTTAAGGATAACATTTGCATAAAGTGCCATTTCGCTTGTAGCAATAATTGCGTAAGCGGTTTTTGCTCTGTCATAAAAAGCGAATCTTTCAATTTCAGACATCTTTGTTTCGCCATTATGCTTGTTTACTATTTCCTGATACTCTGCCCAGATTGTAGGTGTGGGGTCGCCCTTTGTGGTCTGCATAAGCATTACGGGGCTATCAACATAAGTATCAAGGGGCATAAGCTTTAATATTGCATCAAGAAGCTCGGGAACGTTGTGTCCGTCGCAACGGATAAGTCTTTGTGCATTTGATGCGGCGGGGAAATTACCGTCACCGATAACAATTTCATCACCGTGACCCATTTCGTCAAGAATTTTAAGAAGTTCGGGTGAAATAATGTTGGGAATACCTTTTAACATAAGTAAACACTCCTTGTGTATTATTTTTTTAATTGTCTTATATCTTCGCCCATAAACTCAATAACTTCAAAGGAGTTAAGTCTTGAAACCACCCTTTGTCCGTAACGTTTTTCAAGTTCATCGACGGAAAGATTAGATATTATAATCATAGGTTTGCCCGTAAGAATGGCATTATTAATAAGTTCGTTAATAGTAGCCTCGGCAAACGCCGTAGCGAATTCTGCGCCTAAATCGTCGATAATCATAAGGTCGCATTTTTCCATTTCCTCTTCAAGACTATCGGAACTTCTGCCGAAACGTTCTTTTTCAAGTTGTTTTATAATTGAGGATGCGGTGTTGTAATAAACACTGTAACCCTTTTGGGTAACTTTATTAAGTACCGCCAGGGCAAGGTGAGTTTTACCGAGACCGGTACCGCCACTGAAAAAGAAACTATTGGTATAAGGGGTGAAATTCTCCGCGTATGCTTTAAGCATCTCAAGACAACCACGCATATATTCACGGGGTGAAAAACCATACTGAGGGTCTTTGATTTCGCTGTAATATTTAACATCAAAGGTATCAAAAGTGGAACGGGCGAGCATAGGACTGCATGAAAGCTCCCCTATTGATAACTGTTGCAGAAGTTGAAGATGGCAACTGCAAAGTTTGCCGTTATGGAAACCTGAATCGTTACAAATTTTACAAGAATACGGTATATCAAGGTAATCCTCGGGGTAACCTGCGGACTTTATAAGTTGGCGTTTTGCCTCCTGAGCCTGTAAATTCCTTTTGGCAATTTCACCGATATCCGCCTTTTTGCCCTCTGCACCGACACTTTTTATAACTTCAAGCGCGGCATTTTTCATTTCGTTTTCAATATCAATAAGTTGAGGATTCGTAGCAATAAACTCTTTTCGACGCATTGATGCGAGTCTTTCCGCTCTGTCACGGCGATTTTTAAGTTCATTTTCTGCTCTTAAATAAATTATTTCGGAAAATTTCATTCATTCTCCTCCTTTGAGGCATAACGCTTAGCCCAGTCAAGGACACTACTTCTGCCCACTTTTTCGGTATCATAAGATTTTTTAACTTCTTTAGGTAAGGACTTTTTTAGTTGCTCCTGAACCTGGGATGGGTCTTTAAAGCCTGAATTTGCCCATCTTTTAAGCAATTTGTTAGCATCCGAGAGAACATCATTGCTCTCGTCAAGGGCATATTTTATAAGTTCAACTGAGCAATCCCATTCTCCGACCCATTGATACAGATATTTAGTAAGTCGTGGTGAGGGTGTTTCACTCGTAAAGCCCGTCCTACCCTTTAGTTCATTATAACTTTTCTTGATTTTTTCAAGTAAAAGCAATTCTTCTTCAACTGCCTCAAGGGTATCAATACCCCTTTTTGCCCAATCCTCTGCCCTGCTTTTAATAGCGGCAGATGATGTTTTATTCTCACACTTCTGATGTTGCAAAAGTGTAATTATAACCTCGGGAGGGAAACCAAAATAATCGTAAATCATTACGATAAGTGCCTGAGTATCATAACCGAAAGTACCGAGAATGGACTGAGCCTCGTTACAAATAAAGGTTAACTCAGGTTCTACCGAAAGACGTAACGCAATTTCACGTTGTGTAGGTCTTTTAACAGGTAAAGAACGTAAATTTATCTTTTCTTTTTTGACTTCAACCCTTGTTTCTTCGGGAATTTCCATAGTTTTGGCATTGCCCACAGCAGTTTTAACCGCTTTCTCGTCAACTTTACTATCATCAATGGCAATAACGCCGTTACTTTCCCAGAAAATAAGACAATCGGAAACATCCTCAACTGCAAGACCCGTACACATAGAAATCTGGTTTGCATCGGAAGTGCCGTCGGGATTTCTTAAAATAAAAAGCAAAACCTTAAAGTTTGCAGCAGGTGCAAGCTTTAAGAATTTGTCTATTACATCGGTTGGAACGGCAACTGCACCGTTAATATAATCACATTTAAGTTTAATCATTTTATTCGGGGAATTTAGCAATAACGCCCACGGACCTACCGTTTACGTATTGAGAAATACCTTTCATATCAATATCTTTTGAAAGAGTACGACCTGCAACAACATAGCCCTCTTTCTCTGCAAGGCAGATAGCACTTGCACTCTCATTCTGAGTACCGCCAAAAGAACGGGCCCAGGTAAGGTTACCGTATTTATCAAAGGACGCAATAACCATATCGTCGCCACCACGGGTTGTAATACCCTTAAGGTCGCGGGACGAGGAGTTGGACTTACCAACGGCTATGAAGACACCGTCCTCTTTTTCAACAACCGCTACAAGGTCATCATCATACTGACCTCTGAAGGGTTTTGCAAACTCTCTCTTAAGGTCTTCGTCAAATTTAACTATATATGCATCATAACCGCCACGTGAAGCAAGGTCGGAAACAAACAAACTATCGATATTGCCTGAGTCGGAGGAGTTGGACTTACCAACAACTACAATACCTCCGTTTTTACAAGCGGTAATACCCTTAAATGACTCAATTCCTCTACCGGATATGGGGGCTACACCTACATATTTACCCTTTGCACTGAATTTAACAACACCCGCATCGGCTGAACCGAGACCTTCAAACAATTCACCTGAATAGAAGTTACCTACGACAAAAATATCGCCACCTGTACCCTCAACAACACCATTGAAATAGTCCTTATCGCCACCAACAATGTCTTTCCATACAAGATTACCGTCCGAATCGTATTTAACAATACAAGCCGCAGATTCTAACTCGTTTTTACCGAAGCCTTTTGCATCAAAGTCATTATTACCTACGGAGCCTACTACTACAACGCCACCGTCCGAGGTTATTGTACCGCCGTTGAACATATCAACAGTTGAAGTACCGAAAATTTTATGCCAGATTTCGTTACCGTCTTTATCAAATTTGAAAATGGCACCGTCATAATAACCTCTGCCATTTACGCCACCAACATTTTTACCGTAACCGATAGCGTAGAATGTGCCGTCATCATTTGTGAGTATGTCCATAATCTGGAGTGTACCGCGTCTGTGACCGATAGGTTTCTGCCATTTGATATTTCCGGATTTATCGTATTTAACCAATACTGTATAAGGTGCCGCATAGCCAAGGCTTTCGTATTCCTTGAACTGACCGTCTTTGGAGTTCGTAACGTTAGCGGCAATGTAGTTACCGTCTTTATCTGTTTCAATACTTGAGAAATAATCCTCAGCAGTACCACCCAAAGATGCTTTCCAGTCAAGAACAGCAGGTTCAACCGTAACAGGGTTACTTGTAAGTTCAACTATTGTTGTAAAGAGGTTACCTGCGTTATCAACGGCAGTATTACCCTGTCCGTCAGTAACGGCAACTGCAGTAGTTCCTAAAACAACCTTGTCACCCTCTGCTTTGTTGGGGTCCTGTTTAATGGCTTCCTGTTTTGTAACCGCTTCGCCCTTACTGTTTGTAACCTGTTCGCCATTTTCGTCCGTAACTTTTACATTAACTGTTACTTCCTGCTCCTTATAAACAAGGGTTGTAACATTATTACCGTCTGCGTCAGTTACAATTGAGCCGTTGGCATCTGTAACATTCACGTATTCTGTCTCGGCTACGTAAGTTACGGGCACACCGCTTTCGTCAGTAACCGCAACACCGTTTTCATCAGTTACAACAAATATGCCCGGGTCAGTTTCGCCTTCATTCTTATCTTTAAGATTTTTAAAGACTATACCGCCCACTATACCCAATACTACAACAACCGCACAAGCAACAGGTATTACTATTGCAAGTGTTTTCTTTGACTTATTATTTGTTGCCTGAGGCTTAGCGGGGGCAGTCTTGGAAGTTTCCTCTTTTTTAACCATCGGTGGTGCTACCGCCTTGTTTTCTTTTTTGGGTGTATTCTTATTTTCGTCCATTTATATAACCTCCGTTATAGAGTTGCTCTCATTCATATCCCTTTAGCGTATGAAAATAAATACAGTCATACACATTTTATATTATCACATTGTTTTTGATTTTTCAATCTCAAAAAAATAATATAACATATTACATAAAAAAGTTGCTTGTCTATTATCTAATATGAATAATTTTACATTTTACTCAAAAAAATCATTGAAACGTTAAAAAATATGTGATAAAATACCAAACATAGCACCCTATATACTATTTTATATTTTAAAGGTGCACTAAATTTTGGCAAAATCCATAGCGGTTATCCGCTATCAGGGAGGAATTTTTTTGAAATCGTATACTCAGGACAACATACGCAACGTAGTAATTGCAGGTCACGGTAGCAGAGGTAAAACAACTCTTGCCGAGGCAATGCTTTACCTTGCAGGTGCTTCAGACAGACTCGGTAAGGTTACAGACGGTAACACCGTACTTGACTTTGACGCAGAGGAAAAGAAAAGAAAAGTTTCCGTTTCTTCAGCAGTTGCTAACTTCGAATGGAGAAACAGAAAAGTTAATATTATCGACACTCCCGGTCTTTTCGACTTTGAAGGTGCAAGAGCCGAGGGTATCCGTGCCGCAGAAACTGCAATTATCGTTCTTTCTTCAGGTCATAGCGTTGACGTTGGTGCAGAGAAAGCATTACGTACAGCAGGTAGAAAGCAGATGGCTAAATTCATCGCAGTTTCAAAATGTGACGGTGAAGACCGCGACTTCTACAAGACTCTTAATGCTTTAAAAGAAAAATACGGCACAGCAATCTGCCCCGTTGTTATTCCTTACATAGTTGGCGGCAAGGTTGATTGTTATGTTAACTTCCTTCAGAATAAGGCTTTCAAATACGATAACGGCAAGGCAACAGAGGTTGCCATGCCCACAGATGCAATTATCGATGATATCCACGCTGCTTTCACAGAAGCAGTTGCTTCCGGTGATGACGAGCTTATGATGAAATTCTTCGAAGGTGAAGAATTCACTCATGACGAAATTGTTTTCGGTCTTTCACAGGGTGTTAAAGACGGTACAGTTGTTCCTGTATACGCTTGTTCAGGTCTTACAACTGACGCCGTTGACCTTCTTATGAACGGTATTACAAAACTCGCTCCCGCTCCCAAGGGCGAAGGCGATGTTGAATGTGACGAAAACAAACCCCTTGCAGCTATCTGCTTCAAGACAGTTTCCGACCCCTTCGTTGGTAAAATGTCTTTCTTCAAGGTAGTTTCAGGTAAAATCACACCTGCTACAAAGGCTTATAATGCCCGTACCGAAGAAGAAGAGAAAATGGGTAAAATCGTTTTCGTAAAAGGTGCAAAACAGGAAGATGCAACTGAAATCGTTGCCGGTGACATCGGTGTTGTTACAAAACTCGGCGGTTTCAAAACGGGCGACACAATGTGCGACGCTAAGAATCCCGTTGAACTTGCAGGTGTTGATTATCCCAACGCATGTTACTCAATGGCAGTAAACGTTGTTAAGAAAGGTGAAGAAGACAAGGTTGCTTCAGGTCTTAACAAGCTTTCCGAAGAAGACGGTTGCATGGTATTCTATACCAATAAAGAAACTAAGGAACAGGTTGTTTCAGGTCTTGGTGACCAACACCTTGAAACCATCGTTTCCAAGCTTAAAAACAAATACGGTGTTGAGGTTGAGCTTACTGCTCCCCGTGTTGCTTACAGAGAAACAATCCGTAAGGTTGTTGATAAACAGGGACGTCACAAAAAGCAGTCCGGTGGTCATGGTCAGTTCGGTGATGTTTTCATTCGTTTCGAACCCTATTCAGGCGAAGAAGAATTCGTATTTACATCTGACGAGGTTGTTGGCGGTGCAGTTCCCAAGAACTTCTTCCCCGCAGTTGAAAAAGGCTTACGTGAATGTGTAGCAGGTGGTCTTATTGCAGGTTACCCCATGGTTGGCATCAAAGCTTGTCTCCACGACGGTTCTTACCACCCTGTTGACTCCTCTGAAATGGCATTCAAAATGGCTGCTCGTGTGGCATTCAAGGCTGCTATTCCCGAGGCAAAGCCCACAATCCTTGAACCCATCGGTACTCTCAGAGCATATATTCCCGACGATAACCTTGGTGATATCCTCGGTGACGTTAACAAACGTCGCGGTAGAGTTTTAGGTATGGGCCCCGCAGAGGAAACCAAAACTCAGGAACTTGTCGCAGAAGTTCCTATGGCAGAAATGAGCGACTTCGCTATTGCACTTCGTTCAGTAACTGCAGGACGTGGCTACTTTACACTTGAATTTGCAAGATATGAAGATGCTCCCGCAAACATCGCTGAAAAAGTTATTGCAGATGCAAAGCTTGAAGAGGACGATGATTAATTAAACCAAAACCCCCGCAGACTGTTCTGCGGGGGTTTTTAATGAATAATGAATGATGATTAATAAAAAATGAATAATTTCGGGGAAACTTCGTTTCCGATTATAAAAAATCTATAAAAATAATAAATCAACGTAGGGGTCAGGTTTGCCTCTCACATCACTTGCGAAGCCTCGCCTCCCTGCTTCAGGAGGGAGGAGGACCGTCGTCAGACGGTGGAGGGTCCTAATCACTGCTATGCAACTTCACTACGAAGTAACTTCACTTGCCGTAAGGCAAACTTAGTTGGCACTTCGTGCCTTGTTCCACGTGGAACAATAAAAAACCTGTATTTTGTTCTTGCACTGTCTTTTATAATATGTTATAATTACATTATGTGTAAACAAATCCCTATTAAGGAGAACGACTATGAACTTAAAAGAAAAAGCTCTTGTAGGCGTTTCCAAAGTTAAAACCTATTGGAAAACACCTATGGCGGGACGTTATATGAACTTCCGCGAAATTGCTGCATATTCAGGCGGTGGTATTGGTGCCTATATGATTATTACTATGGGTACTGCCTGTCTTCTTGCTGCTAACAATACCTTGCTCTCGAGCGTATTAGGTATTGCACCGATGGATATGTACGTAATGTACGTTATTGCCGTTGTAGCTAACATTCCCCTTACAGCACTTCGTGCAAACATAATCGACAACACCAGGAATAAAGCCGGTAAATACAGACCGTACATAGTAACTATGGCAATTCCCGCTGCTATTATCTGTATAACCATGGTTTGGTTCCCGTACAATAGTCTTAACACCATTTTCGGTGATCGTGTCCTTTTTGACAAATCTGTAGCGTACATTGTAAAATGTGCAATTGTAATGGTGCTAAACTTATTACTGCACTTTTTCTACTATTTCTTCTACGACGGATACGAGAATCTCATTCATGTTCTTTCCCCCAATTCACAGGAAAGAGCGGATGTTTCTTCCGTTAAAAGTATCGTTTATTCCTTTGCTCCCACAGTTGTAAATCTTTTTACTCCCCTTATTGCACAGAATATTTTCCACTCAAACACAACGGATATCCGCGTTTACAGACTTCTTTATCCCATACTTTCGGTTTTAGGACTTATTCTTTGCATCATAGTTTATAAATACACCGAAGAAAAAATTGTTCAGGCGAGAACACACGTTGTTCAAATCAAGTTCACCGATGCTCTTAAAGCTGTTGCCAAAAACAAATATTTCTGGATCATTTCTCTTGCAAGCTGGATAGGCTTCCTTGAATCATCCTATGCAAACATTATGAAATGGCTCTACGACTACGGCGGAGCTTGTTCCGGTAACACCTTCGGTATTATCCAGACAGTTTACGGCAACGCATCCTTCTGGGGTATGCTTGCGGCACCCTTCTGTATCCGTAAATGGGGCAAAAAGTCCGTGCTTATTGTGACTAACATATTTAATATAATATTCATCCTTGCAATGCTCCTGTTTACTGATGAAATTACATATAATGTAACCATACTTCTTATTCTTTCCTGCTTGTGGCTCAATGCACTTATGGGCTCCTTTGCACATATCCTTAACCCCTCGATTCAGGCAGATATCCGAGATTATCAGCAATATAAAACCGGTGAACGTATCGACGGTATGTTCTCAGCAGTTAATACAATAGGTACAGTTCTTGCTCTTGCTACATCCTCAGTGCTTCCGTTTATATATAAACAAAAAGGAATTACCGAAGAAAACGCAAAAATTGTTACTTCTGATCCTGAGATTCTCAGCCGTATTATGCCAATGGGTAAAGATGAATTTACCACAGTCGGAGAAATTCTTAAGACGCAGTTGGAAAAAGGACAGGATAACTACTCGAATGCATATTCCGCACTTTATGACCCTGATATCCTGTTAAGTCTTATCAAAGTTCTTATCGTTGTTGCCGCTTTCGGTGCTTTAATGAACGTTATCCCCTTCTTCTGGTACGATTTCAATGAAGTAAAGCAAAAGGCGGTTGTACGTATTCTTAAAATACGCGCTATGTTTGAAGACTACGGTAATGGCGTTCTTAACGATAAAGATCTTGTTGAAACGGTTGAGCTTATCCGTAAATCAAGAGAAATGAATAATGCCGGGCCCAAAGTTCTTGATAAGAAAACATATAAAGCCGTAAAAGATAAAGCTGCAAGAAAGATTGCTAAAAAGCAATATTTTGCAGACAAAGAGTTTAACGAAGAAATTGAAATTGCTAAACTTGTTTGCGAGGAGCTTGATAAATTTGACACCGTTCCCTTCCAGAAGCAGATTGAAGCGAGTGAGGTAATTTACAATAACGGTCTTGCAGGTCTGCTTGCAATGGACATTAATGAAGAAAGGGCTCGACTTGCCGAAATAAAGGCACTGCCCAAAGGCACCAAGGACGAAAAGGAAACACGCCAGGCTCTTATCGAAATGGCAAGACAGAAGATTTCCTCCTATAAGGAAATACAGAAGAACTTTGCAAACGGTGAAAACTTTATCCGTCCCGATTATTCTCTTTTACAGAAGAACTACGATAAAGAGGATGCAATAGAAAGGCGCATTAACTTCTTCAGTGCAGAATTAAGAAAAGCAAAGAAGAATCATAACGACAAAAAGATTAAGGAGATTAAAAAGAAAATTGAAGCATTGAAAGCAGAGCTTAAAGAAACTGCTGAGTTTTCAAAGGTTATTTCCGATGCTCAGGCAAACTTCAACAGAGCCGCAAAGCCCTTCCTTAATGCAGAAAAGCTTCTTGTACAGAAAGAAAACTATTCACACCTCGGCGATATTGAATTGCTTTACAAGGATGCAAAAATCCGTAACGATAAAGCAATCGAAAAAGAGCGTGTAGAAAGAGAAAGAAAAGACGCTGCAGAAAAAGCTGAAAACGAAAGAATCAAGGCTAAAAAAGCAGCAGAAAAGAAAGCTAAAAAAGAAGCTAAAGAAAAGGCTAAAGCAGGTAAGAAATAATTATTAAAAACCGTCTGACCAAAAGTCAGGCGGTTTTTAGTTAGGAGTTAGGAATGAGGAGTGAGGAGTTGAAAAGCGATAGCCAACCTCTCTGCGCAAGGAGAGAGGGGGACCGTCATTTCATTAAGTTTTATGTAATTAAAGGTTGCAAGCGCGACAAAAAGTTGATGATTAAATAAAGCTTGTCGGACGGTGGAGAGTCCCCGTCACTTTATGATAAAAACAACTTGGTAGGGACCTTCCACCACTCCTCTGAACTATATGTTAAATCTTGTATATTGACTCGCTTGAAAGTTAGATGTATTGTCAACTTGATTATAAGGTGGTCCCCCTTCCTCCCGCAAGCGGCAGGAAGGTTGAGCTGTCGCATTACTTTTATTTAATTATATAATCGGCTTGCCCCGAAACTCCTCCCTCCTAACTCCTCATTCCTCACTAACATTGTTCCACGTGGAACAAAATTGAGTTATACGACACTTGTTGAATATTTCGTTGTTTTATTGTCATATTTTTATGTGTTTGTTCTATTTTTTTCTGCAAAGTTTTCAATTTATTCACAGATTATTAATTACTTTTATATCATATTATGATATACTTTGTGCGTACTTGGAAAGGGAGCCGCACCCGAGTACTTGTACATAGTTTCTGTTATTCAGAAACTAACCCCTCCTCAAGTAAACCCTTGACGCAGAGTGTTATACTTTGTGTCGGAAATGCACCGACTGTCCCCTCAGTTGGTGCATTTTCCGTTTTTATGAATATTTTTAGTTTTAAAGTCAATAATTAAAGCAACAACTAAAAGGAGTTTTAATTATGGACAAAAAAAACGATAATCTCTCCCCAAAACCCGAAAAGGAAGAACCCAATGCCAAAAAATCATTAAAAGAAAAATTATTTATTAAAAGCCTTAAACCTAAAATGCCAAAAATGAACGGCATTAAAATCGCGTACGCCCTTGCAATACTTTTAGCAATTGGCGGTGCTTTCAGTGCAAGGCTTACGGCTAACAAAGCCATTAATGATATTAACGTGACCTTTCCCGAGGATAATTTCACATTACCTACCGCAACATTGAATTTTACGGAAAACTACGAAACGGTCGAGCCTGACTTTGAAGTCCGTCAGAATCTTACGGATGTCCCCGACACAAGAGTTACCACCGAACCCGAAACAGAAAAAACTACCTCCCCTGAAACTACCGAAGAAACTGTCCAATACCCGAAACCTTTTACCGATAGTTACCTTTTACCGATTGGTACTGATATCAGTAAGGATTATAACCCCAATACCCCCGTATATAATCCCACAATGGGAGACTGGCGTACTCATTCGGGAATTGATTTTTCAGGCGACAGCGGTGCTCAGGTAAAAGCAATAGCCGAGGGTATAGTTACAAAAATTTATGATGATGCATTATACGGTACGGTGGTTGAGATAGACCACGGGAATGAAGTAATTGCAAGGTACTGCGGTATCAACAAGGAAACTATTGAAATAAAAGAAAACCGTACAGTTAAAGCAGGGGCGTTAATCGGCTACTTAGGTGAAATACCCTGCGAAAAAGAGGAAGTCAGTCACCTGCATTTTGAAATCATTTATAAAGGTAAAAATACCGACCCTCTTGAAATTATGAATCATAACCACCAGTAAACTGGTGGTTTGCTCTGCCCCTATAAGGGGCGAATGCTGGCTTAGCCCCTCGAAGGGGCACTGAAAGTTTAGCACCGCATTACAATCTCAAGCAGCCGCTCACGAGC
>SVOQ01000031.1 GCA_015066345.1 Oscillospiraceae bacterium
GTATCATGAGCACAATCCACGCTTACACAGGCGACCAGATGATTCTTGACGGTCCCCACAGAAAAGGCGATATGAGAAGAGCTCGTGCAGGTGCTGCTAACATCGTTCCCAACTCAACAGGTGCTGCTAAAGCTATCGGTCTTGTTATCCCCGAACTCAACGGCAAACTTATCGGTTCTGCACAGAGAGTTCCCGTTGCTACCGGTTCTACAACAATCCTTACAGCTGTTGTTAAAGGTGCTGACGTTACAAAAGAAGGCATCAATGCTGCTATGAAGGCTGCTGCTTCTGAAAGCTTCGGCTACAACGAAGATCCCATCGTTTCATCTGACGTTATCGGTATGAGATACGGTTCACTCTTCGATGCAACACAGACAATGGTTGCTAAAATTGCTGATGACCTTTACGAAGTTCAGGTTGTTTCTTGGTACGACAACGAAAACAGTTACACAAGCCAGATGGTTAGAACAATCAAGTACTTTGCAGAACTTGCTTAATTAACCTTATAAATAACAACTCCTTAAGGCGAAAACCTTAAGGAGTTTATTTTTTACTTTGATTTATAAACATTGTAAGTATATGTTGCGTAAACGTCACTGAACAAATAATACTCTGCCCTTTGCTCCGTCTTTTCAACGCAACTCATTATGAAATCCGCTTCGCCCGTATCAAGAGAACTGAACATCTCATCAAAACCTTTGGTTTCAACAACTAATTTATATCCCAAGTAATTACAAATTTCTTTAGCAACATAAATATCCGTACCCGTAAGTTCATTATTTTCATCAAAATACACGCGATTATCAAATATCGGATCACAGACCATAACAAGTACGCCTTTATCCCCCGTAGGCTCACTCGTAATATATTCCTTTTTATTGTAGACAGTACTTTTTATTTCATCAATTGTACCGTCTTTTTTTATTTCAGAAATTGCGGTGTTGAATTGTTCACATAAATTTTTGTTGTTAATTGAAAAACAAGCCCGATATTCAATGTTGTATTCACATTTTCCAGAAAAACAAAGTTCATCGTTTTCTTTTTCAAACAAGTAGCCCGAGTATTCATCCAAAACAACGTAATCCGCTTTACCATTCATTACTGCCGTTACCGCATCGGAATCAGAAGAAAATTCAATACACTCAGCACCCTTTGATTTTGCAAAATCACGAGCCGCATCTACATTCCCCGAAACAGATGAAACTGCGACAATCGGTTGTCTGAGTGGGTTATCTTCTTTCTCTTTACCACAAGAAACAAAAAGCAACAACATAACCGCAACAAGGGAAATACTTATTATCCTTCTTTCCATAACTCTCCACTGTAAAAAGTCGATTTTTGCAAAAACAAAAATCGACTTTTAATAATTTTATTTTGTTCCGAAAATTCTGTCTCCTGCGTCACCGAGACCGGGAACAATATACGCATGGTCATTAAGTTTTTCATCAAGGGATGCTACAAAAATATCAACATCGGGATGAGCTTTTGCTAAAGCATCAAGTCCTTCGGGTGCAGCAATTATACCAAGGAACTTAATGTGTTTAGGACCGCGTTTTTTAATCTGAGTAATGGCATCAATAGCAGAGCCACCGGTTGCGAGCATAGGATCAACAACGAAAACCTCGCGTTCTTCAATATCGGCAGGAAGTTTACAATAATACTCAACGGGCATTAAAGTTTCGGGGTCACGATAAAGACCGATATGACCAACTCTTGCAGAGGGAACTAAAGCCAACATACCGTCAACCATACCAAGACCGGCTCTTAAGATAGGCACAACCGCAAGTTTCTTACCTGCAAGAACCTTTGTTTTTGCAACACAAATAGGAGTTTTAACCTCCACATCTTCAAGGGGCAAATCCCTTGTTGCTTCGTAGCAAATCAAGGTTGCAATTTCAGAAATAAGTGCTCTGAATTCCTTTGAGCCAGTATTCTCATCTCGCAAAATGGACAACTTGTGTTGAATAAGCGGATGGTCCATAATTAAAATTTTACCCATAATTCACATTCCTTTCGAAACATCTTAAATTCATTATAAAACTCTTGCAGAAAATTGTCAATAAATGTCGTTCATATTAAACTTTTTAAAAGTTTTATACTATTGAAAATATCATTTGCAAAATCGTCGGTACGTGCTTCAATTGAACAGGTTCCGCAACCGCATTTCTTAAGAGAATCAAAAAAGTTCTTATAAATAGTTTTTACATTATCTTCGTCGGTATCAGAAGGATACACACGTTCAACAGGTTGGGCAATATGAGCATGACAAACCATACCCTTACAATCACCTATTCCCTCAATACTGTCCTCATTACCATATACGTGATAAAGGTCAGCAAGGGCTTTAATATTGTCCTTTTGGCTCATACTGGCAATTTCAATACCGTCGTTTACAGTATAAATCATAGTAGTTTCGCAGAAACGCAAAGGTTCAATAACGATTATTGCCCCTGCCTTTTCGGCACGTGGCGAGGCATACTCGCTAAGGAAAAATGCAAGTTGTTCCTTAGCTTTTTCCAAGGAATAACCGTCATCAAAACTACGGGCTTTACCGCTACCTAAAACAATTTTTTTGACACCCAATTTTTCGGCACGAGTGAATCCCCTGTCAATATATTCGTTAAGTGCTACATAATCAACATTGTCACCAACGAGTTTCATATCACCGGGAATAAAACTGTTTGAGGCAATACATTCTAAAGAAACACTGTCAAGCATATCTTTACATTCATTGATTTTTTCGTCACTGAACCGGGCGAGACATCCAAAACCCGTTTCAAGATAGTCCACACCCGCCTCAACACATTTTTTTATAGCATCAAAATCGTCAAGACCACGACAAGCACCTATTTTCATACTGTCACACCCGCTTTCGCATCACATAACATTTCTTCGGCGTTTTTCAACTGAGTTTCTGTGATTTTACCACCACTTATAATTCGTGCAATTTCATTTTTTCTGCCCTCAATATTGAGAGGTGTTACACTTGTATATGTTTTACCGTTGTTGGTCGCCTTTTCAATAAGATAATGATTATCTGCGTAAGACATTAACTGAGCGAGGTGGGTAACACACAAAACCTGTTTTCCCGTTGATACCTCTTTAAGTTTCGATGCAACTTTAAGAGCCGCTCTACCGCTTACACCCGAATCAATTTCATCAAAGACCATCGTACTGATTTTATCTTTATTAGCCATAACGGTTTTAAAGGCTAACATTATTCTCGACAACTCACCACCACTGGCGATTTTAGCAATGGGTTTCGGCACTTCGCCAAGGTTAGCGGAAATAAGAAATTCTACTTTATCAATACCATTTTCACAAAGTTCGGTTTCTTTAAAATCAACAACAAATTCCACATTTGGCATATCAAGAAACTTAAGTTCTTGGCAAACTTTTTCAGAAAAATCCAATGCAGTTTTTTTGCGTTTTTCGGAAAGAACAGTAGCCAAATCCAAAGTTTCTTTCTGTTGTTTTTCAAAAAGAATTTTTAATTCTTCTAATTTTTCATCGGAAAATGAAATTTCATCATATTCTTCTTTGGCTTTCTCTAAAAACTCGAGAATTTCCTCTTCAGTTTCACCGTATTTTTTACTGAGATTATATATCGTGTTTATTCTGTTTTCTACATTTTCAAGTTCTTCTCTCGAAAAGCCTTCGTCACTGACATATCCCCTTACGGAATCTGCAATATCTTCTAACTCGTAATAAAGGTTGCCCAATTTTTCAGAAAGTTCTTCAACATCCTTTGAATACTGAGCAATTCCCGTAAGTTCTTTGTATGCTCCCGATACCAGCTCTACCGCTCCGTGGAATGAATCATCCCCCGACAAAGCACCGTAAGCACCGTACAAACCCTCTTGAATTTTCTCGAAATTCTGTAATTCGGTTCGTCTGTTTTTTAAGTTTTCCCACTCACCGGGATTAATATCGGCATCTTCGATTTCTTTAATTTGAAACGATAATATATCCGCTTTTCTTGCCTTTTCGCTTTTCTCGCCGGAAAGGCGTTTTATTTTACCCTTAGTAAGGTTTAATTCTTCGTATGCTTTTTTGTAATCGGCAATTAAATCCTCCGACGAATGCATTGCGTCAATATATGAAATATGGGTTTCGTCGTTAAGTAAATCCCTGTTATCCTGTTGACCATGGATTGAAATGAGTTCCGTACCCAACTCACGCAAGGCAGATACATTGGTAAGGGCATTATTGACCCTGCAAATATTTCTGTCGGCACTGATCACCCTTGAAACGAGCAGTGTATCATCAGGTGACACGGGCAAATCCAACAACCTGAGTTTATTGTTTACATTTTCGCCCACACAGGAAAACAACGCAGTTACCTGAGCCTCGCTCTCCCCCGTCCTTATAAGTTCGCGGGATGTACGAAAACCAAGTACTGCGTTTATAGAGTCAAGTATTATAGACTTACCTGCACCCGTTTCACCACTCAAAACATTAAAACCCTCAGAAAATTCGATTTCTGCACTTTCGATTATAGCAATGTTCTGTATTTTCAAAACGGAAAGCATAATTTTTCACCTTATCATCATTCTGTTAAGTGCTTCTGCAACACCGTGTGCCTCATCAGTTGTACGGCAAAGCATAAAAATTGTATCGTCACCGGCTATTGTACCAACAACTTCGCTTACATTCATAGCATCAATTGTAGCACACGCGGCACCTGCAAGACCGGGCGAACATTTTATAACACAAATATTACCCGCATAATCAACCTTTGTCATAGCGGTCTGGAAAAGAGCGTCGAACATATCGGTATAGCCTTTGTCCTTGGCTTTTTCTACCGTATATTTATAAACACCGTTAGCACCAAGGGTCTTTAAAAGTCGTAACTCCTTAACATCACGGGAAACTGTTGCCTGAGTAACGTCGCAACCCTTTTCCTTTAACATTGCAAGAAGTTCTTCCTGAGTACCGATATCATATTGTTCAATTAAATCAAGTATAAGTTTATGTCTTCTTTTTTTCATTTCTACCCACTCTTAACCCGAAATTTTTTTGTTTAAAACATCTATAAAAGTATCTTCTTTTATTTTGATTAAAGATACGCAATCACCCGAACGTTCAACGGTCACAATAGCCCCATCGGGAATAACCACTGCCGCCTGACCGTCACAGGAAAGTATAGCCTCACCACTGTTATCGTGCAACAACTGAAGTTTTGAATCGCCGCCGAGAACTATCGAGCGGGAAAAAACACTATGAGGACAAACAGGGGTCACAAGAATACTCTCAACCGAGGGTTGAACCACGGGTCCCCCCGCAGACAACGAATACGCCGTAGAACCCGTTGGAGTCGCAACAATTGCACCATCTGCAGGAAAATCAATCAATGGGGCGTTGTTACAGTAAACGGAAAGATTCATTATCCTTATGCTACCGCTTCTCGAAACAACCGCATCGTTAACACAATTTGAATGATATAATATTTTACCGCCTTTGTCAACGATATTGACACTGAGCATCATTCTTTTTTCGGTAACGTAATTACCCTCAGTAACATTACGAAGTAAATCGAGTTCATCCGCTTCAAGACAGGCAAGATAAGCAAGTTTACCCGCATTAACGCATATTACGGGTTTCTGATTATTTACCGCAATTTTTGCGGCATTTATAAATGTACCGTCACCGCCAACGGCAATGACCATATCACTTTGTGAAATACCTTCATAATCCTTTAAATAACTAACGCCGTCACGTTCACCAAAGGAATCTTTTAAATCATCCGAAAGAACGGCAACGCACCCCAACTCGCGAATTTTATCAAAAAGTTGGGAAGTAACAACAAAGGTATTTGCTCTTGTCATATTAGGTATAACGTAAAATTTCATACTATCACCTATTATTTGTCGAGAACTCGGTGAGAACGCTCAACAAGTTCCGTGGCAGTATCAATAACCTCCGCGGAATTCTGAGGTTCATTACATTTTTCAAGATACATAAGGTACTCAATATTACCTTCGGGGCCCTTAACAGGTGAATGTTCAAGACCAAGAACCTTAAAGCATTGCGTATCGGCAAACTCGGTAATTGTTCTTATAACATTTTCGTGTACCTTAGGGTCTCTTACAACACCTTTTTTACCTACGTTTTCACGACCTGCTTCAAACTGGGGTTTAATAAGGCAAACTGCTTGTCCACCATCTTTCAACAAAGTGTACATTACAGGTAAAATCAATTTAAGTGAAATAAAGGAAACGTCCACTGAAGCAAAATCGATTTCTTCAGGAATAAGTTCGTGAGTTACATAACGGAAATTGGTTCTTTCAAGGTTAACCACCCTGTCATCACTGCGAAGTTTCCACGCTAACTGACCATAACCTACGTCGATAGCATAAACTTTTTTAGCACCATTCTGTAACATACAATCGGTAAAACCGCCTGTGGATGCACCGATATCCATACAAATACAATCATCAAGAGTTATAGGGAAACTTTCCATTGCTTTTTCAAGCTTAAGTCCGCCCCTACTGACGTACTTTAAAGTACTTCCGCGTACCTCAACAGTATCATCATTCTTAATATCCCTACCTGCTTTTATTTCTTTTTGGTCATTAACGTAAACTATGCCCGACATTATAAGAGCCTTGGCTTTTTCCCGACTTTCTGCAAAACCACGTTCAAATAAAACTATATCGAGTCTTTTTTTATCGCTCATAAAGTCTCCTTAATAGTGTTATACATACCATCGCAATCAAGATTATACTTCTTAAGAACACTGTTAATTTTACCCTGACCAACGAAACAATCGGGGAACGCCGTAAGAATAAACTCAGGTTTAAGGTTGTTTTCAAGAACAACACTACCGAAACTTTCACCAACGCCACCGCTACGTACACCCTCTTCAAAGAAGAAGATTTTTTTCACATCCATAAGAGCCTCAACGGCTTCTTCAGGAATGGGGACAATTATATTAAGTTTAATAACTTTTACCTTTTGACCTTCGGCTTTGAGTTTTTCGTATGCCTTATAAGCATCGCTGAAAATTCTACCGTATGTGACAATAGCAATTTCTGCATCCTCGTCACCAAAAACATCAAAGGATTTACCGCTACAAGTATATCCCTCGGGCATATAAGGCTCAGAACCTCTGGGGTATCTTATTACGCTGGGACCTTCACTATGATATATAGCATTCACAAATGAGTTATTGAGGTCTGTATAATAAGACGGTGAATAAACAGTTATATTAGGAATACCATTAAAGAAAGCCGTGTCATAAATACCGTTGTGAGTTTCGCCATCGTCACCAACAATACCTGCACGGTCAACGGCAATAATCATCTTTGTATTCTGTAAAGCACAGTCGTGCATAAGTTGGTCGTAACAACGTTGTAAAAATGTAGAATACACAACGAAAACAGGCACCATATTGCCTTTGGCAAGACCTAAGGCAAAGGGAACTGCGTGTTCCTCGGCAATACCTACGTCATAGAATCTGTCGGGGTAAACGTCTGAAAAACGCTTAAGTCCGGTACCCAAAGACATAGCGGCAGTTATAGCACATATACGTTTATCTTTAGCTGCCTGATTAAAAAGAAATTCACCGAATTTTTCAGAGAAATTATTTTTAGACTGAGGAAGCTCCCCTTCTTCTACATCAAAAGGAGGAACACCGTGGAATGCGGACGGATTAACCTCCGCAGGTGAATAACCCTTACCCTTTATTGTATTAACGTGAACAAGTACAGGGCCATTGATAACTTTTGCACCTTCAAAAGCATTACACAACTGACCTATATTGTGACCGTCGATGGGTCCCATATAAGTAACACCGAAATCCTCAAAGAAATTACTTTGATACATTGCGTTTTTAACTTTTGTCTTAAACTTGAAAAATTTGTTTGCAAGAGGTTTTCCTACAAGAGGAATTTTAGATAATGCCTTTTCTGCAAAAGCCTTAAGTCTGTAATAACCCGTACGTGAACGCATTGCTGCAAGACGTTTAGCAAGATTACCAACGTTTTTGGAAATTGACATACCATTATCGTTGAGAACTATAATAAGTCTTGCGTCTTTCATACGTCCGGCGTTATTAATTGCCTCGTAAATAAGACCGCCCGTAAGAGCACCGTCACCCAAAACCGCTACCGCATAATTCTTTTTGCCGCTTACCTTATTAGCCGCAGCAATACCTAAAGCGGTAGAAATAGAAACACTACTGTGACCACTGTATACAATATCGTGCTCACTTTCATTAGGACGGGAGAAACCCGATATACCACCCTCGGTTCTGAGTGTACCGAAATCTTCATACCTACCCGTAAGTAGTTTATGAGTATAAACCTGGTGTCCTACGTCCCAGATAATTTTATCGTTAGGTGAATCAAAAACCTTATGAAGAGCAATAGTCAACTCAACAGCACCAAGGTTTGACGCAAGATGCCCACCTGTTTTAGATACGGTTGAAATGATTGTATCCCTCACTTCATCAGCAAGAGTTAAAGTTTCTTCATAATTGAGTTTTTTCACATCACCGGGTGATTTTAACCCTTTAAGAATGTTATGTTCCATATCAATTCTCTCTATCAGCAAGATATTTTGCGTATTCTATCAACGCATCATTATTTTCAAAAATATCCAAAGCGCCCATTGCTTCGTCAGTTAATTTATCCACAAGTTTCTGACATTCTTCAACCCCAAGAAGTGTAACATAGGTTGATTTACCGTTCTGAGCATCACTACCCGCCATTTTACCCAATTTTTCAAGGGTACTTGTAACATCAAGGATATCATCCTTAATCTGGAAAGCAAGTCCGATTTTTTGTGCGAATTCCGATGCGGCATTAATTTTTTCTTTATCTGCACCTGCGGCAATACAACCCATAACACAAGCGGATTCAATTAATGCACCGGTTTTGAGATTATCCATAAGTTTAAGATTCTCAAAATCAACATCACTGTTATTTTCATTTAACAAATCTATAACCTGACCGCCAATCATTCCGCGACTTCCCGCAAGATGTGAAAGAGTTGATATTGCATCAACTGCAACCTCTGCACTATAAAGACCCTCTTTGTAGCAATCGGTTATTCTTTCAAAGGCGGCGGTAAGAAGTCCGTCACCTGCAAGAAGTGCAAAAGCCTCGCCGTAAACCTTGTGGTTAGAGGGTTTACCGCGACGGAAATCATCATTATCCATACAGGGCAAGTCATCGTGAATCAAAGAATAAGTATGAATATACTCAACCGCATCCGCTAAAGGTAACGCCTTTTTCACATCACCACCGCAAGCATCACAGAAAAGAAGTGCAAGTAAGGGTCTTACTCTCTTACCTCCGTTTTCAACACTGTAACGCATTGAGTCGAATATAACCTTGTATTCATCCCTGTACACATCAAGGTATTTATACAAATCCTCGTTAATAAGCTCCGCAAACAATTTAATTTTATTGTGCATCTTTCTCACCGCAATCCAAAAGTTTTGTTATTTTTTGCTCTGCATCATCTAAATATTTACTGCAAGATGATATAAGTGCCGTACCCTCTGAAAAAAGTTCCAAGGTCTTTTCAAGGGGTTGTCCGCCCTCCTCAAGGAGTGCAACGATTTCCTCAAGTCTTTTTAATGATTGTTCGTAACTTTGTTCCATTCTTAACCCTCATTTATACATAAAACTTTAGCAGTAACAGTACCATCGGAAACTTTAAGGGTAATATCATCACCAACAGAAACATCCGCCGTAGATTTAACTAATTTACCTTTATTTTCCGCCAATGCGTACCCTCTTGAAACTACCCCCAAGGGACTTAATGCATCAAGTTTACCGGCTAAAGCACCTAATTTATTTTTATTGTCGTTAACGACATTTATTGTAAGATTTTCGAGCCGTTCACTGATGTAAATTAACTCTTTACGATTATCATAAATCCTTGTTACGGGATTTCGCATAACATCTTTTTGTTCAATAAAGCGAAGTTTTGAACGCTCATTTGCAATTGTATTTTTTAAAATACCGAAAAGATGTTGTTTACAGGCGAGTAACTCCCCTTTTAGTTCCATTTTATCAGGAACTGCCAATTCTGCCGCGGCAGATGGTGTTGGAGCACGTAAATCCGATACAAAATCACAGATTGTATAATCCGTTTCGTGTCCGACTGCAGAAATTATAGGGATTTTTGATTCAAAAACTGCTCTTGCAACTATTTCCTCATTAAATGCCCATAAATCCTCAATAGAGCCACCGCCCCTACCTACAATTAGTACATCGGCGGCATCTGATTTATTAAACTCCTTTATTGCCTCAGCAATATCACGAGCGGCACCGTCACCCTGAACCTTTGTGGGTCTTAAAACAACCTGAGCCGACGGAAAACGACGTGAAAGGACATTAAATATATCCTGTACTGCCGCGCCTGTTTCGGAGGTTATAACACCAACCCTTTGAGGGAATCGGGGTATTGGCTTTTTGTGAATTGGTGAAAAAAGCCCCTCGGCTTCCAATTTCTTTTTTAACTGCTCAAAAGCAATGCTCAAAGCACCTACTCCATCGGGTTGCATATCACTTATATAAAACTGATATGAACCATCCCTCGGGAAGAGAGAAACCGTTCCGAAAGCAAGTATTTTCATACCATTTTCTGGCATAAATCGAAGTTTTGAGGCATTACCCGCAAACATAACGGCTTTTACCGCGGCTTTTTCATCCTTAAGAGTAAGGTATAAATGACCGCTGTAATGGGCTTTGAAATTAGAAATTTCACCTGTAACAAAAATATATTTTAAATTTTCATCATTATCCAGAATCTGTTTTACATAACCGTTAAGTTCATTAACACTGTAAACAGTCGGAGTGGGTGTTATCATAATTTACCTCTTAAATGACTTAAATACGCTACACCTGCGGCATTGTCACAAGAAAACTCAGGCTCGGCAAAAAAAGCCTCATAACGTGATGTAATAATGTCCTTTATTATCTTATCAGACATTACGCCACCGGCATAAATTATCGGAAGTTCACCGTATTTTTTGAAAGCAAAATACGTCATTTCAGTTACCGCATCCGCAATATAACTTAACAAAAACTTCGCCGTATCTTCAGGTGTTTCGCCCTTTTCGAGCATTTTTATACATTTGTTCTCAAGACCCGAAAGTGAACAAAAACCGTCCTGAAGTTTAATTTTATTCTTAAATGTTTTTTCGGATTTTTCCGCAAGTTTCTCTAATCCGACACCTGCGGGAAAAGGAATACCCATTTTAACACCTATTCGGTCAACTGCCTGACCCGCCTTTAAATCAGAGGAAGATGCCAAGGGCGATACTTTAAAAATTTCATCTTCATCAGGTTCACATAAAACTAAATCAGTTGTTCCGCCCGAGACATGAAAAGCAAGAAATTTTTGTTGCAATAAATTCGTTTTATTGGCAGAATACAACGCGGCGGCAATATGCCCCTGTTGATGAGAAAACCTATACAGAGGAACACCTAAGGCGGAACTTACACAACGAGCCGCTCCCTCACCCACAAGAAAACAAGGCATATATGAACCGGGTTGGGTTGTAGGAGTAACCGAAACCCCAACAGAATGTATATCGTTCCCTGTTTTTTCAAGAAGGTCACTTAAAAGTTCGGGATAAGCCTTTGTGTGATGAAAAACCGCGTCACTCTGACGAATACCTCTTTCCCCGTCTTTAACGGGCAAAAGGCGTTTATTCTGCACAAAATCAACACCATTATAAAATGCAACGGATGTTGTATAATTACTTGTGTCAAAACCAAGTGAATTCATATTATAAACCTTTTACAACTGTACCTAAAACACCATTTACATATGATGCATCTTCGGCAGTACCGTATTTTTTAACAAGTTCAACCGCCTCATTTACGCTTACACCGGCGGGAACCTCGTCAACAAATTTAATTTCACTCACTGCAAGGCGTAAAACTGCAAGGGATACCTTAGGTAAACGCTGAATAGTCCATCCGCGTAAATTCTCAGTAATTATATCGTCAATCGCTACTGCATTCGCTTCGGCAAAATCAAGCAAAATTTTAGCAAAGTTATTAATTTTAATTAAGCCTGCCTCCTGAGCAGTATCAACAATTTCATTAATTGTTAAATCTTCGCAAAAAGATTTTTCAAAAAGCACAAAGAATGCCTGTTCTCTTGCTTCGCTCCTGGTCATATAAAGCTCCTCACAATCATACCGTAATTTCAGAATAGTATTACCCACTCTAATAATCAATTTATTATATCATACCTATATACATTTATCAAGTTATAAAAAAGAGGAAGAACAAGTTTTTAACCTGTTCTTCCTGAATTTTTTATTAAATTGAAAAGGGAATTAATAGATGAAGTTTGTGTATTCGGATGTTTCCGTAACAGTACCTGTACCGGGAAGGAAGCCCATCTTAACGTCTGCAACGTAAGATGTTGTCTGTGTCATAGAAACGATTTCACCACTTGCGATAACATAAACAAGTTCAACTGTGCAATTGGTGTAGGTAAGACTTACGGTTTCAACCTCGTCATTATCCATACCTTTTCTGAAAGCCTCAGCAGTAATTACGGGGAACATTTTGCCTGTAAAATTGTCGGACTTTTTGTCGTTAACGCCAATGGGTGCGGGGTTAACTTCATCGTTAAGTACGATTGTAATCTTAGCAGTACCGTTGCCAAGGTCTTCTTTCTGAGCAAACTTGATTGCTTCGTTTACTGCGTCTGCATTTTCGTCATCAAGAAGACTTGCATAGAGTTTATTGGGAATACCGAGTTCTGTTGTAGTAGCACCTTTAGCAACAACTACAGGTGAAGCTTCTGCATCACTCTTGGAAACAAAGTATTCGGGATTGTTGGACGCTGCATCACCGAACCAGAGGCTACCAAGGAAATCCCATGAAAGGTCTCTGTATGTAACCTTTGTGAAACCGGGACGACCACTTGCCATCTTAGCGCCGGAAACTACATCGTTGTATGTTTTAAGAACACTCTGCTTGTCTTTAAGAAGCTGAGCACTACTTGTTGTAGATTCAGTTTCGGGAGCTTTTGTTGTTTCAGGAGCCTTTGTTGTCTCGGGAGCCTTTGTTGTCTCGGGAGCCTTTGTTGTTTCAGGAGCCTGAGTGGGTGCCTGAGTAGGTGCCTGAGTAGGAGCCTGAGTGGGTGCCTGAGTAGGAGCCTGAGTAGGTTCCTGGAAAATAGGACTATTATCAATAATCGGACTGATGTGTTCACCTATAACAGGAAGAGTTTTTAAGCTATCTTTGAAAAGATAAGCTGAAGATACAAGTTTAGCAGTAGTACTTGACAAAAGAACCATAACTACACTTGCAGCAAGTATCATAAGTATAACACTTGAAAGCCTTGATCTGGATTTTTTATCTGTATTTTTCATCTGAGTATCCCCCTTGATACCATATAACTTCCATAACATTTTACACAAAACCACACAAATTGTCAATACAAAAAGTGACGATACTTCATTTGTTTTTTATAAATGTATTTTTTTGTGCAAAACACTAAAGACAAAGGTCATAATTTAGCAATAATGATAGTTGAAATTTATATAAATATATTGTAAAATATGGTATCAAATAATGTTGTCATAAAATGACAATGTAAAAGGAGACAGAACAATTATGAAAAAGAGCAGGTTCACAAAACTCATTGCTGTTACCCTTGCGCTTATTATGGCATTCTCAGTATTCAGTGCCGTAACAGTAGGAGCTTCAAGTGCATACCCCATCACAGACAGTGATAACCCCATTGGCGTTATCTTCTCAGACATTATTGACACAGTCTTAAGATTTATACTCGATATGTTCGCAGGTCTGTTTGGCAATGGTCCCGGTTTCGTTGATCAAGGAACCGCCGAGGATTTGGCAAGTCAGAATTACTACGAAGGTATCGGTAAAGAATTCGTAAGCGAAGCCGAAGACGACGCTCAGTGGAATCTCGGTTACGCAAATGCAAGTCTTATCCCCGAGGACTATGACAACGGTTCATACTACATCGGTGGTTATATTGCTCCCGAAAACGGCTTCACAAACGTTGTTGAAGGTATCGCTCAGATTCCCGGCATCGGCAGAGACGATATGAAAGTAAGAGCAATTGCTATTAATGACGGTACAGATAAAGGTACAGTTCTTTTCGCTACTGTTGACTGTATCGGTATTACAAACGCTGATATTAAAGACATCCGTGCATTACTTGCAACTTTTGCAGAGGATAACAACATCGTTGCTATCAACGTTGCTTCTACTCATACACATAGCTGTATCGACACAGAAGGTCTCTGGACAAGAAACATCGCAAAACTTGTTTCTAACGGTATTGTAAGCGGTACTAAAGCTGATGAAGAACTTCAGCAGGGCACAAATCCTGAGTATATGGCATTCCTTAAAGAAACTGTTGCAGATACACTTAAGGCTGCTTTCATCGAAATGCAACCCGGTGTACTCACCTACTCAACTAAGGACATCGGTCAGGATTACTTCCAGAACAAAAACCGTCCTTCTGCAGGTCAGATGATTTACGAAACAAATGAAAGTGGCGAAAAAGTTTTCACAGGTGAAACCGAAATCGCTATGACTGATATTACAAGATTCGTATTCAGACCCGAAGACGAAGCAGTTAAGCCCACAATGATTCTTAACATCGCTGCTCATCCCGACGTTGCAGGTCTTCCCACAGAAAGCAACTCCGGTAGAGAAATCAGTGGTGACTACGTATTCTACTGTGGTCAGTTCCTCGAGAAGTATGGTTACAACTTCATGTTCTTCCAGGGCGCTATCGCAGGTATCTATATGGCTCGTGGCGAAACAGGTGACGGTGTTGAAACTCAGCAGAGAGTTGAAGAATCACAGCGTTACGGCTACGAGCTCGCAAGAATCCTTCTTTCAATGAACCTTACAGAGGAAGAAATCCTTGCAGACGACAGACTTTCAAATATCAAGGAAGTTGAAAAGAACACTAAGTTAGTTTCCATATACGATGAAAACGGCGAACTCAGAAAGCAGTTCACAGACTACGAATTCAGCTTCGTTAACTACATCACAACAAACGTTACATCCGATGAAATGAACTTCAAGGTTCACAACATCAACGCTCCCTTCTCATTCGTTTCAAGTGACGTTGATAACACAGTTACAGTTTACTGTGAAGACAAGGTTGCTTATGAATATGCATATGGTGAGGATGCTTTCGTAACATCTATGGATTTATACGGCTTTGCAGCTGTTGCAGATGAAGACGGCAACATTCTTGAACTCTTTGTTGATGAATCCAAAGCAACAGTTGGTGTGAACAGCGAAACAGGTGTTTACGAGCTTAACTTCAACAACACTCCCTACTTTGAGCTTGAACTTACAAATATTGTTCAGAAGGCTCAGTACACAAAGCTTGTTAAGTCAAGAAACGGCAACGTTTACGAAGACGAAATGATGCCCATCAACCCCGACTACACAATCTGGTACGAAGATTGGGAACCCGTTGAAGAAGTTGAAGTAGCTCCCTACCTTAACCTCTATCTCAAACAGGTTGAAATCCCCATTGGTAATGCTCTTATCGAAGCTGTTGGTAAGCTCAACATGGCTAACTACGTTGTTATTACTAAAGAAGACGGTTCATACGCAACTATAACTGAAATCGGTTATATGGAAATCGGTGACTGCTTCAAGACAGTATTCCTTCCCGGTGAAATTTGTCAGGACCTTATTGCTCCCAACGGTATATCACTTATCGGAAAGTACGCTGTAACAGGCAAGGACTTCAAGTCTTCCGCAGCAAGTTCAATTTTCGGTGAAGATATCCAGTGCTTCGGTCTTATGAATGACGCTATCGGTTACGTTGTTCCCGATAATGACTACACAATGGGTGACCCCGCAAACCACTACCACGAACTTATCTCTCTCGGTGGCGGCGTTGCATCAGCCCTTATGGACGGTCTCGTAGAACTCAACTCTGAAATCGTTCGCGTATAATTTATCAATACAGAATCCCCGCTTGTTATAAGCGGGGATTTTTTATATACTATTATATATAATAGATATGCACGTAAACTCTTGTATTTTAAAAATAATGTGGTAAAATGAATCTATACTTTTTTCTCGGAGGTTCTTTATGTTAAAAGTTGCAGTTGTTGGTGTGGGCGGTATCAGCGGAGCTCACATACCCGCTTGGGATGAAATGGAAAATGCTGAATTAGTTGCTTTGTGTGATATACGTCCCGAACGTATGGAACAATACGAAAACAAACGTCATTATACAGACTTTGAAGAAATGCTCAATAATGAGGAAATTGATATTCTTGATATCTGTCTCCCCACTTATTTACACGCGGACTACGCAGTAAAAGCAATGGAACGTGGTATTCACGTTATTTGCGAAAAACCAATATCCTTAAAAGAGGAGGATATTGACAGAGTTTACGAAACCGCCAAAAAGAACAACGTTAAATTTATGGTTGCTCAGGTTTTAAGATTCTGGCCTGAATATGAATTACTCAAAGAGATTTACGATACAAAGAAATACGGCAACTTGCTTTCTGCAACAATGACACGTCTTGGTTGCTACCCCAGATGGAGCTGGGACGGTTGGATGATGGACGAAAAACGCAGTGGTCTTGTTCCTTTTGATTTACATATACACGACCTTGATTATATGGTATATGCATTCGGTATGCCTAAGGAAGTTGTTTATAAATACCGTGCAAGACGTCCCGACCAGGATTTCATATCAATAAACTATGATTTCGGCGATTTCACAATCAATACCGAGGCTTCCTGGTATGCAACAAGCTATCCCTTCACTGCTGAATTCCGTTTCCAGTTTGAGGATGCGGTTGTTGCAAACGAAAACGGTAAAATGATGATTTACCTCAGGGATGACGAAAAAATCGACTTATCCGCCGAGGCAGAGGGTGATACAGGTGATATTAACCTTCCCAAGAGCGATGCTTACGCAAGCGAGATTAAATACTTCTTTGACTGTGTAGTAAACGATAAGCCCGTTGAAAAAATCGACCCCGAAGAACTCAGATGCGTTCTCAATATACTTAATAGTCTTTAATTGAAAAAACCGAAAGGAGCTGACAAAAACTCCTTTCGGTTTTAGACTTGTATATAATTGCTATTTAGTATAAAATAGTATGAAAGGCGGTGTATTTATGGAACGAAACAACATTTCTTCAAATGAACTTCTGAATAAGCTCGATAGTCTTTTACAGAAAAATGACTATATAGGGGCTAAAAATCATTTATTGTATTGGTTGGCTCAATATAAAAACTCGGGTGATATGAGAAATACACTTCTCACAACCAATGAACTTATTGGTCTTTGCCGTAAACTCGGAGAAAAAGACGATACAATAAGTTATGTTAAATCCGCACTTAATTTAATTGAAGAAATGAATATAGAAGACAATACAGGTGCCGCCACAACCTATATTAATTGTGCTACGGCTTATAAAGCCTTCGGCAAAGCCGAAGATTCCATCCCCCTTTTTGAACGTGCAAAAGAGATTTATGAAAAAAATCTATCCCCTGAAGATTATAGATTCGGCGGACTTTTTAACAATATGGCTCTGGCACTTGTTGATTTAAAACGTTTTAACGAGGCTGACGAGTTATATAAAAAGGCTTTACAGGTTGTGGGTAACATAAAAAACAACGAACCCGAACAAGCAATAACACACCTTAATATGGCTACGGCAGCCGAAAGTCGATACGGCATAGAAGAAGCCCACGGTATTATTGAAAACCACCTTAAAAAGGCTATGGAATTACTGGATACAGGTAAAGAAAGAATGGACGGCAACTACGCATTTGTCTGCGAAAAATGTGCACCGTCTTTTGGATATTACGGTTATTTTCATTACGAAAACGAATTGAGTGAACGTGCAAGGAGGATTTATGAAGGGTCTTGAATTATCCGAAAAATTCTATAAAGAATATGGCGAACCCATGTTACAGGAAAATTTCAGCGATATTCTCCCCTATATCGCGGTAGGTCTCGCAGGAAGTGGCTCGGAATGTTACGGCTATGATGACGATATTTCCCGCGACCACGATTTTGAACCGGGATTTTGTATTTTTATTCCCGAGGAAATCTTTCTTGACAGTAAACATGCATTCGAATTAGAAAAAGCCTACGCAAGGCTTCCAAAAGAATATATGGGTTTTAAGAGAAATCTTTATTCCGCAGTAGGCGGAAACCGACACGGAGTTATTAAAAACGGTGATTTTTTTGAAAACAAAACCGGTTCGAGAAACGGTAATCTTACAATCAGTCAATGGTTGACTTTACCCGAATACGCCTTAGCCGAGGCAGTAAACGGTAAAGTTTTTTGTGATAATTTCGGTGAATTCACTGAAACCCGAAATAAACTGCAACACTACCCCGAGGATATACGTTTAAAAAAGATTGCGGGGAATTTACTCCTTATGGGTCAGTCGGGACAATATAACTTCAATCGTTGTATTGCGAGGGGTGAAACCGCTGCGGCACAATTAGCAATTTTTGATTTCGTTAAAAGCAGTATTAACGTTTTATTTTTATTAAACAACAAATATATGCCCTACTATAAATGGTGTTTTCGTGCATTAAGGGAAATGGGAGATAAATATAAAACTATGGCAGAAACACTTGAATATTTAATTTCAAGTGACAACGCCTCCGAAAACACAGAACGAAAAAGTAGAATAATTGAATCTATCTGTTCCGATATTACAGAAGAATTAAAAAAATATAAATTAACAGACTCCCCATCCACCGAAATGGAACAACAGGCTTATACAGTAAACAATACTATAAAAGATAATAATATACGAAATATGCATATTTTAAGCGGAGTTTAATCATAAAATTTCTTGAAATATTGTAATTTTATGTTATAATTTGTCTTAAGTTTTTTACAAAGGAAGTACATACAATGTCATCTAATACAAATCTTAATAAACGTTGGCTTTTTCTTGGAGTTGGCGTATTCACAATGCTTTTTTCGGGTGTTTTGTACGCCTGGTCAATTTTAAAGATACCTTTTAAAGAGGTCTTCGGATGGAGCGATAAATCCTTAGCCCTCAACTTCACATTAACGATGTGTTTCTTCTGTTTAGGTGCGTTCTTCGGTAGCCTTATATGTAAACGTATTGGTCCGAAAATCACACTAATTATCGCCGGATTATTAGTTGGTGTGGGCTTTATTTCCACAGGATTTTTAAAACCCGAGCTCCCCTACCTTTTATACGTGACCTACGCACTCCTTTCGGGTACGGGTATCGGCATCTCATACAATGTAGTTGTATCAACCGTTAACTCTTGGTTTCCTGATAAAAAAGGCTTATGCTCAGGTTGCCTTATGATGGGATTCGGTATCAGTACACTTTTACTCGGCAATGTTGTAAGTTCATTATTCGAAAACGAAAATGTGGGTTGGAGTAAGGCTTACATCATTTTAGGCGCGGTTGTTGGTGTTGTAATTATTATTGCGGGTATTATACTCAAAAAGCCCTCTGCGGATATCAGTTTCCCACAACCTAAAGCAAAAAAATCAACTAAAAAAGAGAATTTCGAGGTACGCGATTACACAACTAAAGAAATGCTCAAAAGTTTCACCTTTTGGCGTGCATTTGTGTTTATGATACTTATTACCGCCGTTGGTAATACGGTTATCAGTTTCGCAAGAGACCTTGTTATATCCGTTGATGCGGCGCCTGCCCTTGCAACAACCCTCGTTGGTGTGCTTTCAATATTCAATGGTATAGGACGTATTCTTACGGGTGCTCTTTATGATGCTCTCGGAAGAAAAACAACTATGCTCGCCTCAAATATCCTTACAATTTTTGCCGCAGGGCTTACCCTTGTTGCGGTATTGACTAACTCATTACCACTTTGTATTGTGGGTCTTTGCCTTACGGGTCTTTCATACGGCTCCTGCCCCACTATTACATCCGCATTTACCGCATCATTCTACGGCACAAAATATTTCCCTACAAATTACAGTATTACAAACTTCAATTTGATTGTGGCTTCATTTATAGCAACATTCAGTAGTTCATTACTCACTTCAACAGGAAGTTACACCGCCCCATTTATATTGCTTTTATCCTTGGCGGTAGTAGCACTCGGACTTAATTTCACAATACGTAAGCCCTGATAAAACATTATAAACAAATCATAACCACCAGTAAACTGGTGGTTTGCTCTGCCCCTATAAGGGGCGAATGCTGGCTTAGCCCCTCGAAGGGGCACTGAAAGTTTAGCACCGCATTACAATCTCAAGCAGCCGCTCACGAGC
>SVOQ01000032.1 GCA_015066345.1 Oscillospiraceae bacterium
CCGATCTTGTAGAAACTATTGTGCCATCCTCATCAATTGATGCACTTTCGGTAAGTGTAGGTGTCTTTTTACTGTCTTCAAGGTAATCGGATGTAATGTAACTACCGAGAAGTGTATTTTCGGAGTGGGATTTGAACATTTTGAAAATATGATATGTAGGTGTAAGGAGCATATCCTCACCATCAGTAAGAATTACCGATTGTAACACATTTACCGTCTGGGCAATATTAGCCATTCTTACTCTATCGGAATGCTTATTGAAAATATTAAGGGTAATACCCGCAACAAGAGCATCACGAACAGTACTTTGCTGGTATAAAAAGCCGGGATTTGTACCTTCCTCTACGTCGTACCATGTACCCCATTCGTCAACTATAAGGTCAACGCGTTTTTCGGGGTCATATCTGTTCATAATTTCAGTATGACGGCAAAGAAGCTCATCCATTCTGTAAGCCTTTGCAATTGTTGTGTAATATTCTTCGTCGGTATATTCGGTAGCCTTACCCTTCTTGCCCCAGTCACCGGGAAGCGTGTAGTAATGAAGTGAAATACCGTTCATTCTGTTACCTGCAAGACGCATAACCTCGTCAGTCCAGTTATAGTTAAAATCACTTGCACCACAAGCGATACGATAAATTCGGTTATTACTGTCGTAATCACGGACATAAGTCTGGTAACGACGGTACTCATGAGCGTAGTAATCGGGATGCATATTACCGCCACAACCCCAGTTTTCGTTACCAACACCAAAATACTTAACCTTCCAGGGTTTTTCGCGACCGTTCTTTTTACGAAGCTCACTCATGGGTGAAAGACCGTCAAAGGTCATATATTCAATCCATTCGCTCATTTCCTGTACAGTTCCGCTACCCATATTACCGTTAACATAAGCGTCGCAACCTAACTGCTCACAAAGTTCAAAGAATTCGTGAGTACCGAAAGAGTTGTCTTCAACCAAGCCACCCCAATGGGTATTGATCATTTTTTTACGGCTCTCTTTAGGTCCGATACCATCTTTCCAATGGTATTCGTCCGCAAAACAACCACCGGGCCAACGAAGTACGGGAATACCCATTTCTTTAAGGGCATTAACCACATCTTTACGCATACCGTTTACATTAGGTATGGGAGAATCCTCGCCAACATACACACCCTCATATATACATCTGCCGAGATGCTCGGAGAAAGTACCGTAAATATCTTTGCTGATTTTTGAAATCTTTTGATTTGGATTTATAAGATATTTTTCCATAAATATCACCCCACTAAAACTTTATATAATCTTATCATAAAAGGCGTATTTTTTTCAACAAAAACACTAAATTTAAATACCATCATACTATTCAAAAAAGATGCATAAAAATTAGTATTTACTAACAAAACAACACAATACCACAACCAAAAACCTTGTGTTTGTTAAACATAAAACAATGTGAATTTTTATTCACCGTTTTCTCTTTTACTTTTTGCAAAAAAAGTTTTTTATCAAAATATTCATTTTTGTTTATACTTACAATATTTGTGAGCAAGATGATAATTTTATTGCAATTTGATTTTTCATAGTATAAAATATACAACATAAAATTAGATGTCTTGTACAACATTATCAATTTTTGTGTGTTTTTTTATTAAACCACCGTTGTTACGGCACCTAAAAGGAGTGTATGTAAATGAGCTATATTCAGAACACAATTGACTTTGTTGCTAAAAAGCACGTCAATGAACCCGAGTTTGTCCAGACAGTTACCGAGGTTTTAAACTCCCTCGCTCCTGTTATTGACCAGCATCCCGAATACGAGGCTGCAGCTTTACTCGAAAGAATGGTTGAACCCGAAAGACAGATTTCTTTCCGCGTTACATGGGTTGACGATAACGGCAAGGTTCAGGTAAATACAGGCTACCGTGTGCAATTTAACGGTGCTATCGGTCCTTACAAGGGCGGTCTTCGTTTCCATCCTTCAGTTTACATCGGTATTATGAAATTCCTCGCTTTTGAGCAGACCTTCAAAAACAGCCTTACCGGTCTTCCTATCGGCGGCGGTAAAGGTGGCTCCGACTTTGACCCCAGAGGTAAGAGTGATGCAGAAATCCTTCGTTTCTGCCAGGCATTTATGACTGAGCTTTACAGACACATCGGTCCCGACGTTGACGTTCCCGCAGGTGACATCGGCGTAGGCGCAAGAGAAATCGGTTACCTCTACGGTCAGTACAGAAGAATTCGCGGTGCATTCGAAAACGGTGTTCTTACCGGTAAGGGTCTTTCATACGGCGGTTCACTTATCAGACCCGAAGCAACAGGCTACGGTGCTACATACTACGCAGTTGAAATGTTCAAACATTTCGGCGAAGATATTAAAGGCAAGACATTTGCTCTTTCAGGCTTCGGTAACGTTGCTTGGGGTGCTGCGAAGAAAATTGCAGAGCTTGGCGGTAAAGCCGTTACAATTTCAGGTCCTGACGGTTATATTTACGACCCCGACGGTATTGTAACAGAAGAAAAAATCAACTACATGCTTGAAATGCGTGCATCAGGTCGCGACAAGGTTCAGGATTACGCTGATAAATTCGGTGTTGAATTCCACGCAGGTCAGAAACCCTGGGGCGTAAAAGTTGATGTTGCAATGCCTTGTGCTACACAGAACGAAATCAATATGGACGAAGCAAAGAAGATTGTTGAAAACGGCGTACCCTACTACATTGAAGTAGCAAATATGCCCACAACAAACGATGCTCTCGAATTCCTTAAAGAAAACTGCAAGGCAGTTGCTCCCTCAAAGGCTGTAAACGCAGGTGGTGTTGCAGTATCCGCTCTTGAAATGAGCCAGAACTCAATGAGATACAACTGGACTGCAGAAGAAGTTGACGAAAAGCTCAAACATATTATGAAAGATATCCACGACAACTCCGCTGAGGCTGCTGAAAAATACGGTCTTGGTTATGACCTTGTAGCAGGTGCCAATATCGCAGGTTTCATTAAAGTTGCCGACGCTATGATGGCTCAGGGTCTTATCTGATTTAACTAAATATAATTAAAGCTCTGTTAAGATTCGTCTTAACAGAGTTTTTATTTTAGAAAACTTGTATTTTGAAATGATGATGCTATAATTTAAATATAAGGAGTTGAGGTTATGCTTAAAGAGATGCTCAAAGAAAGAAATGTTCCCGAACTTTTAACAAGAGAAGAAATGCTCAATGTTATTCAGACCGACCTTTTCGGTTTTATGCCACCGAAACCTGATAAAATATCATTTTCTGTTGAAGAAGAAGTAATCCCTAAGTTTTGTGCAGGTAAGGCGGTATGTAACAGAGTAACTGCACATACTGTTGTCAACGGTAGGGAATTCTCCTTCCCCTTCCTCGCCTCTTTACCCACCGATAATGAAACACATCCGTTTTTTGTTCACGTAAATTTCAGACCCGATAACCCCGACAGATATATGCCCACGGAGGAACTTATAGATAACGGTTTCGCCGTGCTTTCTATTTATTATAATGATGTAGCAACGGATGACGGTGACTTCACAAAAGGTCTTGCAGGTGTTCTTTACCCCGACGGAGAAAGAAAAACTGACACAGATTGCGGTAAAATTGCTATGTGGGCGTGGGCGGCTCAAAGAGCCTTGGATTATGCGGAAACCATACCCCAAAAACTTGATATGAAACGTTCCGTTGTTTGCGGTCACTCAAGACTCGGTAAAACCGCACTTTTATCCGGTGCAACGGATGAGAGATTCGCTTTTTCATATTCAAATGACTCAGGTTGCAGTGGTGCGGCAATTGCCCGTGGTACTTCACCCGGTGGAGAGAGAGTAGCGGATATATGCCGTAACTTCCCCTTCTGGTTTTGTGAAAATTATAAAAAATACTGTAACAATGAAGAAAATATGCCCTTTGACCAACATTACCTTATAGCCTCAATTGCACCGAGAAACGTTCTCATAGGAAGTGCATCCGAGGATAAATGGGCAGACCCAACTTCAGAAATGTTGGGTTGTGTTGGAGCAAGTGATGCTTTTAACAAACCCTTTATTTACGAGGACAGACCCCCTCAGATTGATGATAAATTCTTTGATGGTGACGTGGGATATCACATGAGAAAAGGTCTTCACTATTTCAGTCGCGAGGACTGGTTAAGACTTATAGAATTTGTTAATTTACACTCTTAAAAGTTAATCCCTCAACCCCAAAAGGTTGAGGGATTAATGTTTTATTCAGGTTTTTTAATCTGATTAAGTGCGGCGTTAAGTCCGAGGAGTTGTTCCTTTGTGAACTTAAGATTTGCGGCACCCATAAGGCTTGCAAGACGAAGTACGGTAAAGCCACCCATCATCTGCATCATAGGACCACTCATCAATTCTGCGCTCATATTCCCCATCATTGTGTCATCACCCTGTGCCTGCATAGCAGATGACATAAGCCCCATAAAGAGTTGTCTGCCTTCTTCTGAAGCCATAATGTCAGAAAGCTTGGAATTGAGTGAGAAATATCCATCCGGTTCGGTAATATCAAACCAATTAAGCACTGCACCCTTTTCGCGAAGTCTGTATTCATCATTGAATTTTTCAACTTTGCGAATCTTTGATGTATCCTTATAATCACCTGCAACAGCAACAAGCTCGGTTTCGCCCATATTAGGAACATCAAAATAGAAGAAATGCTCTGCACTTTCTACCTTGCCAAGGCTCTTGCCGTTTGCGAAAAGTTCAACTTCGGGGAGATTTGAGTAAACAGTAACTTTTGTTACGTCCTCTACCCTGTCAACATAACGTTTGCCACAGATGTGAACAAATTTTTCATCAGAGAGCCATGCTTTATATGCGTAGAAAGAGTCCTTCTTGTACTTACGGTCAAATGTTACAAGACCCTTATGGTTCTGTCCGTTTTCGCCACCTTCGTTACGGCTATCCGCACCAAAGTCAAACATATTCCATACGTGGGTTGCCCACATATATTTTCTTGAGAAGAACTGTTTAATAAGTTCCTCGTGATAATATGCCTGATACTCTTCGGTATAGTCACCCTGCTGAGGATTGGATGTGTGCCAGTTAAGAGCTTCACAACCATATTCACTACAACCAATGGGAATATTGGGATATTTAGCGTGGAAATTATCGAACCAAGGTCCGTTCATTGCGGTGTCGCCACCGTACCAACCAAAGTAATGGTTATATGATACAGTATCGGGAATTTGGATATAAGGACTATCAATATTGCACATTGAAACTGCTGCCATAGTTGTAAGTCTTGTTTTATCCATTTCGTGAGCCATATCGTTAAGAATATTATGGTTCTCAAGAAGGTCGGGGTCACTGTCGCCCTGCATTGTAATTTCGTTTGAGAGTCCCCAAACAACAATTGAAGGATGATTATAATTCTGAATTATAAGTTCCTTCATCTGTGAAATTGTGTTTTGGCGACCTGTGGGCATATGCTTTGAAATATAGGGAATTTCAGCCCAGATTACAAGACCGCGTTCGTCACAAAGGTCATAGAAGTACTGGTCATGCTGATAGTGAGCAAGACGGATGGTTGTAGCACCAACCTCACAGATTAAATCCATATCCTCTTTATGGTGCTCGGGAAGAAGAGCGTTACCGAAACCCCAACGGTCCTGATGGCGTGATACACCGCGTAAGGGATATTCCTCACCATTAAGAATAAAGCCGTTATCAGGGTCAATTTTAAAGGTACGGCAACCAAAACGTGATGAAATGTTATCGAGAACATTACCGTCACTTACGAGTTCAATCTCTGCAGTATAAAGATAGGGGTCTTTTTTACCGTTCCAGAGGTGAACATCTTTAATATCAAGAGTAACCTTTGTATCTGCAGTAACTTCTTCTGCAACAACCTTACCGCAAGCGGATTTAATTGTGTATTTAAGCTGCTGACCTTCTGCAAAGTTTTTAACCCATGTTTCAATTTCAACCTTTGCATCTTTGCCTTCAATTACGGGTGTAATTTTAAGACCGGGACCACCGTGGTGCATAAGTTCAAAGTGACTTTCATTTACACAGATAATATTAACATCTCTGTAAAGACCGCCGTAGAATGTGAAGTCAGCAAACTGAGGATAAACGGTTTCATTAGCAGAGTTATCAACCGCAATTACAATAAGATTATTAACATCAAGAGCATCTGTAATATCAACACGCCAGGTTGAATAGCCACCATCGTGATGAGCAAGATTTTTACCATTCACATAAACATCGGCAGATGAATTTGCACCCTTGATTTCAAGGTAATATCTGTCTGTTTCGGGAAGGTCCATTTTATCAAGTTTTTTTACATAGTAACAAGTTCCGCGGAAATAGTCGTTATCGCCGTCCTGACCGTCGATAGCGTTCCATGAATGAGGTACATTCACCCAATCCCAATTTGCGGGAAGTTCAGTAGGAACTGATGTTGCCTGTTTCGAGAAAGCCCATTTTCTGTTAATGTTAACAATGTTTCTCATAAATTGTTTTCTCCTTTTTAAATAAGTGTCCGACAAATTGCCGGACACTTAACATTTTAATCTTAGTCTCTTTTTGCTTTGAGTTCTGCAGTCATTGTATCAACTTTTTTCTTGTCAAGGTTATAAACCACTGCAATACCAATGAACTGTAATACTGCACTAAAGAGATAGAGTCCTGCTACCAACCAACACATATTTTTGGATGTCTGGAAGCTCTGACCAATTGTGCCGAGTTCTTCCTGATAGCCTAAAGCACCCATTATAAGCAATACGATTGAAGGACCAATGCCCTGTGCGAGTTTACGGAAGAATGAGTGAAGTGAGTAAACTGTACCCTCTTCGCGAGTACCGAATTTCCACTCGTTATATTCGATAGCGTCACTCATCATTGCCCATGATACACAAGTGTAAACACCCATACCAATTCCAAAGAGTACAAGACCTACAAGATAAACAAGTAATGCAGTATCACGATTTTCCACTGTGGGGAATATCATCATAATACCCGCACCAACAAGAGTTACAATAGAACCAACAACAGAAACTTCTTTTTTACCGAACTTGTTAACAAGCGGTTTAATAAAAGGTATGAACACAACCATTGGAAGGAAACCTATTGCAGTAACAACACCTGACATTGATGCGTTGTTAAAATAAGTAGCGAACATAATTGTATTCGCTGTAGTTGCAGACTGCATACCAAGGAACATACCCATAGCGGCAATAGTTGCACCTACTGCAGGACGGTTTTTCATAAATTTACCGAAAGAGGCGATAATATTAAACTTTCCGCCGCCTTCGTTAGTTTTAACTGAATTTTCGTCAACACGGATAGTTGTGGTCTTTATCATAAATATAAATGCGATAAAGCCAAGTACACCCATTATAAGTGCTGCCCAGAAAACGCGTTCACCTAAAAGAGTTTCAAACTGTTTACCTGTAAGAGGGTCAAGAACGGGGTCACCGATTTTATAAGCTTCGTTTGTTAAGGGATTAGTGTGATAATCACCTGTTCCGTCGTAAGTAACTTTCTGCCAGATAATCATAGGAAGGATTACCATGGGAACAATGTTACCGAACATAGAACCGATTGAACGCCATGTTGAAAGCTGAGCACGTTCGCCTGTATCCTCTGTAATAAGAGAAAGCATTGAGCCGTAAGGAACGTTTGCAATAGTGTAACAAGCATCCCAAACAATATAACCAAGAACGAATAAAATAGCCTTAACTACTGTATTAGCACCGGGAAAGGGAAGAAAAACTGCTGCACCCGCAACCAATAAGCCGATTGCACCAATTAAGATATAAGTTTTGAACTTACCTCTTTTGTAATTTCTCTTATCATTATCAATGATACTACCGATAATCGGGTCATTGATAGCATCCCAAGCCTGAACAAGCAAGAGAAGAATTGATAATAAACCTGTCTCCATTGTCATATAGACCAACCAGAAGGTCTGAACAGTGCCTTTAAGAGCGAAGCTCATATTACAACCAAAGTCACCGGCGGCATACGCAATTTTGTCTCGCATACCAAATTTGCGATAGCCATTAGCATCTAATTTAGATTTCTTTGCCATAATTTTCTCCTTATTCATATATTTTTGGAATTTGTCAGGAATTTTTTGTCAAAAACTCACAAATCCTTTTTACAAATCAATTTTATTATAAAAACTCAATTTTTGTGAGTATTATTTTTGCTTTTTGTAGTAATATTTTTATATAAATATTGATTTTTCATAAAAATTATACGATAATATGGTTAATATGGTAAATATTAGTTGAGGGGTATATTATGTTTTATAAAAAAGAACTGGATTTTTTTATAAAAGTTATTGAAAGAAACAAAATTCAAACCACAATAGTAAATCAAAAAGACTTACCCTCAAAAATTGATATGGGTATACGTGAGTATTTAAATTTAAATAAGGATTACGAAGAACTTTTCAATATCAAAACCGAACCCGGTGTTGTATATAAAATAGTTGACCCGTTTTTCTGTAATTATATTTTCATACCATTACCTGAGACACAAGATAATTCTGTGTTAATTGTAGGACCTTATACCGAAAAGGTTATAACAAAGGAAAGTATCGCAGAAAAAACTATTGAATACGGTGTTTCTAAAGATATAGAAAAGCAAATACAAAGCTTTTTCTCAGTAGTCCCCTATTTATATGACGACGGTATGGTTATGACCTTTGTAAACTGTCTGTGCGAAACACTTTACGGTGCACTTGAAAACTTCAAAATAAAAGTTCAAACCATATCACAATTATCCGACAGTTCATTTTATAATAAAAATGCTGCTAATGATAAAAACGACGACCCGTGGATGACAATACAAATGCTCGAAAGACGTTACAAGGCAGAAAACGCCCTTATTGATGCGGTATCACAGGGGTTACTCCATAAAGCGGAGATGATTTTTGCAAATATTAAACCCAGTGCATCTTTGGAAACCCGTATCCCCGACCCCTTGAGAAACGCCAAAAACTTTATGATAATCCTAAACACCCTATTGAGAAAAGCCGCGGAACAGGGCTCGGTGCATATACTGTATATCGATAGTATTTCCTCTGACTTCGCTCATAAAATTGAAGCAATTGAAACTATGGCGGAAATCGATGAGTTGTTTTACTATATGGTAAAAAAATACTGTCGACTCGTTAACAAACACTCCAGTAAAAATTACTCTTTATTGATACAAAAAGCAATTTTGCACATTGATGCGGATATCACTGCCGACCTGAGTTTAAAAAATCTTTCTGCTACTTTGGGTGTAACCCCAAGTTATCTGTCAACACTATTTAAAAAAGAAATCGGTATGCCCCTGACAGAGTATGTAAACAAACACCGTACCGAAAAGGCTAAACAATTATTACTCTCGTCAAATCTTCAGGTACAACAAATTGCCCAGAATTGCGGAATACTTGACGTAAACTATTTTACCAAGATTTTCAAAAAATATACGGGCAAGACACCGAATGAATATAGAAAAGGAAAATAAAAAAGAACCCTCGTCAGAGGGTTCTTTTCTGTTGAATCAAAATAGAGTACTGCGAGTGTGAGCAAACACGCAAATTCGCAAATTTATTAGAGAATTTCTACTGTACCGTCTTCGTAAACTTTAATCTTATCGCCTGTTTTTACGGTATTAAGGAATTCTTCACCGAGACAGTCAACTGTGGGCATGGGAGTATCAGTCCATACAGAACCGAGAATACAACCTGCGGCTGCAAGTGAGTCGATGTGCTCTGAGAAAAGCATACAAGCAGGGCTTTTTTCCATAACCTTTGCACAGTAAAGAACCATACCACCGGTTGTTGAACCGATTGTCTGAGGAAGACAAAGTGCAGAACCACCCATGGGTTTTTCAAAAATATCCGAGTTGTTCTGGTCACCGCATTTTGCAGTTTTATCCTCGGGTTTGTCAAACTGAAGTGCAGTCTGGAAAGATGCAAGTGTGTTGAAACCGCCGTGTGAAACGAGAGCAGTTGCTTCTACTGTGCCCGGTACTACGGGACGACCTTTAAATGTTTTCATCTTATTTTGCCCCCTTTGTGATTATGTCAAGAATCTCTTCGCTTGTGTAGTAGCGAGATGTTGTGTATGTACGAAGTTTGTTGGAGTTTGTAATAACTCTACCCATTTTTGCTAAGGGGTTATTCATATACATAAGAGGACAAATATAACTGAGAGTTACGCCTGTTTTAGCAAGTTTAGCTGCATACTCTGTTTTATTGAATTCTTCGCAAACTGCGGGAGCTGCTGTAAATACTGTGGGGATAGTAACTTTCTTTCTGCCGCTCTTTTTAAGACCTTCACAAACGTTGTCAGTCCATTCTTTAAGCTGCTGAAGTGAAAGATGAGGACAACCTACGAAGCAAAGCTGAGGAGCTTTGTCGGGCTTTTTCCACATAACGGGATAGGAGTTCTTAACTCTTTCAAGTTCTGCGTCGTCGATAACGTAAACCTGTGCACCCTCAGCAATAAGGCTTTCGCCCATTTCAACTGCTTCAGGAGTAAGACCGTCGATATGGTAAAGACCAACTGCACCGTTAGAAGCAGTAGCTGCACCGAAGTCTTTAAGATATGCTTTTGCATCGTCATCAAGTTCAGTACCAATCCAATCGGTAAGACCCTTAACATAAGGAACATCTTCCATAACTTTCATACCGATTGCAGAACCGAGAACCTGAGCCTCAGGTTTCTTTTTACATTTAACTTCAACAATCCAGGTTGCTTTTCTACCCTCATCAGTAACAAGACCGAAGTAAGGAACGAAACCTGCGATTGAACCGAAGAGCTCAATAATACCGGAGTTACGGTTACAACGAGCACCGAGAACGGAGTTAGCATAAACAACCGCACTTGATTCTGCCCATGAAAGAATATCACCTTTCTTAGGAAGGTTACCAACCTCGTTCATATAACAAGTACAAGTATAAGCCTCGTCACTTACAAGACCTAATTTTCTAAGCTGTTCATCATAGCTATCCTGCTTAGTGTACATAAACTTGTTGAATACAAGGTTCTTTGCAAAGTTTGAAGGTACCTTGGGGTCAACAGGCTTGGGGTCAACAGAGAATTTCTGTTTTGAAGAAAGACCTGCATCAATAAGCTGCTGCATAAGGTCATAAACAGGTGTCATAACCTTAAGACCGAAGCTTGTAACAAGGTGACCCATTTCACTTGTAACGGGAATCATCTTTGTTGCGCCGAAAGCTTCACCGTACATAACGAGGGTCTTTACAACCTTAGCCATTGTTTCGCCCTGTTCGCCGTTGAGCATGGCAAGTTGTTCAGGGGTTAATTCCATTTTGTAGTCCATTAAATTCATCCTTTCTTGAATGCTATATCATACATATTTCATTTTATCACATTTATTATAAAAAGCAATTACTTTTTGTTAAAAAGATAACATATTTGGCGTATTTTATCACATCTCGTATTTTTTCTGTTGCTTTTTCATCACGACAAAGTAGAAAATCAACGATAGAACTGTCGCAACAGTCCATCCGATGGGCCAGGACCACCATATGCCCTGATATCCCCAAGAGGGCGAAAAAGCAAATGCGAGAACCACTCGTAAAAAAAGGTCCGTAAAAGTTGCGACCATAAACAGTTTCATCTTGCCCATTCCCCTGAGAATACCGTCACCCACAAGTTTAACACCAATAAAGAAATAGAATGGTGCGACAGTTTTAAGGAATGCTGTTCCCGATGTAATGGCTTCAGCGGTTCCGCTACTATCCATAAATGCTTTTATAAGAGGTTCGTTAAGTAACAAATATGTAGTAGCAAAAACGCAACCCGTTATTATAACCATAACAGAGCCGTATTTCATACCGTCTTTAATTCTCGAAAATTTACCTGCACCCACATTTTGTGCCGTAAAACCCGACACACCGTTACCGAATGTGCAAAGAGAGTTAATCGTAAATGTATTCAGTTTAATGGCAGCAGAATAACCCGCAATTACGGATGAACCGAAACCGTTAATAAGCCTTTGTATAAACACGTTGCCCACAGAAACAAAACTTTGTTGCAAAACGCTAGGTATTGAAACCCCCGCAACCTTTTTTAAAAGTTCAAAGGAAAACAAAGGTGCTCTGCCATCTGTTTCAAGTTTTTTCAAATTAAATAATAGTATAAAAAATGCAAGTAACCCCGCAACTCCCTGTGCAATAAATGTCGCCCATGCAACGCCCGAAACCCCCATATTGAAGAATCGTACAAATACATAATCCAACACCACGTTGAAAACAGAAGAAAAAATCAGGAAATACAATGGTGTTTTTGAATCCCCAAGGGCAGCAAAAACACTGTTTGCAATATTATAAATAAAAAGAAAAATAAAACCGCCTATGTAAATTTCAAGATAAAGTGCAGAATCTTTGAAAATATTATCCGGTGTATCTATTGCTTTCATAAGAGTGGGTGAAAATAGTATTCCGAGAATAGCAAGAACACAACTCAGAACAAAACCGGAAATAAATGATGTTGATGTGGCAGTTTTAACTTTTTTATACTGTCTTGCACCGAAAAGTTGGGAAATCACCACACTGCAACCGATATTACAACCGATTGCTACCGCGTTAAAAATATTTGTAATCGGATATGACGCACCAACTGCGGCAAGGGCATCCTCCCCCGCAAATTTACCGGCAATCATACTGTCGGCAATACTGTATATCTGTTGAAAAACAACACTTATAAATAGTGGCACAGTAAATTTTAATAATACTTTACTTGTGCTACCTTTAGTTAAATCATTAGCCATAGCAAACTTCTATCTTTCAAAAAAATTCAATATATTATTATATAGTTTTTTTCAAAAAAGTAAAGAACGGAGTTTAAATATATGCAAAATTTTCTTGATGCGGTTGGTTCGGTAGTCTGGGGTGCTCCAATGCTGATTTTCTTTATTTTCACCGCACTCAGATTCACTTTAAAAAGCAGTTTTTTACAACTTCACCCTATTAAGATATTTAAATCCACTTTGGGCTCAATGTTTAAAAAGAGTAATGAAAAAAGCGGTATTTCTCAGTTTTCTGCCTTTTGCTCAGTTTTAGGGGCTTGTATAGGTACGGGTAATATAGTTGGGGTTGCTACGGCTTTATTTTCGGGTGGTCCTGGTACGGTTTTCTGGATGATAATATCCGCATTTTTCAGTATGATGACCGCATATTCCGAGAACTATCTGGGCATTAAATACAGTAACGACAAAGTTTGCGGTGCTTTTTCATATATTGAAAACGGTCTTAAAATGAAAAAACTCGCTAAAGTATATGCGTTTTTCTGTCTTATGTCCGTTTTGGGTATGGGAAATATGACCCAGAGCAACTCCGTTTCCGATGCACTTAACAGTAGTTTTGGTATATCCCCTTTTGTAACCGCAATTTTTTGTGCAGGATTATGCCTTATTATAATCCTTGGAGGTATGAAACGTATTGCAAAGGTGCAGACATTTATTGTGCCGTTAATGTGCATTTTTTATTTTATTCTGTCGGGAATAATACTTGTAAAATACAAAACAGAGATTATCCCTTGTATAAAACTGATTATATCCGAGGCTTTTACTTTAAGGGCAGTAAGTGGTTTTGGTATGTATAAAGCCGCAAGATACGGAATATCTCGCGGCGTATTTTCAAATGAAGCAGGTCTCGGCTCATCCACCATAATTCACGCTCAGACGAAAGACAAAAACGGCGAAAATCAAGGTATGTGGGCAATGCTCGAAGTTTTTACCGACACAATACTGATGTGCAGTTTAACCGCCGTAGTAATGCTGATAGCAACCGACTACAACAAAAACAATCTTTTTGGAGCGGAGCTTTCGGCACAAGCTTACTCTACCGTAGGATTTTTAGGCAAGGGCAGTATAGGGATACTTACCGCCGTATTTGCATTTATGTCCCTTGTAGGTTGCTCGTTTTATGGTGAAAAGAGTTTTGAATACCTGTTCGGAAACAAATATATTAAATTTTACAGACTATTATATATAATACTTGCTTTTACGGGTGGTGTAAATTCACCTAAACTTGTATGGACCTTTGCGGATATTTGCAATGGTCTTATGGCTGTACCAAACCTTTTTGCAATTAACTGTCTTGCAAAAGAGATTATTTACCCTAAATCAAGAACACGTTGTGCACCTAAAAGCACACCGATTTTTGCACTGTGGAAATTAAGTCCACCCTGGAGCCATACCGCAAAGGGTTCTCTTAAGGGAGCGTCTGCGGATAATTCAATTGATGAACCGTTAGTAAATGCACCTGCCGCCATAATAACATCCGAATCATAGCCGGGCATTGCCCAAGGCTCGGGTACAACGTAACTGTCAACAACGGAACCACTCTGAAGCCCCTGACAAAAAGCAACGAGTTTCTGACTGTTACCGAGTTTAATACTCTGTATTATATCTGCACGGATTTCATCGCTTCGGGGTGATACCTCGTAGCCCATTTCCTCAAAAAGTGCCGCAGTGAAAACCGCAACTTTAAGAGCCTCGCCCGTAACGTGGGGTGCATTAAAAAGACCCATAAAAATATCACGGTTATTCCCGAGAGTTGCACCAACCTCACGACCGACACCGGGTGTTGTCATTCGGTAAGAGCAAAGCTCAACAAGTTCCTTTTTACCCGCTATATAGCCACCGCATTTAGCAATACCGCCACCGGGGTTCTTAATAAGAGAACCTGCAAAAAGGTCAACTCCGAGGCTTGAGGGGTCTTCGTACTCGGTAAATTCACCATAGCAGTTATCGAGCATAATTATTGCTTTACTTTCACCTTTTACTGTATCAACAATTCTTTTGATATGAGCAGAGGTAAGAGTGGGTCTTAAGCTATAACCACGTGAACGTTGAACATATACGGCTTTGTATTCTTTTTCCGAGAGTTTATTTTTTACACTTTCGTAATCAACTGTGCCGTCATCGAGTAATTCTACAATTTCAAAGTTTACGCCAAAATCCTTAAGTGAGCCCATACCCTCGCCCGTCAGACCAATTACGGAATGGATGGTATCATAGGGTGTGCCCGTTACACAAAGCACATTGTCACCGGGACGCAACACACCGAAAAGCATTACGCAAAGAGTGTGAGTGCCACTGGCGAAACTATGACGTATAATTGCATCTTCAGCACCGAAAATCTCGGCGGTTACTTCGTCGAGGACCTCTCTACCCCTATCACCGTAGCCGTAGCCCGTTGAGGAATTAAAATGAGAATCGCTTACGCCGTTATTTATAAATGCTTTTAGTACCTTTTGTTGATTATATTCGGTAATTTTATCAATTTCTTTGAACTTTGCTTCGCATTTGAGCATAGCCTTGTCCGACAAAGCCTGAAGTTCATTGCTCACGTTAAAAAAAGACATTTTCTTATACCTTTCTCAAATATATTTGACCCGAAAATTTAAAACCCAATTTTTTATAAAAGGGTATTTTATCTTCTTCACACCAAAGATAAACTTTCTCTACATTCTTTTTACAGAGTTGGTTTATAACCGCTTTCACGCACCGGGAAGCGTAACCCTTTCCCCTGTACAAAGGATTAGTAAAAACTCCCGATATTATAGCCGTTTTATCATATATAGCCGTTGCCGTAACGGTACTTACAATTGAATCATCGTAAACTTTATACACTCCACAGGCAACACCAGAATTAATCTTCTTTGAAAAATTACTGTACCATCCGGAAAACTCACCCTCGGAGTCATTTAACAGATTATAAACACCAAGATATTCACTTAATTTAGATGTTTCAAGTAAAAAAGAAACGTCTGAAGCATTTTCGTACCGTGCGGTGGTTTCCAATAATGGTATTTTCTCAAAAGAGTCATCCAAGGGATAATCGGATATAATCTCACTGACACCCAAAAAATCAAAAAACATTGACAATTCGGATAAATCGGCATCCTTTACTCTTGCCAGTGTAATACAACCGTTTTTCAATGAGAAAACCGAGGTTATTCCGTCATTCTCATTATACTGAAAATAGACACCCTCCGTATCCCCCGAGTTAAAAATAAAATCACAGTATATTAACGGTAAAAGCGGCGATGAAACGCCGCTTAAACTTATATTATCCGTTACTTTTTTAATCATATTTCACAGCCGCCGTGGCTTCTTACTTTAAGTATGTAACAGGAATTTTCACCTAAGAAACTACTCATAGTTTTAACAAATGCATCCGTTTCCTCAACGGGTACAAATGCCTGAATAGTTCCCGCAAAACCGCCACCGTGAACACGGTAAGCACCCTTACCCTTAAGGAGTTCCTCGGCAACACATAATGCGAGAGCAACAGGTTGCTCGGCAGGGTTTGACAAGGTAAAGCAGTTCTGATTATACATATATGATGATTTACCGCTTTCGATGATAGTGTTTTTAAACTCGTCAAAATCACCGTCGGATAAAGCCGCAGAAAGTCTTTCTACACGTTTATTTTCATTATAGAAATGAATTGCACGTTCAATTGCTCTATCCCCTGTTTTTTCACGGATGGCACCGATATTTGCAAAAACATCGCACTCATCAACCTGACGAAGAACTGATTTGCCGAAAAATTCGGCAACTGAGTTCATTTCAAGACGAATAGACGCATAATCACCCGTAAGGTCTGCGTGATTTCCGCCCGTGTCAACGATGCAAAGATTATAGCCGTGCTTTGCAATATCAAATTCAACCTTATCAATAACAGGTGCTTTTGTATCTTCGAAGTCGATTTTTACGAAACCGCCAACGGAACAAGCTGTCTGGTCCATAAGACCGCAGGGCTTTTTGAAATAAACATTTTCGGCATACTGTGAAATCTGGGCAATTTCAACTGCACTGATTTTACCATCATTATAGAGATAATTAAGAATTGTACCTATAAGAACCTCGTAAGCAGCAGAGGATGAAAGACCCGAACCCGAAAGAACGCGGGATGTAACACTCGCATTAAATCCGCCGTATTTATAACCGAGTTGATTAAATCTTGCACAAACGCCCCTGATAAGAGCGTCGGATTTACCTGCTTCATCATCAACAATTTCGAGATTTGCAGTATCTACGGTAATAGGTGCATAACCCTGAGAGTTAACACAGATAATACCGTCGTCACGAGCCTCAACAGCCGCAATTGCGTCAAGGTTAATTGCCGCCGCAAGAACTTTACCGTTATTATGGTCGGTATGGTTACCGCCCACCTCAGTTCTGCCGGGAGCAGAGAAAAATCTTATATCCGCTTCGCATCCGAAATCTTTTTCAAAAGATTCGGCAAGATTAAAAAATCGTTTCTGTTGAGCACCTGCTTCGTCACCGTAAACAACAGTAAGTCTTTCAAGAAACTCATTAGTTTTAATTAAATTCTTTCTCATATTAAAATTCCTTTCGGATTATTCTGACAACGCGTTATATACAAGCATCGCTATACCGCTTACAACCAACAATATAACTATCGGTACAATAAACGATGGAGTAAACGGATCAAAAATATTGATACCAACAAAGCTCCACAATACGAGTCTTGGTAAAAAACCAAGAACAGATAAACAAACATAGGGTAACGGCTTAATCTCAGTAGTACCGTAAGCCCTGCTTACCATACCCAAGGGCACAAACGGAATAAACCGTAATAAAACGAGCATCCATTTATTACCAGTACCCTCAAAATCCATAAACTTTGAAACAGGTTTATAACTCTTAAGCACTTTAACGGCTTTACCACCGCCAAAGCGTCTACCCCATAAAAACTTCGTACTTACAAGTAACGCAAAGCCCAAAGCATTTACGAGAACCGCAATAGGTGCAGGAAAAACCATACCGCTACTTATAAATAAAACTGAAAACGGTATAATCGGTACAAAGCTTTTAAACAGAAACAGGAACATTATAATAAAAAATGCTATTAAATGATTGAAACCCGCTATAAAATTTTCGAGATTTACAAACTCGGCATTTATTGCCGCCAGACTCTTCTGAACCGTAGGAAAAGTAACTATATATGAAGTAAAAATCAATATCAACGCTAACGCAAAACAAAATTTCGGAGAATGTTTAATAATAAATGATTTTTTATTTACTTCAGGGAAAAACTTTTTACGCAAAACGTCACCCCGTTCCAACTATCCATTTTATACTAATATTATCGTAAGGTCAAGTAAGACCTTTATAAAAATATAAAAACTATTTATTGAAAGTATACTTATTATTGTGTATAATAATTTCGGTGATATTATGAATAAAAAACTCAAAGCCGTTATACTTGACGGTTACACAGAAAACCCCGGTGATATTTCCTGGGAAACTATTGAAAATTTAGTGGATTTAACAGTTTATCCGAGGACCTCGCCCGATGAAATAATCGAAAGGGGTAAAGATGCGGATATACTTATCGTAAATAAGGTTGCTATTACCCGTGAACTTTTAGAAGATTTACCCAACCTTAAATTCGTAGCAACCCTTGCTACGGGCTACAATCAGTTGGATTGTGATGCCTTAAAAGAAAGAGGTATACCTGTATCCAACATCCCTGCCTACTCTACAAACGCAGTAGCACAGATGGTGTTCGCTTATATTCTCGAACTTATAAACAAAGTAAGCGAATATACCGCCGACGTAAAAAGCGGCACGTGGACAAAATGCAAAGATTTTTGCTACTGGAACTCCCCGCTTTATGAACTTGACGGAAAAACTCTCGGTATAATCGGTTTTGGTAAAATCGGTGCGAGGGTTTCACAGATAGCAACGGCTTTCGGCATGAAAGTTCTTTGCTACACTCCTTCGGGTAAAAAAGAGGGGTTCCCCAATGTTGAATTTACTGACATAAATACTGTAATCAGTAGTTCTGACTTCATTAGCGTTCATTGCCCACTTACCCCTGATACCGCAGGACTTATTAATAAAGAATTTATCGACAAAATGAAAAAAGGGTCTTATATTATTAATACCGCACGTGGTCCCGTAGCAAACGAAAAAGATGTGGCAGAGGCTTTAAGTAACGGCTCTCTTGCAGGTTACGGTACGGACGTTCTTTCCACAGAACCCCCTAAATCAGATAACCCCCTTTTAACCGCTCCGAACTGCCTTATCACCCCCCATATTGCTTGGGCGGCTTACGAAACAAGACTGCGTCTTATGGGTATTCTTGAAGAAAATATCAAAGCATACCTTGACGGAACACCAATTAATGTAGTAAATAATTGAATTTATATTGAAATTTAACCCATTTTTTACTGCATTAACGAATAATTTTTCGACAATATGACAAAACTTAAAAATATAAGTTAAAATTATGTCAAAGTTCTTGCATTTATTCCTTTTTGTGGTAAAATGTTATAGGTTAAACATAAAACTAATTAAAATATTTGGAGGTAATTCAAATGTCAGTTAAAGTTGCAATTAACGGTTTCGGCAGAATTGGCCGTCTCGCATTCCGTCAGATGTTCGGTGCTGAAGGCTACGAAGTAGTAGCTATCAACGACCTTACAAAACCCTCAATGCTTGCTAACCTTCTTAAGTATGATACAGCTCAGGGCGGTTACTGCGGCAGAATCGGTGAAGGTCTTCACACAGTTTCAGCTGATGACGAAGCAGGTACAATTACTGTTGACGGCAAAACTCTTAAAATCTATGCTAAAGCTAACGCTGCTGAACTCCCCTGGGGCGAAATCGGCGTTGACGTAGTTCTTGAATGCACAGGTTTCTACTGCTCAAAAGATAAGAGCCAGGCTCACATCGATGCAGGTGCTAAGAAAGTTGTTATTTCTGCTCCCGCAGGTAACGACCTCAAAACAGTTGTTTTCTCAGTTAACGAAGATACACTTACTGCAGAAGATACTATCATCTCTGCTGCTTCTTGTACAACAAACTGCCTTGCTCCCATGGCTAAAGCTCTTAACGATTACGCTGCAATCCAGAGCGGTATCATGAGCACAATCCACGCTTACACAGGCGACCAGATGATTCTTGACGGTCCCCACAGAAAAGGCGATATGAGAAGAGCTCGTGCAGGTGCTGCTAACATCGTTCCCAACTCA
>SVOQ01000033.1 GCA_015066345.1 Oscillospiraceae bacterium
TACATATTAATCATATTTTGCAATTCAGAAATAAACTGTTTTAAAACAAACTGGTCAGTTGTGAAATAAAATTTTAAACTGTGCACCATTGCCTTACCAAAAATTTCTCCGCTAACCGTTATATGACCGATTTTGTCTGCTTCAAATTTCACACTACTTCCATAACATATATCGTTAAACATTACAATTTGCTTTTTAAAATTGTACATTTCTAAAAGTTCTTGGACAAATTTTCGGAATTCTTTTATGTCGTATTCGCAAGGTGCAACACCACAAAAAGAGCCTGAACGTATTTCCAAATCGAATGAAGTGTTATAATAAACGTCCTTTTGATGATATACGAAATTATTAATTATTAAATGATTATCTTCATATATCAGCTTGGCGGTGCTCATTTGTTATTCTCCTTTGCAGTTTTTATAGAAGCAATTAGTAATACTCTGATTGTTGAACATGTTTTGTTTATTTTCTTATAAGTTAGTTCATCTATATAATCAGTTTTATAGAGCATTTCAAGCCATTTACCTGTTTCACTTGCTTCTTTAAGGGCAATTTCAAGCTTTGCTATAAAATCTGCTCTGCTATGACCATATTTACTTTCGGCAATATTGGCACATACACTTGTTGCACTTCTACCGATTTGGTTAGAGATGATATTCTCTTTTTTATTACGCAATTCTTTAACTAAATACAATACATCAACTGATAATTGCATTGATAAATCAGAGAGCTTATCTTCTTTCATTTCTATCACCTCAAGGCAAGTATATCATTCTTTTGCACGAATTGCAATATCGTTGATGCGAAGCATCACATCGTTTACACCGTAAGGTGTAACACTGTTTGTCGTAAGACAACTTCGTTTTGTGTCCGCAAGCGGAATGAAGTTCGGTAAAAACCGAAATGAAGTTTGCAACTAAAGTTGCAAAACGATGTTGTGTCCTGCGGACACAAACACAAACAAAAGAGACTTGCTTTCGCAAGTCTCTTTTGTTTGGTGGGAGCGGGTGGATTCGAACCACCGAAGGCGGTGCCAACAGATTTACAGTCTGCCCCCTTTGGCCACTCGGGAACACTCCCACATATACTTTATTCAGTTTTGAATAAAAATGGAGCTGGTGGACGGACTCGAACCCCCGACCTGCTGATTACAAATCAGCTGCTCTACCAACTGAGCTACACCAGCGTCTCAACGCTTGAATAATATATCACAAATATATTTGTATGTCAAGAGAAATTTTTATTTTTTTTACAAAATTAATTCCGCACCTTTTTTATGCCGTCAAGAATATAATTTTTGGCGTCCTGAGCCTTTTGAGTAGTGAGGGGCTTCAAGCCCTCAAGAGGATATTTTACACCTATTTCTTTATACTTTTCCTCACCCATATTATGATAAGGAATAACATCCAACGCTTTAAGATTCTTTAAACCGCCTATAAATTCTCCAAGGGCGATTAAATCTTCGGCTTTATCAGTATACCCTTCCACAACAACGTGTCTTACCCACAAAGGGATATTTTTACTTTCAAGGTATTTTGCAAAACCGAGTATATTGGAATTTTCTTTACCCGTCAGAGTTTTATGTGAAGCTGTATTAATATGTTTTATATCGAGCATAACAAGGTCAGTATACTTCATAAGTTCATTTAACTTCTCCGTATACTCTTTATTTTCGGGATTATATGTAACTCCCGATGTATCAATACAGGTGTGGATATTTTCTTCTTTTGCTTTTTTAAAAAGCTCGGTTAAAAAATCCACCTGTAATAAAGGCTCACCGCCGGACACGGTTATACCGCCCTTGGAATAAAAGGAACGGTTTTTATTAAATTCCTCTATAACCTCATCCGTGGTTATTTTTTCACCCTTATTAACTTCCCATGTATCGGGATTATGACAATAAAGGCAACGCATAGGACACCCCTGCATAAATAAAACGTATCTTATGCCGGGGCCGTCCACTGTGCCGAAACTTTCTTTAGAATGGATATATCCTGTCATTTTTATATTTTATCGTGGAAAGTTCTTGAAATAACCTCGTCCTGTTGCTCTTTAGTAAGTTTAACAAAGTTTACTGCATATCCGCTTACCCTTACTGTAAGTTGGGGGTATTTTTCGGGATGTGCCTGAGCATCAAGTAAAGTTTCCTTTGAAAATACATTTACATTAAGGTGGTGTCCGCCTTTTTGAACATAGCCGTCAAGAAGTGACACAAGGTTATCTATCTGATTCTGTGTTGCTGCCATATCGGCATCCTCCTTATAGTTTAATTATCGGTCTGAATCAAGACCCTCAAAAAGTGTAGGTGTTGAACAAGCACCGGTACCGCAATCAAGGTCAACCTCAATATCCCCTGCGAAAATACGGTCATCCTTACCTAAAGCACCGGGAATAATTGAGAATGTGTTTGAAATACCGTCCTGAGCATCAATGAACGGAAGTTTCGCAACTGATGCAAGGGATGCAACCGCACCGTGGGAATCACGGCGATGCATGGGGTTTGCACCGGGAGCGAAAGCCTCACCGCGTTTTCTGCCGTCGGGAGTTGCACCGGTATTTTTACCGTAAACTACGTTTGAAGTAATAGTAAGAATTGATGTTGTAGGAATGCTCTCTCTGTAAGTGTGATTTTTCTTGATATGTGCCATAAATCTATGAACAATATCGTAGGCAATTTCGTCAACTCTGTCGTCGTCGTTGCCGTATTTAGGGAAATCACCCTCAACCTCGTAATCAACTACAATACCGCTTTCGTCGCGAATTGTCTTAACCTTAGCGTATTTAATAGCCGAAAGAGAGTCCGCTACAACGGAAAGTCCCGCAATACCTGTTGCAAACCAACGGGTAACCTTCTTATCGTGAAGTGCCATCTGAAGCTTTTCGTAGCAGTATTTATCGTGCATATAGTGAATGATATTAAGCGTATTAACATAAACACCTGCAAGCCACTGCATCATATCATCAAAGCGTTTCATAACCTCATCGTAATCAAGATACTCTGATGTTATGGGTCTGTATTCGGGAGCAACCTGCTTACCTGAAATTTCATCCACACCGCCGTTTATAGCGTAAAGAAGACATTTTGCAAGGTTGGCTCTTGCACCGAAGAACTGCATCTCTTTACCGACAACCATTGATGACACGCAACAAGCAATCGCGTAGTCATCACCGTGGTGGAAACGCATAAGGTCATCATTTTCGTACTGTACGGATGATGTTTCAATAGAAATTTTAGCACAGAAACGTTTGAAATTTTCGGGAAGCCTTAATGACCAGAGAACCGTAAGGTTGGGCTCGGGAGCCGCACCGAGGTTTTCGAGAGTATGCAGATAGCGGAATGACATCTTAGTAACCATATGACGACCGTCAACAGCCACACCACCGATGGATTCGGTTACCCACTGGGGGTCACCCGAGAAAAGCTGGTTATACTCGGGAGTTCTCGCGAATTTAACAAGACGGAGTTTCATAATGAAATGGTCTATCATTTCCTGAATTTCTTTTTCGGTATAAACTCCGTTTTTAAGGTCGCGTTCTGCGTAAATGTCAAGGAAGGTTGAAGTTCTGCCCAAGGACATTGCCGCACCGTTCTGCTCCTTTACCGCTGCAAGATAACCGAAATAAAGCCACTGTATAGCCTCTTTTGTATCTTTAGCGGGTAAAGATATATCGTAACCGTAACTCAAAGCCATTTCTTTGAGTTGTTGAAGGGCTCTGATTTGTTCGGAAATTTCCTCGCGTTCCTGAATAATCACTGAATACATTGCGGAACGTGTAGTTTCCTTTTGTTCTAATTTATCCTGAATAAGTCGGTCAACGCCGTAAAGTGCTACACGGCGGTAGTCACCAATAATTCTGCCTCTGCCGTATGCATCGGGAAGACCCGTAATAATATGGCTTGAACGACAAGCACGCATTTCGGGAGTATAAGCATCAAACACACCTGCGTTATGGGTCTTGCGATGAGTTGTAAAAAATTCTTTTATTTCCGGGTCAATTTCGTAACCGTTATCTTTACAAGCCTTTTCCGCCATACGGATACCACCGTAGGGCATAAGAGCACGTTTAAGAGGCTTGTCCGTCTGAAAACCTACAATACGCTCTTTTTCTTTATTGAGATACCCCGGTGCGTGAGAAGTGATAGTTGATATGGTTTTTGTATCCATATCAAGAACACCGCCCGCTTCCCTCTCTTGTTTTGTTAAATCAAGAACTTGCTCCCACAAATCAATAGTATCCTGTGTGGGACCCTCAAGGAAGGCTTCGTCACCATCGTATGGGGTGTAGTTATGTTTAATAAAGCTTCGTACATTTATTTCTTTTTTCCAGGTTCCGCTTTCAAAACCCTTCCAATTTTCAAAATTCATGTTATCTGCTCCTTTATATCCGGTAATAAGTCAAACATCTACAAATTAATTATACCACCGATTTAATCAATAATCAACAAACTACCAATAAAATATAGGTGGAAAATAGCGGTGCAAAAAGTATATTTTTGGTTAAAGTTGACGACTATTAAATATTATTTCAACTTATTTATGCATAAAAAACTTTCCCGAAGTTATTTTACAACGGGAAAGTCAATTTTTTATTTGTTTTTATTGTAAAAATCCTTTATTGCAGAAAAGGTTTTGTCGCTGATTACGTGCTCGATTTTACAGGCATCGTTATCCGCAGTTTCTTCGTCAATACCCAATTTAAGAAGTGTATTCATAATAATTGTGTGACGTTCAAAAATATTCTGCGCAATTTTAAGACCGCTATGGGTTAAAGAGATATATCCCTTGCCGTCGACGGTAATATGACCGTCTTTTTTAAGAAGTCCTACTGCTCTGCTCACACTGGGCTTTGAGTAACCCATATACTCGCATATATCAATAGAACGCACCGAGTCTGATTTTTGAGAAAGCACATATATGGTTTCAAGGTACATTTCGCCGGATTCGTGCATAATATTTACCCCCTGATTATTTCTGATAAATTACCCTGTATAAGTCTTGCAACATCGGGCTTATTCATAGAATATACGTGTACGTTTTTAATGCCGTTGGCATATAAATCTATAATCTGGTCGGTAGCATATGCAATACCCGCCTGTTTCATTGCAAGAGGGTCAGTACCGAATTTATCCACAAGACTTTTAAACCTCTGGGGCATAAATGAACCCGAAAGTTTAACCGCACGTTCTACCTGATTACCGTTGGTAATGGGCATTATACCGGGTATAACGGGGACTGTAATACCTGCCTCGCGGATTTTATAGAGGAAATTATACAGAAGATTATTATCAAAAAACATCTGAGTTGTAAGGAAGTCGCAACCTGCGTCGACCTTTTCCTTAAGTCTTTTTATATCTTCTTTCTGATTAGGACTTTCCGGGTGAATTTCGGGATAACAAGCGCCACCGATACAAAACTGCGGGTTAGCGTTTTTTAGTTCATATATAAGGTCCACCGCGTAATTATAATCCCACTTACTTCTGTCGTCATTAATAAGTGACTCGGGAATATCGCCCCTGAGAGCCATTATATTCTCTATACCCGCCGCCTTGATTTCGTCAATTTTTTCCCTGACGGTCTGTTTAGTAGAGGAAACGCAGGTAAGGTGCGCCAACGTAGGTACACCGTATATTTCCTTGATATTTTTAGCAATTTCGAGGGTGTATTTACTTGTACCGCCCCCTGCACCGTATGTAACACTCATAAACGAGGGTTTCAACGCCGCAATTTCCTGAGTGGCAGTTCTAACACTGTCAAAAGCGGTTTCGGTTTTAGGCGGAAAAACCTCGAAAGAAATAGAAAGCTTATCCGAATTGAGAATATGGGTAATCTTCATTAAAAATCATATCCTTTATTTTATTACATACATTATATTATTAATCACCGAATAAATCAATAAGCACTTCACCCATAGATTATGTAAATCATTTGTAAACAATGGTAAAATTTTTCAAAAACCTCTTGATTATTACCGTGAAAAGGGGTATCATATATTTAGCACTCAACGACCACGAGTGCTAAAATACGACAATTTATTTTTTAATATTATATTTTTGGAGGTATTCTGATGACACTCAAACCCTTAGGCGACAGAGTCGTTCTTAAATTCTGCGAAGCAGAAGAAACCACAAAGGGCGGTATTATCCTTGCCGCTGCCGCACAGGAAAAACCCCAGACTGCCGAAATTCTCGCAGTTGGTCCCGGCGGAATCGTTGACGGAAAAGAAATTAAAATGGAAGTTGCAGTGGGCAACAAAGTTATTCTCAATAAATATTCCGGCACAGAAGTTAAAATCGACGGCGAAACATATATTATCGTTCGTCAGAGCGACATTCTTGCTATTGTAGAATAAAACAATACTTATCAGGAGGCTTATACTATGGCAAAACAGATTATTTACGGCGAGGAAGCTCGTCGCGCACTTCAGGCAGGTATTGATAAACTCAGCAATACCGTAAAAATCACCCTTGGCCCCAAGGGCAGAAACGTAGTTCTTGACAAAAAATACGGTGCACCCCTTATTACAAACGACGGTGTTACAATCGCAAAAGAAGTTGAACTTGAGGACGCATTCGAAAATATGGGTGCTCAGCTCGTAAAAGAAGTTGCAACTAAAACAAATGACGTTGCAGGTGACGGTACAACAACCGCTACCCTCCTTGCTCAGGCACTTGTTCGCGAGGGTATGAAAAACGTTGTTGCAGGTGCAAACCCCATGGTACTTAAAAAGGGTATCAAAAACGCAGTTGCAAACGTAGTTGAAACCGTCAAGAGCAACTCAAAGCCCGTTACCTCTGCAGGTGATATTGCAAGAATTGCAACAATTTCCGCAGCAGACGAAAACGTAGGTAACCTTATTGCAGAAGCAATGGAAAAAGTTACTGCAGACGGCGTTATTACAGTCGAAGAAAGCAAAACTGCAGAAACAAGTTGCGACGTTGTTGAAGGTATGCAGTTTGACCGCGGTTACATCTCACCCTATATGGTAACCGATACAGACAAGATGGAAGCCGTTATTGACGACCCCTTCATCCTTATTACAGACAAAAAGATTTCAAACATTCAGGAAATCCTTCCCCTTCTTGAAAAAATCGTTCAGGCAGGTAAGAAACTCGTTATTATTGCCGAAGATATCGAGGGCGAAGCTCTTGCAACTCTTCTTGTAAACAAACTCCGCGGTACATTCACCTGTGTTGGTGTTAAGGCTCCCGGCTTTGGTGACAGAAGAAAAGAAATGCTCCGTGATATCGCGATTCTTACAGGTGGCGAAGTTATTACAGAAGAACTTGGTCTTGACCTTAAAGATGCTAACGTTAACCAGCTTGGTAGAGCACGTCAGATTAAAATCAGCAAAGAAAATACCATTATCGTTGACGGTGCAGGTGACAACGACGCTATCGCTTCACGCGTTCAGCAGATTAAAGCACAGATTGAAACAACTACATCCGACTTCGACAGAGAAAAACTTCAGGAAAGACTTGCTAAGCTTTCAGGCGGTGTTGCAGTTATCCGCGTAGGGGCAGCAACAGAAACCGAAATGAAAGAAATGAAGCTCCGTATTGAAGATGCTCTCGCAGCAACTAAAGCCGCAGTTGAAGAAGGCTACGTTGCAGGTGGCGGTGTTGCACTCCTTAACGCAATCCCCGCTCTTGACGAGTACATCGCCGCTCTTACAGATGCAGACGAAATCACAGGTGCAAAGATTGTTCGCAAAGCTATCGAAGAGCCCGTTCGTCAGATTGCCGCTAACGCAGGTCTTGAAGGTTCAGTTATTATTGACGGTATCCTCCGTTCAGGTAAAGCGGGCTACGGCTTCAACTTTGCAACCGAAGAATACACCGATATGGCAGAGGCAGGTATCCTTGACCCCACTAAGGTTACCCGCTCCGCACTTCAGAACGCATCAAGCGTTGCCGCAATGGTTCTTACAACAGAGAGCCTCGTAACCGACAAACCCGACCCCGCAGCAGACGCAGCTAACGCAGCCGCAATGGCAGCCGCAGCACAGGGTGGCGGAATGTATTAATTCGTAACACAAAAATTACACCTCGGAAGTTCAGTCTTCCGAGGTGTTGTCATATTTTAATAAATTGTTTAGCCAATCAGATCGGAAACGTTACATTGACCACAGTCATTATCCCCGGCAGCGACGATCGTACCATCCGATTTCAATCCAACGGTATGATAATTCCCGGCAGAGATCGCTACTATATCCGTCCAAAATCCTACATCACATTGACCGCTGTAATTGTGTCCAACAGCAACAACTGTGCCATCGGATTTCAATCCCACTGTATGATCATCACCTGCAGAAATGGCTATTACATCAGTCCATTCAGAAACATCGCACTGACCGTGATCATTATTACCAACCGCAACAACCGTTCCGTCCGATTTCAAAGCAACGGTATGGGACTCTCCAGCCGAAATCGCTATCACATCAGTCCAACCACCAACATCCCATAAACCATCAGCCTTTTTACCGGTAGTAACAACCGTGCCATCAGACCTCAATCCCACTGTATGAAAATCGCCTGCTGAAATTGCAGTTATGTTTGTCCAATCATCCACGTCACGTTGCCCATATTCCCATTCCCAGCCGCCGGCAACAACTACCGTACCATCAGATTTCAATCCTACTGTATGATTACGACCCGCGGAAACCGCAATTATATTTTCCCAATCGTCAACATTGCATTGACCGTACTCATTACTTCCCACCGCAACTACTGATCCTGTAATTCTCAGGCCTACTGTATGCCAAGTACCTGCAGAAACTTCAATTATATTTATCCAATCAGATATATCACATTGACCACGATCATTTAACCCGATTACAGCAACATTACCGGATTTATTTAGTGCGACAGTGTGACTCAAACCTGCCGAAACAGCACCAATACCGGTCTTATTGATGCTTTCTGACGTATCCTCAACATTTGCCTGAACATCCGAAATTGGCTTATCCGATTTTCCTAAGGGACATACGCTGAAAAGCAGTATACAAGCCACAATTAAAAATGACACTTTCCTCATAGATTAATCACTCCTTAAACCCCATTATAGATATTTTCTATCTAAAAGTCAATAGAAGTTTTCTGTCTAACATAAAATAGTATCGGTGATAAAAAATGACTTTGACTTTTGGTGAAAAAATAAGGAATCTCAGGGAAGATGCTGATTTAAATCAGACACAATTAGGAAAAGCCATAGGTATAACACAGAGAAAAATATCCTATATAGAGTGCGGTAAATATGAGCCGAGCCTTGAAGATGTCATCGCCCTTTGCAATTTTTTCAAAGTATCAGCAGATTATCTTTTGGGTATACCGTATACACATAGAAGACCGTGATTTATTATCTTCTATCGAACTGAAGAAAAACAGAAAGAGAACTACCCACCACCGCTCCGCTGAACTAAATATTAAAATCAAATTTCTCACGCGTTTGAAAACAAATCAAAGAATAAAATTAACAAATGGCGGTCCCCCTCCCTTTTTTGCCGAAGGCAAAAATGGGATGATAGGACCTCCCACCACCTGACGGTGGTCCCCCCTCCTCCTAAAGCAGGAGGGCGAGGCTTCGCATCGCCGAAATTTCTTTATAATCGGCACGAAGTGCCCCGATAATTTTGCATTCACAATCAGCTTTTTCCCCGAAATTCCTTATTCCTGAATTCTTAATTCTAATTATTTATTATTGACAGTTTTTCATCTAATTGTTATAATCTGTTAAAAGGGAGGAATGATTATGAAAAAATCATTTTTTAAATTAATTGCGCTTGTTATAGTTGCAACAATGCTTTTCTCTATTTCACAGATATCAGTATTCGCATCAAGCGTTGATTACAAAATCACAAACCCCTATGAGAGCGTTATGGCTTACATAGGAAAAGAAGACAACCATTACAAAACCAATCTTCACACCCACTCCACATATAGTGACGCGGTTATCAGCCTTGATAATATGGTTAAAGAGCATTACAATCAGGATTTCCACGTTCTCGCTTTTGCTGACCACGGTGTTATCGGCGTTGAATGGGATAAGACTCCCACACTTCTGCCCTTATATTACTACAACTACATTATGCTTAAGGACCAGACCAGCCTTTCAACCGAGGAATTTGAGGCTATTCAGAACGGCACATATAAAACTGATGTAACAAACCGTTCAACTGACCGCGGTCTTAAATGCGTAACAGGTGCTATTGAAGGTAACTACCTTGTTGCTCAGAAAAACCACATCAACGGTTACTTTATGAACGATAATCGTACCGAAGGTGTTATGGGTACCGAAGGCGACTTCGAAACTATGATTAAGATGATTGAGGATGCCGGCGGCGTATCTCACATCAACCATCCCGGTGACTGGCTCGGCTCAGCCGGTGACGAAAGCATCGCTCGTGACCCCGGCAACGTTAATTTCTTTGCCGACCTTTTATTGAGATATCCCTCTTGCCTCGGTATCGAAGTATACAATGCATTCGACAGACCCACAAGCAGTGACCGTATTCTCTGGGATGAGCTTCTTAAAGTAGTTATCCCCCAAGGCAGAAATGTTTGGGGCTTCGGTAACAACGACGCTCACAACCTTAACGATATCGACACAGCATTTATGGATTTCGTTATGCCCTCATTCTCACAGGAAAATGTAAGAACAGCTATGGAAAACGGCACATTCTTCGCAGTTTCAAGATATGAAGACGGCGAAAGAATCGGTGACGAAGGCGCATACCCCATGGTTACTTGCATCATCGTTGACGAAGAAGCAGATACTATCACAATCGTTGGTAAAGACTGCGACAAAATCAACTGGATTGCTGACGGTAATGTTATTCAGTCCACTACAACAAGCGTAAACGGTGTTGTTTCATCAACAATCAGACTTCGCACACATAGCGACGAAATCAGCTGTTACGTTCGTGCAGAGCTTCAGGGTTCAGGCGGTAAGACCCTTACACAGGCTTTCGTTTGTGACGACGGCAATATGGATGACCTTGCCGAAGTCGGAACTCCTGATGTAACAGTTGTAAACAGCTTCCTTGATATGCTCCTTGATTTTATCAAAAAGCTTCTCTTCCTCGCTTAATTACGAAACATATTTGACCCGACCGATATCGGTCGGGTTTTTATTTTTGTTTTATCAAGCACTTTAATTCAGTTTGTTTCAGGTTGTCTATTTACTTTTTGCTCCGCTTTGATATAATGAAATCAGGTGATTTTTCATCCGAGTTTATTGTCACGGGAGTGAATGTTTATGTCAAAATTAAGAGTGGCACTTATTGGTAACGGCGGTATCTGCCGTGCATGCCATATCGAAAATTATTACGAGGACGACAGAGTAGAGGTTGTAGCCTTCTGCGATATTATCGAAGAACGAGCAATTGACCTCAGGGATAAATACTACCCCAACGCAGCAGTATATACTGACTACAAGGAATTATTAAAAGATGATAGTATTGATGCCGTTGACATCTGTACACCCAACTATCTTCATTCTATAATTGCAGTTGATGCGTTTAAAGCCGGTAAGCACGTATTATGCGAAAAGCCCGATGCCATTGACGTTACAGAGGTTCTTAAAATGAAAAATGCTGCTGACGAGGCGGGTAAGGTGCTTATGGTTATCAGAAATAACCGTTTTGCTACCGCGTCACAGTATGCAAAAAAATTTATTGAAGACGGAAAAATGGGCGAAATCTATTGCGGTCGTTGCGGATGGCAAAGACGCAGAGGTATCCCCGGCAAAGGCGGTTGGTTTACAACAAAGGCTCAGTCCGGCGGCGGACCCCTTATTGACCTTGGCGTTCATATGATAGACCTTGCAGTATGGCTTATGGGCAACCCCACCCCCATTTCAGTAAGCGCAAATACATATACTAAATTTGCGGACAGCGATACCAGTGACTCCGAAAACTCTAAATTCGGTGACGCAAATTCTCAGGGTACATTCGACGTTGAGGACCTTGCAATGGGTATGATTCGTTTTGACAACGGTGCAGTTCTTCAGATAGAATTCAGCTGGGCATCAAACATAAAAGTAGAAAACCGTTTTGTTGAACTCCGCGGAACAAAGGCGGGTCTTAAATGGGAAGGTAACGATGTTGAGTTCTTCACCGAAGATGACGGTCAACTTCTCGATATTATCCCCAAGGGAAATATGGATTCAAACGGACACAAGAAAAATATTCAGAACTTCATCGACGTTATTACCGAGGGCGCAGAACCCGTTTTCAAACCCTCTCAGGGCGTTGATATGATAAAGATTCTCTGTGCAATATACGAGTCAGCAGAAAAGGGCAGAGAGATTCAGTTTTAATTAAACTTTTCTAAACACACCAAAACGGCAACAGAAAAACAACTGTTGCCGTTTTTATTCTTGAATATAGTCGTTAGCGGTGTTAAAATACCATTAAAAGGAGTGAGAAGTTATGTGGAAGGTTGTAAGAGTACTGGTTTCGGGCTTTATTGCAATTGAAACCCTTATTGGTAGTATTTCAAACGGAATTTCGTTAAAAAGTGTGGATATGCCCGAGCTTGTTACAGGTGAGCATACACAATACGTTGACCTTTTTACGGGAACGGGCGGCACACCCTGGACCTGCGGTATGCTGAGCCCTGCGGCGTGCACTCCCTTTGGCGCGGTAAGGCTCGGCCCCGACACGGCTTTTGTGGGTGGTGCATTTGTTATGAAAACAAATACCTCGGGCTACTATTATGAAAACAGGCATATCCGCGGCTTCAGTCATTCCAGACTTTCGGGAACGGGTGCCACGGATTACGGCATCTTCAGGGTTACTCCCGCAACCGGGGATAAGGACGCTACTGCCCTTCCCTTTTCACACAATAATGAGGTTGCAGGTGTCGGCTATTATGCAGTTTATCTTGACACAATCGGTTGTCTTGCGGAAATGACCGCCGATGAGCACACGGGCGTTCACAGGTACACCTTTAACCACTCCGATGAAGCCCGTCTTTCCCTTGACGTTACAAGTGCCGCAGGTAACAACGGCTGTACGGACGGCTTTGCTTCATTTGATGAAGAATCGGGGATTCTTACGGGCGGAGCAGTACTCAGAGCAGTTTTTTCTGAAAGATATGACGGCTTGCCCGTGTATTTTGCCGCAAAGGCAAATAAAGAAATCAAGTCCTGCACAATTACGGGTGACGCCGAAAATCTTGTCGCAGACCTGAATTTTGGCTCTATGAAAAATGAAAGCATCGAGCTAAAGGTTGGCATAAGCTTTGTAAGTGTTGAAAATGCAATGCTTAATCTTCAGGAGGAAACAGGCGACCTTGACTTTGACGGTGTAAGACAGAAAACACACGATAATTGGGAAAAACACCTTTCCGCCATTGAAATTGAAAGCACCGACGAGCAAATAAAGAAGAATTTTTATACCTCCCTTTATCACACAATGATAATGCCCACAAATTTCACCGATTTAAACGGCGAATACCTTGGCTTTGACAAAGAGGTGCACCTGGCAGAGGGCTACACCTACAGAACCGATATGTCCCTGTGGGATACCTGCCGAAACACCCACGCGTTATATATGCTTATAGAACCCCAGATTCAGAAGGACTGTCTTAATAGCCTTGTTGAAATGGCAAACACAGGGGGCGAGCTTCCCCGTTGGCCCATGGGTGCGGGCTATGCGGGCTCAATGTTCGGCGACCCTGCAAATATAGTGATAACCGAAAGCTACCTTAAAAATTACAGGGATTTTGACGTAGAAGCCGCTTACGAGTATATGAAAAAATCCTCCGACGGCAAAACGGAAATTGTCGGCAGAGAGTATGCGGAGTATTATAATCAATACAGCTACGTGCCCAATGATATGGAGGGTGTAAGCAATAGCGTAAGCCACACCCTTGAATATGCATGGGAGGACGGCGCACTTTCCGAGCTTGCTTACGCCTTGGGCAAAACCGAGGACGGTGAAAAATACGCCGAAAAATCCGCCTATTACAAAAACATATTCGACACCGAAACGAAATACTTCAGAGCAAAAAACACCGACGGCAGCTTTGACAGTAATTTCACCCCCAAGATAAACTCCTATTTCGGCTTATCCTTCCTTGATAAGTACGTGGGCTGTTACTGTGAGGGTAGTGCAAACCATTGGCGATACAGCGCAATGCACGATATTGACGGTATGATTGAGCTTTTTGGCTCCGAGGAATACTTCGTTTCTGAGCTTGAAGCATTTATGGAGGGCGCCGCTCCTAACCGAGCCCATTGGAATCCCGGTGCGGGGTATTGGATTGGTAACCAACACGATATACATACCCCCTACCTTTTTGCAAATGCAGGCAGAAGCGACCTTACTCAGAAATGGGTACGATGGACCCTCTACAACCGCTTCAGCACCGATATTGACGGCCTTGACGGAAACGATGACGGGGGCACAATAAGCTCGTGGTACGTTTTCTCAGCAATGGGCTTTTACCCATCGGCAGGAACCGATAAATACTGGCTTGGCTCACCCAATGTTGACAGTGCCGAGCTTACCCTGCCCAACGGCAAAGCCCTTAAAATAACCGCACTTAATCAAAGTGCCGAAAACGTTTACGTTGAAAAGGTTACTTTTAACGGCAAAGAGCTTACGGACGTATATATCACCCACGCCGAGCTTATGCAGGGCGGCGAGCTTGTGTTTACAATGAGTAATACAAGTAAATAATTTGTTCAATACAGAAAAACCGCAACTCCTGATTAAAGGAATTGCGGTTTTGTTATAATTAAAGCTCAATTTTGTTTATCCGGTATGTGACTCAAGAAACTTAACACCATCACTCTCAAACTGAACGACAAGACCTTCTTCGTTTGTTTTGGGATTACTTATTCCGAATATATCACTGGGGTAATCAAAGTAAATTTCCTTACCATTTATCACTTCACCGACAATCCAAACCTCATAATCGCCTCGACTACACTGATAGTCTTCATCGCTTTCAACAACGACATACAAATATGTGTTTATAGTGCCATTTTCTCCCATAAGCATAGTATCATTTCCCGAAAAATACATTTGCTTAAATGGTTCATACATTGTAACCGATGAATAATAGTCACCCAATTTGTAAACAAATTTATTTAGATAAGAATCCACCTCTTTATAGCCTAAAACTTTATTAAACTCTGTTTTAGCCGTTCCATATAAGCCGCCATCAAAAAGAGTTACAGCTCGTTGATATGTATATTCCTTTTTAGCCGTTTCGAGGTTTTTTTGCACATCGCTTACTCCGGGATAATCATCAAGAAAATCAAGGTATGTTTTAGCTAAATCGAAGTGGTTTTCGGATATTGCTGTTTCTGCCGCTTTAAGAATGAAATCCTTTTGCTCATCTCGTTTCTCTTCTGCATCCTTATACCAGGAAATACTATCATAAAAATTATAGGCTTCTATCGGACTTATGCTTTTTAATTCCTCTGCTTTTTTGTAACGCATTTCTACAACAATGGCACCCGCAAGGATACCAATCACAAGAATTATGCTTATAACAACAGTTATAATAAACCCGACTTTTATTTTCTTTTTGGGTTTTTGGGGCTTTTCGCTGTTTTTGTTGCTTGGATTATCAATAATCTTTGGTGCTCTGGGAACAAAACTGTTTTTTTCTCCACATTTGTCGCAAACAATAGCATTTGCCCGTAACTGTTCTCCACATTTTTCACAAACCATAAAAATCCCCCTGATTATAGTAAATTTTTCTTAGTTAAAGAAAAAACTCCTTAACCACAAACCTATTATAGAACAATTTGTTCTTAGTGTCAATAGAACAGTTTGTTCTTGCGTATAATTATATCGGTGATTATATGAAATTTCAAAGGATACGGGATTTGCGAGAAGATGCAGATTTAACTCAGACAGAAATGGGAAAGGCATTAAATCTGCCACAACGAACATACGCATATTACGAAAGTGGTGAACGAACAATACCGCCCGAGATTTTGATTGCTCTCGCAAAACACCACAAAACAACCGTTGATTATATACTTGGCTTAACCGATAAAAGATAAAACCGCAACTCCTTATATGTCAAGGAATTGCGGTTTTGTTATTTATCGCTTATTTTCTTTTCAATAGTAATACAAGATGAGGTTAACACTCTTTGTATTCTGCCGCAGAGGTTTCTGTATTTTTTAAAAGTTTCTTCGTAAAATTATTTATTCATATTATCTTTTGTGGTGGTAATTGAGGAAATCAACATTCTTCTTATTGTTCCACAAGAATTTTGTAATTGATTATATTGCTGTTCAGACATATAGTGGGTTTCAAAAAGAAGTTCAAGCCAATATTCAGTTTCAAAGCATTCTTTTTGAGCAATTTCTAATTTAGATATAAAATCTTTTTTGCCTTGAGCATACTGCGCTTCGTGCAGATTAGCACCTATTGAAGTTGCACATCTGAGTAACTGATTTGTTAAAACGGTTTCTTTATGCTCTGTTTTTATGTCTTTGCAAACAAAAACTACTTCCTTTGCAAATTCTTTTGCTTTATCTCTCAAAATGCTTTTTGACATAAAACTTCACCTCGAAAAGATTATATATGAAAAATAATTGGTTTTCAAGTGATATTCCGCCTATGGCGGAGTGATATATTTTGCAAAGACAAAAGGTGATATTTCTGCTAGTAGCAGAAGTGATATTCTATTCGCATTTAACTCGGCTTTAGCCGAATATCACTGCGTAGCAATATCACTTTCGAAGGAAATAGAACTCGCGTAAGCGAATAGAACTGCACCAAAAAAAGAACGACACCCTTTTGGGTGTCGCTTTTTTGGTACGGATGTTCATAACACAAGTAGTTCTCCGGCAATACATATTCTATGTTTCGTACTCTAATATATTTCCTCAGATACGGAGGAATACATAATGTCAAATATTATTGAAGATTTCTATTACGGCAACATTGAGCCGCAAGAAGTCAATTCAGAATTAACACCCAAACTTAAGAAAAAGCTGAGTGACCTCGCCGAAAAAGAAGAACAGCTCACGGCAAGACTTACCGGTGAGGATAAGGAGCTGCTTCAAAACTATGTAAGTGCTTACATTGAATTTTCAACAACAAGTAATGCCGACAGCTTTATATCAGGCTTCAGACTCGGAGCAAAATTTACATATGACACTTTTATCACAAATAGGAAAGGATGAAATTTATGGCAAATATTACATACAGACAGGTTGGGGACTACTTTATTTAAGGATATTCAAGAAAATGACCATATAACGCTGTTTACAACGTCCTCGCAAAGAATAATAAATTAACGGAGGAAAAGAATATGGAACTCAAAAAACACTACGCAGACGAACAGACAGGTATCAGCTACACCATTCATGGCGATTATTATTTGCCTGATATTATACCTGCCGAAGAAGGAATTACAATCGGCAGATGGGGACAAATGCACCGTGATTTTCTCAGGAATAACAAAAAGGTTGTTTTTAGTATTATGCTTACCCAAGGCACACTTTATCATTACCTTGCTGAAATTGATAAACAAGCAGAAGATATGTTTTCTCAGCTCGTAAGTGATATGGTAAAGGCTGAAGACGTTACCGAACAACTCAAAGCCGATAATCAGCTACTTTGGATACAGAAGATGAACAATGTTCAGGCGACAGCAAGAGAGATTATTTATAATGAGTTAATATGTAATTAAGACTTAATAGTATAAAATTAATACACACAAAGGCACTACCTACAGGCAATTGTAGGTAGTGCCTTTATATACAACATTACTAGCTCACCTCATTGTGGTCTAAATTTCAACACTTAGTTAATTAACATCCCCTTATATCGTCATTATAACCTAAAATAACTCTTTTTTCTACAAATATCATTAAAAACACAAAAAATCGATTTTAACAGAATTTTCAAAAATCTATTATAAAAAGCAGGGTGCCTGTTAAAGCAACCTGCTTTTTATAATGATTGAAAATCAGGGGATGGTTAGCGTGAAAGTCTACTATATACAAGAAATAAATTTTTAAAACTACAATATTTTGATTTAGCGACTTTCATTTGTTGTGTGCGATTTCGGAATCATACAGTGTTCGAAACCCCTGATTTTCTACAACACTATTTAACTTCGCCTGAAAAATATTTATGAAAATTATACTCGTGTATTTTCAAGCTAATTTGTTCTATACCATTTTTTAACTCAAATTGATATTTACCTGATTCAATTTCAATTGCCTGCGATTCTTTATCATTGGTAATAACATTAATTATAAATCCGGGTGAAACTAATGCTCCGTTTTCAAAATCGTTTATATTTAATGTGTTTATTTCAAGGAAATCAATACCATTTTCAGATTTTTTATCAATTGAAAATTGGACATTTTTATTTTGTGATGTTTTTTTACTAACATTAATCGGGAAATCAAAATTAACAATATCTATATCTATTACGTCATCTATGATATGACTATATAATACATCTATATCATACAAAAATGAGCAGGTTGAAAAATCAGTTGTTTCTTCAATTAAATCATTCTCATCACAACAGAAAATTGCATTTACCTCACCTAAAACAGAGGAATATAAATTCATATTACAAAATACATCTTCACCTACACCACTGTTTTTTAAGGTTAAATTAGCTTTTGTTACTGATGCTAAATCATAATAAGAACCATCGTTGATAACACTTAAATAAAAACCCCTTTTATTTAAGTAGCTGCCATTAGATATAACTAATTTAAGACCGTTACCTAATTCTTGTACACGGACCCCTAAATCATCCGGATTTGTTGTACCAACTTGTTTATCCAAATTAAAGTCTATCTGTGAATCGCCAATACATACAGATATTTTATTTTCTTCAGAAATTCTTTTTACATTTTGTAGGCGTATTGAATAATGACACTCTTTTTCAAAAGTCGGAGCAGTATTTTCAATTTCAGAAAGCCATTTATATACCTTCGTTTCCTTACCATCAATTAATACAACTGGTTCTATTTCTTTGTTCTCATTTGAATTTTGAACATCATTATAAATCAAATCAATTATTAAAGTTTTTTCAGTTTCATCAAAATAACATTCTTCAACAGTAATTGTTTTGTCAGTACTATTTACAGCAGTACTATCTATGTGTTTTTTATTTGGTTGTTCAAGTGTTGATTCAAAACCATCAGCAGATGAAAAAAACGAATCAGAAAACACCTCACAAAGCATTAATCTGAATGAAGATGTTATATTGCCAAAAGTCAATGTTAAATCAACAAATTTGGCAAAAGAATTTAAAAATTTGAACCTAAACAATTTTACAATCGTAAATGCTATAGGCAATACTTACTATGGGTATAAATCTACATATTCAGATGGCGGAATAAACGACGAATTTATGTTGATTGAATCTAAATCAGGAAAAGAAATAAGGTTAAATACTCCTCAAAACATTACAAACTGGTCAGTTGGTTCCGGTTCTATGGTTGTGCTTAAGGATAAATATCTTTACGAATGGAAAAGCTACACTTCAGAATTTTCTGAAGATACTGCTCACGATGTGAAATTGACAAGAATCGATAGTAAAAGCGGTAATGTTGAAATTATTGATGAATTAAAATATGATACGCCGCTAATTTATATGTGTAAAATAAATGATGCAGAATTTTTGTCATATAGCATAACGCAGGCACCATCAGATAAAACAGATTATGCAGTAATATCTGCAGCTTGGATTTATGATGAAAATGGTCAAAAAAGAGAAATTATTTATGAGAAATATGAAAATGACGCTAACTGGACAAACAGCCAAGGAAAACTTATAGAACGCTTTGCTGTGAAAGATGGCGAATTATATGGATTGGGGCGTCGTTTGATTTCGGGTAGATACAAATTCTTTTTATACCATTACGATAAAAACGGAAAATTATTAAACGAAGAAGCTTTAATTGGATTTGAAAATATCATTGGTTCCGAACAAATGCTTGAACTTTATTTTGTAGGAAATTATATTGCTT
>SVOQ01000009.1 GCA_015066345.1 Oscillospiraceae bacterium
TTAGGTTCTGGTGGCACCCCCGTGCAGGTTCAAGTCCTGTCACCCGTACCAAATAGCAGAAATCCGATTTTTCGGGTTTCTGTTGTTTTTATGTGTAAAGTTGTAAGGACTTGAACCTGCCCTCGCCGAAGGCGAACATAATCGGGCGTTCGCGTAGCGAATGATGGGCAGAGCCCATCAAGTCCTGTCACCCGTACCAAATAAAAATAGGGTCACTTCTGTGACTCTATTTTTGTTTTATGAGTACGATAATAGGACTTGAACCTGCCCTCGGCGAAGCCGAACATAATCGGGGTTCGCGTAGCGAATGATGGGCAGAGCCCATCAAGTCCTGTCACCCGCACCAAATAGCAGAAATCCGAACTTAATTGATAAAGTTATGTTTCGGATTTTTTATAACTGACAATTAAGGAATGAATATAGTATGATAGGAATTATCGACATAAGCGGAGGTCTCAGAGGAATTTACACATGCGGAATTTTTTATTATCTTTTAGATAATAACATTAAGATTGATTATTGCCTTGGTGTTTCTTCGGGAAGTGCTAATCTTATTAATTATGTTGCGGGGCAAAGCACTTATTATTTACCCCGAAGAATGCTTCGGTATAGATACTCTTAAGCGAGAAAAAGATGGTATGGAAAAACTTTATCTGCTGGGATATAACGACGGAAAGAAAATTGAAGAATACCTGAAAACGATTAAAAATTTTGCTTAAATCTAAAAGAGGAAACTTCATAATTTTACGCTTATGTAAAATTGTATAAAAAACCAAGACAGTCCGAGGACTGTCTTGATTTTTTATATCACTTTGTTTTTCGCTAAAATTGAAGATTTTTTGTAGAATGAGAGTTCTTCACCGTCTAACGTTGTTACAACTCCCCCTGCCTCTTCTACAATCAATTTACCTGCGGCAAAGTCCCACGGAGAAGTCTTTAATTCAAAATAAAGTTCTGCTCGTCCCGCGGCAACGGTACATAAATCCAAAGCCGCAGAACCGCTTCTTCTTAAGTCCAATCCCTGACTTAAATACTCTGCGGCAAGTTGGAATGTCTTTTCTGAAAGATCTTTATCATAGGGTGATGTTCCGAAAAGAATAAGAGCATTGCTTAAGTCCGAGTCGGAAACGCGGATTTGTTTACCGTTGCAATAAGCCCCGCCGTCCTTTATTGCATAAAAGACTTCGTTAAGATACGGGTTATATACAACACCCGCCACAACGTTTCCGTCTTTAAGTAAGGCAACAGAAATAGCACTGTAATGATAGTCTTTAATAAAATTGGTCGTGCCGTCAATGGGGTCAACTATGAAATAATAACCCTCCGATGTTAATACATCCGACGAACCCTCTTCACCGATAAATTTCGCTTCGGGTAAAATTTCCTTTAAACCGTCAAAAAGCATTCCCTGAATTTTAGTATCGTATTCAGTAACCAAATCGGCAATACCGCTTTTGGTGTTAATAGCCATTTTTTCTCTGTCGGCATTAAGCATTACCTTACCGCATTCTTTAACCAAAGTGCTAATTTCATTTATTAAATTCACCATAATTTTACCTCATACCTTTCACACAGTAATTGTATTATCCATAGTAATACTCGCTCTATTGACATTCTGACCGAAAGCCTTGAAATTGTTCATACTTATCTCAACCGTGTAACTCCAGGTTCCGCTGACAATTTCGCCTTTATCATTAATAACTACCCTTACACTCGGGTTTGTATAATAAATCTTAGTATCTTCCTCTGAAAGTTCAAGGGGCAGACCCATATCCGCCAAATCCTTAATAACTACGCTAATATCACCAACCGCAGTAATTGCGTGACCGACGCTTCCGCTATTAGCATCCTCTTTCGGTCCTGAGGTCTGTTCAACCATAACCATTTCAATTACCGTATCATTGCCGCTTTTATAAGCCTTAGCTGAACTTACATCCTGCGGAACAAGATTTTGAAATCCCCCCGTAATACCTGTATTCTCAGTAGAACTACTTTCAATAAACTTTGCAATTATGGGTTTTACAAGGGACATTGCTTTGTCATACTCGCCATTGTTTACGCTTATATCCTTAAGAGTTATTTTCATAGTTGAAGTTGCATTCTCATTGGATTTTGTTGCCGCCTTTTTATATTCTTCAACTATTCTTTCAACTGACCAGTTAGCAGGGTCGTCAAAAGGCTCGGTAGTTATTATTTCCGCTTGTGTTGTACCGATTGTTGTTTCGGGTACTTGTTGCTGAGACTCCCGGACAAAATATTCGGTGGTATTGTACATAGTAGTTTCAGGGTTTAAAGCATTTTGAGTAATATTTTCGTTTATGTTACTTTCAGCAACTGTCGTACTCTCATCAGCAGAATCATCTTTCTTTATTTTACAAGAGGTCAAGGAAAAAACCACAAGAAAAGAAAACGAAAGTGCCAACGCCCTTTTCCAATTCATATAAAACACCCCGAAATCAAATTTTCACAATAACAATTATAGTCCATCCGCCGTTCATATGTCAACGACAAAAACAACTCACGCTTTTGTTATTGAACAATAGATTTTTCTGTGATATACTTAAAATGTTAGAATGTTGCCTTAAAACGGCATTAAAAACAATGGAACAAAAAAACAGGTGAAACTTATGTCAACTAAACTTTGGTACGATGAATTTATAAATGACTGGATGTGGGCTCTGCCCTTAGGTAACGGTAGAGTGGGGGCTATGCAATACGGTAACCCCGACTGCGAACAGATTGAAATAAACGAAGAATCATTATGGAGCGGAAGGCAGATTAAAGAGAAGTATCACGCTTCACCCGAGGCCCTTAGTGAAATCCGCCGTTTACTTCACGAGGAAAAGTTAAAAGAGGCTGCACAGAAGGCTCGTGAAACATTTTTATCCGACCCTCCCGTTGTTCGTTCCTACGAAAGTTTCGGTGAAATATTCATCGATTATCTTGATAAATCCCCTTACTCAAACTATCGCAAGGAATTGGATTTAAGTCAGGCTATTGCCCGAGTTTTCTGGACAAAAAGCAAGGTAAATTACAAAAGCGAATGTTTCATAAGTGAAAAATTTGACGGCTTTGTTTATAAAGTTGAAACTGACGGAAAGCCCTTTTCCTGTAATGTGAGCATCAAAAGAAAACAGGATGCTTATAGCTCCTGTATTGATGCAGACACAATTATTATGAACGGCAGAGTTACCTATTGTCCCCACCACTTCTATGGCGAGGGCGGAGAAGGTATGAGTTTTGGTGCAAAACTCCGCATCAAAACCGACGGTGAGCTTACCGCCGACCACAGTACCATTACTGTTACTGATGCAACATATGTTAATGTTTATTCTGCCTTTGAAACAAACTACAACATTGAAAAATTTGATATTGACGAAAATATTGATATTAAATCAAAGTTAAATAACACAATAGAAAACTTCTGTAACGCGGATTACGAAAGCATTAAGGAAAAGCATATCGCCGACCATAAAGAATGGTTCGGCAATGTTGAGTTTACCCTGCCCGAAAGTGAATTCAGCGCACTTCCCACAGACCAAAGATTAAAAGAGCTGCGTTGGGATGAATATGACCCCGATTTATTTGCTCTTTACTATAACTTCGGCAGATATTTACTTATTGAAAGTTCGGGTAAAAATGCACGATTACCCGCTAACTTACAGGGTATTTGGTGTCATGATTTCAATCCCCCTTGGGGAAGTGACTTCCACACCAATATTAATCTTCAGATGAACTACTGGCCCGCAGAAAATACCAACCTTTCCGAGACAACCATACCCTTTATAAATTTCATGAAAATGATAAGCGAGTTTGGTTCCGATACCGCAAAAGAGCTTTTCGGTGCAAGAGGTTGGGTTGTTAACCACACCACCGACGCGTTCGGCAGAACGGGTGTTCACGACAGTGTTGACTGCGGCTTCTTCCCCATGGCGGGTCCTTGGCTTTGCCTTAACCTATGGGAGCATTACGAATACACAAACTCAACCGAATATCTTAAAGAAATTTACCCCATTTTAAAGGGCTCCTGTGAATTTGTTCAGGACTATTTGACTGAGAATGAAAAGGGTCAACTTATAACATCCCCCTCCAACTCACCGGAAAACGAATTCTATTACATAGACGCTAACGGTGAAAAACAGGAAAGCATGTTCACCGAGGGTGCAACAATAGATTATCAGATTATTTACGCTCTTTTCACCCGTACGGCTCACGCTTGTAAGGTTCTCGGTATTGATGAGGATTTCACAAAAACTCTTTTTGATGTTCTCGCAAAACTTCCGCCCATGGAAATCAGTGAACGTTACGGCACAATCCGTGAATGGATTAAGGACTACGAGGAAACTGAGCCGGGACACCGTCATATATCCCATCTCTTCGGTCTTTTCCCCGCTGACCAGATTAACGAAAGTGACCCCGAAATATATGAGGCGGCAAAAAGAACAATTAAGAGAAGAATTGAAAACGGCGGTGGCTCAACGGGTTGGTCGAGAGCCTGGACAATTTGCTTCTACACCCGTCTTAAGGATGGGGAAAATTCCCTTAACCACCTTAAATATCTTCTTAAAAAATGCACCGCAAATAATCTTTTTGATATTCATCCGCCATTCCAGATTGACGGTAACTTCGGTGGCGTAGCAGGTATCACTGAAATGCTTATTCAAAGCCATTTGGGTACACCTGACAACAGAATTATTGAACTTTTACCCGCTTTACCCGATGAATGGGATAAAGGCTCCATAAAGGGTATCAAGGCAAGGGGCGGTTTCACCTTTGACATAGAATGGAAAAACGGTGCAGTTAAAAAAGCCACAGTTACATCTAACACGAACCGCGAATTAAGTTTAAAGCTTAATTCCCGTACACCTTTACCCAAAACCTCAAAGGCTTTTGAATCTGACGGCAACATAATCAAAATGCAATTTACCAAAGGCGAAAAAGCAGAATTTATATTTTAATTCGGAGGCAGACTATGCCGGAAATAAATGAATATATTTTAAAAATATTCGAAAACAATATACAAAAGGCGGTTATAAGTAAACCTGTCAATAAAAGTTGTGAATATAAAAAAATCACAATTACAAAAATGAGTAACTCTTATCAGGTTGCAAAATACACTGAAAAGCAGGTTTTTCACGAAAATATTACCGCCGAAAAAGTTGCGGAAAGATGTATCGAATTAATAGATAACACTTATCTTCAATTCAATGCATGGTCGCTAAACAAAGAATTTTCCATTATGATTACCAAAAAAGGCAAGGTTTTTTATAAAGCCAAAAACACCACTAATCAACCCTCGGTAGCCCCCGCGGAGCATAACCGACAAAAACAATATATCCTAAAAGAGGGCACTGTTATTGAACCCCTTGTGGATATGGGCATTTTCACAAAAGAGGGTAAGGTTGTTAAGGCAATGTATGACAAATACAAGCAGATTAACCGCCTTATAGAGATTATTGATGACTCGGTAAAACAAAGAGATTATAAAGAACTCAATATTATTGACTTCGGTTGCGGAAAATCTTATCTGACATTCATCGTTTACTATTACTTAACCGAAATCAAGGGCATTGATGCTACAATAATCGGTCTTGACCTTAAAAAGGACGTTATTGAAAAATGTAACAAAGCCGCCGAGAAATACGGCTACAAAAATCTTCATTTTGAGTTGGGCGACATTAATGGTTACAAATGCCCCTTTGACGTGGATATGGTTATAACACTTCACGCTTGTGACACTGCAACGGATTTTGCTCTTTACAATGCCATAAATTGGGGTGCGAAAATGATTTTTTCCGTACCCTGTTGCCAACACGAATTAAATAGCCAGATAAAAACCGAGAATTTATCCCTTTTAACCCGTTACGGTATTATTCAGGAACGTTTCTCAGCACTTCTGACGGACTCTATAAGGGGTAATCTTCTTGAATACTGCGGATATAAAACCCAACTTTTAGAATTTATAGACTTCGCACATACACCAAAAAACATCCTCATACGCGCCGTACTAAAGGATTCGCAGACTAACGCCACAAAGGAAAAGGCATTAAACGAAGTAAAATCGGCAATGAGCGAGTTTAACGTTGAGCCTACATTGTATAAACTTCTATTAAGTAAATAACCGAGGTGTTTTTATGTTTGAGGAATATTTACTTCTTGGTGCATTCTTTTTGAGTTTTATTTTCGTAATCACTTTGGCTATCTGGATTTTTAAAATCACCCAAAAACACCGAAAAGAATTAAAAAAGAATCCTCCAAAACAAATCAATTTGGATGACACTCCAAGTGAACCGATACTTAAAAAGGTAACTGTTATTAACCAATATTGCAATACCAAGGTTGTTGGAATAAAGCAACCGAAAGCAGTAGAAGAATTCTTCATTGCGTTTCAAGAGTCCGACGGAAATACTTTCGATTTATCCGTACCTGAAGAATGTTACGATGGATTCGAAATAGGTCAGAAAGGCACACTTTCACTCGTAGATGGCAAATTGTACGGCTTTGAACTTGAAGAATAATTTTTCTTCCGACCGAAAGGATTTAATTATGAAAGATAAAACATCTTTGGTATTTACAGGGGACATAGGTTTTGACCGCTATATGTATGAAAAATGGGATGATGAAAACCTTTTGTCCGATGAAATACTGAGCTTTTTGCATAGTGCTGACCACGTAATACCCAACGTTGAGGGTCCCGTGGCAGAGGCCGCCCCAAACACAACCCAAAGCGGTGTACAACAACTTTTACACACCATTGACCCCCGTGCCGTAAAGGTTTTAAATAAAATGAAAGCAGATATCTGGAATATCTGCAATAATCATATTATGGATGCAGGTCCTTACGGTATTGAAAGCACCCTTAAAATCGCTGAAGAAAATGATGTTAAAACAATCGGTGCAGGAATGAATATTGACGAGGCAAGAAAGCCCGTTATAATCCCCGAAGCGGGTGGTATAGGTATGTTTGGTGTCGGCTATCAACGAGCCTGTCGCAAAGCGGATATTGATAAACCCGGTTGCTACAGTTGGAGCGACCTCGATGCTATACAAAAAACTATTGACGATATTAAATCAAAGTGCCGTTGGTGTATAGTCGTAGCCCACGCAGGTGAAGAATTCACTCCACTCCCCTCACCCTACACAAGGGAAAGATACCGAAAATTCCTCGAAATGGGTGCGGATATTGTTGTTGGTCATCACCCCCACGTACCTATGAATTACGAAACAGTGGGTGATAAGATAATCTTTTATTCATTGGGAAATTTCATTTTTGACACGGACTACCAACGCTCACAGCACAAGACCGAATACGGCATTATTATTAAACTTAATTTCACCGAAAATGAATTTAATTTAGAGCCAATGGGTCTTAAAATTTTACGCGGTGACGAGCATATAGTTAAACACGACTTGCCCGAAATCTTCGTAGATGTACAGGAGGAAGATTTCAACTTACTCTCACCTCTTTCCGCAAAAATGCACATTGAGGCTACAAAAAGGCAGATGACATATCTTAAACCTGAAGAATTTAAAAATGCTACCGAAGAAAAATGGAAAGAACATTTTTCTGAAGAATTAAGGACGGGCAGAGTACCCGGCGAAACCCTTGACTTTTTCATCCTTTGCCCCTTAGCCGAAAAAGCAGAAGAAGGCAAATGGAAACAAAGCAAATTAGAGGATGTTAAAAAGTATATTTTAGAACAGATGTAAAAAACAACCGCCAACAGGCGGTTGTTTTTTTAATTCGTAATTCATAATTCGTAATGCGTAATTAAAGGGGCAAAGCCGATTGTAATTAGGAATGAGGGGCACAAGTGCCGATTATAAAAAGTTGATGTAATGCGAAGTTCAACCTCTCTGCGTAAGGAGAGAGGGGGACCGCCATCCCGTAACTATCTGTGAAAATGAAGTTGTAAGCGTGACCGTGAGTTATTGATTTAATAAAGCTCGTCGGAGCGGTGGAGAGTCCGAATTACTCATTGCAAAAAGCAACTTTATAAGCGGTGGTGGGTAGTTCACTTTCTGTTTATCTTCGGTTTGAAAACCCTTTATTCTTAAATTTTAGACAACAACTCCGCTTTCTTTTCTTCAAATTCTTCTTGCGTTATTATTCCGCTATCTTTCAATTCGGACAATTTCTTTAATGTCTCAATCACATCAACTTTATCTTCAAATTCGTTTTTTTCTTCTTTTGTTTTCTTTGAAAATAAATTTGTGAATTTTGGTTTGTTTTTCTTTGTATTCTCTTCGTTTTTGTTATCGTTGTCTGTATGTTCTGTCTTTTCTTTAGTCGTTTTTGCAGAAAGTAAGCCTGTTAACTTTTCGGTGGTTTTCTTACCTGATTCTTTTAGTTTTGTTTTTAAATCCACATCTTCATACTCAACATCTATACTTTCAAGCTCAATAATATCATTATTTAGGTCTTCCTCACTATAATCAAAAGAAGCGCTTTCAAGAGCATCCTTTAATCTATTTGCCATAGGCAACATTGAAGCAAAGTTCAAACCACCCGAAATCACACCGCCAATAACAGGAATTGCCTTTGATACTCCTTGTGCAACTGCAGATTTAGTAACTTTTATTCCTATTGCTTTACCAATTTGTTTTACTATAGGGTACCAAAAGGTTTTAGTCAGTGCTTTCTGCGAGAGTTTTTTCAGCGTGGTTTTTGCAATTTGCGTAGACAATACTCGAACACCAGAAACAGCACCCGAAACACCAAACATTACGCCACAGTAGAGCAACAATTGATTTTGAACTCTTTCATCATCAATTTTACCATCTTCCCATAAATCTTGAGCACCATAAAGATACGATAATTCCTGCGCAAGTCTTAATGCTACGGCAAAAAACTGTAATACATCCATAGGTATTGTTGCAGCCATAGCCCATCCGCCCGGAATACCCGCAACAAATGATGCAATTGACGAACCACTTGTTCGACTTAAAATAAGTTTTGTAGCAAGTTTTGAAATCGTTTCTTGCCTAACTCCGGCTTCAATTGGACCGTAATTCACTACATCTTCAATAACAACATTTTCCTTTGAAAAGGTTTTTTTCAAAAAATCATCTCGGTTAACCTTAACTCCGGGAATCTGCACCGCATTAGAAATCACCGTTTCTAACGCAAATTCTTTTTCAACATTATTACTCATTTTACAATAGCACCTCACAAATTTTTCTTTAAATACACTGTGTTTTTTACGCGAAATGGTAATACTGAAAACAGCAATACAACTCCTATTTCAAACTCATTTTATGCAATTACTGCATAAAAGTCAATATGCAAGTTTTGCATATTGTAAAATTGCTTTGGTGATAAAAATGTATGCAAGAATACGAGAATTGCGTGAAGACAACGATTTAAATCAATCACAAATAGCTCATATTATAAAAGTAAGCCAATCAACATATTCAAGATACGAAAGCGGATATCTTGATGTTCCGAGCGAAGTTTTGATTGCTCTGTCAAAATATTATAAAGTAAGTGTTGATTATATTTTGGGACTTACAGATAAGTAAAAATGTGTATTCGATTTTTCGAATACACATTTTTTAGTTTAATTGTTCTATTTAAACAAACCATTTTAGTAAGTGAACTACCCACCACCGCTTATAAAGTTGCTTTTTGCAATGAGTAATTCGGACTCTCCACCGCTCCGACGAGCTTTATTAAATCAATAACTCACGGTCACGCTTACAACTTCATCTTCACAGATAGTTACGGGATGGCGGTCCCCCTCTCTCCTTACGCAGAGAGGTTGAGCTTCGCATTACATCAACTTTTTATATAATCGGCGAAGCCCCGAAATTTTGCATTTTGCATTCTGCATTTTGCATTTTATTCAACCATATTCTTAATTTTAGCGGGAATAGTCAGGTCATTAAACCCATAAAACTTCACTGCATTTTCACCTAAAAACTTATTTTTATTTTCATCGCTTATTTTATCTGTTTTTAAAACAAAATCGAAGCTCATTTTATAGGTGATTGCAGTCATTGTACGAGGGTAATCGCTGCCCCACATCAATTTATCAAACCCGACCAAATCCGCCGCTTGATTAATTGCATCTACGCCTGAGGGATATGGGTAAAACTCCTCATTGAAAAGCCAGGTAATACCGCCGCTTTCTATAAACACATTTTTGTTTTTAGCAAGTTCAATCTGACTAAGCCAATTCTCCCTGGTTACCATACCAAAATGGCCTATGGCAATTCTCAAATCAGGAAATCGCTTTATTATTTCTTGCATCATATCAGTTTGCTCGTTACCATCCGCAAGGTCAATTGATATAAACTTACCGTTATCATTAGCGAGCTTAAACGGCTCAATATGATTCAATAAATTTTTATCCTTTAATCTACCTGCACAGATTTTTATTCCGTCAAAGTCGGTAATATCGCCCATTTCTTTTTCTTCGTAAAGGGAGCAGATTTTAATGCGGTTTTTGTATATCTTTTTACATTCTTTCAAATAATCATCCTGATTACCGTCAATATACTCTTGAGTAATAACCGCACCTGAAACACAGGCATAATCCATATTGACAATAAAGCGTTCAATATTATTTTCGCCGTCGGTCATATAGGGTGGCATCATCTGTTTAATTTCACCGCCGAAATCACTTCTGCCGCCACCGATATCGTAAACAGGCTTTCCGTCCACAATACCTGCTTGTTTTTTCCATAAATGGGCGTGTGCATCAATAATCATAAATAATTCACCCTATTTTAATAAGAATTTTTGCTAAAGTGCCGTCGTTGTTTTTAAGAGCCTCAAAAGCGTCCGTAGCATTTTCCATATCGTAAATGCCGCTTACCATTTTCATAACATCCGCTTTTTTATCTGATACGAGATTGATGTTATTTATGAAATCTGCGTTAAGTGCATTTCGGCTACCGTGAATATTCAATTCCTTCTTAAGAATTATTGAATGAACAAAATTAGTTTCCCTTTTACCGTTGCCGATAAGTATAATATTAGCGGCAAATGCGGCACACTCAATACAATTAAGAAATGTTTCGGGAGCACCACAAGCCTCGATACAAACGTCAAAGCCCCTGCCCTCGGTAAATTCCTTTGTAAATTCTTCGAGTGATTGTTTTTTTGTATTAACAACCGCATCTGCGCCATATTCTTTTGCGAGTGCAAGTCTGTTATCAAGAATATCCGCAACCACGATTTTTTTGCATTTCTGTTTAGCGGCAATAAGTGCAAAAAGACCAATGGGACCCGCACCCACTACCAAAACAGTATCACTTTCTTTAATTGTTGCCCTTGAAACTGCGTGTTGGGAAATTGAGAAAGGCTCAATTAAAGCAAGCTCCTCGGCACTAAGACCCATACCGGGGAAAATCCTTTCAACGGGCATCGCAATATATTCGCAAAATGCACCATCTCGTTGAACGCCCATAGTCTGATTGTCCGTACAACAATTAACAAAGCCCCTTTCGCAGGAGTAACACTCACCACAATTAAAATAAGGGTTACAGGTTACTATATCTCCTACTTTAAGACCCTTGTCATTTTCGGGGATTGTTACAATTTCTGCAGAAAACTCGTGACCCGGGATTCTGGGATATGTAGTAAAGGGTTGGTTGCCCGTATATGATGCTACATCCGCTCCACATATGCCAACGCATTTCACCTTTAAAAGTGCTTCATTTTCTTTTACTTCGGGCATTGGTATATCCTTTATTTCGATTTTATTCGGGGTATCTATAACAATCGCTTTCATTTTATTTATCCCTTTCAATATAATTTTCGTCCCAGATAACACCCGTTTTAAGGGGTGCGCCCTTACAGTAAATTTTGTTTTCATAAGCGTCAATGGGGTCACTTATAAATTCATTTTTATCTATAAGCTCAACAACCTCGTCATATCTGCTGTCAACAAGCACCTGAATTGCCTTTTCCATATGTGCTTGTCTGAAATTGATTGATGCAAAAATCAGGTGATTTTCAAATCCAAAGGGCATTGTATCGTATGTGACCTTAGGTCCTAATGAAAAACTGTTGTAAATACCGTTGCAACCTAAAGCCTTGTGCTCGAAAGCCACTCTATGCTCAATATTTGTACCGCTTGTACCTATGAAAAGTGACGCTCTTGAGCCTAATTTATCAATTATTTTTTTTGCGGTTTCTTGCTCGGTAAGGTTTGCAGTGCAAAGATAGTCGGCTTTCGCTATCTCTTTTGAGAAAACAACCTTTTTAGAATTTTCATCACTTCTGCCCACAAGTAAAATTTCAGCATCGGGATAATGCCTTCTTATCTGGTCCGCCATAAAAAGTCCCGTCATGCCAAGACCGAAAATAACGGTTTTATTGAATATATTTTCTTTCGCCTTTGCTCTCGCCTCTTGCTCCGAGCATTTATGCTTTGCCATTTCAACTCTGAAATTATGCGCCTCACCTAAATCTTCCATTCTTTCAAGCTGAAAAATTGCACAGGCATAAGGGTCCGCGAATGAAAGTTTTTTAGCTACGGAAAGGGGTAATTTTTTCAATCCATCATATTTTTCGGGGAGATGTAAAAGCATCTCGGGATTAAAGTAATTTTTGTCGCAAAAAAGTCCGTCCGCACCGTCACAACCGTATTCAAAATAGGTTTCATCTTCGGTGTATCTTGTGGGGTCGTAACTGTCCCCACCACGAATTAAAACAATAGCAAATCTATTTTCCGATGGAACCCATACAACCCCCTCGTGACCATTAATAAGTCGGTTTTCACCCTGAGGGAATTTTTTTGAAAGCTTACCTTCTCTTCCCATCTTCATAAGTTCAAAATCCGTACCGCAAAAGCCCTGAAAAACAGGGTAAGCCTCAACACCCGAAAGTGCCTCTTCTCCGCGGAGTCTTTGCCTTTTGGGATTTATCAAATTTATTTCACCGTATTTAATAGGTTCTTTTTCGTCATTTTGAAAATAAGTGCCGTATGTTTTCATAAAATGTCGCTCCGAAACAAAAATATAAATTAAGTATACCTTAATTAGTATTAAAGTGCAATAATATATTGCGTTTTTCATGTTCTTGGTGGTATAATGTAAAAAACAAAAAATCCCAATAAAAAGGAGTACGTTATGAAAAAAACATCTCTTCTTTTCGGTGAATTTACTCAGTATGACAGAAAATTCATTACTGCCGAAAATGGTCTTGAGCCCGAAAAGGTTACATCCGTAGCATTCGAGGGTGAAACCCTTTACATAGCATCCGCTGACGGTGTTTTTGAATACACCGACGGTAAGATAAAAAAAACATCTTTAAAAGCATCCAAACTTTTTACAAGAAACGGCACTCTTTATGCCGCTATAGGTAACTCACTCGCCGAAATCAAAAAAGGTAAGGCTAAGAAAATTGCCGATTTTGATTCACCCGTTGTTGACATTTCAATTGCTCTTGACGGTTCGTTCTGGCTTATTACAGAAAATATGCTTTACCTTCTTAAAGACGGCGTATTCGAAGAAGTGGTTGACCTTCCCGAGGATACAGTATGCCTTGCCGCACACGACAATAAGGCGAAATATGCTGAAACTGTTTACGTTGGTTCAACTGTTGAGGGTCTTATGTCCCTTAAGGGTAAACGTCGTCATTGGGCAGAGCTTCTCCCCAATGTTACCGGTGTAGCAAGTAAAAAAATCAACTGTCTTGCAGTTGACGGTCTCGGTCACTTATGGGTTGGCACTGACAACGGTCTTAATATTTATGACGGCAAAAATTATTGGTTTAACGGCAATGAGTTTTATTCAGTTCCCGACGGATCATTCAACGATATGTTCTTCACACCCAACGGTAATAAATACTTTGCAACAAATACAGGTATTATAACTCTTATTGAGGGTAAAATTTCATATTATTCATTCGGTGCATGGCTTATGCATCCCACAGTTACAAACATTTCAGTTTCTGATAAGGGTACTATTGCAGCAGTAACACCCAGAGGTATAAGTGTTATTATTCCTCTTTGTATGACTTTGGAGCAAAAGGCTGACCACTACGACGAATACGCAGTTAAATACTTTACAAGAAACGAAGGCTATCAGGTTGACCGTTGTCTTAAAAAATACGGCGATATGGAGTCGGGCGTACTTTACAACTCCGACAACGATGGTCTTTTCACCGGTCTTTACTGCGCAAGTCAATGTTTCCGTTACGCTGTAACAGGCGACGAAAAAGCCAAAGCAAATGCAAAACGTGCAGTTGAAGCAATGATTAAACTTACTGAGGTTACAGGTAAGCCCGGCTTTACAGCTCGTGCAACCCGTTACACAGACGATGAATTCTTTGGTCAGGGCAACCGCGAGGAATGGCACGTTTGCGAAGACAACCCAGAGTGCGAATGGCTTGGCGAAACATCAAGTGACGAAATGACAGGTCACTACTTTGCTTACGGTGTCTACTACGACCTTGTTGCCGACGAAAAGGAAAAAGAAAAAATCGCTAAGGTTGTAAAAACAATTACCGACCATATCATCGAGAATAATTTCCACCTTTGCGACGTTGACGGTATTCCTACAACCTGGGCAAACTGGGAGCCGGACCTTCTTAATAACGATGATCGCTGGTACTATGAAAGAGGCACAAACTCCCTCGAAATTCTTTCATTCCTCAAAACCACATACCACGTAACAGGTGACGAAAAGTATAACAAGGTTTTCGATATGCTCATTAAGGACCATCACTATGCTATGAACTGTATTCAGTACAAATGTGAGGACGGTCACGTAGCACACATAGACGACCAGCTTGACTTTACCAACATTTACAACTTAATCACTTATACAGACAACAACGCCCACAAAGAAATTTTCAAAATGGGTCTTACCCACCACTGGGCATATGAAAGAGTTGAACGTTCACCATTCTTTAACATTGTTTACGGTTCACTTACCAACAATACATGTGACATTGAAGAAGCCGCAAAATCACTTTCAGAAATGAATCTTGATTTTATCAGATGGCCCGTATACAACAGTTACAGAAAAGATATTGTATGGGATACTGAGCAGGAAGCAGAGGGCATTCCTCCCCAGTTAAAATATCCTGTTGAATACTCATCCCGTGCACTTGTTAACTATGACGGTAACCAGTTCATTTGTGACTCAGGTTCCGAGGAATTTGTTAACATCAATAGCAAAGAGGTTAACCGTACCTCTACACTTCCCGGCACAGGTGCCGATGGCAAGGGTACAATTATGCCTTACGTATATCTCCTTCCCTATTGGATGGGCAGATATCACGGTCTTTTAGGTGATTAATATTACAACAAAAAACTGTCAGCTTCATTTTCAAAGCTGACAGTTTTTTTATTAAATTATTTATCAACCGAATCAAGATATCTTACAACATATTCTTGCAAAAGTTGTTCAGCATATGCCATATTTTCCGGGTCCGCATCAAGACCGTGACCCGAATTGGGATAGGGGTTAAGCACGTGCTCAATTCCGTATTCGGTCAGCTTTGCATCTAAGTCCACAGCGTTTCTGTACGGAACTATATCATCAACCATACCGTGGTTTATTACTGTGGGGACGGTATTTTCATTAACATAATATATGGGTGAAACGAATTTTAAAGCATCCTTCGCCTCGGCTCTTGTAGCGTATGTATGCTTGTATCCGCAAGCCCAACCGAGAATCTGTGCAACATATTCTTCGTCACCAAGAGCGTTATTTTTCTGCAAATCTTCGTTATAGTAATAATATTCATCGGATAAATCCGTTGGACCGCAATCGCTTACTACTGCCTTAGGCGGTATCGCCGAGGAATCCGCTCTGGAATAGGCATAATGAAGTGCCAGATGTCCACCGGCTGAGCCACCCGTGGAAAGGAAGCCTGAAATTTCAATGCCGTGAGAATCTGCAATTTCTTTCATAAATGCCACCGCTTGTTCAATATCATCCATAATATCGTCAAGATCAACAGTATCGCATATATAACGGTAGTTAACTGCCGCTGCCGCATAACCTTTGGCAGCAAACTCTTCGAGTCGTGGTCTGTATCCTTCTTTACTTCCGCCTATCCACGCTCCGCCGTGAATCATAAGAACCATACCCACAACCTTTTTATCCTTAGGTATGTATAAATCAAAAGTATGCCTTTCGTGGCTACCGTACTTTGTATTGAAGTAGACATAGTTATCCTCAGCGGAAACATCGTAAGCGTATTCTAAATCCCAATCATCCATATATCCGTCACCGTTAAAATCGCAGGAATAGAGCGGTCCTTTACCCACATAATAACCGTTGGTTATTGTTTCCTTTATTTTTTCAGTATCCGCATCGGTACATATACCGTCACCATCAAAATCGCCGGGTAAATATATAGGAACAGAGTATTGGTCAAAATACATTCTGTATACCAGCGATACATCAAGAACGTCTACAACCCAGTCTCCGTTAATATCTCCACGCATAAAAGCTATTCTGTCAGGAATATCATCAACGGTGTTTTCATCGCTTAATGCAACGTTAACAAAAATCTGATAATCGTTTTCATCAACTAAAGTATCATCATTCACGTCACCAAGACTTGCTATTGAATATCCTGTATCAGAAGTATATTTTGCGACCGCATATAGTTCTCTTCCCGAAACACAAGGCAGTGTGTTAACAACATTACCCTTCTGACCCCAGGTCTGAACTGTATTGGCAGCTTGTAACAAATATGCAACCTCTCCGCTATAAAACTGACTTGCTTCTTTAACTGTCGTAACGTTAGCACTATCCGCGGTAGTGGAGTTTCTTCCTGCACCGATACCGTTCTGAGTGGTGCTTCCCGCTGTTGCACAACCGTTTAAATAAAAGCAATTTGCAACGGTTTTGCTGTTGCCGCCGCATATTGCACCTACATTATAAGTAGGGTTAAAGGTACCACCCGATGTACCTGTTGTTTTACCTACATTATAACAGTTAGAAATTGTGCCTTTATTATTACCCGCTATACCTCCCGTATAACGGGTGCAATTTGTTGCACTGTTTGAATAGCTGTTTGTAATGGTACCGTCATTCTGTCCTGCAATACCCCCCGTATATCTATCACCTGCAAAATATGAGTTAATAACACCCACATTTTTAATAGTACCAGAGCCGTTATAGCCGAACAAGCCTATATATCTTTCAGATGAGCTTGTGTAAAGACCGATTATTGTATAGCCCTTACCGTCAAATACACCTTTAAATTTTTCACCGTTGTAAGTACCTATAAAATTAGTTTCTCCGCTTGCAATAGGCGTCCAGGAACGGAATGAACCACTCTGCAAATTACCTGCGGCGTCAACAACACCATTATTAACAATAATATCTGCGGTAAGCTCCGCCTTTGCATCAGTTGTTCCGCCGTTTACAAGAGCCGCAAACCAATAAAGTTGACCTGCATTAGATATTTTATAACCACCGTTTTCGTTCAATAAAGCTTTTTCATAATGTTCGCCATTCACCGTACAGAAACCATTTGAATATGTACCCGTGCAACCGCTTTCCTTACAGTTATCTTTAGTCTCCACAAGGCTCGGGCGAGTGCTCCAGTAATAATTCGCACCTATTTCACGGGCAAGCCACGACTTTGTTACTTTAACAAAATAAAAATCAGGAGATTTCTGATACCCGTATGTACCCGTTGCTTGGTCGTAACCAAAAACCGTTATAAGTTTTGCGTTACCGCACAAGCTTTCTTCAAAATATGCAGTACATGTTTCAACATTATCGTAATGAGCATAACCCTCAGCATTTACATATTCATTTCTGCCATTTTCGGCAAGTTGTTTTTCTAATAAATCAAGGTCATAAGGACAAGTTTTGGGGCTCATAGTCCAACCGGGAGTACAATAATCGTTTATACACACATAAATAGGGGGATAAACCGTTGTACAATAACCCAATGTTGAAGATAAAGAAACTATATGAGAGAATATTTTGCTTTTCTCTACGCCTGCATCATAAAACATCTTACAGGTAAATTCTATATAATCGGCAAGTACACCATAAAGCAATTCCCTTTTAAGCTCATCAACGCCCATCATACGCTCATCTGCCTCTTTTTTAAGAGACGCTTCATCATAACCCAAATTATAAAGTGCGTGCATACCATATTGAGCTTTTTCAAAATCCTGCAAGGATGCGTATGTTTCGTTTGTATAATCGGGAATCTGTGTTTCCCAACCTGTATTTATACCTGCAAGTAAATAACCCTTACCCTCCGCCTTAAGACGGTTGTAGTTTTCCATTAATGGCTTAATAAAGCCCTCGGTCACCTGCTTTTTGTACCAATCAAGATATTTCGGGGAATTATAGCAAGGGAAGCCACCGGGTGTTGCAAAAGGAACTCCACTCCAGTTGCAATGCCATCTGGGAAGCATACCGTAACTCTGACCGCCCCATTCCTCGCCTTCGGCGGGAAATGCTATCCATTCGCACATTTCCGGGTCGTCATAAAATTTACTGCCATTTTCATCCGTAGTTGCACCATTGCCGAAGTCCTGAGAGTAGTTGGTGCAGTCATCCATCTGAAAAAACACGGGAACATTGTATTTTTCTGCAAGAGCAAATACGGTATTAACCTCCTCATTCATCTGTTCAATTGACTGAGTAATACACATAGGTCCTACTACACCGAAGGCATACATTCTGTCGGAAGTAGAATCAATTGCACCGTGAAGTGTAACCATTTCCGAAACATAGGATTCAAGGTTATTATAGTGAATATTAGTAACCATAAACACTACATACTGAACACCGTCATCGTTTTCAACAGTTAAAGTGCCATCCGCATTATAGGATACAGCATCACCCGAAAGAAGCATCGTTGTCTCATTATTTACCGAATTCTCCGCATAAACGGGCATAACCAAACAGGAAATGCAAATAATCACACAAAGAATTAAGCTAATATATTTTTTCACAATATCACCTCTTATTTTCTGAACCAATCCAGATTAACGTTATCCGCTACTATTCTACCGCCTTTTTTATTGGGGTGAATATAGTCTTTGCCCAAGTATTCCTTTTTTGTACAATTGGGCTTTTCGGGGTTTACACAAAGACTTGCCTGGTCGTAAACACCGTGGAAAAGATGCTTATTTTCCATAAGCTTCTGATTAAATTCTTTAACCATTTCTTCTTTTTCGGGTCGCGAATCTATGCACTCGCCGAAATTAAGAATATTAAATACAATTAATTTCTTTCCCTCTTTTTTTAGTATCTCGTTAAATTCAAGAACACTTTCAAAAAACTGCTCCACAGTGGGTTTCTCGGACTTAGGTGCGGCAATGGTATTATACTGCAAAAAGTCATTTGTACCTAAGGCTAAAATAACATATTCACAGTCGGGATAACTGAGAATATCCCTTTGCATACGGTTCATTCCGCCTATACCGAAAAGACCCTTGCAGAAAAATCTTTCGCTGTAATCAAGAAGTAATCTGTTACCCATTATGGATTTATTTATAACGGAGTATTTACCCGGAAATTCGTGGTAAATCCTCTCTGAAAACATATTTGTCCAATAACCCTGTTGACTTATGGAATCCCCGTAAACGATAATGGATTTTGCATCCGTATCGTTGAGAAGCTTAACACTCTGAAAGAGGGGTATGGGCTTGTGGAAATACATTCTCAAAACTTTTGATGCAAATTCTCTTACGCCGTCCCTTATTCTGCGTTGATTTTCTATTTTGGGGTTTTGGGTTAAATCGCCTTTTGCGGTTATGAGTTCAACATTATCTATAAGGTTACCGCTTCTGAGAGCACCTTTTTTAACAAAGATACTGACGCAGAAAAACTCGCCCGTTTCAATACCTAAATCCACGCAGTCGGTCTCAATAACCTCGCCCATTTTTATAGAAAAAGATTTTTCGCCTTTAAATGTAATAAACTTATAATCTTCCGTAAAATCTCCGTTTTCGTTGCATTTTGAAACGGTAACGGAGCCTATTTCCACGTGGTTTTTTGCACATTCATTGGAAAGTTCTAATTTTATTTTTTTACCTTGGATTGCAGATTTTATAATCATTCTGTACGTCTTTTCGCAAGAAGGATAATAAAAGAACGAAAGAGCCGAATGTGCCTGTCCCCAGGCTTGTACCCATTTTTCACTCATAGTAACACCTCTTTTGAACCAATATATAATAACACATATTATTATTTTAATCAATAAATTTACTTTTTAATATTAATATGCTAAAATGATTAATCAGTAGGTGATATTATGAAAAAAATAGGCAGACAAGTGTTTTTTATCCCTGCCGAGGGTAGCAACACCCGTAATGGCGAGGGTTCATTCATAAAACTAAAAAACGGAGCAATTTTATTCGGTTACACTGAGTTTATTGACGATAACCGCGAAGACGAAGCCCACGCAGTTATTTCGGCTTTCACCTCTTACGACGAGGGTAAAACTTGGGGCGAAAAGCGAGTGTTATTCCAAAAATCAAAGGGTTCTGTCAATATTATGAGCCTTTCATTTTTAAGAATGAATAACCATGATATAGGTGCTTTTTATATCGAAAAAAATGCAGACGGTACTGACAAATTACTTTTTACCCGTTCAACCGACGAGGGGTTAAACTGGAGTAAACCCTCAAATTGCCTTGATTGTATCGCCGAGCAAGATTATTTTGTTTTAAATAACGATAGAGTTATTAAGCTCATAAACGGCAGAATTCTCTTTGCCGCTGCAAGGCACTCAATTTATGCAAATACCGAAGATTTTCCTGCGGGTGAGATTTGCTTTTTTTATTCAGATAATGACGGGGCTTCGTGGAAAAAGACCGACACAGAGTTAAAATGCCCCTTCCCTAAAGACCCCCTCGGATTTCAGGAGCCGGGACTTTTCCAACACGATGACGGTACTTTGTGGTGCTATATACGCACAGGGTTGGGTTTTCAATTCCAAGCATTTTCAAAAAACAATGGCGAAAACTGGTCTGCTCCCGAACCGAACACATTTTTCTCATCCCCCTCCTCTCCTATGCTCGTTAAAAACTTCAAGGATTTAACCCTTGCGGTATTCAACCCTGTTCCCGAGCATATTTTAAGGGAAGATGATGAAGAGTTCTGGGGTCGCACACCCTACACTTTAGCCGTAAGCTATGATAACGGTAAAACCTTTACAAGAAACAATCTTTTTTTCATTGAGGACGATTTAAACAACGGCTACTGCTACCCCGCAATTATTGAGGATGAAAATTATTGCCTTGTGGCATATTATCACTCCAACAACACCGATTGTTGCCTTAACAGTACAAAAATAATTAAAATCAATTATGATGAAATAACTGAGTGTTAAAATAATCTATTGACTTTACGAAAAATTTTTATATAATATATTTGTATATTTTTTGTGGCTATGACGCAAGATGATTTTTTGATACGGCATCCAGAGAGGAAGCGGTTGGTGTGAGCTTTCGGTCGCCAAAAGATTTGCTACTTGCTGAGCCTTGTCGGAAACGACACGTTTTCAGGCGTTAACTGATAACTATGAGTGGTGCGTTTTGCACAATTCGGGTGGTACCGCGGTTTTTTAACCGTCCCGTGTTGTTAAAAAACGTGCCGTTTTTTATTTAAAATGAGGAGTGAATAAAACTATGGAATGGACAGGTCTTAACGATTTAAGAGAAAAGTATCTTAAATTCTTTGAAAGCAAGGAGCATTTAAGACTCCCCAGCTTCCCCCTTGTACCTCAGGGTGATAAGAGTATTCTTCTCATCAACGCGGGTATGACACCTATGAAAAAATACTTCACAGGCGAAGAAACTCCCCCTAAAAAGAGAGTTACAACCTGTCAGAAGTGTATTCGTACACCCGATATTGAGCGTGTAGGTATTACCGCACGTCACGGCACATATTTTGAAATGCTCGGTAACTTCTCTTTCGGTGATTATTTCAAAAAAGAGGTTATTCCGTGGGCATGGGAATTCTGCACCGAAGTTATCGGTATGGATGCAGATAAAATTTATTGCAGCGTTTATCTTGATGATGACGAAGCATACGATATCTGGACAAAGGATGTGGGCGTAAAGCCCGACCATATGGTTCGTTTTGGTAAAGAAGATAACTTCTGGGAGCATGGTCAGGGTCCCTGCGGTCCTTGTTCTGAGCTTTACTACGACCGTGGTGAGAAATACGGTTGCGGCAGCCCCGACTGTAAGGTAGGTTGCGAATGTGACCGTTTCGTTGAATTCTGGAACCTTGTTTTCACACAGTTTGAAAATGACGGTAACAACAACTACACTCCCCTTGCAAACCCCAATATCGATACGGGTATGGGTCTTGAAAGACTCGCTTGTATTTGTCAGGATGTTAATAATATTTTCGAGGTTGATACCGTTCAGAATATTATGAAACATATTATGGAAATTGCGGGCGTTAAATACCACGAAAATGAAAAGAGCGATATTTCACTTCGTGTTATTACAGACCATATCCGTTCAACCACATTTATGATTGGTGACGGTGTTCTTCCCTCAAACGTGGGCAGAGGTTATGTTTTAAGACGTCTTCTCAGACGTGCCGCACGTCACGGCAGACTTCTGGGCATTGAGCGTCCCTTCCTTGCGGAGGTTTGCGAAACCGTTATTAAAGAAAACGAGAACGCATATCCCGGTCTTCGCGAAAAAGAGGATTATATTATCAAGGTTATTTCAATGGAAGAAAACAGCTTCTATAAAACCATTGACAGCGGTCTCGAACTTCTTAATGATATGATTAAGAAAACTGAGGGAAAAGTTCTCTCAGGCGCGGATGCTTTCAAACTTCAGGATACTTACGGTTTCCCCATCGACTTAACAAGAGAAATCGTCGAAGAAAACGGTATGACCGTTAATAATGAAGAGTTTGAAAAATTCCTTGCAGAGGCTAAAGCAAAAGCTAAAGCCGCAAGAAATGTTGCGGGTACTGAGGGTTGGAAGAGCTCTGACGTTTCTTTCAAAGAATGCGGTTCAACAGTTTTCAACGGTTACAAAGAAAATGTCAGCGAAGGTGAAGTTCTCGCCATTGCCGCTAACGGTGAAAAGGTGGATTTCGTAGGCGTTGATACCGATGCCGTTATCGTACTTTCCGAATCATCATTCTATGCAGAAAGCGGCGGTCAGGTTGGTGACACAGGTGTCATCACCGTAGGCGACAATGTTTTCACCGTTACTAATACAACTAAAACTGCTGAAGGCGTTATTCTTCACCACGGTACACTCACCGAAGGTGATGCAATAAATGTGGGCGACAAGGCAACTGCTTCAATAGACGTTACACGCCGTCAGGCTATTATGAGAAACCACACAGCGGCTCACCTTCTTCAGGCAGCACTCCGTGAGGCTCTCGGCACACACGTTGAGCAGGCAGGTCAGCTTGTAAACGAAAACGCAGTACGTTTCGACTTTTCTCATTTCTCCGCACTTACAGGTGAGGAAATTACAAAAATCGAAAGCAGAGTTAATGAAATCATCCTTTCTGCAATGGACGTTAATACTGAAGAAATGAGTATTGACGATGCAAAGAAAAAGGGCGCAATGGCTCTTTTCGGTGAAAAATACGGTGACACTGTACGCGTTGTTTCTGCAGGTGATTTTTCAACCGAGCTTTGCGGTGGTACACACGTTAAGAATACGGGCAACATTGGTCTTTTCCGCGTTGTATCCGAGTCTTCCGTTGCCGCAGGTGTAAGAAGAATTGAGGGTGTTACAGGTCTTGGCGTTATCGACTACCTTAACGGAAAAGAAAAGCTTATCCACGATGCTGCACACGCTATGAAATTGGCAAATGTTAATGAACTCGCTAACAAAGCTGCGGCTCTTTCACAAGAACTTAAAAACAAAGAAAAAGAGCTTGAAGAACTTAAAGCCGAAATTGCAAAACAGAAAGCAGGTAGCCTCTTTGACAACTGCAAACAGATTGGTGCAGTTAAGCTTATTACCGCTAACATCGGTGAGGCAGATGCAGGTGCTTTACGTTCAATGGTGGACTCATCAAAGGATAAGGGCGAAGATATAGTTGTTATCCTTGCGGCAGAGCAGAGTGCGAAAGGTACTTGCTCATTCGCTTGTTACTGTGCAAAAGAAGCAATTGCAAACGGTGCACACGCAGGTAATATTGTTCGCGAAGTTGCACAGATTGCCGGTGGCTCAGGCGGTGGTAAACCCGACTCTGCTATGGCAGGCGGTAAGGATATAACTAAAATTGCCGAAGCCCTCGAAAAAGCAGAAGAAATCGTAAAAGCAAAACTTAAATAAAAAAAATATACGCTTGATGTTCAATGAACATCAAGCGTGTTTTCTTTTATGCTAATACTGTATTAAGTGCTTGTTGATAATCTGCAACAGTAATCTGATTATCACCGTTAACATCCGCCGCAACGGTACTGTGTACATTCAATTCACAATTATTGTTCATTGATTTCTCAATATATGAAACGTCAAGAACATCAATTACGCTGTCGCCATTAATATCGCCGTTTATAATCAATGTATAATCCGTTCTGGCTTCTCCTTCGTAAATAGTAATCGTTGAACCCGTACCCCAGACATGTTTTCCGTTACTGTATTGACTACCCAGAGCAAAATGAGTTTTTTCATCGGTTACTGTAATCAAACTATAAATATCCGACAAATTATATACATCTGTGTATATTCTTTTATTTACGTGGTCTATACGTGCATCATCCTTTGAAACAATGTCATAGGTTTTATACAGTATCCCTTTAGCTATTGCATAATCGTGAGCCACGCTACCATTAAGACAATATATCCTTAATCTGCCGGGAGTATAGTTATAAAACGCGTTATCCTCGATTGTTGTAACCGTTTCAGGGATTGTTACGGTTTGAAGGTTAGAACAATTACCCAAAAAGTACGAATTAAGAGTAGTCATATCACGTGGAATTTCGATTTCGGTGGGTATACTACCATTTACCGAAATATAAATATTCTTAAGACCCTGCATTCCGTCGGGGTTATTAAAAGTAAGATTCAACCACATATCCATAGAAGCCACGTCAATTGACGTAATATTTTCAAAACTACCATCAATAAATTTAAGTGACTCAGGAAGCTTGATTGTTTTCAACAAGGAGTAATCCACCACTCCGTCAGATATACCAAGCGTACCGCTTTTTACCTGAAGATTCTGTGAGCTCGTACTAACAAGATATTTTCCGACATAAAGATCCGCTTTTGACAAATTCTTATAAAAATAATCTGTACCGGCAAAGGCTTCGAAACCTATTTTTTCCACGTTATCGTGGAGAGTTATGTCACTAAGAGCTCTTGCACAGCAAAATGCCATATCAGCGATTACTGTTGTCTTTTCGGGTAAGGCGTAGCTTGTTGTATAGGAATTCCCAAAGAATACCAGCTCTTTATCGTCCTTAGTATACAATCCCCCGTCTTTACACATTTTGAATCTGGGATTGTTAGGATCACAGGTTGTTTTTTCAAGGGTGTCAGGGAATAAGCACGCTAAATAATTTAACTCTACCAGATTATAGGGTATATGAAGTGTTTTAACGTTATCAACTCCGCGGAAAGCATAATCCCCCACTTCTTCAAGGCTCTTAAAATCAAGGGAAGTAATCAACGAACAATCCTCAAACGCATATTCTCCTATACTCTTGAGACCTGTACCGAAGGTTATCTCCTCAAGATATGCAGAATCCTGAAATGCCTCGTCGCTGATTTTCACAAGTGAATCGGGTAAAACAAGCTTTTTTATTATCTTATCGCCCGAATAATTGGTTCTGGCAAAGGCTCTTTTGGCTATGTCAACGGTACCATCCCTGACTACAAATTCATCTGCTTCGCCTAAGAAGTTTATAAGATGATTATCTATATAAAAAGCTCCATTTTCCCAATTGTTTTCATCATCATATATTGGCGTATTTTCAAAGGCGTGGATGTCAATTTGCACAGGTACGTCAGGGATGTTTACCTCAGTAAGATTGGGACAACCATTGAATGCGTATTTCCCTATATGCTCAATTTTATCCGAAAAAGTAACGGATTTAATTGACTCGCAGTTATAAAAAGCAGTGTCCTTTACTTCTGTTACATCACCTAAAAGAACCAAATCTTCAACGAGAATACCATTATGATACAGATTTTCTGCTTCACCCAAGGGATTGGCTACACCTATATCAGAAAAGTCTATTTCACACCAGAATTGAAGGTCGGAAATATATACGTCTGAAAAGTTTTCTTCAGTACCCCAGAAGGGGTCGTCATCAATACTGAGTAATGTAGTGGGAATTGTCAAGGCTTCAAGGCTGTCACAATGCCAGAATGCCCTCTTGCCAATAGTCTCAACACCTTCGCCTATAATTATGGATTTAACATCTTTACACCCTGCTAAAGCACCGTCTGTAATCCCTTTAACCGGTAATCCCTTATATTCACCGGGAACCAAAAGAGCACCTTTTACAGTTGTATCACAATCTGTAATGTTATATCCTATAACCTCACTGCCGTCTTCGTTTAAAACTTCAGCAAAAGTAAAATATTTATTTGTTTCAGTTGTCGGGAATGCACACATTACGCAGTTGCCGTCTTCGCCGTAAATATGCTCACCGTAAGCTCCGCCCATAGTACAGATATTTTCTCCACATTCGGAGCAACTGTAATAGATTTTTGATTTTTGTAAGCAATTAGCCGCCGCTCTTTTTGTGTTTGTTAATATTGGAGCTTCAGCGGTGCAATTGAAATGAACTGTATTGTAATTGAAATGTTGATCGATTTCAATTTCCATTTCAGCTATCATTGTGTTGAACTGTTCTTCAGTGCCCCTGAAAAGGATATGGTCCATTTTATATGACCAATCATGGTATGTGATTGCACTATCGGTAAAACGCACGTTAGCAGGTAAGCTGATTACCGCAAGTTCCATACTAAAAAATGCATCCTTATCTATTGTAGCTACCGAATCAGGAATATAAATCTCCTTTAACGAAGAACAATTATTAAATACACCTGAACCGATCTTTGTAACAGTTGCAGGAATCGTAATTTTTTCAAGATTTATACACCAACTGAAAGCACCCTGCCCGATTACGGTCATATTACTCGGCAAAACTACCTCTTTAAGAGAATCACAACTATTTGCAAGCCACTGTGCATCAAATGGAGTTTTACTACCCACATTGCGTATATCTCTGTAAATAACACTATCGGGAATTACAAGCTTTTCAATACCCGAAAGGCTAAATACAGAATCGCCTATATGTGTAACAGAATTGGGAATATCAATATTTTTTAAATTTGTACAACCTCTGAATACATAGTTTGCAATATATTTCAAACTTGAAGGCATAACTATTTCTGTCAGACCTGAATCTAAAAATGCACCCGTACTTAATCTTTCAATACCTTCCGGCAGAGTAACCTTGGTAATTCCGGTACATTCTTTAAAGCCATAAGAATTAACCTGACGAACAGGCAAACCCTCATAGGTGGCAGGAATTACAACCTCACCTGTAACAGAGGTGTCCTTTGCACTTACCAGATAGTAAGTGCCGTCACTACTGAGTGTAAAAGTCAGTTTTTCTGAATTTATATCCGTAGCTTTTACCATACTGAAGTTTGCGCAAAGGCTAAAGCAAATAGCAAAGCTCAGTACCATTGAAACTATTTTTCTGATCTTCATAACATTACCTCCATAAATTTTATTTTGTATTTAAATTGTGTTTTTACTGTACAGATAGACATAACAAACCTATTTATCAGAACATTATTGACTATCTTGAAATTATTTTAGCGGATTTTCCGCTAAATGCCAATAGCGTATATTCCGCTAAAACTATAATAGTATCAAATACTATTATCAGGCGGTGGTACTATGCATTACACAAGAATACGAGACCTTAGAGAGGATAAGGACCTGACCCAGAAAGAAATGGGCCAAATTCTTATGTGCAGTCAACGTGTTTACAGTAACTATGAACGCGGTGATCTGGATATACCCACGGAAATTTTAATTAAACTTGCATTGTTCTATGATGTAAGTATTGATTACATTTTAGGCATTACCGACACTAAAAGATCTTATAAATAAAAATCATTTTCAACGCCCCTTTTTCTGTTTTTTAACTCATTTCAATTCACTCTCTGTTATATAGTGTCAAAACAAGCAGTTTTTGACATAAAATTTTTTAGAACTAAAAAAATTCACTTACCTCGACTTGAGGCAAGTGAATTTTTCTTATACACCAATTGTTATAATCTCAAATGGCTTATATTCAATTATATCTGTTTCGCCCTCTATATCTTCGAGCATATTGAGGAGTTTTACTTTTTGTGGTAATTTTATCTTTCCGCGTTTGCCGTCCTGCTCCGAAAGCCTTATAACGGTCATTGCGCCGTCCTCACTTTGTTTTACCGCTTGTAAATAAAGGGGTTCGAATGTGGGTAAATTCCACTGACAGTCCGCTTTTACAAGGGGTGTATTATACTGATGAGCGAGACGGTTTATATCAGCCGTTACCGCGTCACCTTCGTGGGGGACAATCATATAACAGAAAGAGTGTTCTCCTATATCCGATGTAACGTCGGGGCGCTCCGTAGCACGAAGAAGCGAAAGACTCATTGAGTTTTCTAAGAAGCCAACGCCGTATTTTCCGTCGTTGACAAGGGCAATACCTCCACCTGATTCTGACATATCGCACCATTTATGGTGGCAGGTTTCGAATCTTGCCTGTTGCCAGGTTGTGTTACGGTGGGTTTCCCTTTCGATAAATCCTGCGGAAGTGTCGCAAAGGGCTTTTCTTGTAAGAATATTGCACTGAAACTCCATTTTCGCAAGTTTATGTTTTTCGTTCCAGTTTACATTACTTTCAACTTCAATTCCCCTACTTCTTCTGAAAAATCTGATTTTCATATTCCAATCTGATTTTTCTGTTGCAAGAGTTACGGTAAATGTAACGCTTTCTCCGTCACTTTCGCAAACTGAAACGGGGGACTTCACCTCTAATTCAACCTGTTTTTCACGGTAATTGGGTAGGATATCCCACGCATCGTAGTTACCGGGGCAATCCACGTAGAGTTTAAGTTTATTAAACTCACCATTCACCCATTCTCTTGAAAGCTCTTTATCATAAAGTGATGCTATTGAGCCATCTGCATTGAACTTCGCAATATAGAACGGGGTTTCTATTGTGTCGCCGTTAATATTAAACCAGTCACCCTTAAAATCGGTCTTACGAAGATTTGCAGAGGTCAGGGCTTCCATATTAGGAATAATCCAATTACCCTTTTCACCATAACGTGTTGCAGTGCCGTTTTTATTTTTTATAAATGTAATCGCATCACGGGTGAAGTTAAGGGTATTAAAATATTTACTACCCGTACCGATAATTTGGTCGAGTGCCTTTTCAACTTCAGCATAATCCCTCATAGCATCCTCGTAAACGGGGTGAATATGGGAGCCGGGCAAAATATCGTGAAATTGATTAATAAGGAACTTTTTATAAAGGGCGGTAATTTCTTTTTTTCTATCTTCGCCCCTCATAACGCAAAGCATTTCTGAGGTTCTGAACTTGTTTTCAATTCGGCGGTTTGCACGTTTCATAAGGCTTTTGGTTGTAAATGTACCTCGGTGCATTTCAAGGTAAAGCTCCCCGTCCCAAACCTGAAGATTTTTATTATCCTTAAGATTCTTTTCAAGGAACTCTGCTCCGCTTGTGTGAGTACATTTGGGCAAGATAGAAAGTTTTTCGAAACGATTCATAAATTCAATCATTTCTTCCGTACAACCCGAGCCACCGTCACCGTAACCGAACATATTAAGGGTCTGTCCGCCACTGTCTTTATCAATATATGCCTCCCAGTTTTCTTGAATTTGGCTGGGCATATTCCAGGTTATAAAGTGGGTAGGCGGAACACAAGCGTAAACGTCACTACCGTCAATACCCCTCCATATAAAGTTATTATAGGGGAATCTGTTGGTATCGTTCCAGGTTGACATTTTGTTTGAAACAAAGTAATCAACACCGCTTTTTTTGAGAATCTGGGGTAATATCCAGCTGTTACCGAAAACATCGGGAAGCCAGGCATTATTTACCCTTTTACCGAACATTCTCTCGTAGGTCTTCTGACCGTAAAGGCATTGTCTTATAAGGCTCTCCGCGTTGGGAACATTACAATCGGGCTCAACGTACATAGCACCAACGGGCTCAAACTGACCGTTTTTAACCTTTTCTTTTAACTCCTCAAAAACATCCGGATAATATTTTTCAAGAGTTTCGTAGGTATAGGGTTGAGTATGGGCATACTTGAAATTGGGGTACTTATCCATAAGACGAAGTTGAATAAGAATTGTTCTCAAATTCTTTTGTACCGAGTGTATTCTTCGCCAATAGTACGCAATATCAAGGTGTGAATGAGCCACAAGTGCCACATCACCCGTGCCTTTATATGTATCGTTACTGAAAATTACGTCCTCAATATATTTCTTTGCTTCATTTACGCCTGTAAGTTCATCACTATCAAAGTCAATGCAGTTCATAGCGTTATTAAGCTCTTTATTAAGGAAATTCCTGTAATCCTCATTGAAAAGTTCGCTTTTAGCAATATCTAAAAGAAGCTCAAAGTCATAAACAAGGCTCTGCACATCGTCATTTATAGTGCATATATATGCACCCTCAAAAATCTGACGGCATCCACGCACCGAAAGACTCTCGGGGTTACGCTCGTCATCGGGTTTGCTACGGTTATAACCCATCATTTCAAAATGCAAGATATCTTTTACATCAACATAGGGTGACAATAGCATTCTTTCGCGGTTGGGGTCAACACCGCCTATGTATTTACCGTTTACCTTAACGCAGATTTCAGCCGCAGTTTTAAGTGAAAACCACAGTTCTTTTCCCTTTAACTCCTCGGGGATATTAACATCCGCTTTTATAAATGCAGTGCCGTCGGGTGTGAAATACATATCACCCTTTTTCAGCGGTCGGTAATCATCGCTATAATATTCAAACTGCATTTCGTCTGTTTGACGAGCATCCCTTATTTCAAGGTTTTCTATTTCCCACTTTTTATCATATATATGGCGTTTAAGCCAACCGAAACGTAAATCCGTCCATTCCTCGGGACGTAAAGAACGTCTTACAACTTTAATATGTGCCATAATTCACCTCACACATCCTGAAAATACGGTCTTTTGCGTATTGCGTTTACTTTAACCGTTTTCTTTAAATCTCTTTTTATTTCCTGTTCAATCCAATCAGTGCAACGGTGAAGAATAAGACATTTTGAACATTCACCACGGAAAACAAGGGTCAATTCGTTACCCTCAAGGGAAACAAATTCTACCCATCCCCCATCGCCCTGAAGCTTTGGTGCGAGGACTTCAGTTACATATTTTTCCATAAAAAATCGCCTCTTTCGGCATAAATAATTCACCGTAAAATGTTACCATATAAAAAAAGTCTTTGTCAACAATGTATTGACATTATCCTAAAGATAGTTTATCATAAATATACCCCCTATGGGTATATCGGAGGTATTGCTATGGATAATATAACTTGTTGTAATCATAAAACCAAACAACGTTCTCAGGATGAACTCAAGGCACTTATTAATCGCCTTAACAGAATAGAGGGTCAGATACGGGGCATCAAAAAAATGGTTGAAACCGACGCCTATTGTACTGATATTTTAATTCAGGTCAGTGCCGCAAACGCAGCACTTAACGCCTTTAACAAAGAGTTACTTGCAAATCATATCAGAACCTGCGTGGCGGATGATATAAAAAAGGGCAAGGACAGTACCATTGATGAACTTGTAGTAACACTTCAAAAATTAATGAAATGATGATAAAGATATGAAAAAATCAAAATTCAAAATAACGGGTATGACCTGTGCTGCTTGTCAGGCAAACGTTACAAAATGTGCATTAAAACTTGACGGCACTGAAAATGCAGATGTAAATCTCCTCAGTGGTTCAATGGTCGTAGAATACGATGAAAGCAAACTGACCGATCAGGATTTCATATCCGCCGTAAACAATATAGGCTATGGTGCTACCATATACGGGGATAACAACAAAAAGAGTCTTTCTTCAGAGTGGGAAGACCGCAAAAAAGACCAAGCTGAAAACGAACGCAATATGAAAAAACGACTTATCAGTTCGGCAATTTTTCTTATTGTACTTATGTACATCGCAATGGGCGGTATGTTGCACCTTCCCCTGCCCTCGTTTTTAAGCGGTACTGAAAATGCGTTAATAAACGCAATAATTCAGATGCTCCTTACAATTCCCGTAATTATAATAAACAGAAAGTTTTTCGTTTCGGGGTTCAAAGGTCTTATTAAACGTGCGGCAAATATGGACACCCTCGTTGCTCTCGGCTCAAGTGCATCCTTTTTATACGGTGTTTTTGCCGTACTGATGATGGCTTATAATGCACCCCGTGGCAATATTGATACCCTATCCCACTATGCGCACCAGCTTTATTTTGAATCAAGTGCAATGATTCTGACCCTTGTTACGTTAGGCAAATTCCTCGAAAGTCGCTCCAAAAATAAAACAGGTGATGCTTTAGGTAAACTTGTGGAATTATCACCCAAAACCGCCAATGTAATAAGAAACGGCAAGGAAATCACTATTGAAGCCGAAGATATAGTAATGGGTGATGAACTGATTATCCGCCCGGGTGAACGAATAGCCGTTGACGGAGTTGTTACGAAAGGCTACGGCTCAATTGACCAATCCGCTGTTACGGGTGAAAGCTTACCCGTTGAAAAATCAAGCGGTGACAAGGTTATTTCCGCAACACTTAATAAAAGCGGTACTTTTTATATGACCGCTTCAAAGGTTGGCGAAAACACAACTATTTCCCAGATTATAAAACTTGTTGAAAATGCATCCTCAACTAAAGCCCCCATTGCAAGACTTGCGGATAAGGTCAGTGGTGTTTTTGTTCCAGTGGTAATGGGTATTTCCCTTATAACATTTATATTATGGTTCATTTTTACTAAAGATTTTGAAAACGCCCTTACTTTCGCTATAACAGTGCTTGTTATTTCCTGCCCCTGTGCCTTGGGTCTTGCAACACCCGTTGCCATTATGGTTGGTACGGGAAAAGCCGCAGAAAACGGTATACTCATTAAATCCGCCGAAGCCCTTGAAACCCTTGGTAAAGCCACCACGATTGTTTTCGATAAAACGGGTACTATAACGAGCGGTAAAATGAGTATCAGTGATACTATCATTATCGATAAATCCCTTTTACGAAATGATTTTATCGCTCTTTGCGGTGCAATTGAAAAAGGAAGCGAACATCCTTTAGGTGAGGCTATACGCAGAAAAGCAGAAGAACTTAACCTTACTCTACCTGAAGTTTCAGAATTTACGGCAATTCAAGGTAAAGGAGTCACCGCAACAATAGAAAAAGACTTTTATATTGCAGGTAACAAGAAATTTCTAACCGAGCAAGGTATTGACTGTAATTTATTTGATAAGCAACTAACCGAACTTGCAAATCAAGGTAAAACACCGCTTATTTTCGCAAAAACCAGTAATATAATTGGTATAGTAGCTCTTTCAGACACCATACGCGAGGATAGTATAAAAGCCATTGAAGGCTTTAAAAAACTCGGCAAGAAAACAGTTATGCTAACGGGTGATAATTGTGGTGCGGCAAAAAGTGTGGGTGAAAAAACAGGTATTGACCTTGTTATTTCTGACCTTTTACCCGCCCATAAAGAAAAAGAAATCCGCCTTTTACAAGAAAAAGGCGAAAAGGTAGTTTTTATCGGTGACGGTATAAACGACGCACCCGCCCTCACAACTGCCGATATAGGTATCGCTATCGGTGCAGGGTCGGACATAGCAATTGACTGTGCAGATATTGTTCTTATTAACAACTCCCTTACGGACGCCCTTAAGGCAACCGAATTAAGCATAGCGGTTATGCGTAACATAAAAATGAATTTATTCTGGGCATTTTTCTACAACTGTCTCGGTATTCCCCTTGCGGCAGGTGTATTATTCCCCTTATGGGGTATTAAACTCACCCCCATGATTGGCTCTGCGGCTATGAGTCTTAGTTCAGTTTCGGTTGTTACAAATGCTTTAAGATTAAAATTATTTAAATCAAAATATATTACTGAAAAAAACAAAAAATCCGAATCAGAAATACCTGAAACGGAAGAGAAAGGAAAGAAAGATATGGAAAAAGTAATTAAAGTTGAGGGTATGATGTGCCCGAGATGTGAAGCCCACGTTGTAAAAGCTCTTATGGCAATTGATGGTGTTGAAGAAGCTACCGCAAGTCACGAGCAAAACATTGCAACGGTAAAACTTTCAAAAGATGTTGCGGATGATGTTTTAATTAAAGCTATTGTAGATGAAGGCTACGAAGCAAGTTTGTAAACAAAATAAATGAGATATAAAAATGAGCTGTAAAACGAATGTTTTACAGCTCATTTATTTTACATATCAGCAACTATAATTGCTTTAAGTTTATTTCCCGAATACAGTAACGTCATTTCGTCACCCGTATCTTCGGCAATATATGTATAAACGGTCAAATCCTGGTTTTCTACTCCGCCCAAATCCAAACCGAATTCCCTGAGTATTCCACGCACTTCTTCGCTTATATCAAGTTTGATTGTCGTTGAATAATCGGGAGCAGAATAAATTTTCTCTGCGTCTTCGGGAGTTGTGCCTGTCTTTAAACCTCCCGCATTACAAACTCCTTCACCTGTTACAATAGTCATAACAACCGTATTATTTTCATCAAGGAAATATAACGAGCCACTGGAGTAATATTTCACCGAACCATACATATCATCATAAAGGTCTATGTCTGCCTGTGACAGAATTGAGTTCAATTCATATTTAAATGTATCGACCACCGCATTACCTACGCCATCTTTAAAATCCGAAAGCACGCTATCGATATCGTGTTCTTTCTCAAAGGCTTTATATATTACGTCCATTTCTTCGGCAGTATAACTATTACCTACAAAAATATCACCAAAGCCACACTGAGAATGGTCAAAGGGTATGGGGTCGGGATATTGGTACCACACTTTATCAAATAAAACGTGTTCAAAACCAAAGGATGCCAGAGTCATCTCAATGGGCATTTTAAGTTTTGCACCAAGATAAATTTTTAAGGTCGAGTTGGATTTAGCCATTACACTTTCGGAATAATCGAACATAAAACTGTTATCGGCATCGGATAAATCAACTATTTGTTTTTTACCGCTTCCGCTGAATACCACCTCTACTTCTGCAAGGTTATTTGCAATTTTTATAGGCACCATACCCAATATACACAAACCTACGTCAACACCCGTTGATGCATTTAATTTAAGTTGACCCTTAAATTCTATGGTTGTATTGGGTTTACTATCCTGCCATTCTTGGGTATATTCACCCGTATAAAGAGCGGGAGAAGGATAATCGTACGATTTTGCGTCACCCGAAAAACCCGTTTCGGAATTAAATTCTGCACGATAAAAGCCCGAATTACTTAATGAACATTCCGCAGTAAGTTCACCGCTTGCACTCACAAAAAATTGAATAACAACGCCTGCGGATAAATATCCTATTTTATTATCGGCATTAACAAGACCCGGAAGTTTTACATTATATCCTATTACATAAGAGCCTAAAACTAATTTACCTTTTTCATTATCCGTTACATCCTGAATCTGCAATACCTTTTCAATTTTACTCGGTATATCATTTGCTTCGGAAGCCTTGGGTAAATCATCAAGACCTACACTGATTTTATCAGTGTATTTTATTTGGGATTTTACATTAGCCATAAATCCCACATCAAAATTTTCAACAATCTGATTACCATCTTCGTCTTCGTGCCACTCAATATCCATCTTTGTAGCCATATCTTCAAGGTCAATTGTACCGGAAATTGCTTTTGACTTAACGCCATTCACTTCTTTTTCAATTGAAAGTTTTAGTTTAAGACTATCACAAAACATTGAGTAACCGGGTAACACACTCTGTTGAGTGGGATTAATATATGAAAACTCGGGTTCGATTGTATAATCACCTATTTTAACTTCAGAGTCATACTCCACATAATTGGACAAAGGAATATTGGGTGCACCGACACTGAGAGTTTGGAAATTGCTTTTTACAATGGGATTATGGGTAACAACGCTTACACCTGACGCGGGAGTAAACTCCGCATTGTCCGCAATATCACCCTCTAATTTAAAACTGAAGTCACTGAAAACATTTTCCATTGAAGGCACTTTAAAGGTTATTGAATTTGTAGTGGTAGAAACAAGCTCACCACAAAAACCCATTTCAAAACAAGTTGCCTCTGCATCCTTTATTGAAGGCACACAGAATATTTCACCTTGGTTTAAAGAGGTTAACTCCGAGGGTAAAGTACTACCATACGTTATGGTATATTCTTCACCTTTAATAGTAACTTCCTGAAAATCTTCCTGTACTTTTTCGGTATCGGATATTATTTTTACGTTATCCTTAAACGTAACATCCGCAACTGCACCCGTATCAACAGCGGAATTGCTTGTAGCAACATAATCTCGACCGTCATCACTTAACACCAACGCTACTACGCCTATAATACCCGAAACAATGGCAACCACCAACAACAGAGCTATGGCAACTATTACACCTTTTTTATTGCTCTTACCCTCTTTGGCTTTCTGACTTTTTTTCTCTGTTTTTGCCGCTTTCTTTGCCTTTTTAATCTCCTCTTTTTTATTAGGTGCTACCGAATTTGATACGGGACGTGCACCCTGAAGAGGCTTTTGCGTGGGTTGTTGGGGTCGTTGAGGCGGTTGATTATACTGACCCATAGGTTGTACAGGTCTTTGAGGTGGTTGGTTATAATACACACCCGGTTGTTGGGGTCTCTGGGGTGGTTGATTATAATACCCGCCCGGTTGCTGAGGTCTTTGGGGTTGATTGTAATACCCGCCCGGTTGTTGAGGTCTCTGAGGTGGTTGATTATAATACACACCCTGTTGTTGGGGTCTCTGGGGTGGTTGATTGTAATACCCGCCCGGTTGTTGAGGTCTTTGTTGGGGTTGATTGTAATACCCGCCCGGTTGTTGAGGTCTCTGGGGTGGTTGATTATACTGTTCGCCGTGTTGACCCGATGTATTATTTCGGTTGTCCATTGAACACCCTCCCTTGTTTTTCCGCATAAACTTTATTTTATTATAGTGTTTTTTGTCAATTTTTGTCAATAACTCCTTATAATACAATCATTTGAATTCGCATAAAAAAACACATCGCAATTGAGATAACCGAAATTGTCTCAATTGCGATGTAAATTTTATTTAGTTGATAGTCTTTTCGTCTACTTCTTTCTGAGCCATTTCTACAAATGTGTCAACGCTCATTGTTCCCATATCGCCGGCTTTTCTTGCACGTACTGCAACTTCACCGTTTTCGATTTCCTTGTCACCAAGAACAAGCATATAGGGAATCTTCTGAAGCTGTGCCTCACGGATTTTATAACCTGTTTTTTCGGATCTGTCGTCAACAGTTACACGGAAGCCCTTTGCCTCAAGTTTATTCTTAAGTTCATAACAAGCATCATGATGTCTTTCGGAAATGGGAAGAATACGGAACTGCTCAGGAGCAAGCCACAAGGGGAACGCACCTGCGTATTTTTCAATAAGAAGAGCAAGTGTTCTTTCGTAGCATCCGATAGAAGTTCTGTGGATAATATAGGGATTCTTCTTAGTACCGTCACGGTCCACATATTCCATACCGAATTTTTCAGCGAGCATCTGGTCAATCTGGATTGTAATAAGAGTATCCTCTTTACCGTATACGTTCTTAATCTGGATATCAAGCTTCGGACCATAGAATGCTGCTTCACCAATGCCAACTTTATAAGTAAGACCGATATCGTCAAGGATTTCTTTCATTACGCCCTGAGCTTCATCCCACTGTTCCTTTGTACCGATATATTTTTCAGTATCTTCGGGATCCCACTGTGAGAAACGATATGAAACGTCCTCATAAAGACCAAGAGTTTTAAGCATAAATATGCAAAGATCAAGACAACGTTTGAACTCGTCCGCAAGTTGCTCGGGAAGACACATAAGGTGACCTTCTGAAATTGTAAACTGACGAACACGGATAAGACCGTGCATTTCGCCTGAAGATTCGTTTCTGAAAAGGGTTGATGTTTCAGCCAATCTCATAGGTAAATCACGATATGAACGGGCTCTGTTAAGGTATGCCTGATACTGGAAGGGACAAGTCATAGGACGAAGTGCAAATACTTCATCATCCTTTTCTTCATCACCTAAAACAAACATACCGTCTTTGTAATGGTCCCAGTGACCGGAAATTTTATAAAGGTCGCTCTTTGCCATAAGGGGAGTTTTTGTACGTACCCAACCCCTCTTTGCTTCTTCGTCTTCAACGAAACGCTGAAGTGTCTGAACAATAAATGTACCCTTGGGAAGAAGTATGGGAAGTCCCTGACCGATGCTGTCAACGGTTGTGAAGATTTCAAGTTCTCTGCCGAGTTTGTTGTGGTCACGTTTTTTCGCCTCTTCAACTCTCTGAAGATGTTCTTCAAGCTCTGCATTTTTGGGGAATGCAGTACCATAAATACGTTGAAGCATTTTGTTGTTCTGGTCACCACGCCAGTAAGCACCTGTACAAGCAGTAAGTTTAAATGCTTTTACTCTACCTGTTGAGGGAATGTGAGGACCTGCACAAACATCTGTAAATTCGCCCTGTTTGTAGAAACTGATGGGTTCATTTTTACCTGCGTGTTCTTCAATAAGTTCAACTTTATAAATTTCGCCCTTGGCCTTCATTTCTTCAATAGCCGCCTGAGGCTCCATCCGGAATCTTTCAAGAACAAGGTCTTCTTTTACGATTTTTTTCATTTCCGCTTCAATTTTTGTAAGAAGCTCGGGTGTAAAAGAAGTTTCACAGTCAATATCATAATAGAAACCGTTATCAATAGCGGGACCTATTGCAAGTTTAGCGTTGGGATAAAGGCGTTTTACTGCCTGAGCAAGGATATGGGACGCTGTGTGCCAGAATGCGTGTTTACCCTCATCACTATCAAATGTGAGAAATTCAAGTTCGCAGTCCTCGCTAATGGGAGTACGTATATCTGCACTCTCGCCGTTTATAAGACAAGCACAGAGATTTCTGAAAAGACCCATACTGATATCTTTGCAAACATCAATGGGAGTAACACCGTTATCATACTCTCTGACATCGTCACGAAGTTTAATCTTTACCATTTATATCATCCTTTCGTAAAGTATATTTTACTTAAATTTAATAAAAAACAGACCTTATCCTATTTGTAAAACAAATGGGATGAAGTCTGATAACTCCACGGTTCCACCCAAATTATACTACGCAAACCTCCCTTGCGAAGGGAGGGGGACCATCTTTACGATGGTGGAGGGTTCTAGCACCATAGGTGCGTAAAATAAAATCCTTTACCCTGCAGTATCACTCGAGATGCCTTAACGCGGCTTATACGGCAACACTTATCTTTCGCTTCGTGTCGCACTCGGGAGTGGTCTTGGGGAAAATCCTTTGACACCTTGCACCAACCGATGTCTCTCTGAAAAAGGTAAAATCCTTAATTTCTCCGTCATGGATTTGAACTATTTACTTAATGATAATCCTATTTTTCCTAAATGTCAACAGGATTATTCTTCAGTTGCTTCTTCAACTTTCTTTTTAGGTTGAATTTTGCCATAAAGTGAAGATGAAGCTGCATCAATTTTCTTTTCGCGGGGCTCCTTAGGTGTTTCGGGAACATAGGGAGCACGTCTTTCACGGCTACCGCGACGGTCATTTCTGTAATTACCGCGTCTGTCGCCACCTTCGGGTGTAATAACTACACGACGTCTGTCGCCTTCACCTACTGAATGTGATGTTACACCTTCAATTTCCTGAATAGCAGTGTGAATAATTCTACGCTCATAGGGGTTCATAGGCTCAAGAGCAGAACTTCTACCGTATTTGGAAACCTTGGAAGCCTGACGTTTAGCAAGCGCTCTGAGAGTTTCCTCACGGCGTTTTCTGTAATCACCGACATTAAGAGTAACACGTTTGTTGTTATCCTCGGAACGGTTAACAAAAAGTCTTGTAAGATACTGTAAAGCATCAAGAGTTTCACCGCGTCTGCCGATAATGTTACCGTAATCTTCACTGCTTACGATTTCAAAATAAATATCTTCTTCAGTTTCTTTAGCGGTAACGGTTACATCGCTGAATCCCATACCGTTAAGAATTGATTTAAGATACTCTGTTGCGGGAGTTTCCTTAGCCTCGATACCTGAAAGGTCAACTTCGGGAGCTTTCTCTTTCTTAGGAGCATCCTTCTTTGTTTCTTTTTTAGGAGCGTCTTTTTTAACTTCCTTTTTGGGAGTTTCTTTTTTCGCCTGAGGTTTTGACTCAACCTTTTTCTTGGGAGCCTGTTCTTTTTTAACTTCTTTTACGGGTGCCTCTTTAACTCCGTCATCATAAAATGCCTTAACCTGAGCATCTGCACCACCGAAAAGACCAAGTATTTTCTTTTTGGGGAAAGTTACGATTTCGACTTTTACATCTGCATCAATAGGTGCGTGTAAACTGTCGGTAGCCATTTTTATGGCTTCTTCAATAGTAGGCGCAACGCCTATTGCTTCTTTTATCATATTACTACACCTTATTTCTTCTCAATGTCAACGCGACGCTTGGTATTATTCTCTTTAGAACGTCTGACAACTGTTTCATCAACCATCTGTTGAGCAATAACCTTTTTGGGACTGTAAAAATAAGTAAGGAATACCTGCTGAACAAATGCAAGAATATTTGAAATAATCCAATAAACACCAACACCTGCAGGGAACATAAATGTAAATACAAGTGACATAACGGGTGACATAAATGTCATACAACCCATTGTGGGGTTCTTTGCCATCTCGGGATTCTGCTTACGCTGTTTAAAATACATAAATATGGATGAAAGCATAGCAGTAAGGAAAGCGAGAATAGGAATTAACCAAAGAATGCTGGGATCCTTGTAGTTGGGTGACTCAAGCAAATTAAGTTCAACGTTACCGATATTAAAAATAAAGTTGTCCTTGAGTTCAACTAATCTTTCCATATCAACGGCGTCAATACCCTTGATTGTTGCCATACCATCCTCGATTTTGTTGAGGATTCCGAATTCGATACCGTTTGAATTCTTGCTCTTTGCGTCAACTGTTATTTTTAAAGCTGTTTTTAATATTTCAACTTTATCCTTACTGAACTGTAAAACGTGGGTAATAGGGTCATAAATAACGCCGTAAACACCCATCATAACAAGCAACTGCGCAATCAAGGGAAGACAACCCATATTAGCCGCACCAAAGCCTTCACGCTGATAAAGTGCCTGAGTTTCTTCCTGAATTTTCTGCTGGTTACCTGCGTATTTCTGTTTGATTTTGTTTACTTTTGTGTTAAGACGCACCTGTTTTGCGCTATTTTTCTGTTGGCTGACTGATGCGGGTAAAAGCACAAGCTTAACAACTAATGTTATAATTAAAATTGATAAAATATAGCTACTTGCACCTGCACCAATCTCGGTTAAAAGGCTATATAAACCACTAAGCGCCCAACCAAAAGGGGTTGCGAGTATTTCTCTCATAGGATTTTATTCCTTTCATTATTGTAGGAGATTACTTCTTTTTCTCCTTTTTTGGGGGTACGGGGTCAACGCCTCCGGGAAAAAGAATATTGCATCGCATCAGTCTTAATATTGCGTAAATCGAGCCTTTAATTACACCGTGAATCTGCAGACATTGCAGTGCATACTCCGAACAGGTGGGGTAAAAACGGCAACGGGGACCAAAAAGGGGCGAAATACGACGTTGATAAAATCTTATGATTGCAATCAAAGCATTTTTCATAAGTTTTCACTCTCGCTTTTAAGCATACCTTTTTCGGCAAATATTCTACGCATTATTTCAGCAAGACGAGTGCTTTTAACATACTTCGTCTTAGAACGGGCTACTATAACAATATCGTAGCAGGGCGAAACATCACCGCAAACACTTCTGAAAGCCTCTCTCAAAAGTCTTCTGGAGCGGTTACGTTCAACCGCGTTACCGATTTTTTTACTTGTAGTTATACCAATACGGCAAATTCCCGCGTGGTTCTTTGAGTAATAAACAACCAACGCAGGATCAGTAACTGTTTTGCCCCTATTATATAACCGACGAAAATCGGAATTGCTTTTCAGCGTGACGAAGTCTGACACATTATTCTCCTTCGGGTGTTAACCCGACAGTCAATAGACCTTAGTATGTGAGCTGCTTTCTGCCTTTTTTACGACGACGAGCGAGCACCTTACGGCCGTTTCTGTCTGCCATTCTTTTACGGAAACCGTGTTCCATCTTTCTGTGTCTTTTTTTGGGCTGATAAGTTCTTTTCATTTTTCGTTACTCCATTCTATATATTCAGGTAGTATTTACGAGGAAGTTGTAGAAGTAGTAGTAAATTTAAAACCTGTATTTTATAAATTCACAACAAGACAGTTGCACATTGCATTATATAAAAATTCCAACAAAAAGTCAATACCATTACTAAAACAAAAAAACATGCTTTTTTTACGCAAATAATAAGCACATTGCACATTACTGACAAAATTTATTCGTATAATAAGCCAATATAAAAACCTTCTTAAAAGTTGTATAGTAATTATGTAAATATGTAGGAGGTGTCCTTATGAAACGTTTTTTTAAAATATTGGCTATAACTGTGGCATTCATTATGACTGTTTTACCAACTGTTTCTTTTGCCGCAACCTCTATTGAAGGCAAGGATTATGTTATGGACAGTTGTTATGAAAATGTTGATTGGGACAATTGGAAAGCATACAAAGTTCAACTTCATTGCCACACAAATGCAAGTGACGGTTATCTTACCGTAAAAGAGGTAGTACAAAAAAGCTATGATTTAGGTTATGACGCAGTTGCCATAACTGACCACGGCACAATTAACAAGGGTTGGAATAACGAGCCCGACCTTATCCCCATTGTACGACTTGTAAAATATGAACGCACCGAACTTGCCGACATTATTCCCCTCACTCAAGAAGAATATGACTCATATATCAACGGTACAGCACCCACAACAAATGGTACTGTTCGTGAAAACGGTATGATTGACGTACCTCAAGGTATTGAACTTAATGCGGCTACACCTGTTGCAGACTGCCATCTTACAGGTTACTATTGCGATTACGGTCAGGGTTTACTTGGTGTGTACGGTGACTACGAAACGCCCTCCAAAGGCGTTAAAGACGCAGGCGGTATCTCTATGTTATCCCACGTAGGTGAGTATGTTTATCCCGATAAGGATTCCGAAAACTATGTAGGTCAGCCTGTTGATGAGTATTATGTAAACAAGTTCTCCAGACTTTTCCTTGATAATGCAGGTTCATCAGTGGGTATAGGAATCAACAGTGCAACCGATGCACACACCCGTTGCGACAGAATCCTTTATGATAGTATTCTTCAAAAGACCATTCCTTACGGTGTTGTTCCCTGGGGTTTCACATTCTCCGACTCCCACGACGAACAATCGCTCAATAACGCATACACAATGCACTATATGCCCGACATTTCCAACAATGATTTAAGATACAGTATGGAAACCGGTACATTTTTTGCGGTTTCACATTTCTCAAATGGTGTTGAACTTAACGGTATGAGAGAAATGCCCGAATACATCGAAGAGGAAGTAGACGCATATTCCAACGAAACTCCCCTTGTAACAAAAATCGAAATTGACGAAGAACACGATACAATCAGTATTGAAGGCGAAAATTTCGATACAATAACATGGGTTTCAGACGGTCAGGTACTTAAGCGTAGCGGTATAGAGGACGCAACCATAGACCTTGACGATTTCAAGAATGTTGGTTGTTACATTCGTTTTTATATTACCGGTGAACACGGTATATGCTATTCACAACCAATTGTTATTCACGAAAATAATGTTATTCTCGAAAGCCCGGAAGTTCCTCACACAAGAGACATTTCAACATTCCTTCGTACTCTTGTAACATTCCTTGATATTCTTTTCTTCCAGAATAGCGAATTCATTGATATCTTCAAAGAAGTAGCTCTCGGCTATTAATTTCTGAATAAACCTAAGGCGATGCCATAGTGCATCGCCTTTTTTCGTTTTTAAAAAAGAGTGCCGAAAACTCGACACTCTGAATGTTTGTAAGATTTTTTCGAGATGTATGCAGATTTCTGATTTTATGAACCCGAAGCGTATCAAGATACGTGAGATAAATAAAAAAACAGAGACCTGTCTCCAAGTCTCTGTATCGTATTTTTTGTTTGTAGTGTGCAGATTTTTTGCTTTAGGTGACCCGAAGCGTATCAAGAAAAAAGAGTGCCGAAAACTCGACACTCTAAATGTTTGTAAGATTTTTTCGAGATGTATGCAGATTTCTGATTTTATGAACCCGAAGCGTATCAAGATACGTGAGATAAATAAAAAAACAGAGACCTGTCTCCAAGTCTCTGTATCGTATTTTTTGTTTGTAGTGTGCAGATTTTTTGCTTTAGGTGACCCGAAGCGTATCAAGATACGCGAGTTGGGTCGCATAAAGCGAAAAAGATGTGCGCTACGGACAAAAAATTAGTCTGCTGTGTAGGGAAGAAGAGCTATCATTCTTGCTCTCTTAATAGCAGTAGTGAGCTCTCTCTGATGGTATGCACATGTACCTGTTACACGGCGGGGAAGGATTTTTGCTCTGTCGGATGTATAACGACGAAGTTTAGCAGCATCCTTATAGTCAATTTTTTCAACCTTCTCAACACAGAAAGCGCAAACTTTTTTGCGGCCTTTTTTGTTGGGACGGCGATCGCTTTTATCGTATGCCATAATTATATTTTCCTCCTGTTAGAATCAGAACGGCAAGTCATCGTCATCAGCAACTGTGGCGAAATCATCTATGCTGCCGTTAGAGAAAGATGTAGCAGCTGTTTCGGTAGCTCTGGGAGCTGCACCGGTTGAAGACTCATTTTTAGAACCGCAGAAACTTACGTTATCGGCAATAATCTCAAATGTTGAACGTTTAATACCGTCTTTCTCATAAGAACCGGTCTGAATAGCGCCCTGAACGGCAATCATAGAACCTTTTGAGAAATATCTTGTTACAAACTCAGCAGTCTGACGCCATGCAACAACGTTGATGAAGTCGGCTTTTCTTTCTTCACCGGCTTTAACATAGCCACGGTCAACCGCAACAGTAAATCTTGTAACAGAAACACCTGAGGGAGTCTGGCGAAGTTCGGGATCGGCAGTAAGTCTGCCCATAATAACTGCGCAATTAAGCATCTTTCACACCTCTTATTTTTTAATTACCATTGAACGAAGAACGCCGTCGGTGATACCGAGAACACGCTCAAGTTCTGCAGGGAAACCAGCTTCGCAAGTGTGGTTATAGAGAACATAGTAACCATCTTCTTCGTCGTTGATGAGATATGCAAGTCTACGCTTACCCCACTCGTCAACGCTGTCGACAGTACCGTTCTTTTCCATCATTGCTTTGAACTTTTCAGCGAGAGTTTTAGCTGCCTCTTCACCGTTTGCTAAAGAGAAAACAATGATTGTTTCGTAACTGTTTGACATCGTTCGCACCTCCTTATGGACTCCGGCTCTTATAGATATCGATTTAAGAGCAAGGAAATAATCGCCGCGGACACACCGCGACGATTACGAATTATAACACTATTCAAACAATAAGTCAAGTCTTTTATTAATTATTTCAAAAGCAAGCCTATACCCAACTGGTCAAGCAATGCCATAAACCACTCATATATAAAACTTACAATATTCGAAAGACCGGTATTTACGAGTATTTCGTCCGTATCTTCACCAATAGCATTTTTAAAACCGATAACATAATCTGCATCAACAAAGGGATTTTCCTCGTCATAAACAACTGCGGGACCGTTCATTATCTTAAAGTTGCATACCCTCTCGCCTATGAGAGATGTTGTATTATCAACCATTTCATAATTAACTTTAACCTGCATAAGTGCATTGCTTACCTGGGGAATTTTACCTGTAAGTTGAACCTTAATCTCCTTACCGGGTTGTATTTCCTTCATACCCATTGTATGTGCCACAAGGTCCGCACCTGCAAAAATAACAGAAGTTACTTTAACAGGATAATTATGAGAAAGATTTTTAATAATTATATAATCATCCTGAGAACCCACAAAACCTTCTGCACTCTTATCAAATCTTACTGAAACGGCATAGTTTGTATTAGTGGATTCGTGGAACTGAGGATACTCAGGGTTGGAGTGAACATTTACAATTTCATCCGTAAGAAGATTTTTTAATGCAAGACTTCTCGAATAGGGGTCATGGAAGGTCATTCCGTGGAAAAGACCATAAACATACCATGTGTTTTCAGGAAGATATGCTGTGGATGCATCAACCTCAAAGGAGGGTGAAACGTGGTCATGAGCGGGGTCTGAACACATTGAGCCAACACCCGTATAACCATCATTGAAACGTTCACCATAAGCAGCACAAATAGCACCTGTGGAATCCGCTACTCTTATAAGAGCATCGCCGTTAGTTCTTAGACCACTGACACAAGGAACATCAGTACCTGCAATTATTGAAATATTTATACCGTAATCATTGACGCACTTCTGAAGATTGGTATGGAAATTAGCCATAATATCATAATGGACCATATCGGTTTTCGCGATTATTGCTGCACTTTCAACGGGGTCGAGCCTTTCCGCTTTCAACTCATCATAATATTCAAGGGGTATAAAATCCCATATACTTCCCCAATAACCCGCTACATTATATATGTATGGAAGTGCGTGTTTAACAACTTCATCGAGGAAGCCCAATTGTTGAGCCTCAAGAAGCCACTCATATTTACCATCCGCATCAAAACCGTGTTCCAGATAATGCACTATCATATATTCATCAATTGCAACATCACCCGTCATAAGGTCAAGGGCAAGACCTGCACCGCCAATAGCCGGAACGGTAAGCACTGCATTATCAACATCCTGCTTATATCCGAAAAGAGAAAGATATACCGCCGAAACCTGACCGCCATGGGATACTGCAATAATATTGACCTTATCTTTACCTGTATATTCTTTCACTTTTTGAATATACTCATCAAGACCAACAGCACAATCATAGACACTCTGTCGCCAGTCGTTGGTATAGAAAAACATATTTTCTTCACCTACGTACTCGGCAATTTCGTATGAAATTTTATCTTCGTTTATATACTCAAGAGGAAGTCCATTGTCAAGAATATATTTCATATTCGTTTCTTCGATAGACGTATTTTCCACCTGAATATTGTATTTACTTGTACCGTCGGGGTTTATTTTCATATATTCGAGCTCGGCTTCGATTTCTTCGCCAAGTGTCTCACCCAAATATTGAGCATCACCTTTAGCGGTAAGAACAAGACCTTTACCCAAATCATATATACGATTTATAACTCTGTTTAAAACGGAGTTCATATCAAGACCCCAAATTCTTGTTCTCTCGCCGTTTTCATCAACGCGAACAAGTTCGGAGCTACTGTAACCCGCAACCATTATAACGGGGTAATCACTGATTGCACCCTCAAACTGAACTGCCGCACCTACAGTTGTAACAAAAACTGAGCACAGAAGAACTATACTAAGAATTAAGGATAAACTTTTTTTAAACATACCGTACACTCCTTTTAAAAAAGTACCATATATGGCGATTATAACAATGGTATGTTAAATTTTCAATAAAAAATCAAATTATTTATTACAAAAAGAAAGCTATATTCTTAGCAAATTTACATAAAAAACAGTCACAAGGTGTTTTAAAACCCTGTGACCGTAAAATTAATCTTCGAATTTAGATATAAATGCTTTGGTTCTTTCGGATTTAGGATTATCGAAAACCTCCTCAGGTGTACCCGCCTCTTCAATAACGCCGTTATCCATAAAAATAACCTTTGAAGAAACCGCCTTTGCAAAGGACATTTCATGAGTAACAATAACCATTGTTACGTTTTCCTCCGCAAGACCTTTTATAACTTTAAGAATTTCACCTGTAAGCTCAGGGTCGAGAGCGGATGTAGGCTCGTCAAAGAACAAAACCTTAGGCTCCATAATCAACGCTCTGGCAATGGAAACACGTTGTTTCTGTCCGCCTGAAAGTTCGCAGGGATAGTTGTTTATCTTTTCCAAAAGACCAACTTTACCTAAAAGAACTTTTGCCTTTTCCTCAATTTCTGCAACAATCTGCCTCTTGTTGTGCTTATAATCTTCCCTTTCTTTTGCGAGAAGTTTAGCCGCAAGAGTTACATTATCGAGAACATTGTATTGGGGAAAAAGGTGAAAATCCTGAAAAACAAGGCCAACAAGAAGTTGTCTTTTGCGTTTTTCGGCGGCGGTTTCTTTTTTGATTTTCTCATCAAAGAAAACATTTCCCGCAACATTTATATAGCCACTATCGGCAGTTTCAAGTTGGTTTATACAACGAAGAATAGTTGTTTTACCGCTACCGGATGAACCGATAATACTTAAAACTTCACCCTCTTCAAGAGTAAAACTGACACCCTTTAAAACCTCGGTTTTTCCGAAGCTTTTTTTCAAATCTTTTACTTCAAGTATTGACATATAAAAAGCTCCTTTCCCCTTTAGGTCTTATAGTAATCAAGTTTCTTCTCAATTTTACCGAAAATAACAGTAAGCAAGCCATTGAATGCAAGATAGAAAATACCTGTTGCAAGTAAGGGCCACAACAAACCATTAAGTTTAATGAATACTTCGCCCGCCCAGATAAGTTCATAAATTGAAATAACTCTTGCAAGAGAGGTATCCTTAACAAGCGTAATTATTTCGTTACTCATGGGTGGAAGAATTCTCTTAACCACCTGCATTAAAACAACTTTAAAGAACGCTTGTGTTTTAGTCATACCGAGAACCTGACAAGCCTCGTACTGTCCTTTTGAAATACTTTCGATACCGCCACGATAGATTTCAGAAAAATAACAAGCATAATTTAATGAGAATGACACGATAACCGCAACGAATCTGTCCATAACGTGCCAGGTAGCCATCCACTCAATAAAAAAGTTGGGATTTTCAATCCCCTGCGCCCATGTAGCAAGAAGACCCGGACCGTAGAATATAACAATAAGTTGAAGCACCAAAGGTGTTCCTCTTATAACCGCAACAAGGGTCTTAACCGCAAATTTCAAAGGTTTGAACTTGCTCATAGAACCAAAACTGAGTACTAATCCCGCAGGTAACGATATAAGAAGTGTTAAGAAAAATATTTCTAAGGTTACCACGAAACCATCCGCAAGTCGCGGAATGACAGTCTCTAATATTTCTCGTTCAAACATAGAATTTTCTCCATTTTACGCAACATTACGGCAGAGTGCCGTAAAGCCCTCTGCCGTAAGTTATTAAATTAACTCAAAAATTACTCAGCAAGAGTAAGGTTGTATTTCTTTGCGAGTGCATCAAGTGTACCGTCAGCTTTGAGTTCGTTGATAATCTTCTGAACTTCATCAGCTGTATCAGCACCTTTTCTGAAACCGATACCATAGAATTCCTCAGAAAGAGAACCTGTATATGTGAGAGCTTCGTAATCTGTGCCTTCACCAGTCATAGCCTTAGCCATTGTGATGTCGATAACACAAGCATCAACTGCACCTGACTGAACTTCAAGAAGAGCATCAGCCTGAGCTTTTACGGGAACTGCATTAAGTTTTAATGCAACAACTTCTTTTTCACCTGCAGAACCGCTTTCAACAGCAATGTCTGCATCCTTTAAATCTTCAGCAGTTTTATATTTTTCTGCATTTTCTGCTTTTGTTACGATTACCTGTGCGTTAACAACATAGGGGTCGCTGATTGACATAGCACCTTTAAGTTCGTCTGTGATTGTCATACCGTTCCATACACAGTCGATTGTCTTAGAGTCAAGTTCGTTAACTTTCATACCCCAGTCAGCAATAATAAAGAATTCTGCTTCAACACCAAGTTTCTCACAAACTGCTTCAGCAAATTCTGTATCGAAACCAACAAGTTTGTCGCCCTCATAGTAGTTCATAGGTGCATACTCTGTGATACCGATAACCATTTTGCCTTTTTCTTTGATGTAAGCAAGGTCGGAAGTTTCTGTAGCAGGAGCTTTTGTTGTTTCATCGTTTTTTGCAGGTTCATTGCCGCAAGCTGCGAATGCGCAAACAACACCGCAAACGAGAACAATGCTCATTACGATAGCTAAAATTTTCTTTTTCATAATTGTTTCCTCCATAGCGGAAATACACCGCTTTTTATTTTGTGGTGGTATTTTAGCACTTTAACGCGCTAAAGTAAAGAGTTTTTTTGAAAAATGTTGATGTTTGTATATTGTGCCATATACACATTCAACAATAGCACCGTTGTTTGTATAATTACACCAATCAGCATCACATTAAAATTGATATACTTTATCTAAACGGTACGCATAGATGCGTACCTTACTGTTGTTCTATCTAACTGAAGAATAATGGTAAGAGAACTACCCACCACCCCGCCTACGGCGGTGTCCCCCTCCCTATCCGCCAAGGCGGACAGGGATGATAAGCTTTCGTGTTACAACTACTCAATCTATAATCGGCACGAAGTGCCCCTTAACTCCTCATTCCTCACTCCTCATTCCTAATTAAAAAACGCCTGAGCCATAGTTGCTCAGACGTTTTTAAGTATTCCGTAAAAGTGGATAACATTCATGTCCTCTTCCATATCAAGTCCGTGTCCGCCGCAGTCACCGTCAATTTCGTGACAACCGTGGTCGGGCATAAAGCCATAAAAGACATTGTGGCTTTTCCATTTTTCTTTTATTGTATCAACCATTTCACAATAAAAGTCAAGATTCATTTGGAGAGCCGCCATTGCCTCCGGGGCTTCTGGTCCTGTTTTATGCATTGTGCCGTCGTAATTACCATTATAAATAACTATTAAATCGTAGTTGTCCTCGTCAATGATTGCCATTGCCTTTTCATTTACCTCTTCGGGAGTTTCATAAATGAAGTAATCCATATCTCTCTCAAGGAAAATTTTTGAAATACTGTCACCCGAGGTTGAAATAATAGCGCATCTTTTACCTGCATTAATAAAACTATCAAAAATTGTTTCCGTAGTAAGCACGGGCTTTTCATAACGCTTAATGCCATGAACATCGGGCATAACACCGGTATACATTGAAGCAAAGCAAACAGGAGTTACGCTTGGCATTACCGAAAGCATAGGAACACTAATATCCGAGTGAAGAATTGCATCGGTAAATTTATCGGTGTATTTCTGATAAAGCCACAAAGCAACTGCGTCGGGGTTGTAGAAAATTACCCTGTCACATTTTGCACCGTTTAACTTTTGGTTTGCGAGGGCATCAACAATCGGATTAACCTTTTCACAACCCGGGTTTTCTTCAATACCAAAAAGCTTTAAGGCTGTGTTTTTTACGGATGATATACAAATTGAATTATAAAGCTCGGACATACAATTCACCCTTATAACATCATTTTTCTAAGTTCTTCACCGCTTTTATCCGAAAGGTACGCAGGGGGAATATCAAAAACAGTTTTACAACCACTGAAGCCCTCTTTATTAAGACGGTATGCGGCTCTGGCATAAGCGACAATTACACAGGATGTAAACTCAGGGTTGGAGTCGAGTTTAAGACTGTATTCTATAACATTATTATGCTCAAGATTCTGTCCCGTTTTACCTGTTCTTATAACGAAACCGCCGTGGGGAATACCCTTATGGTCACGGTCAAGTTCTTCCTGAGAAATGAAATGAACAGTTGTATCATATTCGTCGAAATAGTTTTTCATTGTAACTATATCGTTTTCGATTCTCTTAAGGTCTGCACCCTCCTCAGCTACAACGAAGCATTCTCTTGTATGCTTCTGTCTTGTAGTAAGTTCGGGTTGAGAACCGCTTCTTACGGCTTCAAGAGCCTCTTCAACGGGGATGGTATACTGTCTTGCATCAAGTACGCCCTCAACACGTCTTATAGCGTCCGAGTGACCCTGGCTTACACCCTTGCCCCAGAAAGTATAGTCCGCACCGTCTTTAAGGATACAACTGCCGTAAAGTCTGTTAAGCGAGAACATACCCGGGTCCCAACCAACGGAAATAACACCGATTTTACCGCTTTCCTTTGCAGCCGAATCGACATTTGCAAAATGCTCGGGAATTTTTTTGTGGGTATCAAAGCTATCAACAACGTTAAAATATTTTGCCATAGCGGGGGTCTGCTCGGGTAAGTCCGTAGCACTGCCGCCACACATAATCAATACATCAACATCATCTTTATGGTTTAAAATATCATCAACTCTGTATACGGGAGCACCTGAAATTGTTTTGACGGTTTCGGGGTCACGTCTTGTAAAAACGCAGGTTACCTCCATATCATCATTCTGTTTTACGGCACATTCAACACCTCGTGCTATATTGCCGTAGCCGTAAAGACCAATTTTAATCATTTATATCACTCCATTCAGGGAAATACAAAAATACGGTAATTATTTTATTACTATGATTTTTTGCAGTCAAGATTTTTTTATTAAATTTCAGGATTTTTTAATGCGTTATTACGCAAAGCATGCAGATTCATCTGCAATTTATGAGTTCAAAACTCAAATCATACCAAAGGCAAATCATTTTATAAGCAACACTACCGTCTCCACATGATTTGTATAGGGAAACATATCCACCGGCTGAATCTTCTTCACCTTATAACCGTTTTTAGTAAGGAAATACAAGTCCCTTTGCTGAGTTTCGGGGTTACAGGAGATGTAAACTATTTTTTCGGGAGCAAGTGAGAGGGCACAGGATAAAAACTTTTTGTCGCTACCTGCTCTCGGTGGGTCCATAAAAAGAACGTCGCATTTTTCTCCCTGTTCTTTCATTGAAACCATAAAATCTCCTGCATCGGCACAGTAGAAACTTATATTTTCAATGTCATTTATTTTCGCATTCACCTTTGCATCTCTTACCGCATCGGGGTTGACCTCAACACCGATTACTTCCCCTGCACTTTTTGATGCAACGATACCGATTGTACCTATTCCGCAATAGGCATCAATAACTCTTTCTTTACCCGTAAGCCCTGCGAATTCCACCGCTTTTCCGTAAAGCACCTCGGTCTGCACGGGGTTTATCTGATAAAATGATTTAGGTGAAATTCTGAAACGGCAACCGCAGAGTATATCTTCGATATACCCTTTACCGTAAAGAACAGTTTCTTTATCACCGAGCACCATACTTGTGAATTTATTGTTTATATTCTGCACTATGGTTGTAATATCGGGATGAAGATTTAAAAGCTCTTTTACGAAGGCATTTTTAGAGGGAAAAACGGACGTACCCGTAACAAGCACAACCATAATTTCGTTAGTTGTAAAACCGCGTTTTACAAGCACGTGACGAAGAAAGCCCCTCCCATTTTTCTCATCGTAAACGGTTAACTTAAAGCTTTTAACAAGCTTTCGGATTGTCAGGATTATTTCATCCGCCTTTTTGTCCTCAATAAGGCAGTAATCCGTCTTAACAATATTATGGGTACTGGATTGATATACACCCGATATTATTTCACCGCCACGGGTTCTGCCGAAAGCTGCCTGAACCTTGTTACGGTAGTGAAAGGGTGTTTCCATACCGATTATGGAATTCACCCTATGAAAACCCGAAAGAATTTTGACCACTTTAGCCTGTTTATAACGCAACTGCTCCTCGTAGGTCATATTCATAAGCTGACAACCGCCACATTTACGTGAAACGGGACAGATACGGGTATTGTTTTTGTCTTTTTGTGTCATTTTAGTTTCCTTTTTTCGCAGAAGTATTTGTGTTCATACTGTTTCTGTAAACAACGAAACGGCAATATAAGAATTCCGAAACCATATTACAAAGCATAGTTACACCAAGCACAATATATTCACCGAATTCCCACGGAATTTTGGGTGTTACAATCTCGCCCAAAATTGTTGAAACGGGAGTAAACACACAGTAAAAGCCGAAAACCTTAAGCATTGCTATGGGTATATTAGTCGCAGATTTAAATGTAAATTTACGGTTTACGGTGAAATTCCAAAGAATTGATAAAATCAACGCAACAAGATAATATGCACCGTACTCACTTTCAAAAAACCATTTTGTGAAAGCATTATTACCCTGAATATCGGGCATAAGTTCATTTAGGAGTGTAAAGCTCACTACCTGAATTATACCTGCCGATGCTGAAAACAAAGCGAATTTTACCGCCTGTAAAATATTGTCTTTCTTGCTCAAAGTATTATTTGCCACAAGAACACCCCATAATCTAAAATTTATCAATTGAATTATAGCACACACATATAAAAAAATAAAGCGTTGCAGATAAAAATACCTGCAACGCCTATGGGATTAATCTATATTCAATGTATTTAGTTGTTTCTGAGTAGTTTTGTCAAATGACATTATAACATTCCCCGAATGAGAGTAACCGAAAATCACATCACCGATATATGTTGTGCGTTCAAAGCCCCAATCCGTTTTATTGCTATCGGACACGTTAGTATAATTCTGGGATTTTTCAAGAGTTTTTTCTTCTTCATTCACTTTAACAGCAAGTATTCCGGCTACATTTTTAAACGAGTAATCATCTGTATGATACCACACTTCGGCTCTTTTAAGATATGGAATATACATAGTGTTTGTAGTATCATCCCAACAAAGAGCCTTATGAGTATTGTATGCCTGAGAGGTTACGTAAGTGTATGAACCATCCTTGTTGTTAGCCGGTATAGTAACCTTATGACTTTCTATGGGGTTTGCAGGGTCGGAAACGTCGAAGAGTGATACCTTCAAACCGTTATTCTGTCCGTTTTCGTCGCCGTCAACACCCACACCCAGCACAAGATTTTCACCTACGGGGTGAAGATATGTTGAAAAACCGGGAATTTTAAGTTCACCCTTTATCTCGGGTTTTTCGGGATTTGATAAGTCGATTACGAAAAGCGGGTCAGTCTGCTCAAAGGTTACCACGTAACCCGTGTCACCCGTGAAGCGTACAGATTTTATGGTTTCACCGGGTGCTATATCCTCAATTTTACCTACTACGTTTAAACCCGAGTCAAGAACATACACCTTGTTTGAAATATTTTCACCCCAACTACCCGTTGAGGTAGCAATACGAAGATAGCCCTTGTGTTCATCAATGCTGAATTGGTTAAGGGTAAAACCGTCAACCTCACCGCAACCCAGATAACTGATATTATAATTTCTGATATCAAATTTATAAATTTTCGTGGTGTAGGTTGTTACTCCGAAAACCTCACCAACGATGCCTTCGTTTTTATACCTTGTACTTACTGCGTAAAGATTTTCGGTTGTGCAATAAACATCACTGCCCGCACCTAAAACTGCTTGATTTTTAACACTTGTTTCGTCGTTGATATCAAGTGTAGTTGCGAAAAGGTAACTTGTGTCGGTTATTTCCTCCATTACGCAAACATCACCCGCAGAAATTCTTGCCATTTCATTGTCACCGCAAGCGAAAGTAGGAATACAATCACTTACTACATCTTCCTTGTCACCCGTAATATCAACGTAATAACTTGAAAGAACAACAAACTGATTACCTATAAGGCGGGACGAAATATAGTCGCCGTCCTGATAGAAACGCCATTTTTCAACGGGAGCTGTTTTGTTTGAAATATCAAAGCAAGCCGCCATTGTCAACTCGGTATCGTATGCACCGTAATAATATGAATCATAGTATCTGTAATGATTTTCAGCTTCCTCGCCGAATTCGTTACAGTTGGCAATTATTATAAGGTCATTACCCTTTACATACATTTCGGTAATTTCCATATAATAAATATCCTCATTCTCAGGCTTTGCCACATTAATTGAAGCGATTTTTTTCATTTTTCCGTTGGCATCGGGCTCAATAACCGCAATTGCACAATCGTACGGAAGAATGGGTTTACCCTTACTGTTTTTTTCTAAAACAACCTTTTCGGTAGGGTCTGTAACAACTTCTTCCTGAGGGTTGTAACCGGGGGTACTCTGAGCATCATCACTTGCGGTGGTTTCTTCTAAATCATCCGCAGTTTCCTCATTCATATTTTCCCAGAAAACTCCCCAATCCGCATTGGAGGGTTCAACCACATACAAATATTTACCGTCGTTTTTTATAATATCCGCTTCGCTTACGCCCTCAACCTGCTCGTTGGTTTTACCGAAATCTTTATTTGCAGTTGTATTCTGAACTACTCCCGAGTTTGCTCCTGCCTCAGGTGCTGCCGTATCGGTAGCCGCACCATTCATCACAAGGGCATCCTCCATAACTATTGCATCGCTACCTTTATACTCAAAATATCCACCTGAAAAAAAGTGAAAAATATCGTCAACGCCCTGTTTTGCCAGATATTTCTGATATTTATCGGAATAATCCGAAAACATATTTTCAATTTCCGCGTAATCCTCTACTGTTACCTGGGGATTTGTGGGCACTACGGGTTTTACGGGGTCTTTTTCCCAAGGTCTTATAACCATAACGGATGTTACGGCTATTATAAAGGCTGCAGCAGTTGCAACAGAACTGATTATATATCTTTTTATTCTGCGTTTTTTACCCTTATTTGAATTAACCTTAGGTTCCTGTGGCTTATCCTGTTTAATGAAATCAAGTTTATCCGCAATATTCTGAGGATTTAAGCTTTCGGGTAAATCAATTTTTTCTGCTTTCTTAAGGTTTTCGTTTATTATTTTACATTCCTCTTGTAAAAGGTCATCGTTAAAATTATCTTTATTCATATTGACACTCCTTTCAGGAAAGAATTTCTCTGAGTTTTTCTAAGGCACGTTTTTGACGTGAACGCACCGTTGCAGGGGGCATTCCGTAAATATCCCCTATTTCGTCACTTTTAAATCCGCCTATTACAGACAGTAAAATAATCTGTCCGTCGGGCGGTGTCAGAGAACTCAGAGCCTCTTTAAGTTCCGTACTGTCGAATGAAAAATCATCACCCTCAAGCATAAACTGATATTCCTCAACGGGTAATATATCGGGGGCTTTATTTTTCTTCATAAGGTCGGTTTTACATCTGTTGGAGAGTATTTTAAAAATCCATGATTTAAAAAGAGATGCATCCTTTAAGCTATGTATATTACGCCATGCGGAAAATACCGTTTCCTGTACCGCATCCTCCGCATCATGGGAATTACCCATCATATACACAGCAAAGCGGAACATATCATTGGCATAAAAAGAATACAATTGAGAAAAAGCCTTGGTGTCACCTTGTTTTGAACGTTCAACGAGAAAGGCATTATCAATTTCCATTTCATCACATCCTATATGAATGCAAATTATAATCGGCTTTGCCCCTATAATTACGCATTACGAATTATGAATTACGAATTTTTACTCTCCGCTTATAAGAGTGTCCGAATCTTCATTTTGTTGCAAAAATTTTTATTATTTTCATTTTTATGGTAACAACTTTAAGTGAAAATGTAAACAAAAAATTAAATATAGGCTAAAACATATAATTTATTTGCATTAGTAAAACAGTTATGTTATAATGTAATTTGTATATGTATAATTTTCCATTACGAAAGGAAAGAAACATAAAATGTCTTTACTTAAAAAACTTTTCGGAGATTATTCTACTAAAGAGATTAAGAGAATCAACGGCACTAAGGACAAGGTTCTCTCTTTGGAAGAAGAATTTTCTAAACTTTCAGATGAGCAGTTACAGGCTAAAACTCCTGAATTCAAAGCCCGTCTTGAAAAAGGCGAAACTCTTGACGATATTCTTCCCGAGGCTTTTGCCGCTTGTCGTGAGGCTGCGTGGCGTGTTCTCGGAATGAAGCATTACCCTGTTCAGATTCTTGGTGGTATCATCCTCCATCAGGGACGTATTGCCGAAATGAAAACAGGTGAAGGTAAAACTCTTGTGGCTACTCTCCCCGCTTATCTTAATGCACTTTCGGGTAAGGGTGTTCACATCGTTACAGTTAATGACTACCTTGCAAAACGTGACTCCGAGTGGATGGGTAAAATTTACCGCTTTATGGGTCTTACTGTGGGACTTATTATCCACGAAAAGAACAATGCTGAAAGAAAAGAAGCATATAACGCAGATATTACCTTCGGTACAAATAACGAAATGGGCTTCGACTACCTTCGTGACAATATGGTTATGTATGCCGAGCAACGTGTTCAGCGCGGTCATTCTTTTGCCATAGTTGACGAGGTTGACTCCATTCTTATTGACGAGGCAAGAACTCCCCTTATTATTTCAGGTATCGGTGATGCATCAACCGATTTATACAGAATGACAAATGAATTTGTCAGACGTCTTAAAATGGTTAAGGTCAAAGAGCTTGACTCCAAAATGAACGCGGAAGATATCGTTGCAGAAGCAGGTGGCGACTATCTTGTTGACGAAAAGGCAAAAACCGCAACCCTTACTAAAACGGGTATTGCTAAAGCCGAGGCCGCTTTCAATATTGAAAACCTTATGGATGCAGAAAACCTCACTTTGCAACACCATATTAATCAGGCACTTAAGGCTCACGGTACTATGCACCGCGATATTGACTACGTTGTAAAAGACGGTCAGGTACTTATTGTTGACGAGTTCACAGGCCGTATTATGATGGGCAGACGTTACAGCGAGGGTCTTCATCAGGCTATTGAGGCTAAAGAGGGCGTAAAGGTTGAGCACGAAAGCAAAACCCTTGCAACAATTACTTTCCAGAACTATTTCCGTCTTTACAAGAAACTTTCAGGTATGACGGGTACTGCTATGACGGAAAGTGACGAATTCCGCGAGATTTACTCTCTCGACGTTGTTGAAATCCCTACCAACAAGCCCCTTGCACGTAAGGACAATGATGACGTTCTTTACAAAACCGAGGAGGCAAAATTCAACGCAATTGTTGAAACAATCGTTGAATGCCACGAAAAGGGTCAACCCGTTCTTGTTGGTACAGTAAACATTGAAAAGAGCGAAAAGCTTTCGAGATATCTTAAAAAACGCGGTATAAAACACGAAGTTCTCAATGCTAAATTCCACGAAAAAGAAGCCGAAATCGTTGCTCAGGCGGGTAAATACGGTGCAGTTACCATCGCTACAAATATGGCGGGTCGTGGTACCGACATTATCCTTGGCGGTAACCCCGAGTTTATGGCTAAAAACCAGATGAAGAAAATGGATTTTGACGATGAACTCATTGCGGAAGCTACCGGCTTTGCAGAAACCGACAACGAAGATATCCTCAACGCTCGTAAAACATTCCGCGAACTTGAAACTGAATACAAAAAACAGACAAGTGCCGAAGCCGAAAAGGTAAGAGCCGCAGGCGGTCTTTATATTATCGGTACGGAGCGTCACGAATCAAGACGTATTGATAACCAGCTCCGCGGACGTTCAGGTCGTCAGGGCGACCCCGGTGAAAGCCGATTCTACCTTTCCGCAGAGGATGACCTTTTAAGGCTTTTCGCAGGTGACCGCTTCTATAACACCCTTAACGCATTCAAGAGCATCGGCGATATGCCCGTTGAAGCAAAACTCTTTACTTCGACTATCGAAAATGCACAGAAAAAGGTTGAGGGTAATAACTTCGCTATACGTCGTAATGTCCTTAAATACGACGACGTTATGAACAAACAACGTGAGGTTATTTACGGTCAACGTAATCAGGTTCTTGACGGTAAAGATATCAGTGAACTTATTCAGAAAATGATTGTTGATACTATTTCCGAAACCGTTGAATTTTACTGCCCCGCTCACGTCAAGAAAGACGAGTGGAATATGGCGGGTCTTGTTACCAGATATTCCTGGTTGGCTGAGGAAAACGAAATACTCAATCTTGATAAAACTGATGATATTATCGAACTTCTTCTTAACAAAGCTCAGGAAATCTACGACGAGCGAAAAGAAGAATACGGCGAAGAACCCATTAAAGAAATTGAGCGTGTAGGTCTTCTTCGTAACGTTGATATGCGTTGGATGGACCATATTGACGCTATGGACCAACTCAAACGCAGTATGGGACTTATGGGCTACGGTCAGAAAGACCCCGTAATAGTTTTCCGTGACCAGAGCCTTGATATGTTTGAGGAAATGACCAACGGTATCCGCGAGGGTACGGTTGACTTTGTACTCAAAGCACGTATCAGAAAAGAAGAACCCGTTGAAAGAAAGCAGACCGTTAAAATCACATCCACCTCCGGTTCAGATGACGGAACGGTTAAAAAAGAGCCTAAAAAGGCGGACAAAAAACCCGGCAGAAATGACCCTTGCCCCTGCGGTAGCGGTAAAAAATACAAAAAATGCTGTGGTATGAATTCATAAAAAAGAAAACCGTAAGACAATTCACATTGCCTTACGGTTTTTTCTTATTTACTTCTTCGTTTCACAAACCAAATAACCAAAACTAATACTACTATAATTATTCCTACATATGTAGCTACTGTTGTCAATTTATCAAGTTTACTTTCAACTTTTTTCTCGTTAACAACAATTGAGTCAAAGGAGTCATCAAAATCATTTAATTTTTCTTTATCATCAACAGTATATGTAAAACTCATTTTATTTTCCACACAGGAAAAACCATAAATTTTTTGATATTTTACTGTCGTTTCACCTTCTACGGTATACTTGGTTTCAAGTGATATAACGAGAGCATATCGACCGTTGGTGTGCTTGATTTTTTCTGCAGAAATAATCTTTATTGAGCCGTCAACCCCAACGTCCTTAAGTAACGCCTTGCTTTCAGTTTCCATAGCGACTATATATTCGTCAATATCCTTGTCACTCATATCCGCAACACAGAATTGTTCTTCTTTATTATCTTCAAAAGTTACGGAAAACTCGGATTTGTCATCCGCTCTGAATTTATTTTCGCCTATCTGACTGAAATTTTCAGGTAAATCAATTGTATAACGTGAATCCCCATTGTAAACACCGGCACACGAAACAATAACACACTGAAAAGCCATTATTAAACTTAATAAAACGATTAAATATTTTTTCATAATACCACTTTTAAAAAAACTGCACCGAAGACGGAACCCCTGGTGCAGTTCTGTTATTTTAGATTTATTGATTATCGTCAGTTGCGTTTTCGTCAAGAACCTCTTCGGGGAAGTAAGGTGTTACCACCGGATTCACGGGTTGAGGATTTACAGGCTGAGGGTTAACGGGCTGAGGATTTACAAACTGAGGATTTGTTGCCTGAGGCTCTGTAACAACCTGTGCCTGTTCATTTTTCTGTTCTGCCGACTGTGCTGCTGCGGCTTTTTTCTTCTTTGACTTTTTAACACAAACAACGATAATAATTATAATAACCGCTGTCATTATAAGACCAAAACCACCACAACAAACAAGACCAACAATTACACCAATAATCGCATCCTCGTCTGATGAACCACTGTAATAATCGTCGTCATAACTGTCATAGTCGTCATAACTGTCATAGTCATCATAACTATCATAGTAATCATCATAAACGTCTTCGTAAGCATCTTCATAAGCATCATAATAGTCATCATAATAGTCATCATATGAGTATGCGTTAATATTTGCCGCACCTACGCTTACTAAAAGACTTGCACACATAAAAACTGCAAGGATTACTGCTAATATCTTTTTCATAAAAAACACCCCTGAATTATTATTCGTCTTCATCTTCCAGGTCGGTTTCAGGCTCCGGGAAGATTTCGACTTTGATTTTTTCAATTCGTCTGTCCTCAACGCTGAGAACTGTGAATTTTACATTTTCAAATGTAACCTCGTTCATTTCCCCATCCTTAGGAATACACTGAAGTTCATCTATTACGTATCCCGCAAGGGTTTCATAATCACCCTCGGGAAGTTCTTTGCCGATAAGTTCGTCTATTTCTTCGATATCAATTGTACCGTCAACGGTAAATGTATTGTCGTCGATTTTTGAGATTTCCTCGTCTTCATGGTCATATTCGTCCTGAATATTACCCATAACCGCCTCTACAATATCTTCAATTGTAACGATACCTGCCGTTCCGCCATATTCGTCAACAACCACCGCCATCTGCAAACGACTTGCTCTCATTTCTTTGAAAAGTTCGCCGCAGGATTTGGTTTCGGGAACAAAATAGGGTTCACGCATAATATCCCTGAGAAGTTTTTTCGCAGGCATCTGTTTACCGATATATTTAAGAAGGTCTTTAACGTAAACTATACCTACTATATTATCTATGTCTTCCTCATACAAAGGAATTCGTGACCTGCCGTTTTCTATTGCCAGTTGAATGAAATCATCAACAGTTGTATCATTTACGTCTGCGGCTATGACATCCGTACGGTGAGTCATAACGTCACCGGCGTCAATATCGTCAAACTCAAAGATATTGTTAATCATTTCCTTCTGGTCGTCTTCAATAACGCCTTTTTCACCACCCACATCAACCATCATACGAATTTCTTCTTCAGTAACGCTTTCTTCGTTTGCGTTGGGGTCAAAACCAAAAATTCTTACTACCGTGTTGGTTGAAAAAGATAAAAATCTTACGAATGGTCCTGTAACCTTTGATATGAAAAGCAAGGGCTTAGCCACCATAAAGGCTACCTTTTCGGGTATCTGCATACCGATACGCTTAGGTACAAGCTCACCTAAAACAAGCGAGAAGTAAGACATTATAAGCGTAATCAGTACAACCGCAATAGGTGAAATTACACTTTCAGGAACATCAAATCTTGATGTAACCGCATCGGTTAACATCTCCGCAAAAGATGTTGCCGCAGATGCAGAGGTCAAGAATCCTGCAAGGGTAATACCGATCTGAATAGTGGATAAAAAGCGAGTGGGATTCTTGGTAAGCTTTAAAACCAATTTGGCTTTTTTATTACCGTCCTCCGCCATTTTTTCCATTTTAGCATCATTAAGCGAAATAACCGCAATTTCCGCCATTGCGAAGTACGCATTTACAAGTATAAGCGCGAGAAGTAAAACAATTTTAAAAACAACGCTTAAAACACCTGTATCTGCATCGGTCTGAGTTAAGTTTTGTACTTGGGCCAAAATAAAATTAGGTCCGGGGTCATCCATGGTTGGATTTACTCCTTTCAAAGTTAAAATAGTACGGCACATTACACCATAACATTTTAGATTATACATAAAAAACGTATGTTTTGTCAATAGATAGTAAATTATATAAATATAAAACCTTCTCCAAAAGGTTAATTTTTTAACAAAACATACTTGAAATTGGCTAAATAACCATAATTTCGCCATAAATTTGTGAAATTTTTATCTTTTAACAGTTTACAACCGCAGAAAATAGTGTTAATATAATTGGTGGTGTTTTTATAATACTTATAATTAATTTACTATATTATTCACAGGAGGAAAAACTATGGCTAGAAAAATGAAAACCATGGACGGTAACAACGCTGCCGCATATGTATCATATGCGTTCACAGAAGTTGCCGGTATCTACCCCATCACACCTTCCAGCCCCATGGCTGACTACGTTGACCAGTGGTCCGCTCAGGGTCAGAAGAACATCTTCGGTACAACCGTAAAGGTTTCCGAAATGCAGTCTGAGGCAGGTGCCGCAGGTACTGTTCACGGTTCACTCGCAGCCGGTGCACTCACAACAACCTACACAGCTTCACAGGGTCTTCTTCTTATGATCCCCAACATGTACAAAATCGCAGGTGAGCTTCTTCCCAGCGTTTTCCATGTATCCGCTCGTTGTGTAGCTTCACACGCTCTTAACATTTTCGGTGACCATTCCGACGTTTACGCTTGCCGTCAGACAGGTTTCGCAATGCTCGCTGAAACAAACACTCAGGAAGTTATGGACCTCGGTGCTGTTGCTCACCTTGCAACTATCAAGAGCCGTGTTCCCTTCATCAACTTCTTCGACGGTTTCCGTACATCTCACGAGCTTCAGAAAATCCAGATCTGGGATTATGAAGACCTTAAAGAAATGTGCGATATGGATGCTGTTAACGCTTTCAGAAAGAGAGCTCTTAACCCCGAGCATCCCGTAATGCGTGGTTCTCACGAAAATGGTGACATTTTCTTCCAGCACAGAGAAGCATGTAACACTTACTATGATGCAGTTCCCGCTATTGTTGAGGAATATATGGGTAAGGTTAACGCAAAACTTGGTACAGATTACCAGCTCTTCAACTACTACGGTGCTGCTGACGCAGAAAACGTAATCGTTGCTATGGGTTCAATCTGTGACGTTGCTGAAGAAGTTATCGATTACCTTCTTGCTAAAGGCGAAAAGGTTGGTCTTCTTAAAGTTCGTCTTTACAGACCCTTCGCATCTGAAAAATTCGTTGCTGCTCTTCCCGCAACAGTTAAAAAGATTGCTGTTCTTGACAGAACAAAAGAACCCGGTTCAATCGGTGAACCTCTTTACCTTGATGTTGTTGCCGCTCTTGATGCTTGTGGCAAAGACGGTATCTTCGTATCAGGCGGTCGTTACGGTCTCGGTTCAAAAGATACTCCTCCCTCATCAATCTTCGCTGTATATGCTGACCTTGCAAAAGCTGACAGCAAAAAACACTTCACACTCGGTATCAACGACGACGTTACTTACCTTTCACTTCCCGAAGAAGAAGCTCCCAACACAGCTGCTGAAGGTACAATCGAGTGTAAATTCTGGGGTCTCGGCGGTGACGGTACAGTTGGTGCTAACAAAGACTCTATCAAAATCATCGGTGACCACACTGACAAATACGTTCAGGCATACTTCCAGTATGACTCAAAGAAAACAGGTGGCGTAACAATTTCTCACCTTCGTTTCGGCGACAAGGCTATCAAGAGCCCCTACTACGTAAACAAGGCTGACTTCGTTGCTTGTCATACACCTGCATATATTGAAAAAGGCTTCAAGATTGTTAACGACGTTAAACCCGGCGGTGTATTCCTTATCAACTGCCAGTGGGATGAAGCTGAACTTGCTGAAAAGCTCAATGCTGAAACAAAGCAGTACATTGCTAAGAACAACATTCAGCTCTACACAGTTAACGCTATTGACCTTGCTGCAGAAATCGGTCTCGGCAAGAGAACAAACACAATCCTTCAGGCTTCCTTCTTTGCTCTTGCAAACGTTCTTCCTAAGGACGAAGCAATCGGCTATATGAAGAACGCTGCCCTTAAGTTCCTTAAAAAGGGTCAGGATATCGTTGATATGAACCACAAAGCTATTGACGCAGGTTTCGGCGCATTCAAGAAAGTTGAAGTTCCTGCTGACTGGGCAAATGCAGTTGATACTGCTGAAGCAGTTGCTTCCGAAGGTCCCGCAAAGCTTGTTAAGATGGTTGACAGCATTATGAAACCCGTTGGTGCTATGAACGGTGATGCTCTTCCCGTTTCTGCATTTACAGACCACGCTGACGGTACATTCGAACAGGGTGCATCCGCATACGAAAAACGCGGTGTTGCAGTTATGGTTCCCGAATGGAACAACGAAACCTGTATCGGTTGTAACAAATGTGCTTATGTATGTCCTCACGCAACAATCCGTCCCTTCGCTCTCAGTGATGAAGAAGCAGCAAATGCTCCTGAAGTAACTAAGTTCGGCGAAAAGGTTAAAGCAGTTACAAACAAGGGTTACAAATATACTCTTGCTGTATCTCCCATGGATTGTATGGGTTGTGGCGTATGTATCGGCGTATGTCCCACAAATTCACTTAAAATGGTTTCTCGTGAGAGCCAGGATATTCAGCAGGCAGCATTTGATTACTGCGTAGCTAACGTTACAGAAAAAGAAGGCATTGCTTCTTCTGCAAACCTTATCTCCAGCCAGTTCAAGAAACCCCTTCTTGAGTTCTCGGGCTCTTGTGCAGGTTGTGCTGAAACAGCTTATGCTCGTCTCGTAACACAGCTCTTCGGTGACAGAATGTATATTTCTAACGCAACAGGTTGTTCATCAATCTGGGGTGGTCCCGCTGCTACATCTCCCTATACAACAAACTTCAAGGGTCAGGGTCCTGCTTGGGGTAACTCACTCTTCGAAGATAACGCAGAACACGGCTTCGGTATGCTTCTTGGTCAGGCAGCTCTTCGTAACAGCCTTATTGCTAAGGTTGAAGAAATTGCTGCTTCTGAAAAAGCAAGTGACGAAGTTAAGGCTGCTGCTAAGGCTTACCTTGACACTGTTAACGACGGTGAAAAGAACGGTGCTGCTACAGAATCTCTCGTTGCTGCTATCGGCGACGGTTCTTGCTGTGACACATGCAAAGCTATTGTTGACAACAAAGAATTCCTTTCAAAGAAATCCGTATGGATCTTTGGTGGTGACGGTTGGGCATACGACATCGGCTTCGGCGGTGTTGACCACGTTCTTGCTTCCGGTGAAGATGTAAACATCATGGTATTTGATACCGAAGTTTACTCTAACACAGGTGGACAGGCTTCTAAGGCTTCTAACATCGGTCAGGTTGCTCAGTTCGCAGCTGCAGGTAAGGCAATCGCTAAGAAGAGCCTTGCTGAAATCGCAATGAGCTACGGCTATGTTTACGTTGCACAGATCGCTATGGGTGCTGACCAGAATCAGACCCTTAAGGCTATCAAAGAAGCTGAAGCTTACAACGGTCCTTCACTTATCATTGCTTACTCACCTTGCGAAATGCACTCAATCAAGGGTGGTATGGTTAACTGCCAGAACGAAATGAAGAAAGCTGTTGAATGCGGTTACTGGAATATGTTCCGTTACAACCCCGCACTCAAAGCAGAAGGCAAGAATCCCTTCACAATCGACTCTAAACCCGCAACAGGCGATTATAAGGCATTCCTTCTTAACGAAGCTCGTTATTCTTCTCTTACACGTTCATTCCCCGAAAGAGCAGAAGCACTCTTCGCACAGTCCGAGCAGACAGCTCTCGAAAGATATGAGCATCTCCTCAGACTTCAGGCTCTCTACGCTCCCAAGGCTGAATAAGAATAATAAAATAAAACCGCTTGACCGAAAGGTCAGGCGGTTTTTGTTGTTACTCAGCCAATGCTTTATTTACTGCATTCTGGTAATCTCTTGAGTCTATTTTATTGTTATTATTCATATCTGCTGCCGAAAAGTAATTTCCGTTTAAAGTAATTTGTTTATTTGCCGCTTTTTCAATCTCGGCACAGTCAAGAACATCGCACACACTGTCGCCGTTTAAATCTCCATACACCACAAGATTGAAAACAGAATCCGGTTCACCATTAAGGTAAACCACAACCGACGAGCCTGTTCCGAAGAAAGCCTCTTTGCCGTTGGAGTATGAGGGCAACGCATAATGAGTAGCATTGTCACTTACCTTTATTAAATCAGTTATGCTATTAGTTCCGGTTACGGTGGTTTTAATTGAAAGTTTTGCTAAATCCACGGTGGTTGCAGAAAGTAACGATGTAATAACCGGGATAAATGTACATACACCGCTTGTTATTGTCATAAGGGGGTTACTGCCATCCTGACAAACAACAACACAATAATAGTAGTCGTAAATTTTGGTATGACTTGAAGGTGTAAATTCGCTTGTAGTAGCGTTCTTTATGAATTTACCGCCCGTATTACTGTTTTTGGTGTTTCCATACCATTGATATATTCTGTTAAGTCCCATAACATCAAAACTCAAAGTCTGTTTTGTGCTTTCGCAGTATAAGGGAACATCTCCGAATATTGCGTTATCGGTAGTTATTTCAATAAAAGTCTGATTATTTTCATTCGCCCAGGTTTCACCGAAACTACCCTTTGAACCGTAGACTATAACATTTTCAAAATCCGTATCTTCAATGCTTGTAACGGATAACGGTAATGCCGTAGGAATGTTTTCGGGTAAATCATTTATAGATATAGCATTGTCAAGGATAACTTTATTTGCACTGAAATCCGTTTCGAAAGCACCTGCTTCGACTGTAACGTCACCTTTAATCCAGACTTCGTTTAGTGACGAGCAACCTGCAAAAGCATCTTTGCCTAAACTTTCCAAAGTAGGAAGATTAACATTTTTTAAAGCTGTACAACCTTTGAAAGCATAGTCCGAAAGATGTGTAAGGTATTGGTAATTTACATTTTCAAGACTTGTGCAGTTTTCAAAGCCGCTTTCATATATTTTGTTTACGAGCGGTGAGGAGAAATCCTTCAATGAGTTACAATTGTAGAAGCTGTGAGAATTAACGTATTTAAGAACAGGAAGCTTTGCGGTATTAAGATTTATGCAGTTATAAAAAGTATTCTTAGCTACAGATGTTGCCTTTTCCGCATTTATTTCTTTTAATGAAGTGCATTCGTTGAAAGCATATTGACGAATGTGTGCTGCATTAGGAACAATTACCGTTTCAAGATTTTTACACTTTTCAAATGCATTTTCTCCGACCAAGGTTATCAAAGGCAACTCCACATATTTTACGGAGCTTCCTTGAAATGCGGTTTCTCCTATAGATGTTAACGTATCCGAAGCAATTCGTTGTATTCCAGTACAGCCTTGGAAAGCACTTTTACCAATATATGTAACATTTTGGAAGTTTATGTATGGTATGGAAGAGGCTTTAAATGCATAATTGCCGACTTCCGCAACATTATTGCCGATAAACTCTTTAATATTACTGCAGTTGTAAAAAGATTCCTGCCCAAGTTGGGTTACCCCCTGTGCCGTTATGTGTTCAAGTGAGGTGCAGTTACGAAATGCTCTTTCTTTGATTTTTGTTACTGTATCAGGAAGTATAATATTTTTAATATGGGTAAAACCGCTGAAAACGGATGTTCCTATGGCAGTAGGTGTGATACCGTTTATAGTGTCCGGGACAATAATGTATGTATTATTTTCTGTGTTTTCTCCGTAATATTTCGTTATGGTTCCTTCGGAATCTATAGCATATTTGTCTTCTTCATTCAGGAAAAGTCTTTTATAATTTACGGTTATTGTTTCACTTCGCTTTTTACCCTTTCTTTGGGCATAGGCAGTAATAACTGTGTCATACTTGATTTGTATCGGTTCCTCATAGTCATATACAGATGTATTGAGAGTTGTGGTTGAAAATGTATATAATATATAAGCATCAGGATCGGAACAAGTCATTTCCAGATAGAATTCTTCATCAAATTCACAAGAATCTACGCTTAATACGGGAGTCGGAACTTGTGGTATATGCTCATCAAGGATAAATTCAAGATACATACCCTCACGGTATTCAAATTCATCAATTTTTTTGACAATTTCATCATAGGTTATTGAGGGCTTATCAAGAATAAGGTAGGTTACCGCTGCACTTACAAATGGTGCCGCCATTGATGTGCCGTCTGCATATGCGAAGCTATTATTAAGAAAAGTGCTCGTAACTGCTTCACCAATGGCGGCAGTTTCACATGCTGAGCCATAATTAGAAAAGCCTGTTTTTCGTTGCATCCAATGATCGTATGCCATAACAGTAATAACATTATCGCAACAGGCAGGAGTATAGAATTGATAATCCAAATATGAACAATCGTTTCCTGCTGAGGCAACAAGTATTATGCCAAGATTATGTGCCTTGGCTAAAGCATCACTTATTGCCGGACTCTTACCATCCATACCCAAGCTCATATTTATAACATCAACACCATCTGCTACTGCAGCTTCGATGCCCATAACCACCTGTGATACTGTTCCCTCACCCTTCGAATTAAGAACCTTATACGGCTTAATTGTAACATTTTCAAGTGTATTAACAGCAATAATACCCGAAACGTGAGTTCCGTGTCCGTTGTCGTCATAACAAGAGGCTGTACTGTCAATTGCATTAAAACCGTTGGGGTCAACCCTATCCTTTAACAAGTCGTGGTCGTATGCAATTCCCGTATCAACAACTGCAACTGTAAGCTTACGAGTGTAGTTTACTCCTGATTCCTTAATTTTCTGACGAAGCTGAGTAAAGCCAAGAGTATCACCATCATCCGCCATTACTTCCATAATTTCGGAATTCGTAAGCTTTTCGATGATTGTAAAATTTGTAAATCTGTTTACCTCATCCTCCTGAACGTATTCAACATCCTTGCAGTTTTCATAATATTCGAGGGCTTCCGTAGCAGATTTATTGTCATCAAACTGCAGAATATGCAAATCGTTATAGCCCTCTATATAAGCCACGGCGTCAAGAGTATCAATATCACCCTCAGCTTTGACTATAAGTCGGTCTGTTGAATAACTTGCAGGTTCCTCAGTTTCGTCTTCTTCGTCTGCACAGACAGAAAAAGACTCCACTGAATTTACGGCATACTCCTCAGGCTCTATTGTATCTGTATCATATTCCTCAATCATATCGCTCAACTGATTGGTAAATTCTTCAAGCGATACTTCATTTTCCGTGCTTTCGGTTGCCTGAGCAAAAACGGGTAAGCCCCCTATTATAAGCACACCGCATAAAAGAAAGCTTAGAAATCTCTTCATAAAAAAACCTCCGTTTGCATTTTCTTGACATTTGATTGCTATTAAAAAATCTCTTTCTGTTATATAGTGTAAAAAAAGTCTGTTTTTGACATAAATTTTTCCAAAAAAATTAACCGACCCTCTCAAAAGGTCGGTTATAGTTATATTTTATGTGGTGCGAAGTGCCCCTTTAATTACGAATTACGCATTACGAATTCTTTCGGGCTTACACCGTACTCCGCTTTAAACGCTCTGTAAAAGTTGGCGTAGTCCTGAAATCCGCATTTGTGGTAAACTACGCCCGGTGCTACCCCCTGGGATAAAAGCTCCTTGGCATTCAGTAGTCTTTTAAGCATTATATATCTGTATACGCTTGTACCTACGGAGCGGGTAAATTCGTGGGAAAGGTGATACTTACTTACGAAAAATTTACGGGCAATACTTTCCAATGACAAGTCTTCATTGTAATTTTCATTTATAAAACTAAGCACCTTTGTAACAAGTAAGGTATCTTTAACAGGCTCGGCATTCCCCTCTTTTTGCAATGCAAGGCGGTTTATTTCCACCATAAACTGTAAAAACACACCCGTTGCACTCAGCTCGTTACCGTAATCGTCACCGTAGCACTCATTTATCATATTCTCAAGAAGCTCGGTTATGTTTGTTCGTTGAATACCCGTAGGTCTTAATATATTAGTATGCGTCGGAGACTGTATATCGAAGCATTTTGTAAGGGTGTTTTCGCCATTTCCGAAGCTTTCGATATATGATTTATCAATCCACAGAACAATTCTCTCATAAACGCAACCGGGTTTTACTATGGGTTGGTGTAATTCACGGGGATTTATAAGGAGCAAATCACCGGGTTTTAATAAATAGGTTTTACCCTCTACCCTGTACTCAACCTCACCGCTTAAGAAAAAATATATTTCATAAAAATCGTGGTGGTGCACCGCAACACCCTCGGGCTTCGGGTCACGATAACGAAAAACCTCAAAGGTGCTTTTTTCCATATTCTGACGAGTCTGAAAACTTTGAGTCTTAGACTGCATAATTTCACCTACAATGATAAAAATTTAATATCCGATTATTTATATATTACCGCAACTATTACAATATGTCAAACAATATATACAATTTATATTGTAAAAATGCCGTGTTATACTTATAATGTAATAGAATGCAAATACAAATTTTACAGGGAGGTTTCCTCTTATGAAAATGTCATTCCGTTGGTATGGCGATACCGACCCTATTTCACTTCAGTATATAAGCCAGATTCCCAATATGCGTAGCGTTGTAAGTGCAGTTTACGATGTTAAGCCCGGTGAAGTATGGCCCGAGGAAAGCATTGCAAAAATGAAAAAGCAGTGCGAGGACAACAACCTTCTTTTTGATATTGTTGAGTCCATTCCCGTTCACGAAAATATAAAACTTGGCAGAGATAATGTTGACGAGCTTATTGATGTTTACTGCGAAAACATCCGCCGTTGTGCAAAATACGGTATTAAATGCGTAACTTATAACTTTATGCCCGTTTTTGACTGGACACGTACCCAGCTGGACAAAGAAGCTCCCGACGGCTCTACAAGTCTTGTAATGTACTGGGAGCAGATGAAGGGTCTTGACCCCCTTAAGGATGATATTCACCTTCCCGGTTGGGATTCAAGCTACACTCAGGAAGAAGTACGTGAGCTTATTTCCGCTTACGGTGAGCTTGGTGAAGAAGGTCTTTGGGCTAACCTTGAAAAATTCCTCAAAAAGGTTATTCCCGTTGCTGAGGAATGTGGCGTAAGAATGGCTATACACCCTGACGACCCGCCCTATCCTATTTTCGGTATTCCGAGAATTATCACCTGCGAAGAAAATCTTGACAGAATGCTCGCAATTGTTGACAGCCCCGCAAACTCCCTTTGCCTTTGCACAGGCTCCCTCGGTTGTGCCGCAACAAATGATATTGTTAAAATGGTACGTAAATACAGTGCTATGGACAGAATTGCATTTATGCACATCCGTCAGGTACTTGTTCTTCCCGACGGAAGTTTTGAAGAGCAGGGTCACCTTTCAAAATGCGGTAGCCTTGATATGTATGAAATTGTTAAAGCCCTTGTTGAAACAGACTTCGACGGTTACGTAAGACCCGACCACGGTAGAATGATATGGGGCGAAACAGGTAAACCCGGCTATGGTCTTTACGACCGTGCTTTAGGTGCAACCTATATCAATGGTCTTTTTGAAGCTTGTGAAAAAGCACTCAATAAATAATTGGGAGGATATAAAAATGAACGCTATTTCTGAAAAAATTATGTCAATCGGTGTAGTTCCGGTTATTAAACTTAACAACCCCGAAAGAGATTCCGTTGCTCTTGCCGAAGCTCTTGTAAAGGGCGGTGTTCCTGTTGCCGAGGTTACCTTCCGTGCAGCAGGTGCGGCAACCGCAATTAAACTTATGAGTGAAAATGTTCCTGAAATGCTCGTTGGTGCAGGTACTGTACTCACAACCGCTCAGGTTGACGAAGCTATTGAAGCGGGTGCAAAATTTATTGTTACACCCGGTCTTGACGAGTACATCGTTAAATACTGTCAGGAAAAGAACATTCCTATCTACGCAGGTTGTACTACACCCACAGATTATCATACCGCTTACAGACTCGGTCTTGATGTTCTTAAATTCTTCCCCGCTGAGCAGTCAGGCGGTCTTGCAAAAATCAAGGCTATGAGTGCTCCCTTCCCCATGTTTAAAGTAATGCCCACGGGCGGTATCGGTCTTAATAACCTTAAAGATTACCTTTCCTGCCCCGTAATAGCCGCTTGTGGCGGTTCATATATGGTTACCGCGGACCTTATTGATAACCAGAAATGGGACGAAATTATTGATCTTTGTAAAAAATCTGTTGAAATTGTTAAGGAGGCACGTTCATAATGGCTAAAGTTGTTACATTCGGCGAAATTATGCTTCGCCTTGCACCTAACGGATATTATCGTTTCTTCCAGGACGACCAACTTCAGGCTACTTTCGGTGGCGGTGAAGCTAACGTTGCAGTTTCCCTTGCTAACTATGGTATGGAATCGGTATACGTTACAAAGCTCCCCACTCACGCTATCGGTCAGGCAGCAGTAAATTCACTCCGTTATTTTGGTGTTGATACATCAAAAATTGCTCGTGGCGGTGACAGAGTAGGTATCTACTTCCTCGAAAAAGGTGCTTCACAGCGTGGTAGCGTTTGTATTTATGACCGCGCTCATTCAGCTATTCAGGAAGCTTGTGCTTCTGACTTTAACTGGGATGAAATCTTTGAGGGTGCGGACTGGTTCCACTTCACAGGTATTACTCCCGCTTTAGGCAAGAACCTTGTTGAAATCTGCAAAGAGGCTTGTATTGCCGCAAAGGCAAAGGGCGTTAAAATCTCCTGCGACCTTAACTATCGCGGTAAACTCTGGACAAGAGCCGAAGCACGTGAAGCAATGACCGAGCTTTGCAAATATGTTGACGTTTGCATTTCTAACGAAGAAGATGCAAAAGACGTTTTCGGTATTGAGGCAGAAAACACCGACATTTACGGTGGTAAACTCAACAAAGAGGGCTACAAATCCGTTGCAAAACAGCTTGCAGATAAATTCGGCTTTGAAAAAGTTGCTATCACATTAAGAAGTTCAATTTCCGCTAACGACAATGACTGGGCAGCTATGCTCTACGACGGCGAAAACTACTGTTTCTCAAAAGAATATCACCTTCACATTGTTGACCGTGTAGGTGGCGGTGACAGTTTCGGTGGCGGTCTTATCTACGCACTTCTCAGTGGCAAGGATACACAGTCCGCAATTGAATTTGCAGTTGCTGCATCCGCACTCAAGCACTCTATTGAGGGTGACTTCAACAGAATCGGCGTTGGCGAAGTTGAAAAACTTGCCGGTGGCGACGGTTCAGGACGCGTACAAAGATAATTGCAGTTTACTCATTTAACCACATCCCTTTATTGCGGATGTGGTTATTTTTTATTGACATAGCAGTTAAAAAATGTTAAATTTATTTTAATATTTAATTAGTAGGTGATTTTGTGAAAAAAACAATCGCAATCATTCTCTCTCTTACTCTTATTATGTCGGCTTGTGTTGTTGGCGTAAGTGCCGCTTCAAGTGATGTTGATATTTCTTATGCAGTAGCATCAGATCTACACTACAATGTTCCCGATGAAGAATTAGAGTGGTTCTCCGAAGATCCCATCTACGGCTACGCAAACAGACGTGCCGCAATGGAAAATGAAAGCGGTCTTATTATCGACGAAATGCTCCGTCAGGTTGCAGAAGACGACAACATAGATTTCCTTCTTGTTGCAGGTGATATTGCCGACAATGGCAAAAGCATCATGGAAGAACACCTTGCTGTTGCTGAAAAGTTCAAAAACTTTGAAGAAACTTCAGGCAAACAGGTTTATGTAATACCCGGTAACCATGACTACGGTAACCTTGGTGAATACTGTGTTACCGATGCAGCAAAATTCAAAGAAATTTATGCTGATTTCGGTTACGACCGGGCTATCACAACGGACGGATTATCATATACCGCAAACCTTGGTGACAAATACCGCCTCATTGCCCTTGATAGTAATGACCCCTCCAAATCAACCGAAGACGGTATGACCGACCATAAAGTTCAGTGGGTTATTGACGAAGCTCAGAAAGCTTATGATGATGGCAGATATCCCATCCTCATGATGCATCACAATCTTCTTGACCATTTGCCTATGCAAAGAGTTCTCAGCCACGATTTCATTATCAGAAATCATACCGCAACAGCTAACAAATGGGCTGATGCAGGCATCAAGCTTGTTTTCTCAGGTCACGAGCATTGCAGTGACGCTACAACTCACACATCCCCCGAGGGAAATACCATTTCTGACTTTGCTACAACTTCACTCACAATGTATCCCCTTCAGTACAGATATATTGAAATGAGCGAAGATACTATCACCTACGAAGCAAGAACTGTTGATTCAATTGATACAGATGCTCTCGTTGAGGCTGTTGACGGTTATTCCGACGAGCAGATTGCCGAAATGAACAAAGGTCTTAATGCCTTTGCAAAACAGTACCTTAAAAACGGTGTTGAATACAGACTTGAACGCGGTTTCCAGGATGAGCAGTTAGGCATCAAGCCCGGTGATATTTATTACACTCTCGTAAGAGATGTTGTTGATACATTCAACGATGTTCTCAATATGCCCCTTTACGGCGAAGGCAGTGCTCAGGAATTAGCTAAACAGTACAACATTGATATTCCCGAAAGTGATTATAAAGACGGTTGGGACGTTGCTACCGAACTTGTTTCGGCTCACTATGCAGGTGAAGAAGACTATCCCTTATACGAAAATGACGTTAAAATCCTTTTCCTTATAATGTCACTTGTTATTAAATCCGAGTTTGATTATATCGACGACCAGGTTTTCTATAAGGCTGCCGCCGGTGTAATTGCCGCTCAGAATATTGATTCAATTGACACTATAATAAAAATGATATCCGCTCAGGAAGAGGGCGTTACCGCAGGTGAATACCTCCTTGTAGCCGTTGCATCACCCTTGCTTGACTCTTTCGCAAATGACGACGGTGTTCCGGATAATAACGGTGCAATAGACGGTTACGGCAAAACCGACAAAGGTTCGAACATCACTGCGAACTTAGGTACAACCGCCCTTGATGTTGCAAACGCATTCTATACCTTCCTTCGTTACATTGTAAAAATCCTTAACCTCTGGTTATAAAATAACTAAAAAGCCACTTTCAGATTGAGAGTGGCTTTTATTTAAAAGGTGTGAAATTATGATTCCTGCTAACCCCCAAGATTATTTACACGACGCCGACCGCAGAGCACTCAGAGACCTTAAAAGAATACCCATCTTTGATAAAATCTGCAGTAAATTCATACAACTTTTTGATGAAAAGGTTTTTGGCATAACCGATATGGCAAGTAAAATCCGCCTTTCGGAAGAGCAAGTCCCCCGCATTTATAATATGTTACCCGGTATATGCGAAAAATTGGGTATAGAGAAGATTCCTCCCCTTTACCTTGAACTTAACCGAGACCCCAATGCATATACATATGGTGATAAAAACCCCGCCATAACCGTTACATCGGGCTTACTTGAATGCCTTACCGACGAAGAAATATATGCGGTATTGGCTCACGAATGCGGTCATATAGCCTGTCAACACGTTCTTTACCACACTATGGGTCAGGTAATATTAAACGGAGGTCTTGAGCTTTTAGGCTCAGGCTCACTTATAACCGCTGCAGTTGCAACTTCATTGAAACTTGCCTTTTATTATTGGATGCGTTGCAGTGAGTTCAGCGCGGACCGTGCCGCAGTAATATGTTGCGGCAAGTCAGAACCCGTAGTACAAACTATGATGCGTCTTGCAGGCGGTACATCACATATAGGTGACGAAATTGACAGGGAACTGTTTATTGCTCAAGCAGAAGACTACGAGGATTTACGCAACAGTTCAAAACTCAATAAGCTTATAGAGTTCTGTGTCATTAGTAACCAGACTCATCCCCTTCTGTCTGTAAGAGCCTCTGAAGCAAGAAATTGGCTTAAATCGGAGCAGTATCAGAATGTTGTGGATAATATGAACGGAATCGTTAAAGAACCTCCTCAGGCTCCCGAGACACCTGTTACAAAGATATGTAAGAACTGTGGCGGTGCAGTTCCCCCAACCGCTATTTTTTGCCCCCATTGCGGAACAAAACAGGAATAAAAGTTAAAGTAATATTATCCCCTATTTTTTAATGGGGGATATTTTTGTCTGTTTTTTATGGGATTCGACCACTTCGTCGTCATTAAACATAAAAAAACAGAACTACACGACACAAAAGTAATTCTCTTTTTAATTAATAATCCGTATGGTAAGCAGTTTTTCTCCTTTCCCTCTTATCTCTTCTCTGGAAAAGTCGTGTGTTTTAGAAAATAGTGAAAAGGTAAAAGAAAAAAGTGAAAAGAACAAAAAGAAAAAGCCGCTCAAAAGCGACTTTTCTTTTTGGTGCCGGTGACCGGGGTCGATGGGCTCTGCCCATCATTCGCTACGCGAACACCCGATTATGTTCGGCTTCGCCGAGGCGGTTCGACCCCTTCGTCATAATTAATCATAAAAAAAGAACTCACACATATGTGCAAGTTCTATCTTTGGTGCCGGTGACCGGGGTCGAACCGGTACGGTATCGCTACCACTGGATTTTGAGTCCAGCACGTCTGCCAATTCCATCACACCGGCAAATATTACTGAACTATTATATTATATACAATTTAAAAAATCAATATTAATTTTTTATTTATTAATAGAAAATGCCCTGAATTTTAAATTCGGGGCATTTTCTAAACTTTATGATAACTGAAACGGAGATAAAAATTTTAATAATTCATATTCTGGATATTGTATCTTTCTTGGACATCTGCAAAGTTTACCAAGAACTTTTCCGCTTTTTTTATTCTATTTTTTCTGATAAGATGAATGATTCCTAAAACTGCTATAGGACAAGAAAAGAACGCACATAATGTAAGAAACATTACTGCCAAACCCGTTATAATATCAAAAGGGAACGGGATTATAAACCAACCCCAAAACCCAATTTTACCTACGATTTTAAGTGTTTCAAGAACACTGCCACTCAAAAAGTACGAAACAATACATCCAACAAAACCCACAAAGATTACCCCTAATGTAATTACACCAAAAATATCAGTCCAAGGTCGGGGTAAATATATTGCTGACTGAATACATGCCGCTACTACACCGAACCCCCATACTAACATTGATACTGCAGCAACCACAAGTCCTTTTTTAGATTTTTCAATTTTCTTTGACTCTTTTGCGATTGTTTCTTCTGCCATTACTATGTTAGTAATATCATCATAAAAATAATTTCTTTTCATTTTCTTTTTTCTCCTTGTTTTTGCAACAATTTGTTTATGTCAACTTGATTATACACTTCGTTGTTAAATCTGTCAATATGTAAATCAAAATATTTTTTTGTAAGGTTATAATCCGACACATCAGAAAAACCGAAAATCCCTGATTTTACAAGGATTTTCGGCACAAAAAAATTATAAAAAAGATAATAAAAATAAAAGCACCTGCATCTTTGCAAGTGCTTTGTGGTGACCCGGACGAGAATCGTCAAGGCGTTGCCTTGACGATTTGCTTCGCAAATATCCTATTTTATGTCCCTTTCGGCTCCGCCGTTCGGCGAACCGCCGAAAGATGGACGATTGTGAGTTCGATTCTCTGTTTTTTCTATCATCGAATATAAAAAAGAAAAAACCTTGAACACTAAGCTCAAGGTTTGTGGTGACCCGGACGAGAATCGAACTCGTGTTACCGCCGTGAAAGGGCGGTGTCTTAACCGCTTGACCACCGGGCCGTATATGAGGGGCTCAAGAGCCCTTTTATGTAACACCTTTCGTAGGTAGGTGTGTTGAAATTGGTAGCGGCAGTGGGATTCGAACCTACGACCAATCGGGTATGAACCGAGTACTCTAGCCAGCTGAGCTATACCGCCATATATATGAACAACATACATACCTACGCAGGCGATTTACGCTCTCTTCCGAAAGCCTGTTAATTATAATATGTAAAAATGGTTTTGTCAATAGTTTTTTATAAAAAACTTTTATAATATTTTTCTATTGATTAAAAAATTATTTTTTTATTAATAAAATTACCCCTTGACAACCGATGGTTTTGTATGTATAATATCTCTTGCATTTGCGGATGTAGCTCATCTGGTAGAGCGCCACCTTGCCAAGGTGGAGGTAGCGAGTTCGAGCCTCGTCATCCGCTCCATATACGCGCCGGTAGCTCAGTTGGATAGAGTGTCTGGCTACGAACCAGAAGGTCAGGGGTTCGAGTCCCTTCCGGCGCGCCAAAAATAAAGTAATCACTTCGGTGGTTGCTTTATTTTTTTGTATCCAAAAGTATTTCGGACTCGGACCCCCACTCGCCGAAGGCGAACATAATCGGGTGTTCGCGTAGCGAACGATGGGCAGAGCCCATCGAGTCCCTTCCGGCGCGCCAAAAATAAAGTAATCACATTTGTGATTGCTCTGTTTTTTGTTGTTTCGAAATTTTGGGACTCGAACTCCCACTCGCCGAAGGCGAACATACTGATATTGACAATTACACATATTTATGCTAAATTAACCCCAAAGGAGGAATATTAAATGAAGAAATTTGCTTTATTAATTTCGTTGATTATTATGCTTTTATCATTTACTTCCTGTGTAAAACCACCCGATATGGACGGTATTTTAGATTCAGTTTTGGGTACACAAACCTTACAAGAGCAGGTAGCAGAATCTATCGGACAATACGAAAATAAAGAAATCTGGACTCACGGTGGATTTCAGGACTATACTGACTACGGCATATATTCCTATACTTCCGCAAACCTTAACAATAATCAATACTTGAAACCTGTTACATATAGCGATTCAGAAAAATTAAATGGGTTTATAGATAATTTCGAAAATTGGGTTAAAACTTTCAAAGAAAATGACCCCGAGGATGAGCTTGTTTTAAATTATAACTTTGACCGCTCCATTATAGATACTTCGGATTATTTCTATATTTTTGAAAAAGATTACGACATTGAATTTGCATACTATGATGTATACTTTTTTGATGCTCAGACCAACGTGCTGTACTATTTCCACAATAACATTTGATTGATTTATACTAAAAAGAACACTTGCAATAAATAAGCAAGTGTCCTTTTTTCATTTCCCCAGAAACTTATTCAAAACAGTATACTCTCTAAGATACAGACTCTCGTGGTCGGGGGTCTTTTCTTTGTAGTGGGAGAATATCTCGATAGCTTTTTCAATATCGACCCATTCGGGGGTTACGCCGTGGTCAATTTCCGTCGGGGTAAGAGCCATTTCCCCCACCCCTACAACACCACAAAGGAAGTAATTGGATATAAACAATTCATCAAATACATATTCATTTATAGTGAAAAGATGCTCACCTACGCTGACATCAAGCCCTGCCTCTTCCATAAGCTCACGACGGCAACATTGCTCAAAGCTCTCGCCCTGCTCCACTCCGCCACCGGGTGACATATACACATCTTTATTCAATTCGTGTACGAGCAAAATCTTATTATCCTTAATAACAATACCGCGACAGGACGTGCGACTTTTTCTTATAGGCTCTTTAAATGTTTTACTGTATTGATTAATCATTTCTGCCATAATTTTACTTCCTTTGATTATTTGTTATTCCGTACCGTTTATGTATTTCTCCGCCTGCAGATTGAACATCTCGGCATATTTTCCGCCAAGATTCATCAATTCATCGTGATTTCCGCTTTCGATAATCTTGCCTTTTTCCATCATAAAGATTCTGTCAGCATTTCTCGTTGTAGAAAGTCGGTGGGAAATAAATATTACCGTTTTATTCTCTGCCCCCGTCATCATAGCGTGGTTAAGTTCATACTCCGAAACGGGGTCAAGGTTTGCCGACGGCTCGTCGAGTATAACGTACGGACAATCCTTATAAAAAGCCCTTGCGATGGCTATTTTTTGTTGTTCGCCACCCGAAAGCATTAAGCCGTTTTCATCAAACTCACGTAGAAGGATGGTTTTTAATCCGTCGGGGAGTTCTTTATTGAAACCTGCTAATTCAAGAGCTTTCCAAACTCGCTCCTCGTCATATTGGGTATCAAGAGCAACATTTTCACCTACACTCGCGGAGAATATCTGGAAATCCTGAAAAACTGCCGCAAAACGGTTTCTGTGTGAGTCTACGGTTTCCTCGCGGATATCACGTCCACCGATTTCTATTGAACCGTCTTTAACATCGTAAAGTCGTAACAGAAGATTGGTTAAGGTAGTTTTTCCTGCACCATTATACCCCACAAGAGCTACTTTTTCAAAGGGTTTTATTTCAATAGATATTCCGTCAAGAATATTTTTTTCATTACCCTCGTAACGGAAAGTAATATTTTTAACATTAATAGTCTCAGGTTCTTTGGACACGGTAATATGTGTTCCGTCGTTAATCAACTCTTTTTCGCTTAAAAAACTTCTGCATTTCTCAATCATTTTTGAACGCTCTGTAAAACCACGTACACTGTATATTGTAAGGTACAATATACTGCCGCTTATTAAAAGAGAGCCATTGAATGTGGCAACGTAATCACCCGCACTCATACTACCGTCAACAATAGTTTTATAACCGATATATATGCCCAATACCAGTATAAATCCTATTGCACGAATACCCGTATCCTGTAAGAAAAAGAGTATATCAAGTTTCTTTACGTATTTTTTCTGAGTATTTACAACCTCGTCCGCACTTTCGTTAAAACGTTTGCGGAGCAAATTGAATATACCGCTTGTTCTTATCTCACCTGCATAATCGGGTAAATAAAAAACTCTTGCGAAATAATCGCCTTTACGGTGTTTTTCGGTAACTTCCTCACGGCGTTTACTCTGAAGATTTCCTGTATATTTACCCAAGGGTATAAACACAACGATAAAGAAAAGTATAATCGCCAACGCAACGGGGTCAATACTCAACACTACACCCGCTATGGTTATAAATGATACTATTTCGCCTATATAGCCTTTAACCATAGCCACCAGATACTTCATACTGTCGGATGAGTTTTCAATGGCTAATATAAAATCGCTGTAATATGCGGGGTCATCATATTTTCGCATATCCAAAGTTGCAGCTTTTTTATAAAACATAGACTGTATACCGTAGTCGAGTTTTTCTCTTTCTCGGTGAACAAAAAGTTCAAAAAATACCGATGTGGATACTTCACCAAGAACAAGTATACCCACCATTAAGGCTATACCAAGAACTATCTTGCCACTATCACCGCCGTTTTGTACTTCGTCTATTACAAATTTAAGACCAATAACCGATACTAATCTGCCCGGCAAGGTGCTTAAAATATGTTGTAAAATTTCACCGATTACAAGAAGTGGCGATATTTTAAAAATCACCTTTAACATATAAAATATGTTTGATATAACGCCATGGGCATTTTTGATTTTTGTCTTTTTCATTACATTTCTTCCTCCTCTCGTGATTTATAGTTGGAGGCCTGAAGTGTAAACATCCGACAATATTCATTGTTATTTTCCATCAACTCTTCATGAGTTCCGCTTTCGGAAATAGAACCATTTTTAAAAACATAAATCCTATCGGAAAGCACCGCACTCGATAGCCTGTGGGATATGTATATAACTGTTTTGCTTTTTGTAGCTTCAATCAGTTTTTCATACATTTTATATTCAGCAACAGGGTCAAGCGCTGATGATGGTTCATCAAGAATTGCCAAATCAAAATTCTTAGCAAACATTCTTGCAGTAGCAATTTTTTGTTGTTCTCCGCCCGAAATTCCTGTGCCCTTTTCATCAAACTCACGGGTTAAAACTGTTTCTGCTTTCAAAGGTAATTTTTCAACGCAAGTATCCGCACCGCTATTTTTTATAGCCTCGTCTACTCGTTTTCTGTCAATATCATCCAGAACCTCTTGACAGAGAACATTTTCACCAATAGAGAGTGCAAAAATCTTATAATCCTGAAAAACAGTAGCAAGTCTTTCACGTAATGATTCAAGGGTATATTCTTTTATATTAATTCCGTTATATAGAATCTCACCACTGTCAACATCGTAAAATCTTAAAAGCAGCTTAACAAAGGTGGATTTACCTGCACCGTTTTTACCTACAATGGCTATGGTTTCACCCTTGGTTATTTTTAAATTAAGATTATTAATTGTACGGTCTTTTGCATCGGGATATGTAAAGGTAACATTTTTAAATTCTACACTTTCTAAATCCCCTGCTTCTTTCGTACCGCTTGTAACCTTGGATTCATATTCCATAAAATCTTTTAAATTACCAAAATATTCCGCCTCACGTCTCACATCGGACACCGCTTCACCCACGTCATTAAAGACATCCTTAAGATTACTCATAGCGGTCATTATAACCGAGAAATCAGAAACTTTCATATCTTTTTTTACCGCATAACGGAAAACGGCGTAAATATAGGTTACTGCAACGGGTAAAGCTTTACCGAAAAAGCCCGACATCGTCTCAAGAAAAGCAATTTTCCAACCGTATTTTTTAATTATCTCTCTATTTCGGTCTATTGCTGTTTTGTATCTTGCGTGCAATACGTTAAATACACCCGAGGTACGCATATCCTTAGCGAACTCTCGCATATACACCGTTCTTTTAACGTAAGCCTTTGAGCGTTTATAGGGAGTCATCTCTTTGTCTTTTTTGACATCAAGTTTACCTTTAATAGTACTAAACGCCAATACGAAAACGCTCACCAAAAGAATCAGAAGTATTTTGGGGTCTATGGTAATAACGTAAATCACAAGAAATACGCCCGTCAGGCTACCCGCAATTATATTAGAAAACTGCCATGCAAAATACGCTATATGGTCCTCAGTTATAATTTCGGTAGCACGTTTATATTTATTATAAAACTCGGGGTTTTCGTAGCACTCCATATCGACGCTGACCGCTTTTTGAAAGATTTTATCGTTAAGATTTTTATAGAATTTTTTCCATTTAACAGAACCGTAATAATCGGAAAAACAGTTTATACCCGTAGCGATAAGTTCGGACGCAACGAGTAATAAAACGAGTATTATGTATTCTTTAAATGTACCTCCGTTGGTTATTAAATCAAGCAGAAGTTTTAAAAACAATACGTCTTTTACGAAGCCCGTAAAAAACCAGAAAGATACTTGCATACTTACTTGTGCAATCATCATTCCGGGAGCACATTTGTGGATTATTTTTAATGCATAAATTACATTTTTTAATCCGTCAAATTTCAATTTTTTTCTTTCTTTTTTCATTATTTCCTCCGTTTATTAGAAAAGAAACGTTAACGACACGCCTCTTTTTGGGGTAAAACAGGTTATATTGAACCTGTTTTGCCGGAGATTATGTCGTGTTTTACGAGTGAGAGGAACTCCAAAACAATCAGGGGGCTTCCCTGTTTCGCCTCCCGCAAAAGTATTTTTACAACAACAAAAACCCCCGAAAAGCCTGAAACTTTCCGGGGAATAGTACACGCAAAAATACTCTTTGTCAGCAGGGAGCGGACACAATAACCGGATAGTTTGCATTTCTTACTGAATACTTCATCATTATGTCCAACTCCTTTCGTAATATATTTGGGTTAGTATGCATTTACACGGAATGCTACTATAAATTAACATATATGATAAATTTTGTCAACTGTTATTGTATTTGAACAAACACATCTTGACAGTGATTTTTGCGTATGATATACTTGTAGGGTAAAAAAGCGGTAACATTACCGAGAATATTATTTATGATTGGAGTTTTGAACATGGAAAGAATCAAAACAATCGAAACAAGAGACCTTGTTAAGAGCACAGAAAACGGCGGTTGTGGCGAATGCCAGACATCTTGCCAGTCTGCTTGCAAAACTTCTTGCGGCGTTGCTAACCAGCAGTGCGAAAACAATTGCGAGGAATAATTGCAGTTTAAAAATCAATCGGGGCTGCTGCATATTATGCAGTAGCCCCCTATTTTTAGAGGAGTTTCGGTTTAATGGTACACCAATATAAACTTAACGGCTACAATATAGTTCTTGATACCTGTAGCGGTTCCGTTCACACTGTGGATGATGTAGCCTACGATATAATTTCTTTATATAAAGAAAAAAGTGCTGATGAAATCTGCGATATTATAATTAAAAAACACCCCGAAGAAAAGCTTTCGGAACAGGATATTAAAGCTTGCCTTGAAGATATTAAATATCTTGAGGACAACAAAAAATTATTCACTCCCGATACATACGAGAATATGGCATTTGACTTTAAAAACAGAAATACTGTTCTGAAGGCTATGTGTCTGCACGTTGCTCACACCTGCAACCTTAACTGTGAGTATTGTTTCGCAAGTCAGGGTAAATACCACGGTGAACGTGCTCTTATGGACTTTGAAACCGGTAAGAAAGCGTTGGATTTTCTTATTGCTCATTCGGGCAGTCGTCACAATCTTGAGGTTGACTTCTTCGGCGGCGAACCCCTTATGAACTGGGATGTTGTAAAAAAATTAGTTGAATATGCCCGTGAACAGGAAAAGATACATAATAAAAACTTCCGTTTTACACTTACTACCAACGGAATGCTCATAGATGATGATGTTATTGATTTCTCGAACAAGGAAATGAGCAACGTTGTTCTTAGTCTTGACGGCAGAAAAGAAATTCACGACAGACTCAGAAAGGATTACTCAGGCAAGGGCAGTTACGACATAATTGTACCTAAATTCAAAGAATTCGTAAAACGTCGCGGTAACAAGAGCTACTATATGCGCGGTACTTTCACCCACGCAAATACGGACTTCACAAATGATATTTTCCATATGGCTGATATGGGCTTTACGGAGCTTAGTATGGAACCCGTTGTTTGCGCTCCTACTGACCCTGCCGCACTTACCGAAAAGGATTTACCCGTTCTTTTTGAGCAATACGAAATCCTCGCTAAAGAGATGATTAAACGTCAAAAAGAAGGCAGACCCTTTACATTCTACCACTATATGCTGGATTTAAAACACGGACCGTGTATTTACAAACGCATTTCAGGTTGCGGTTCGGGTACAGAGTATGTTGCGGTTACACCCTCGGGTGATATTTATCCCTGCCACCAGTTTGTAGGTGATAAAAAATATCTCTTAGGTAATATTTATGACGGCATTACAAACACAGAAGTGCAGAATGAATTTAAACTTTGTAACGCTTACGCCCGTCCCGATTGTAAGGATTGTTGGGCAAAACTCTACTGCTCAGGCGGTTGTGCCGCCAACTCATACCACGCCACAGGCAAAATTACAGGCATATACGAATACGGTTGCGAACTTTTCAAAAAACGTATTGAATGTGCGGTTATGATGAAGGTTGCCGAGGCAGAATAAGGAAAATTTTATGAACACACCCATTATTGATTTTGTAAATGATTACATAAAATCAGATGTGACCCGCTTTCATATGCCGGGTCATAAGGGTGTGTCTTTTTTTGGCTTGGAAAAATATGATATAACCGAAATAAAAGGTGCGGATGACCTTTCCTGTCCCGATGGTATAATCAAAGAAAGTGAAGAAAATGCCTCCCGTCTTTTTGGAACAAAAGCCACCCTTTATTCAACCGGTGGTTCAAGCCAGTCAATAAATGCTATGCTCCACATAGCTTATATTAACAGAAAAGGCACAACAAAAAATCCCTATATTTTAGCCGGGAGAAATGCTCACAAAGCCTTTATTTTCGCCGCGGTAAAAATCGGTTTTGATGTGGAATGGTTGTATCCCGAAAACTGCAACAGTCTTTGTAGTTGCGTAATAACCGCGGATATTTTAGAAAAAGAGTTACAAAAAACCGAACATTTGCCTTTTGCGGTTTATATAACCACACCCGACTATTTAGGTAAACTTACGGATATCCGTACTCTTTCGTCGGTTTGCAAGAAATATGATATTCCTCTGCTTGTAGATAATGCCCACGGTGCATATTCCGCGTTTGTGAAAGAACCGTTTCACCCCATACTTCAGGGTGCCGATATGTGTTGCGATTCTGCCCACAAAACACTCCCCGCACTTACGGGTTGCGGATATTTGCATATAGCAAAAAGTGACAGATATAATTTCACAGAAAACGCAAAAGAAACTATGACCATTTACGGAACAAGCAGTCCATCATATTTATTGCTTCAATCCCTCGATTTATGTAATGAATATATAGAGAAAAACCTCAGAAATGATTTGGAAATCTGTTCACAAAAGGTCGAAAAAATAACCGAGCTTTTAAAATCTAAGGGAATAACCAATATTTCGGAAGAACCGATAAAAATCACTGCGGACTTCTCTAATTTTTGCAAAAATGATTTTGATATTGCTGAACACTTCAGAAAATATAATATTGAATTCGAGTATGCAGATAATGATTTTGTTGTTTTTATGGCAACGGCACAGAACCGAGACGAAGATTTTTCAAGACTGAAAGAAGCTATTGAATATTTGCCTGACTTCAGTGAAGCAATAGATAATAACAATTTTTCATTCGTTAAAGGTCAACAGAAAATGACCATAAGAAATGCTATTTATTCAAAGTGTATTGAAACACCAATAGATAAAGCTAACGGGAAAATATGCGGAACACCTACGGTTTCCTGCCCTCCCGCAATACCGATAGTTGTAAGTGGCGAAGAAATAACCGATGAACACATCAAACTATTAAAATACTACGGCAAAACACATATAAGCATAGTAAACGAACAATGAATGGGGCATATTATGACATACGAAGAACGCAAGGAACAGGTAAAATCATACCTTGGCAAAACCGTAAAAATAGGCATAGACCGTCCCATAGGCTATGTTCATAAAAAAGAAAAATACGCCTTGACTTATCCTATCAATTATGGTTATATACCCGGCGTTTTGGGTGGTGACGGCGAAGAGCTGGACGTTTATCTTATAGGTGTAGAAACTCCTGTTAAAGAATACGAATGCAGAATTATTGCTATTGTACACAGACATAATGATGTTGAAGATAAACTCGTGGGTGCACCAATAGGAATGAACTTTACCAAAGAAGAGATCGCAAACGCGGTTCACTTTCAGGAACAGTATTATGATAGCGAAATTGAAACTTTAGAATAATCATAAAATATACGCATATTTATGCTAATAAAAAACTAAATTTCCAACCATCAAAAAACTCAACCCTTGACAACCAAGATTAATTTTTATATAATCATTAGGCTAATTAAATAATATATCTTTCGGGGTGTAGCGCAGTTGGGGACGTTTCCGAGCGCCGCCGGTGGCGGATACAGTGAGGAATAAGGAGTAGCGCAACAAGGAGTATTGCGAAGTGAATAGCGAGCAAGACGACTATGTTGCAACAGGAAGCGCGCCGGACCTCTTTTCAAAAACTTAATTTACTCTATATCGGGGTGTAGCGCAGTTGGTAGCGCGCCTGCTTTGGGAGTAAGAGTATTTTAATTTCTCATATTTCCAAAGTGCTGAAAACTCCTGATTTTACTGGGGTTTTCAGACCCCGTTACCAAATTGGAAATTTTTCTACCACAATCTTTCCACTTCACGAAAACTTAAAATTTTACACTATCGGGGTGTAGCGCAGTTGGTAGCGCGCTTGCTTTGGGAGCAAGATGTCGGGGGTTCAAATCCCTTCACTCCGACCAAAAACGATTGAAAACCATTGGTTTTCAGTCGTTTTTCTTTTATTGCTTTAGTTGTTGATTGGTGATATAATCAACTCAACAA
>SVOQ01000034.1 GCA_015066345.1 Oscillospiraceae bacterium
AATAAATCTTTCACAAGACAATTGGTTAGAGTATAAAAACATTCAGGAGGATATTTATTTTGATTTCTTGATATCGGTCTTTACAACAGGCTCAATAGTTCCGATTATCCAAAGTGAAAAGGAATATACATTAAATCGGGAACGTGCGATCTTTTTATATCAACAATGTGACATGCTTTTTTTAGAGGTTGAAAAACCGTAACTGAGGACGGTTCCCTGATTTTTTATCAGCCGTTGGTATGGTACAAGGAGAAATTAGATGAGTAGTAGAATATATTTTTTGAAAATATTAGTAATGTGTATCCTTCTAATTATGACATTTTTTTCAATTAATGTATCAGTAATGGGAATTGATACCATAAAAAATGTTGAGATATTATATGAGGATAGCTTACCAGTAGAATTAAATTTCAAAGTAAAAAATGAATGTACCCACCATAGCTTTTTCGAATATGCGACAGCACGAACTGATGGAACTTTTGCAACCTATACCGGCGGTGTAGTTGTAAATGATGTGCGTGTTGATACCGAAAAAAATTTGTTGATATATATGGTGCAAATGGTGAATTTATTAATGAAATAAGCTTTGAAACATCTTCTGATGTTGCTATAGAGCTTACGCAAACAACGCTTAATATGTATATGTATTCGTCGGTAATCTGCTACAATTTAAAAACAGGAAACGTGAATTATTATATAACGCCGGATTATGAAGCCTATAATTCAGGTTATGCAAAAAGTTTGCAAAAAAATAAGTTTACAGTTGGTGAGTGGACGTATTTTTGTAAAGGCGGTAATCTTTTGGGTCATACCCAATTAATACGTACCAACGGAGACTCGACTTATAAATTAATTGAAATGGAAGGAACCAAAAACCCCAATATTGTACACGCACTCATCGGTTCAGTTATTATTGCTTCCATCTCGGTAGCACTGTTTTACATAAAACGCAAGAACAAGACAGGGTAAGGTTTTCCCTGTCTTTATTTTATTCTTTATCCAATTCACTTGCCAACAATTTGTGCATATTTACATTGGCTTTTCGTTGACAAATCAACGGCTATTTGATAAAATTATTCTTTGTGAAAGGGTTGGTGTTATGGATTTGCAGAAAAAAATCGGTTTTGACAACGATATGTACATCGCTAAACAATCCGAGCAGATTATGAAGCGTGTTGCCGACTTCGGCGGCAGACTTTATCTTGAATTCGGCGGTAAACTTTTTGATGACTATCACGCATCAAGGGTACTTCCCGGTTTCAAGCCCGATAGTAAACTTCAGTTACTCCTTAATCTTAAGGAACACGCTGAGGTTGTTATTGTTATATCTGCAGGTGACATTGAAAACAACAAAATACGCCGTGATTTAGGTATCCCCTACGACAGTGACGTTTTACGTCTTATGGATGCTTTCGCAAGTGCCGGTCTTTACGTAGGAAGCGTTGTTATAACACAGTTTGACGGACAACCTACCGCCCTTAAATTCAAAGAAAAACTTGAAAACTTAGGCGTTAAGGTCTTTATGCACTACCCCATTGACGGTTATCCCTACAACGTTAAGAAAATCGTCAGTGATGAGGGATTCGGCAAAAACGACTATATCGAAACATCAAGACCCCTTGTCGTTATTACTGCTCCCGGTCCCGGTAGCGGTAAAATGGCAACCTGCCTTTCACAGCTTTATCACGAAAACTCAAGGGGCGTAAAAGCAGGTTACGCAAAATTTGAAACATTCCCCGTATGGAATCTTCCTCTCAAACACCCCGTTAACCTTGCTTACGAGGCAGCAACCGCCGACCTTAACGACGTTAATATGATTGACCCCTACCACCTTGAGGCGTACGGTGTTACAACCGTTAACTACAACCGTGATGTTGAGGTTTTCCCCGTTCTTAACGCAATGTTCGAGAAAATTGAGGGTGTAAGCCCCTATAAATCACCCACGGATATGGGGGTTAATATGGCGGGTTATTGCATCACCGACGATGCCGTTTGTTGCAAAGCCTCCCACGAGGAAATTATACGCCGTTATTTCAATACCCTTTGCGATAAGAAGATGGGTCATAAAAATGACGCGGCTATTGCAAAAATCGAAAGCCTTATGAATCAGGCGGGTATTTCCGTAGAAAGCACCCGTCCCACCGTTAAAGCCGCCCTCACAAAAAGCGAACTCACCGGCAACAGACCCGCAGTTGCAATTGAGCTTCCCAATGGTGAAATAGTAACAGGTAAAACAAGCGACCTTTTAGGCTCCGCCTCCGCCGCATTACTTAACGCACTTAAGGCGGTTGCGGAAATTGACAACGACTTACTTCTTATCCAACGTGAAGTTATTGAGCCTATTCAGTCCCTTAAAACAAGCATTCTGGGTAACCACAACCCCAGACTTCACACGGACGAGGTGCTTATCGCCCTTACTATGAGTGCCGTTACAAACGAAAATGCCAAAAAAGCATTCGACTCATTACCCCTTTTAAAGGGTAGCGAGGCTCACGCAACGGTTATTTTGTCACAGGTTGACCTTGATACATTCAGAAAATTAGGCATCAACATTACCTGTGAACCCCAACACGAAAGTAAAAAACTTTATCATAAATAAGACCAAATCCCGACTCTGCAAAGTGTCGGGATTTTTATTGTAAATAGAGATAATCTATGCTATAATTTCTATATCAGTTCAAGGAAACAGGTGAAAATCCTGTACGAGCCCGTCGCCGTGAGGTGCAAAAACCGCATTTTTCTTGCTCTTTTACCGCAAAAAGGGGACAAACCATTGGATTTTTCCGAGAAGGCGAAAAATGTGCACCGAGTCGAAATACTTGCTGATGGGAGCATCTTTATAACTGCGAGTGCCGGTGTGTGTTTTCACGTAAAGATGAAATAATATAACAATAGGAGAATATTTATGAAAAAGACAAGTATTAAAAAAATCTTGTCATTGCTCCTGTGCTTTGTGCTTATTGCGGTTACAGCACTTCTTGCAACAGGCTGCGGTGCCGAGAAACCCGAAACGCCCCCCGTTTCAACCGATGAGGTTGAGACCACACCGCCTTCCACCGACAACGTGGAAAATGCTCCCGTTAAAATGGGTCAGGGCGAAAAACAGTTTACATTCAAAGTAACGGACCCCGATGGCAAAACATCTGTTTTTGAAATAAACACGGATAAAGCCACCGTGGGCGAGGCTCTTTTAGAGCTTGAGCTTATTCAAGGTGAGGATGGACCGTACGGTCTTTACGTTAAAACCGTAAACGGAATTACCGTTGATTATGACAAAGACGGTAAATACTGGGCATTCTATGTAAACGGAGAGTACGCTTCTCAGGGTGTTGATTTAACCGAAATCGAAGCAGATACAATCTATGAATTCAAAGCAGAATAAACCTAAACGAAAAATTAATCCTAAGGAAATTGCTGTTTTTGGTATGTTGGGTGCGGTTATGTACGCATCAAAGGTCATTATGGAAGTTATGCCCAACGTACATCTTATAGGTATTTTTGTAGTTGCAATGACCGTAGTTTACCGAAAAAAAGCCCTGTATCCCCTATATATATTCGTAGTCCTTACGGGTCTTTTAAACGGTTTCGGAATATGGTGGATACCGTATTTGTATATATGGACCATACTCTGGGCGGTAACTATGCTTTTACCGAAAAATATGTCCTCCAAAAAAGCCGTTATTGTTTATATGGTTGTTTGTTCGGCTCACGGATTTTTATACGGTGTTCTTTACGCACCGTTTCAGGCGTTGGCTTTCGGTTTATCCTTCAAGGGAACAATCGCCTGGATAACCGCGGGACTGCCCTTTGACGCAATTCACGGTGTAAGCAATTTCTTTTTGGGAACGTTAATTTTACCCCTATCGAAACTTTTACGCAGATTATCAAAATAATTTTTGCAGGTGGAAAAAATGAAAAAAATAGAAACTCGTACTATTATAAAAATAGCCCTTGCGGTATTTGCCCTGTATTTAGGCATACACTATTGGTCAAATATCTCGGGAATTTTTGCTAAAATTTTAGGGGCGGCAACCCCGTTGATTTTAGGGTTTGTTATTGCGTACCCCTTAAATATTCTTATGAGTTTCTTTGAACGCCACTATTTTCCGCGTTCTCAAAAAAAAGCGGTTTTAAAAACACGCACACCCGTCAGTTTGCTTCTCGCCATTATAAGTTTAACTGTATTTGTTGCGGTAATTCTCGTACTGATAATACCCCAACTTGTTTCTTGTATAAAACTTCTCATTACTCAGATACCGTCATTTATTGAATCGCTGATTTTATTCTTAGAGAAACACGAAATAAATTCATCCGCAATACTCGATAAATTGGCATCTGTTGACTGGCAGACACGTATAAGTCAATTAGTTGAAAAGGTAATCTCAGGTTTTGGCGACATTTTTGATGTGGTTGTTTCAACAGTATCAACTGTTGTTTCAGGTGTTACAGCAGTGGTAATTGCATTGATTTTTGCAGTTTACCTGTTACTGAGCAAAAAGAAGCTTACCGCTCAGGCAAACAGAGTTATGACACGTTTTTTAAAACCCGATATTTACACTAAAATCAAGCACATTTCAGATGTTCTTAATGACAGTTTCCACCGTTTTATTGTAGGTCAGTGTACCGAGGCTATAATACTCGGCGGGTTATGTACTCTTGGTATGTTTATTTTAAGACTCCCCTACGCTCCTATGATTGGTGCGGTTATAGGCTTTTCGGCTCTTATACCCGTTGTGGGTGCATTTATTGGTGGTGGTATCGGTGCATTCCTTATCCTTACCGAGTCACCTACAAAAGCCCTCATCTTCCTTATTTTCCTTATTATTCTTCAACAGATTGAAGGTAATATTATTTATCCCAAGGTAGTGGGCTCATCAATGGGTCTTCCCGCTATATGGGTGCTTGTAGCCGTTGTAGTTGGCGGCGGAGTTTTCGGTATTCCAGGTATGATAATCGGCGTACCCCTCGTAGGTGCGATTTACAAGCTCGTAAAAGAGTATCTTAACACTCCCCCGAAAAATAAAATACCCGAAATACCCGAAACACCCGAAATTACCGAAACAAAAGAATAAAAGAAAGTCCTTTGGTTAAACGAATAACCAAAGGGCTTTTTTATATGTTACGTCTCCAATGAAAAAGATATTGTTGTGCAATTCCCTGAGTACCCTCAATGCATTGGGGTAAACCCTCGGGATATAATTCCTCTAAAATTCTTTTAACCCATACGTCCACGGGAAAAGCTTCCACTCTGCCGAAACCGTAAAGGAGTGAGCATTGAGCAACCTTTTCACCCACACCTTTTATTTTAAGAAGCTCTGCTTTTGCTTCGTCAAAGGGCAGAGTTTTTATTTTTTCAATATCCACCTCGCCCGAGGAAATCTTACGAGCCGCGTCAAGTATGTACTTCGCCCTGAATCCCGCTCTGAGGGGTGCTAAATCCTCAACCGTAAGAGGTGCTATTTTTTCAGGTGACGGAAAAGAGTAAGCACCACCTAAATCCTCACCGAAATTTTCGCAAAGTCTTTCTATAATACCCTTTATTCGGGGAATATTGTTGTTGGCTGAAATTATAAACGAGCAGATAGCCTCCCACTCATCCTGTTTTAAAATTCGTATACCCGGATATTTGGAGCAGGCGGTTTTAATATTTTCTTCCGTGTATCCTGCAACAACTTCCCTGTAATTTCTTTTTAAGTCAAAATAATTACTCCAGATGTTTTCAAAATCCTCGGGTGTGGTATCAAAAAAGGTAACGGTATCCCCATTCTGAATTACTGATAATTTCTTCGAATAGGCTACACCCTGCCAATTACCGTTTTCATCCTGTTTCCATCTGAAAGCCTGTCCGCAGTCAAGGCAAAGACCCAAATCGAAGTCATCATCAAGAGTTAAAACCAAATTACCGTTCTCGTATTTTTGTGTCATTTTTATCACCAAAATTACAATAAACTATTTTTCAAAAATAGTAAAGGTTTTTTGTCAACCTATTTTTGTCAAAAATAACTTTTTCTATGTTTTTAACAATATTTCGGGTGTTTTTATATACTTTTTTCCTTTGTGGGTTTTCACCAACGAACATTTATTTTTTGTAATTTTTTTATTTTCCATTTTGTATAATTCAAAGAATTTATCAACAAATCGTATATTTTGAACAATAACAATTTTTTGTCAATCAAATTATAGAAAATGTCGAAAACCGCGGTATATAGCCTGTTCAGGGGGTCAGTTGTCAACATTTTGAACATGGTTTTGAACAATTTTACAAAAAAATCTATTATACAAAAAGTATAATTTTGGAATTGTCAATTTTAACAAAATCCAAAATTGCGGAAATTTTCAAAAAGAAATTTTAAAAAAATCAATTGTCAAAATCACCAAAAATGCACTAATTTTTTCTAAGCCGTAAAAATTCGTAAAATCGTATAAATTTCTGTTATTTTACACAACATAATTTACAGAAAACTGATTTCAAGGAGGATTTTTTATGCTTAAAGGAGTAAACAAGCAAGTGCTTGAAATAGCCGAAACCGAAAACGGATTTTTTGAAAAGGCAATATTTTTTGTAAAACCCGAATACAGCGGTATGTCCGAGGGCAGATTACGGGAAAGTGCACGAAAAGAGATTGAAAACGCGGGTAAGCCGCCCTTATCAAGAGGATACACTACCGATAAAGCGAAAATCATATTGACTCTTTGCGGGTGTTTTGTGGCAGGAATCGTTACAGGGGTAATATTTCATTCATTCTTTTAAATCCTTAATTGCCTTTTAGGTGCATATATGCTAAAATTACTTTAGAGTGGGTAAAGTATATCCGAACCAGATTTTGGGATAGTCTTTTCCACTCATATTTCGTTAAAATACTCGCCAATCTGGCGCCTTTCAAAGGCAAATCGGACAAAAGTACCGAAACCACGCCATTTAAGGCTGGTTCGGATACACTTTACCCACTCTAACACTTATTCAGGAGTAAAATATGCGTTATAAATATATTTTCTGGGATTTTAACGGCACGGTAATTGATGACGTGCGTAATGCTCTGGCCTGTGTCAATGACCTTCTTGAGCGTAAAAACCGTAAACCGATTACTCTGAGCGATTACTACAATTACGTAGAAACGCCCATAATCGGTTTCTATCGTCATATACTGCCACCGGAAGAATTAGACTTTAATGAGATTTCAAAAGCATTCCACGAGGACTACGCAAGACATCTTGACGAAACCCGCCTTGCGGATGGCGTTTATGAACTTTTGCACACCTTAAAAGATAAAGGTGTGTACCAATACATAGTTACCGCAAACCAGATTGACGAGGTTACGGACCTTTTAAAAAAGTTCGATATCCACCATTGCTTTGACTGTGTTTTGGGAGCGGACAACGCCCTTGCGGAAAGTAAAATTGAACGAGCAAAGAGCTTTTTTGACACTCTGAAAATTGACCCCAATGAGGCTATTTTCATAGGTGACACCCTACACGACCTTGAAACCGCCAATGCATTGGGCATTGACTGCGTTTTAGTGGAATACGGTCATCAGGGTAAAAAACTTTTAAGTGAGCATAACGCTTTTTCCGTAGCATCCGTCAGGGATTTGGAAAGAATTATTTTTGATGAGCGTGTTGTGGATTTTCACACCCACTCAACCTGCTCGGACGGTACAATGACACCGAGCGAACTTGTTTTATATGCCGAAAAGAGGGGCTTGAGTGCATTTGCTCTTACTGACCACGATAGTGTTGACGGTATAAAAGAGGCTATGGCTCAAGCAGAAAAATGTAATATTGAGTTTATTCCCGGTATTGAATTCTCTGCAGCAGAAAACACGGAAACCCATATTATAGGTCTTTTTATAGACCCCGAAAACGAGGTTTTACTCAACACTATTCAAAAACTCAAGGATTCCCGTCGCAGACGAATGGAAGATATATGCCGAAAGCTTCAAAAACTCGGTCTTGACATAACCCACGACGAGGCGTTAACAATAGCGGGTGGTAATTTTGTAGGACGAGCCCATATCGCAAAATTAATGGTAGAAAAGGGCTACTGCAAAACCATAAAAGAGTGTTTTGATAAATATATCGGACTGGGTAAACCCGCGTATTCCGAAAAAAATGAATTGACCGCCGCGGAAGCGGTAAAATCCATACGTGCCGCAGGGGGACTGGCTTTTCTTGCCCACCTTAACCAGACGGGTTATGATATTGAAAAGACCGAGGAACTTTTATTGACCTTAAAAGAAGCGGGACTCAACGGTATAGAGGGTTACTACCCCGAATATGACGAAAATCATATTTCTTCTTATAGGGCATTGGCAGAAAAGCTGAGCCTTGCATTATCGGGTGGCTCGGATTTTCACGGGTCTATGAAACCCCATATTGAAATAGGTGTGGGAAAGGGCGATTTAAGAATCCCTTATTTCATTTATGAAAACTTAAAAAATATTCATAAAAACGATTAAAAATCAAATATTCAGTGAAAACTATATCCGTAGAGTAATCTGCGGATATTTTTTTCGGAGGTTTTTATGAATACTAATATCAGGTTACAGGCAAAATACCTTTTATCAAAAAATAATCTTCGGCTTTTCGCCATAAGTTTCGGAAGTTTTTGTCTTCGTTGGGGACGGTTGATTTTAACTGTTGCAGGGTTATTTATTTTTCTTAAATCACCATTATTGGAAAGTCTTACTACTCAATACGGAGTTAAAGAAGTTTCATTTGTATGCGTTTTGATTTACACTTGGTTTTTCTTTTTAACCGCTTTAGTTTCCGCAGGATTTAAAATGGGCGAACAATTTATTTACTTCACCAGAGCCCAAGGTTCGAAAGGCTCGTTGAGATTACTTTTTAAGTACGCAACACCGAAAAAAGCCTTTCGTGCCCTCAGATTTTACACCACGGTTAATTTTTATAAGGTCTTATGGTTAATTTATTTCCTGTTCCCCTGTGCTCTGTGTGTTGTTTGCGATATTTATGTTTATAACTCCTATAATATTTCATCCCCCATACACATAGTGCTTTCGGTAAGCATAAGTTTATTACTGTCGATTTCAATTGTTATGTGGCGTTGTGCCATTGCAAGATACTCGGCTGCCCCCTATTACTTTTGCCTTAACCCATCAATGAAGGTCAGGGATGCAATAAAAAAGAGTATCCGTTTCACAGACGGCTTTCTTGCCGAAGCTGTTTTAATGGAATACTCTTTAATGGGTTGGATATTAAGTTGCGTTTTTATTGTTCCCTTATTCTACGTAATACCCTATGTTAAACTTTGCAAATGCGTGTTTGTAAGCGAAATGTTAATGGAAAAACCCAGGGCAAAAGAATCTTCGGGAACAATAACATACCTATCAAGTCAACATATAAATTAAAGCCATTATGAGAAGTTCGTCGGCACCCTCCTCCGACAAAAGCAGTATAAGTGCCAGAAGAAGTGCTTTATCTTCATCAATATTCAAATCGCCGAAAGGGGTTTCATTGCTTAAAACCTTTTTCGGCGGTATATTTTTTTGTTCGCCTTTTTGAACTTCTGTTTCTTCATCGGTGTGTGAAGAATTGGCGGCATAGTGTTTAAGATTTTCGAGATAATCCTTCGGCATACTTACCCTACGGGGTTCATCCCGTACACTTTCCGCGGTATGTTCAGGTTCTTTTTTCGTGTTTTCATCCAACCCCACGGTTTTTCGGGCTCGTTTTTGCATTTCTTCCACTCTTCGTATGGCATCATTTTGCATTTTCATCATTTCGTTATATGTGTACTCCGCCATTTACATTATCCCCCTTTCCCTCAAAAGAGGTAATACTGACATAAGTTTTACGAGTTTCATTGCCTCATCCGCTTTGCCCTGCCTTTCTTTTGATAAAAGAGGCTTCAGTGCGTTTATAAACTCGACCCGTTCATCCTGTGAATTAAAGGCATTGAAAACGGGCGCAAGTTGGGAAAGTTGGGATAAATCGGGCATTCCGAGACCCGATAATCCATCGGGAAACGTCGTTTTATTTTCTGTTTTGGGTTCTGACTTTTCTTTTGGTGGGTCATTATTACCCTGATTTCCGAAGAAACCCGATGCCGCTTGTTTTATATTCTCAATATCCTGAGGTGACAAAGAATTGAGAATTGCGTTTATATCAAAATCAGCCATTATTTTTGCCCCCGAAAAACTTTTTGAAAAGCACTTTAGCCGCATCACTGTTTAGTACGGCTTTGGTCTTTTCGGGGTCTGAAAGCAAATCCTTTACCGCTTTTGCCTGACTTTCGGAAAGGTTATTATTTATAAAATCGTCTACTTGTTCCTTACTCACGCCATCTGTTTTTTCGGACAATGGTGCTTTTTTTATCAGTTCATTCATATCAAAGTTCGTATTTTTGTTTTTATCCATTGAAATCCCCGCCTTTAATTAATATAATCTATATAATATATTTTTTTGAGGCGGTGTTTATTCTTGCGATTAGTGGTGGTTTCGGACTCCCACGGTAGTTGGGGCAATTTGTTTGAGGCGATTAACCGTGAATCGTCTGCGGACGCGGTATATTTTTTAGGTGACGGGTACAAAGAGTTTGATGAACTCGCCTGTGCTTATTCCGATAAATTTTTCTTTATAGGTGTAAGGGGTAACTGCGATTTTTCCTGTGATTTACCCGAAAAAGATATACGCACCCTTGAAAACGCTAAAATCTACGCCACCCACGGATACGTTGAAAGAGTAAAATACGGTCTTTTCGACCTTGAGGAAAGAGCAAACGAAGAAAACTGCAACCTTGTGCTTTTCGGTCATACACATCAACCTTTGAAACAATACAAAGACGGTATTCACTATTTTAACCCCGGTAGTGTGCGTGAAGGCTTCTACGGAGTAGTGGATATTACCAAAAATGGTATTATGTGTATTAATAAAAACCTTATTACTTATTGACACAAATTAAAAATTTAACTATAATTTCATTATTATAAAAGAAAGTAGTGATACTATGCCAGAGTTCAATAATGGTTCACTGGGCTTATATCTTATAGCCGGTGCAATTATTCTTTTTGTACTTGGTCAGTCCCTGTTCTTCCTCATAAAAGCGTGGAAGCACGGTAAAGAATTGGGCATCGACAAAAAGAAACTTAAAAACGCTGTTACATCAAGTGCTTTATTCTCACTTCCATCTGCACTTTCCGTACTTGCTACGGTTATTGCCCTTGCCCCTGCATTGGGTCTTGTTATCCCCTGGGTACGTCTTTCCGTTATCGGTAACATTACATACGAAACCGTTGCGGCTACCAATGCAATTGAGGCATTCGGCATTACAACCGGTATCAGAGAAAAAATTACCGACCCCGAGGTTTACGCAGGTATTGCCTGGGTTATGACATTGGGAATTTGCTTCTCCCTTGTTATTCTTCCCTTTGTTGCAAAGCCCTTGCACAAAAAACTCCTTAATGCTACTAACAAAAAAGCTGATAAACCCGTAGACGAAGACGGTGAAACCATCGAAGAAACCGATGCACCCAAAAAGAAACGCGGTATTGCAGGCTTTATCGACCATGTCACACCCGCCCTTTTCATCGGTCTTATCGGTGCATTCGTTACAAACTCAATTCTCGGTAAGGGTAACGCCGACGTTGCCCTTGACGGTGCAGGCGTGCTTTCGGTAATCACCCTTGTAACCGCAATTCTGGTGTCAATTTTACTTGAGTTAGTAAGCAAAAAGCTGAAGCTCACCTGGCTCGAGCCCTTCGTTATGCCCTTAGGTATGATTGCCGCTATGGCAGTTGCAGTTTTGGCATACAACTTGCCCGAAATCGGTCAAAAATTAGTTGAAATAACTGATGTTGCAGCATTTGATTGGATTGGCGAAAAGCTGATGAGCTTAAAAGACATCGTATTAATAGAATGGAGGGGTTAATTATGGCAAAGAAAGCAAATAAACAGAAATCATATTTTGACAAAGTCCATAGTTGGGGTAGAATTTCATCCATCTCCGCTCTTTTCGTTCTTTTAATGTTCCCCGTGGCTGTCACCCTTTACCTTGGTGTTGTGCCCGATAAAACATTTTTATCCTACGTTCTCAGCGGTTTACTTAAGGTTGCTCCCCTTTATTGGGCATTGGCAGTTGTCGAGGTTATTTTCTATACCCCCATGCTCGGTGCAGGCGGTACTTACCTCAGCTTTGTAACAGGTAACATCGTTAACCTTAAGCTTCCCTGTGCTATCAGTGCTATGGAAAACTCAAAGGTTAAGGCAAACTCAGAGGAAGGCGACGTTATCTCCACAATCGCAATTGCTACATCCGCGATTGTTACAACCGCCGTTCTTGCAATTGGTGTTATTGCTTTTGCACCCTTCCTTGATTCTTTTACAAACAGTCCCCTTCTTATGCCCGCATTCAAGCAGGTTATTCCTGCTCTCTTCGGTGCTCTCGGTGCAGGATATTTTGTGAAACATTGGAAACTTTCCTTCGCACCCATCCTCTTTATGCTTGCAATTCTCGTGTTTGTTCCCGGTATCGGTGCGTCAACACTTATGTTCCCCGGTATCATCGCATCCGTTGTATTTGCATTCGTATTCTACAAAATCGGTTTCCTTGATAAGAAAGCAAAATAATTTAAAAAATGAACAACCTGAATTTCCGTGAACGAAATTCAGGTTGTTTTTTTATTTACTCAAATATTTATCCGCTTTTAAAATCATTATCTGGGTTTTGGAATCCTTGATTTCTCCGTTCATTACCATTTCAACCGCTTTTTTAAGGGGGATTTTAACGGTGTTTATAAACTCATCCTCGTCAAGGTGTTGTTCGCCCTCCTGCAAATCCGTGGCAAGGTACATATAAATAACCTCATCAATAAGTGCAGGGGTGGTGTAAAGCTCACCCATAGGAACAACATTTTTTGCACTGAGACCCGTTTCCTCGGAAAGTTCCCTGAGAGCGGCTTCAAGGTGGTCCTCACCTTTTTCAAGTTTACCCGCGGGAATTTCTAAAGTAACTTTATTAAAAGCGTATCTGAACTGATTTACAAATATAATATCACCATCATCGGTTATGGGTATTACGCACACTGCGCCGGGATGACGCACAACCTCACGCACTCCCTTATTACCATTGGGTAAAAGAATTTCGTCTCTGAATAGATGTATAGCCACACCGTCGAAAATTTCGGTTGATGATAATTTAGTTTCTTCTAATTTCATAAAAAGCCCACCTCTTGTATATTGTCTTTTATATTTTACACGTTTTGTTTCATTAATGCAAGAAAGATTAAAATTCGTTGAATAATGATTGTTTTGAGTGTATAATTAAGGAATGATTGTATTCTAACTAACTGAAGAATAGCGGTAAGTGAACTACCCACCACCGCTACGCGGTCCCCCTCCCATTTTTGCCAAAGGCAAAAATGGGATGATAGGGCTTCGCATCACCGAAATTTAATTACGCATTACGAATTACGAATTAAAAACATCCGAGGTGTTTTATTATGCTCATTTATATTATCCGCCACGGCGAAACATACGGCAACTTAAACGGTGACGGTTTTACCGAGACGGACCTTACGCCAAACGGCGAAAGACAAGCAAAACTTTTAGGCGAAAGATTTAAAGACGAAAGAATAGATAAAATCTATACAAGTCCCCTTATCAGAGCGGTTAAAACCACTAAGGAAATTAAAAAACATCAAAAGGATGTTCCCGTTATAATCGACTGTACACTTTTGGAAAAAGGCACTGACCCTGATTATACGGGTTTAGATGACAGCACATTACTCACTCAGATACCCGACGCACAAATTCTTACGCGTAAGCCTTTAGGTGAGGAAAACGACGAAACCGCTTATAATAGAGCAAAGGGTATTGTCGAAAAAATCAAAGCAGAAAATGACTTCAATTCAACCGTTGTAATTGTTGCCCACGGCACGTTTAACTCCTTTTTGGTCCTTGCCGCCCTTAACTTTCCCCTTAAAGAGAATTTCAATTTTTCACATCTTAATACGGGTGTTACATTAGTAAATTACTTAGAGGAAAAGGGTGTAATTAAAACGAAATTAAAATTCCTTAACGACACAAGTCATTTGAAATTATAAATCCTTTTTAAGCATCTCGAGATATGCTTCGTATTGCTCAGGAGTGGGTTTGAAATCCGGATGTGAGCAACAGGGCATATCGGGAGCCTTACCGTCACTACGGGGAATTGGGGTAAGGTAATCGTTTTCATATTTCACGCAATCTTCTTCATTGCGAAAATCGGGTATATCGTAGGGTATACCCTTTTCTAATGCACTGCGGTGGCTTAAAATAGCAACAGACGAACAGGTTGTTGCAAAATATTCGTCAAACTGAGGTCTTCTGTTTTCGCGGATACAGTCAAAAAATTCTTTTATAACAAAGAAATCTCCGCCACCGTGACCCGCTTTTTCGGCAAGTTCTTTATCCTCGGTATTCCATTGGGGCTCGTAAAGAGTCTCGTTTTCGTATCCCTCGGGCTTTTCCCAATGATTAAAACGGAGCATTACTTTATCGCCCATACCTCTTAAATTTTCAATCTGACCTTTAGTACCGCAAACACGGTAAGAATTCTCGTGAGCACCGAAAGCGGCACAACCCGTTACACGGAAAACAGAATTATCATCATTAAGGCAGGTAATAATTGTTGCCCTGTCGCCCACAACAGTACCGACTCTTTTATATTCATTAAATGGCTCAAACACGGGCATAGCCGAAACCCTTACAGGGAAAGAGCCCGTAATATACATAAGAGGAGCTAACGAATGAGTAATATAATAAGAGCGAGGAAGAAAATTTCGCCAATGGTCGGGTCGGGGACGCAACTGCTTATGCTCCGCCTCGTTATCCATATCAAAGGGGTGGTTATACTCGCCCTCGGCAAATAAAACTTTACCTAAAACACCACTTTTATAAACCTTTTTCATTTCCTGATTAAAAATCATAAAGGGGTAATTTTCCGCAAGCATATAAATACCCTTGCTCTTCTTAGCGGCTCTTACTAATTCTACACCCTCCGCCATAGTGCCGTTGCTCACACATTCGGATAAAACATTCAAACCCTTCTCAAGGCAACGCACCGCGTATTTTGCGTGTTCGTGAAAGTAGTTTGCAATAAAAACCGCATCCATATCGTGATTTAAAAACTCTTCAAAATCCGTATACATAGCGGGTTTGTTTTTCATTTCTCCCGCTACTCGTTCCATTGCCTGGGTTTTATAATCGCAAAGAGCCACAACCTCACCATTGTTATTAATAATATTATCAATAAATGTGCCACCGCGACCCATACCGAATATACCGATTTTTATAGTTTTCATAAAATCACCCGTTATATTTACTTGTTTTTTCTTCATTATATCACCGAAATTTTTCCAATTCAATTGTTTAATATGCAATAAGTTTATTGAACAGATTTGTATTTTGTGATAACATATAGTTGTATAAATCTGTTCTTCAGGAGTTAATATGAAAAACACAAATAAATCGGGGAACGCGAAGTTAATAAAACGCTTTTTACCCTACTACAAGCCCCACGTAAAAACATTATTTCTTGACCTTTTCTGTGCCGCATTGACTACTATTTGCGAATTGGTTTTACCTATGTTTGTCCGCTATATTACGGACTCGGCTATTGAAAATATAGCCTTACTTACGGCTAAAACCATCCTTACAATCGGCGTTATTTACATAGTTTTACGAATAATTGATGCCCTCGCCAACTATTATATGGCGTCGGTGGGTCATATTATGGGCACTAAAATGGAAACGGATATGCGCCGTGATATGTTCGAGCATTTGCACAAGCTCCCCTACTCATACTACGACGAAACCAAAGTTGGTACTATTATGTCCCGTTTCACAAGCGACCTTTTCGACGTTACGGAGTTTGCCCACCATTGCCCCGAGGAATTTTTTATAGCGGGAGTAAAAATTCTTGTATCATTCATAATTCTTGCAAGAATGGATATTTTCCTGACACTTATTATGTTCGCGGTTATCCCCTTAATGGCTATTTGCCTTAAATATTTTAAAACCCGAATGAAGGACAGTATGCGTGAAAGCCGTGTTACCTTAGGTGAATTAAACGCACAGATTGAAGACAGCCTTTTGGGTGTAAGGGTTGTTAAATCCTTTGCCAACGAAAGTATTGAGGAGAAAAAGTTTAAATCAGGTAACGAAAAATTCCTCAGCATAAAAGCCGTTATGTATAAATTTATGGGCTCATACAGTTCTGTTAACAGAGTTTTTGAGGGCATAATGTATATTGTAGTTGCGGTAATCGGTGCATTCTTTTTAGTTAACGGAAGAATTAAAGCTCCCGATTATGTTGCATACCTTATGTACGCGTCAATGCTCCTTACGGCAATACGAAAATTAGTTGATTTCGTTGAGCAATTCCAACGGGGTATGACGGGTATTGAACGTTTTGCGGATATAATGGATATTGACCCCGCCATCAAGGATAAAGAAAATGCGGTTAATCTTGAAGTTACCGAGGGCAGAATTGATTTTGACAACGTAACTTTCAAATACTCCGAGGATACTGAGGAAATATTAAACCATATTAATCTTAATATCGGTAGTGGCGAAAGCTTTGCCCTTGTAGGTCCTTCGGGCGGCGGTAAGACCACAATATGTAACCTTATCCCCCGTTTTTACGAAATAACAAGCGGAAGTATAAAAATCGACGGCACAGATATACGTGACGTTACCCTTAAATCATTGAGGGAAAATATCGGTGTTGTGCAACAGGACGTTTACCTTTTCTCAGGCACTGTAAGAGAAAATATCGAATACGGCAGACCCGGTGCTACCGAAGAAGAAATCCGTGAGGCGGCTCGTCTTGCGGGTGCAGAAAGTTTCATTGATAATCTTCCCGACGGATTTGACACCTACGTAGGTGAAAGGGGCGTTAAACTTTCGGGCGGTCAGAAACAAAGAATCAGTATCGCAAGAGTTTTCCTTAAAAACCCCAAGATACTTATACTCGACGAAGCCACAAGCGCTCTGGACAACGAAAGCGAATTTCTCGTTCAACAGTCCCTCGAACGCCTTTCAAAGGGCAGGACGACTATTACCGTTGCCCACAGACTTACAACAATTAAAAATGCAGATAAAATTCTCGTTGTCACCAAGGACGGCATTGCCGAAAGCGGTACTCATCAGGAATTAACCGAGAAAAACGGAATTTATGCGAATATGTATAGAATATAATGCGTAATTCGTAATTCATAATTCGTAATTAAAGGGGCAAAGCCGATTATAGATAAAGTAGTTGTAATGCGAAGCCTCGCCCTCCTGCGTAAGGAGGAGGGGGGACCACCGTCAGGTGGTGGGAGGTCCTATCATCCCTGTTTGCTTCAGCAAATAGGGGGACTGTGTCCCCAATCACGACGAAGTCGTGTATGTAATCCGTTGTAAAACGGAATGTAGTCATAATGAAGTTATGTATGTAATCAATACGAAGGATTGCGTAATACACCTTTAGTGATGCCATACGCCTACGGCAATTACATACACGCTAAAGCGTGATTACATACCAATTCTTCGAATTGAATAACAAGCAGAGCTTGTTTGGTGGGTAGTTCTCTTTACCTCTATTCTTCAGTTAGATAGAACAACCACGGATTTCAATTAATTACGCATTAAGCATTACGAATTACGAATTTAAATACTTTTTCAGGAGAAACGAATATGAACAATTACCCTACTCCACACATCAACGCTACACCAAAGGATTTTGCTAAAACCGTGCTTATGCCCGGTGACCCTTTGAGAGCAAAATTCATTGCAGAAAATTTTCTTGAGAATGCTAACTTAGTTAATAACGTCCGTGGTATTCACGGCTATACGGGTACTTACAAAGGTACACCCGTTTCCGTTATGGCTTCGGGTATGGGTATGCCCTCCATCGGTATTTACTCCTACGAGCTTTTTAATTTCTTTGATGTTGATAATATTATCCGCGTAGGCTCTGCGGGTGGTATGAGTGAAAAAGTAAATGTACGTGATATTATTATAGCCCAAGGGGCTTGTACGGACTCAAATTACGCTCATACATTTAATCTTCCCGGTGTTTTTTCACCTATTGCGGATTTTAATCTTCTTAAAACCGCCGTTAGTAAAGCGGACGAATTAAATTTGAAATACACGGTGGGTAATGTTCTTTCATCGGATATTTTCTACAACGATTTAAGTGATACTCCTGCCAACATGACTCCCACTGCACTTTGGGGTAAAATGGGCGTTTTAGGTGTTGAAATGGAAGCCGCCGCTCTTTATATGAACGCGGCACGTTCGGGTAAAAATGCCCTTGCCATACTTACGGTTTCGGACCACCTTTTAACGGGCGAAAGCCTTTCTTCGGAAGAAAGACAAAACACATTTACCGATATGATGACACTTTCACTTGAAACGGCGGTAAGTTTAAATGGATAAAATAAAAAGAGTTTTTCTTATAGTTTTAGACAGTTGCGGTATAGGTGAAGCCCCCGATTCTGCGGATTTCGGCGACAAAGGGTGCAGTACTATACGAACGATTTCAAAATCAGAAAAATTCAATATAAAAAATCTGCCTCTTTTAGGTTACACCCAAATTGACGGACTTTCATTCTTAGGTGAAGGTACGCTTAAATCAAAGGTTTGCAGACTTCAGGAAATATCAAAAGGTAAGGACACTACCATAGGTCATTGGGAAATTGCAGGGGTTATTTCCGAAAGTCCCCTACCCACATTCCCCGAGGGCTTTCCCGAAGATTTAATTACTGAATTCGAAAAAAGAACCTCTCGCAAGGTTATTTGTAACAAACCCTATTCGGGTACGGAGGTTATAAAGGACTACGGCAAAGAACATCTTGAAACGGGGGCTCTTATTGTTTACACCTCCGCCGACAGCGTTTTTCAGATAGCCGCCCACGAGGACAAAATACCCGTGGAAGAGTTATATAACTACTGTAAAATTGCCCGTGAAATGTTGCAGGGTGAATGGGGTATCGGAAGGGTTATTGCAAGACCCTTTGAGGGTGAATACCCCTTTAAAAGAACCGCTAACAGACATGATTTTTCACTTGAACCCCCGAAAGAAACCCTGCTTGATGAATTAAAATCCAAGGGCTTTGATGTTATTGCCGTTGGTAAAATCAACGATATTTTTGCAGGTAGGGGCATTACGGAATACACCTACACTAAAAATAATACAGACGGTATGACTAAAACTGCCGAATATCAGAACAAGGATTTTAACGGACTTTGCTTTGTAAATCTCGTAGATTTTGATATGGTTTACGGTCACAGAAATGATATTGACGGCTACGCCGCGGCGTTCAGTGAATTTGACAACCGGCTTGGTGCCTTTATTGAGAATATGAAACCCGACGATGCCCTTATTATTACCGCCGACCACGGTTGCGACCCCGGTTTTAAAGGCACGGACCACACCCGTGAATATGTACCGTTTATACTTTACGGTGAAAGCATTGCACCCGAAAATATGGGTACTATCAAAGGCTTTGATTATATTTCACAACAGGTTAAAAATCTTCTGATTAGAGTGGGTAAAGTGTATCCGAACCAGCCTTAAATGGCGTGGTTTCGGTACTTTTGTCCGATTTGCCCTTGAAAGGCGCCAGCCTATCTGCAGTCAAATACAAACAAAATTACTCAAAACCACATCCATTTAAGGTCGAAGAATTTTGTGATTAAGTATTTTTCGCTCAGATGAGGCAAAAACGCAGCTAATCCT
>SVOQ01000010.1 GCA_015066345.1 Oscillospiraceae bacterium
GTATTTTTCGCTCAGATGAGGCAAAAACGCAGCTAATCCTGACGGATTGGCGAGTATTTTAACGAAATATGAGTGGAAAAGACTATCCCAAAATCTGGTTCGGATATACTTTACCCACTCTAAGGAGTAAATTTTGCAAGAAGATATATTTGTCAGTGAATCGGAATTACTTAAACAAAAAGAGTATTCCGAAAAAGTCAATAGTGTTTTAAATGCCCGTTTTCCCGTAGAGCCACCCAAAGCGTTTATTCACACCTACGGGTGTCAGGGGAATGTTGCCGATAGTGAGCATATCAAAGGAATGCTTGTTGAAATGGGGTATGTCCTCTGTGATGACGACTCACAAGCAGACTTCATTTTATATAATACCTGTGCCATCCGTGAACACGCGGAGGATAGGGTTTTTGGTAATGTAGGGGCGTTAAAAAAATATAAAAAGGACAAGCCCCATTTAATAATCTCTCTTTGTGGTTGTATGATGCAACAAGAGCATATTGCCGAAAGAATTAAAAAGAGTTATCCCTTTGTTAATCTTGTTTTCGGTACTCACGTTACTCACAGGTTACCTGAACTTATTTCTAAAGTTCTTTGTACGGGTAAAAGAGTTTTCTGTATTGATGAGAGCGAGGGCGTTATTGCCGAAGGTTTACCCACAGTGCGTGACAGTGGCGAAAATGCTTGGTTGCCGATTATGTACGGTTGTAATAACTTTTGTTCTTACTGCATAGTACCCCACGTAAGGGGAAGAGAGCGTAGCAGAAGACCCGAAGTTATAATCGACGAGGCAAAAAAGCTTGTCGGTGAAGGATATAAGTTAATTACTCTTTTGGGGCAGAATGTTAATTCCTACGGTAAAAATTGCGATTTCCGGATGAATTTTGCTCAATTAATCCGTGAGATTGACTCAATTGAGGGCGACTTTAAGTTTGATTTTATGACCTCCCATCCGAGGGATTGTAGTTTTGAACTTTTAGATGTTCTTGCCGAAAGTAAACATTTCTGCGGACATCTTCACTTACCTGTTCAATCGGGTAACAACCGTATTTTAAAAGAAATGAATAGGCACTATACCCGAGAGCATTATCTTGAACTTATAAAATACGCCAAAGATAAAATGCCCGATGTTGATATTACTACTGATATCATTGTCGGTTTCCCGGGTGAAACTTATGAGGAGTTTCTCGATACTTTGTCTTTAGTTAAAGAGGTTGAGTACGGCTCAATGTTTACCTTTATTTATTCACCACGTAAAGGAACACCCGCCGCATCAATGCCCGACCCCTTTACAAAGAAAGAAAAAACAAAATGGTTCCTCGAACTTCTTAAAGTCCAGGAAGAAATCGCCGCGGCTCGTGGCGAATAACAAAATAAACAATGTTTCATTGTTGAAATATTTATATACAAGGAGTACACAAAAAATGACAGTAATTGAAATCACAAGACAGCTTGGTGCTGCAATTCAGGAAGACCCCCGTTACAAAGAGTACGAGGCAGCAAGAAAAGCAAATGAACAGGACGATGCACTCAACAACCTTATCGGTAGCATCAACCTTATTCAGCTTAACTATCAGAACGAAGCAGCTAAAGGCGAAGAAGCAGACGCAGCTAAAATGGAGCAGTTTGCTAAAGAATTCGAAGAAAAATATCGTGAGATTATGCTCAATGGTAATATGGTTAAATTCGAGGCTGCTAAAAATGCGGTTGACGAAATGATGAACGAAATTATGGGTATTCTTGCTTGTTGCGTTGATGGTCAGGATCCTGCTACTTGCTCACCTGAACAGGAGCATCACTGTAGCGGTAGCTGTGACAGTTGCGGCGGTTGCCACTAATAAAAATTTGATTAATTGCTGAGGTAAAAAATGGCTAAGCTTTCTCCGATGATGGAACAATATTTTCAAATTAAACAGAATTACCCGGAAACACTTTTGTTTTTCCGTCTGGGCGATTTTTACGAGATGTTTTTTGAAGATGCTAAAATTGCATCCAAAGAGCTTGAACTTGTGCTCACGGGGAGAGATTGCGGCCAAGAGGAACGCGCACCCATGTGCGGCGTTCCTTTCCACAGCGCCGATTCTTACATTGCGAAACTTGTTTCCCGCGGTTATAAGGTTGCAATCTGCGAACAGGTTGAGGACCCTGCTACCGCAAAAGGAATTGTAAAACGTGATGTTGTAAGAATTGTAACACCCGGTACGGTAATTGAAAGCAATATGCTTGACGAAAGTAAGAATAACTATCTTGCTTCTGTTTTTGTTACCGATAAAAACTGTGGTCTCGCTTTTGTTGACGTTTCAACGGGTGAAGTTCACCTTGATTCAGCAACTGACAACGCATCACAGTATATTGTAAACCGTCTCGGTTGTTATTCGCCGAGTGAGGTTATTCTCAACAAATATGCCGCATCAATAAAATCAGTTTCCGATTTTATTAAAAACAGGCTTTCTGTTGACTATCAGATTGTGAATGAAAAAGATTATGATATTGAATCTTTGAAAAGCACAGTTCTTTCTCATATTTCTGATGAGGATTCTCAGTTTGATAAATTCCAACAGAATCCCGCACTTTTATACGCTTTCGGTGTTGCGGTTGAATATCTTAAAAGCGTACAGAAAACTGAACTTGAAAATATTAATGATGTTGACTTTTATAATGAGGATAGTTTTCTTTCCCTTGATTTATCCGCAAGACGAAATCTTGAATTAACCGAAACTCAGATACGTCGTGAGAAAAGGGGAAGCCTTCTCTGGGTTCTTGACCATACAAAAACCGCTATGGGCAAACGCCTTATGCGTACTTGGGTCGAGCAACCTCTTGTTAATTACTCATCCATTGTCTTAAGACAGAATGCGGTTGAAGAACTTTCTTCCGATACAATTCTTCTTGATTCATTAATGGGCTATCTTTCGGATGTTTTTGATCTTGAAAGAATTATGACCCGTATTGTTTACGGTAGTGCTAACGCCAAAGAGTTAAAAACTTTAAGTCAGACTATTGAACAGTTAGCCAATATTAAATCCGCTATTTCGGATGTTAAATCCAAAATGCTCGTATCAGTTTTTGATGATATTGACTTACTTCAGGATGTTAATACTCTTATAACTGATGCTATATGCGATAATCCGCCTCTTTCAGTTCGCGAGGGCGGTATGATTCGCGACGGATATAACTCCGAACTTGATACCCTCCGTGATATTGTCAATAACGGTAAGGATTATTTAACCGCCGTTGAACAGGCAGAACAGGAAAAGACGGGTATTAAAAAATTAAAAATCGGGTATAACAGAGTTTTTGGTTACTATATCGAAGTTACCAACTCTTTCAAAGACCTTGTGCCCGACCATTACATAAGAAAACAAACGCTTACAAATTGCGAAAGATATATTACTCAGGAACTTAAAGAACTTGAGTCAAAGGTTCTTGGTGCTCAGGAAAGAATAGTTCGTATTGAGTACGAGTTATTTGTTGCTATTCGTTCTCAGATTGCCGACCAACTGGAAAGAGTTAGAACTACCGCAAGAGCAATTGCAAGACTTGATGCTATTTGCTCTTTAGCATACACTGCAGTCAATAATAACTATGTGAGACCCGAAATTGATACATCCGACGAGATAATCATCGAAAACGGTCGCCATCCGGTAGTTGAACTTATGTTAAGCGGAGCACCCTTTGTTCCCAATGATACACATCTCGATTGTCGCGATAACAGGACCGCAATTATCACAGGTCCTAATATGGCGGGTAAATCCACATATATGCGACAGGTTGCCATAATAACTCTTATGGCACAGATAGGTAGCTTTGTTCCTGCATCATACGCAAAAATCGGTATTGTGGATAAGATTTTTACAAGAGTGGGTGCATCGGACGACTTATCTGCCGGTCAGTCAACCTTTATGCTTGAAATGACCGAGGTTGCTGATATTCTTAACAATGCGACATCAAAAAGTCTTATTGTATTTGATGAAATCGGTAGAGGTACTTCCACCTATGACGGTATGAGTATCGCAAGAGCCGTGCTCGAATACACCGCCGATAAAAAGAAAATCGGTGCTAAGACCTTATTTGCTACACATTATCACGAGCTTACAGAACTTGAAAATAAAATAGACGGTGTTAAGAACTACAATACTTCCGTTAAGAAACGTGGCGACGATATAACATTCCTCAGACGAATTGTTAAAGGTCCTGCGGACGGTAGTTACGGTGTTGAAGTTGCAAAACTTGCGGGTGTGCCGAAAGTTGTAGTGGAAAATGCCAAAAAGATTCTTGCTACATTAGAATTACAAGCACCCGTTAATTCTTCTCAGAATATTGCCACAACGGTTGTTTCAGATGAAGATGATTTACAACTTTCATTTACATCCGGTGGTAAAGATATTTTAATTGAAAAACTCAAGAATATTGACGTTAATACTTTAACTCCTATTGAGGCGATGACTGTTTTATTTGAACTTCAAAAGGACGCTAAAACACTTTAATTAATTTCGAAAGGGGGATGAATATGCCTCGCATTAATGTTTTACCTAAAAATATTGCTGACCTTATTGCAGCGGGTGAGGTTGTTGAACGTCCCTCGTCGGTTATTAAAGAGTTTGTTGAAAACTCTATTGATGCGGGTTCAACCAAGATTACCGTTGAGATTCATAACGGCGGTAAAACCTATATAAGAGTTACCGATAATGGTTGCGGAATTGAACGCGATGATGTGCCCAAAGCCTTTATCAGTCACGCTACAAGTAAAATTAACTCTGTCTCCGACCTTGATGCTATTTCAACACTCGGTTTCAGGGGAGAGGCTTTGGCATCCGTATGTGCAGTTTCAAAGGTTGAAATTATGACAACGGCTCAGGGCTTTGACATTGGTACTCGTTACGTTATAGAGGGTGGCGAAGAAAAACTCATTGATGATGCAGGTTCACCTGTCGGTACAACAATAATTGTCAGGGATTTGTTCTATAATATTCCCGCACGACTTAAGTTCCTTAAAAAGGACGTTCAGGAAGGTAACTATATAGCAACCGTTCTTGAACGAATTGCACTTTCAAATCCACATATAGCATTTAAATTTATCCGTGACGGTAAACTTGCTTTTCAGACACCGGGTGACGGTAATCTTAAATCTGCAGTTTATGCGGTTTTTGGTAAAGAGTTTACGTCACAGTTATTACCCGTAAATGGTGAACATTCGGGTATTAGGGTTCATGGGTTCGTTACTAAACCTACTGCGGGTCGCGGTAATCGTACTATGCAGACATTCTTTGTAAACAAACGTTATGTTAAAAGTGTTATTTTCCTTACTGCCTTAGAGAATGCTTATAAAAATTCAATTATGATAGGGAAATACCCGGGGTGTGTTCTGTTTCTTGATATGCCCTTTGAAACAGTTGACGTTAACGTGCACCCCGCTAAAACTGAGGTTCGTTTTTACGAAGAAAAACGAGTTTTCGAAGCAGTATATAATACTGTGTTAAGTACACTTAATTCGGATTTTACACGTCCACAAGCAACTTTCAACGAAGCGAAAGCCTTCGTTGAACCTGCACAGAAGGGCGAACAACTTAAATTTTCTCAGGTTGCCCCTATAACACAAAAATCCGAGCGTAGTTTTGTTATCAAAGAATTCGGTAAACCTGTTACGGGTCACGAGGATAGGGTTAATGCTCCCGAAAAAAACGGACCTAAGCAATTCGATTTTTTAAAAGAGCAATATTACAAACCTCAGATTAAAATTGTTGAAGAAAAAGCTCAGGAACAGGTTGAAACCAAAATTGAAAAGACTGAACCCGGTATAGTTGAGCCTGTTTTGGTTGATAATGAACCTTCTGTTGAATACGAGATAAAAAAAGAAATTGAAACAGAAGTCATAAATGTAAGTGAGCCTGAAATTCCCGAATACAGATATATCGGTGAGGCTTTTAACACTTACCTGATGGCGGAAGTTGATGGTAAGCTTATAATTATTGATAAACACGCCGCCCACGAGAGAATTTTGTTTGAAAAATTCAAAACACAGGCTAAAGGCGAGTCACAAATGATGCTTATGCCCGTTTCTGTGAATCTGTCTGCTGATGAGTATTCTGCCGTAATTGAAAATATTGATTTACTCGAAAAGGCTGGGTATGAAGTTTCAGATTTTGGCGACAGATCCGTTAAAGTAAGTGCGTGTCCGCCTGAATTGGTAAACGAAAATATTGACGAAATTATAACCGAAGTTGCAGGTTATCTTTCAAAAAATATAAAAACCGTAATGCCCGAAAAACTTGATTGGATTCTTCATTCAATGGCTTGTCGTGCGGCGGTTAAGGCGGGTAATTTCACCTCATCCTATGAGGCAGAAAAATTCGTGGGTTTATTACTCGCTAATAAAGATATCCGTTATTGTCCCCACGGTAGACCTGTAATGGTAGAAATGACGAAACGTGAACTTGAAAAGCAATTCGGACGAATTATCTAAGGAGAATATCATTGAAACGTAAAGCAGTTGTTGTAGTCGGTCCTACTGCCTCGGGTAAAACCGCCCTTGGTGTTAATATTTGTAAGGCGTTTAACGGTGAGGTTATTTCTGCTGACTCAATGCAGATTTATAAAGGTCTTCAGATATCAACTGCTAAACCTGACTCTGTTGAAATGGATGGTGTAAAACATCATCTCATAGATTTTCTTGATGTTACCGAAAAATACAGTGTGTCCGATTATTGTAAAGATGCCCGAATGGTTTTTGACGATATTGTTTCAAGAGGAAAGCTTCCTGTTATAGTTGGGGGTACGGGGCTTTACATTGATTCATTTTTGACTAACACTGAATTTCTTGATGAGGCATCTTCGGATGATGTGAGAAATGAGTTGTTTAAAGAATTAAAAGAAAAAGGTGCGGAGTTTATGCACAATAAACTTCGTGATATTGACCCCGAGGCGGCGGGAAAAATTCACCCAAACAATACCGTGCGTGTTATAAGAGCCCTTGAAGTATATAAAACCACGGGTAAAACAATAACTCAACAGACTCTTGACTCCCATAAGATTGAGTCTGATATAGAGCCTTTGTATATCGGTATTTCGTATAATGACCGTGAGAAATTGTATGACCGTATTAATCTTAGGGTGGATTTAATGCTCGAAAAAGGGCTACTTGATGAGGCAAGAAATTTCTTCGGCAGTAACCCCTCAAAAACAGCTTTTAACTCTATCGGTTGTAAAGAGTTAAAACCATATGTCGATAACGAAAAATCTCTTGATGAGTGCGTTGAGCAACTAAAACGAAGTACGCGACGTTACGCAAAACGTCAGTTAACATGGTTTAAACGAAACCCTGATATACATTGGTTTTATCCCGACTTAAATGACGGCGATATTAATTTACAGGTTTTCGATTTAATAAATAAATTTTTGGTAGGTGAGCGACTTGAAGAAGAATAATTTTAGTTTCAAAATAATTGCAATTGTTCTTGTTTTAGGCGTTATCGCTTCATATATCATCTATCAGGCGGTGCTTTTTTCCAAAGCAGAAATGGAAACTCAGTTTGCTTTAAATGAAACCGTTTATAAAACTATTGATACTACGGGTTTTGTAGTACGAGATGAACATTATATTACTAACGACGTAAAGGGTACTACCGTTTCTTTTGCCGAAAATGGTGAAAGGGTAGCCAGAGGCGATACAGTTTCTATGGTTTTCGCATCATCCGATGATGCCGTTTCATATCTTAAAATCAGTGAAATTCAAGAGGATATTGAACATTACGAAGAATTATCGGGACAAGCTAATACCCAGACCCTTAACATAAATACTTTGAACGAGAAAATTGATAACGAGTTAGTTGATTTTCTTGAGTGTCGCGATAGTTATAACTATAAAGAAGCAATTGAATATGCTAACACTTATCGTGATACATTGACAGGTAAACAAATTGCTATTGGTGAACAACTTGATTTTACCGAGGAACTTGCAAACTTAAAGAGCGAATTGACACAGCTTCAAAGTGTTAAATATACTTATACCGAAATTAAGAGTGACACATCGGGTTACTTTATAAGCGGTGCGGACGGATATGAAAAAACAATTGATTTTTCTAAGATAGATAAACTTACTTCCGCATCCGTTGAAAAGGCACTTGACTCTAAACCAACGGCGGTATCCGAAGAAGTTATCGGTCGTGTAGTTGAATCTTTTAAATGGTATATTGTTTGTTCGGTAGATACTGACGATACAGTTAATCTTTCATATAATAAACAGATTTATGTTAATTTCCCATATCAAGGTATCGAAAAATTACCTGTAACTTTATACAAAATTGGTGACAGAACAGGGGATAAAACCCTTTTGATTATGTCGTGTGACCTTATGAATGAAAATCTCTCTGATTTACGTATTGAGGAGATGCAGATTATTACCGAAGAGTATGAGGGCTATAAAATACCGAACTCCGCTATACGTACCGTAGATGGTGTTAAGGGTGTTTATGTGGTAAGAGGTAATTTATTAGGATTCAGGAAAATCCATATAGTACACTCTACCGACAGTTATACTTTGGTTGATAATCCCGATGGGGATTCTGATTACATTAAACTTTATGATAAAGTTGTTACGAAGGGAGTTGAACTGTATGACAACAAACTTGTTTGATGAAAGATTCTTTTCAATTTCCGAAAATCTGAAAAGAATTCGTGACGAAATTAATGAATCTGCTATTAAATCAGGTAGAAAACCCGAAGATGTAAGATTAATGGCGGTTACAAAGACCGTTGACGTAAAGTATATAAATTACGCTATTACAGAATGCGGTATTGATTTAATAGGTGAGAATAAAGTACAGGAATTTCTTTCCAAAAAAGATGAGTTGAAACTTGACGGTGTTGAAAAACACCTGATAGGTCACTTACAGACTAATAAAGTTAAAAAGATTGTTCCATTTGTTGATATGATACAGTCTGTGGATAGTGTTAAACTTGCAAAAGTTATTTCGGACGAAGCAACTAAAATCAATAAAACTATGGATGTTTTACTTGAAATTAACATTGGTGATGAGGGTAGTAAGACGGGGTTTGATAAAACTGCGTTTCTTGAATCCATTGGTGAAATATCTGAGTTACCATCCATAAGGGTAAAAGGTCTTATGACCATACCGCCCATATGTGATGCTCCTGCTGAGGCAGAGAAATATTTCGCTTTAATGAGTGATTTTTACAATGAAATTAAAAGTGGCAATTATGCTAACTTTGATTTTAATATTCTCTCAATGGGAATGTCCGGGGATTATAAAGAGGCTATAATCCATGGTTCAAATCTGGTAAGAATTGGGTCCGCCGTTTTCGGTGCCCGTATTTATAAATAATGGAGGTTTTATATTATGGCATTTACTGATTTATTCAAAAAATTAATTAACGCATCAGATGATGAGTATGATGAGGTAACAGAAGAAAATACCGCAGATGGGTTTGAAACTACATCTTTCTCTTCTGCCCGTGATTATTCGGTTGATGAACCCAAGGTATCTTCACGTTCAAGAAGACAGGCCACTTATTCCAATGACCCCAGCAGAGTAGTTGATATTCGTACAACTGCTATGCTTCAGGTTGTTCTTGTTAAACCTGACAAATTTGAAGATGCTCGTGCAATTGCAGACCATCTTAATGAAAAAAGAACAGTAGTTCTTAATCTTGAAGCTGCAAGTAAAGATGTTGCAAGACGTCTTATTGACCTTCTTAACGGTGTTGCTTATGCAAATGGTGGTCAGCTTAAAAAGGTTTCAACAAACACTTATATTATTACACCTTATAACGTTAATGTTTCCGGTGACCTTCTCGACGAACTTGAGAGCACAGGTGTATTCTTTTAATTATTAATTCAGTGGAAACGGGGAATGTATTATGATGACTCCATCTCAACTCAGACAGTATGAGTTCAAATCTGCAGGACGTAACGCATATAAAGCGGAAGAAGTTGATGCTTTTTTTGCAGAGGTTCTTATAAGCTACGAAAGAATGTACCGTGAAAACAGTGAGCTTATTAAACGTGTAAGCCTTCTTGCTGACAGACTTGAACAGTATAAAAAAGATGAAGTTGATATTAAACAGGCGGTTTTAAGTGCCCAAAAAGCTGCGGATATCATTGTTCGTGATGCTCAGGCGGCCTCCGAAGATGCTAAATTAGAAGCTGAGGCACTTCTTGCGGCAGCAAAAGGTGAAGCACAGATTATTAAAGAGGATGCCGAAAAGCAGGCAATTGCCGATTCTGATTTACTTATGTCCATGGCTCGTGATAAAGCCGAAGAAATTTTAAATAAAGCAAAAGAAAAAGCTCACGGTATACTTATTGCTGCTAACGATAGTGCAAGTGACACAATGGGTGCCGCTAACAGAACAGTTACAAGCGAGTCACTTCATTACGAAATGCTTAAAAAGGAAGTTGCCGAATTCAGAGCTTCCATTCTTGCACAGTACAAAGCACATATTGAAATGATTTCTAAACTTCCTGAATTAGCAGTAGAGGAAGCATCTAAAATAGAGAATCCTCCTGTAACAGAAGAAGTTGATATGGAAAAAATTGAAAATGCCTTTGAAGATGTTGAAGTTTCGGAAGATGTTGAAGATATCGTTATTGATTATGTAGAAGTACCCGAGGTATCAGTTGACGAAATTGATGTTCCCGAAGTAAATGAAGTAGTTGAGCGTAACGATGAAGATGTTATTGTCTACGAATTTGAAAAACTTGAAACAGAATCATTCGAAGAGGCAGTTGAAACTGAAATATCAGTTGAACCCGTTAACGATAATGAACCTGCCGATATTCCTATTACAAGGGGATTTAACGTTAATACAAATGATTTACAGTTCGACGGTTTTGAAGATATCGACAGTGGTAAGGATATTGACGAAACCCCTGTTGAACCTGTAATTGAGAATGTTACTTCTGATAATGAAGAAGAATCCGTTAATGATAGTTTTGAAAGCAGTACTTCTTTTTTTGAATCTATTGAAAGCATCAGCACTGATGATGAAGTTGAAAAACCTAAGAAAAAAGGATTTTTCGGCAAATGGAAATAAAGTCGGGAGTTAGTATATGTTTATTGTTATAGCTGTAATTGTATCTGTTTTACTAGTTGGTGCAGACCAGTTTTTCAAGTTTCTTGTAGTTGAGCATCTTTCAGATGGTGGATATTTCACGGTTATCGAGGGCGTTCTGCGATTCAGGTATGTAGAAAATTCAGGTGCAGTTTTTGGCTCGTTTTCTAATCACACTGTTCTTTTGACTATATTTTCCGTTCTTTTGTTAGCCGGTGCAATCTTTTTGTTAGTGACGAATAAAAACAGAGCAAAGTTTATGAATATTTGCTTAGTTCTTATGATTTCCGGGGGAATAGGCAATATTATTGACAGAATCCGCTTAGGTTATGTCATTGATTTTATAGAGCCCACTTTTGTGAATTTTGCAGTTTTTAATTTTGCTGATTGTCTTATTACAGTAAGTGCATTTTTAATAATTGGTTATCTTATTTATGATTTCATAAAGGATGTAATCAGAGTGAAAAATAAATATAGAAATAGTGATACCGTTACTGTTACTGCAGATTCTGTTGAAAATACGGAGAGTAATAATGGAACAGAATGATTTTTATGTAACCGATGAGGTTGCAGGTTGCCGATTAGATAAAGCCATTACTTTGCTTTGTCCCGACTTATCGCGTAACAGTGCTCAACAACTTATAGAATCGGGTAATATACTCGTTAATGGTGTAGTTTCCAATAAAAAATATTCCGTTGTCAGTGGTGATGTTGTTTTGGTTGATTTCCCTGAACCGACAAACCTTTCCGTTGAGGCGGAGGATATACCATTGGATATAGTTTACGAGGATGAACATCTTTTGGTTGTCAATAAGCCCAAAGGTATGGTTGTCCATCCGGCTGCGGGTAATTATACGGGAACTCTTGTTAATGCGTTGTTGTATCACTGCGGTGATTCACTTTCGGGTATTAATGGTGTTATCAGACCCGGTATAGTACATAGAATTGATAAAGATACAAGTGGTCTTTTAGTAGTTGCTAAAAATGACGTTGCTCATAAAGGTCTTGCGGAGCAGATTAAGGAACATAGTTTCACAAGGGTCTATAATACAGTTGTTGTTGGTAAAATCAAGGATGATACGGGTACAATAGATGCACCAATCGGTAGACATCCTAAAGACCGAAAAAGACAAGCCGTAACGGATAAAAATTCAAAAAATGCCGTAACTCATTTTGAGGTTCTTGAGCGTTTTAACGGTTTCACTTTCTTAAAAGTAAAACTTGAAACGGGCAGAACACATCAGATAAGAGTTCATATGGCATATAGGGGTACACCTGTTGCAGGTGATGTTGTTTACGGAAATCCTAAGAAAACCTACGGTTTACAAGGACAATGCTTAAATGCATCAACAATTGGTTTCATTCATCCCGTAACAGGGGAGTATCTTGAATTTACAGCGGATTTACCCGATTATTTTAAAGATTTTCTCAGGAGAATATCTTAATGAAAAATGATTATTCCAAATGGTTGCTTGTTTCCGATATTGACGGTACACTTAATGATAAATCAATGAAGTTACCTTCCGTTAATAAGAGTGCAATTGAAAGATACGTTGAAAATGGCGGAACTTTTACTCTGTGCTCGGGTAGGAATCTTCAATCATTGTCGATTCATTATAATAAGTTAGGTATCAAAACCCCTGCGATTTTTTTGAACGGTGCGGGTATTTACGATTTCGGCAAATCGGAAACTATTTATTTCAACCCCATTACATCCGACGGCGAAAAAATAATTCTTGATATTTTTTCAAAATACAAAACCTTACAGTTAACAGTTTTTGGTACTGATATTATTTACCTTGCTACAAGGACCTGTATTTATGGTTATGTTATTTCTAAATTAGATAAACTTAATTATAAACTTTGTAAGAAAACGGATGACTTACCAAGAGGGGGATGGGGTAAAGTTTCATTTTTCGGTACAAGTGGACTTATCAAAAAAATTCAGAATTTAATTAAAACTCAGTATAATGACTACTTTGATTGCTTTTTAACATCGCCTTTAACTTTAGAGGTTGTTAATAAGGGTGTTAACAAGGGTGCAGGGGTGGAAAAGCTTCGTTGCATTCTTGGTATTTCCTCTGAAAACACCGCCGCAATCGGTGATTATTATAATGATGTTGATATGTTAAAAACAGTAAGCCATCCTGCATGTTGCGGTCAGGCTCCGGATGACATTAAAGAAATATGTGAGTATGTTGCCTGTCATTGCAATAACGGTGCGGTTGCTGATTTTATAAATTACTTAGAAAAAAATTATATTTTATAAACGGAGGTTTATTTATGGACGTTGTTGCCAAAAAAGAATTGGCAAAAGTTGCCTGTAATGTCCGTAAGGGTATTATTGAAGGTACTTTTAATGCCAAATCAGGTCATCCCGGTGGTTCACTTTCCATTGCGGATATTATTTCTTATCTTTATTTTAAAGAAATGAATATTGACCCTTCAAATCCTGCTATGCCTGAAAGAGACAGATTCGTTCTTTCAAAAGGTCATGCGGCACCTGCTCTTTATGCAGTTATGGCTGAGAGAGGTTATTTCCCCGTTGAGGAACTTAAAACCCTTCGTAAAATCGGCTCAAGACTTCAGGGTCATCCCAGTATGAAATGCCTTCCCGGTATTGATATCAGTACAGGTTCATTGGGTCAGGGTATTTCTGCCGCTTGCGGTATGGCTCTTGGTGCTAAACTTCAGAATGCGGATTTCCGTGTATACTCAATTCTCGGTGACGGTGAAATCGAGGAAGGTCAGGTTTGGGAAGCAGCAATGTATGCAGCAGCTAAGAAATTAGATAATCTTGTTGCATTTGTTGATAATAACAATCTTCAGATTGACGGTACTGTTGAAGAAGTTAACTCTCCCTACCCCATTCCTGAAAAGTTTGTCGCTTTTGGTTGGAACGTAATTGAGATTGACGGTCATTCATTTGATGAAATCGAAAACGCTCTTAATGCGGCTCGTGAATGTAAGGGTAAACCCACTGCAATTGTTGCAAAAACAATTAAAGGTAAGGGCGTTTCATTTATGGAAAATCAGGTTAACTGGCATGGTGCTGCACCTAATGCAGAACAGTATGAAATTGCTATGAACGAACTTAACGAAGTTCTTAACGGATTGGAGGCTTTATAATGGCAGATGTAATTAAAGTTGCTACTCGTGATGCTTACGGTAAAGCTCTCGTAGAATTAGGCGAAAAGAACCCCAACATTGTTGTTCTTGATGCGGACCTTGCTGCCGCAACAAAAACAGGCGGATTTAAAAAGGCTTTCCCCGACAGATTCTTTGATACAGGTATCGCAGAATCAAATATGATGGGTGTTGCCGCAGGTCTTGCTACAACAGGTTATACTGTTTTTGCAAGTTCCTTTGCAATGTTCTCCGCCGGAAGAGCATTTGAACAGGTCAGAAACACAATAGGTTATCCTCATCTCAATGTTAAAATCGGTGCAACTCACGCAGGTATTTCTGTTGGTGAGGATGGTGCCAGTCACCAGTGTTGCGAAGATATAGCTTTGATGCGTTCAATTCCCGGTATGGTTATTATTAACCCTGCGGACGATATTGAAGCCCGTGCGGCAGTTCTCGCTGCGGCGGAAATGGACGGTCCCGTTTATATGCGTTTCGGTAGACTCGCTGTTCCGAGGATTTTTGATGAAGATTATAAATTTGAAATCGGTAAGGCAGTTACTCTTAAAGAGGGTACGGACGTTACAATTATTGCAACCGGTCTTATGGTTAAAGAGGCTATTGAAGCCGCAGAAATTCTCGAGGCAGAGGGTATCTCTGTTGAACTTATTAATATGCATACAATTAAGCCTCTTGATAAAGACGCAGTTGTAGCCGCTGCTAAAAAGACAGGTTGTATTGTTACTGCTGAAGAACACAATATTATTGGTGGTCTTGGTGACGCGGTTTGTGACGCTGTTTGCAGCGAGTGTCCCGTACCCGTTGTTAAAGTTGGCGTTGAGGATACTTTTGGTAAATCAGGTCCCGCAGTAGACCTTCTTCATTGCTTTGGTCTTGATGCAAATAATATTGTAGAAAAGGCTAAAATTGCTATTTCAAAAAAATAATGTTGTGTTTTAACTAAATTTCAGTTTAAAATATTTTATTTTTATTGAAAATACAAAATATGTATGTTATAATACTTCAATAGATACTATTATTTCTATTGATAGGTAGGAGATATTATGGCTAACTGTCCTAAATGTGGATACAAACTCAGAATGATAGATGTAAAAGCTGAATGCCCCAAATGCGGTGTTAACCTTTTATATTATAATCAGCAGGAACGATTGGCTCTTGACGCCGATATGGCTGAAGAAGAACATATCAGAATGCAACCCAAAATCGACAGAATTAAGTTCGCTTTTGTTGGCACGAAACTTTCAATTGTAAGACTTATTTCTTTCTTGATTCCCATTGGCGTTATGTTCCTTCCCTTAGCAAGTGTTAACGTTGATATGCCTTGGAATACAATTGATAAAAATATCTCAATTCTTAACGTAGTTATGGATATCCTGATGAACCTTAAGATTGATATTCTTATCGATATGATTAAGGGATCCGAGTTAACGAGAGTTGCGTTTATTTTCTACGCCGCCGCAATCATATTTATTCTTTTGGCTGCGGTATTTGCAATACTTAATATACCTTTCGATGCAGTTTCTTGCTCACCCAAAGGTTTTAAGCGTAACTTAACCCTTTCTTCTTGTGGTATTGTTTTCACGGTTCTCAGTATTGTATCTTTCTTGGTATTCAATTCCCAGCTTTCAAAGGCTTTTGGTGAGATTTATTCCGGTAGTATAGGTATAGGCGGTTTCCTTGTTATTTTAGGTTTCGCTATTATTATCGTTGTAAATATTCTTATTAAAAAACAGAATATTCCCGTTAAATACACCGATGTATCCGAATACGAAGAAAGAATTGCAAGACGTAAAGAAGAAATTGCTGAAATGGAAGCTCAGGCTGCTATCGCAAGAAAAGCTTATAGAGAGCGTATGGAAGCAGAAGCAAAAAAATAATAATTTAAGGAGTGTCAAATGACACTCCTTTTTATTTTATAAATATAAAACACGGAGCTTTTGGCTCCGTGTAATTTTTATGCCCCGCTGTGCCGGATGCGATAATAGTAACCTGCTTTCAGCAGGTGGGTGTCCTCTCTACGGGTTCACGCTCCCTTCGTCCGTCACTGACGGGAGGTCTGCAATCCGCCGCGGAAGTCGGACTCCCTTTTATTTGTCATAGGGTTAGTATTAGTCGCATTTATCGAACACCGCAGGAATAATATTATAAATAAAAAACTATAAATTATTCATCGTCAAACTCAAAATAATCAGCAAGTCTTTCTTCGAAAAGTTCACCGATTTTATTAAAGAGTTTTTCGTCCTCGATGGGTTCGAGGTAAATCTCACCATCTTCATCTTCAACAACTGAAAGAATAATTAATTCACCGTCATCATCGAGAATTTCTTCTGCTTCGGTGTAAACGGGGAGAAGGGCAATAAATCTGCCTTCGTCTGTTTCAATTCTATCAAGTTCTTCAAAAGTGTGTTCAACACCATTTTCATCAACAACAGAAACAAGGTCGGGACCGTACTCGTTGTTTTCAAAATTATCTGCCATAGTATTCACCATTGCCTTTCGTATTTTACAATAATATTTTATATTATTATTTGATAGTAGTCAACTGTAATTTATTCACAAATTTCAATATTCCAATTGAAGCTTTTTTCTTCAAGGGGGGGTAGTTCCATAATACCGCGTTTTTGTGAAAGGTCGTCCTTTTTATCATAGTTGTCGTTAACGCCCCACCAAGGCTCAATGCAAACATAGGGTGCACCGGGTTTTGCCCAGATTCCTAATAGCGGGGAGTCAAAATTAAATTTAACAACGCGATTATGGTTATTACTTTTGAGCGAAATAGCTTTTGACTTATATCCGCTTAAAATAAGTGCATCATCGTCAAAAAGATTTTTAGTTATTGTAAGTTTATTGCCATCAATATTAACGGGGAATTTTTCTTCAATGAGGATAGAATCATGGTCTATACGCTCTGTTAAAAGTTCTTCTTTTTCCGAAAATTCAAGATAATCACCGATTTCGCAATTAAATGCAGGGTGCGCACCAAATGAAAAGTACATAACACAATCATTTTTATTAACAACTGTATGCGTAACGCTTAAGCCATTATCAGTGATTTTAAACTCAACAATTAAATCAAAATGGTAAGGATATTCTTTTAAAGAATTCTCGTCATCTGATTGAATAAATTTAAGGGTGTTTTCGGTTTTATCAATTAATTTAAAAGGTTTCTTTCTGACAATACCGTGCTTAGGCATAGTATATTCTTCACCGTTAAGTCTGTATTTATCATCAAGAAGTCTACCGATAATCGGGAAAAGAATGGGGGACTGACCGTACCAGATATCAGTATTTCCCTCCCATATAAATTCAAAACCGGTCTTTTTGGATTTAAAAGAATTAAGCTCTGCACCCATTTCTTTTACTGATAAAGAAAAATCCTTGTTCTCAATATTATAAATCATAATCATCTTCCTTTACAACAAAGGCACTACGCTTTTGCGTAATGCCTTGTTAAGTTTATTTAATTATATAATAATTATTCTGTACTGTCAATTATTCAGCAGCTTCTTCGTCTTTTTTTCTTGAAAGAACGATGTTAACGATTATGCCAAGGATGAGAGCAGTTGCGATTGCTGTAATAGTAACTTTACCTATTGCAAGTGCTAATCCGCCGATACCTGTAATGAGAATAACTGAAGTAGTAAAGAGGTTTGAGCTCTTTTCAAGGTCAACTTTCTGAATCATTTTAAGACCGGAAACTGCAATGAAACCGTAAAGAGTAATACAAACGCCACCCATTACGCAACCGGGAATTGAATCAAGGAAAGCAACAAAGGGAGAGATGAAAGATATGATAATAGCAATAATTGCTGTGCAGGTTATGGTAGCAACAGAAGCGTTTTTGGTAATAGCAACGCAACCTACGGATTCGCCATAAGTAGTATTGGGGCAACCACCAAAGAGTGCACCTACCATTGAACCAACACCGTCACCAAGGAGGGTTCTTGAAAGACCGGGCTCTTTAAGGAGATCTTTTTCAATAATTGAAGAAAGGTTTTTGTGGTCTGCAATATGTTCAGCAAATACAACGAAAGCAACGGGAACGTATGCTACTGCAACTGTTGTAATATAAGTAAGGTTAATATCCTTAATTGAACCGAAACCTTTCACAATTGAGAAATCGGGAACACTGAAAATGGTTGAAAGTCCAAAACCGTTTTCTACGAGCGCTTGGAAAGGAGCTATATCAAGAACAATAAGTGCTGTATTATCTGTAACGAAACCGATAACTGTGAAGATAGCAGCAACGGTATATCCTGCTAAGATACCAATAATAAAGGGGATAAGCTTTGCCATTTTTTTGCCGTATGTTGAACAGAGTGTTACAACAAGCAAAGTTACAAGGGCGCAAATAAGTGAAACCCAAGCATTTGTATTCATAATGAATGAACCGTTAGCATCGGTAGCTGCGTAGCTTACGGTGTCTTTTATAGCAGCACTTGCCAGTGAAAGACCTATAAGTGCAACTGTGGGGCCGATAACAACTGGGGGCATAAGTTTGTTGATCCAGTTAACACCTGCAATTTTAACTACGATAGCGATAACTACGTAAACAAGTCCGGCAAGAATTGCACCTATTATAATTCCTAAGAAGCCCATTGCTGCACTTGTAGCACCTGCGAAAGCCGCTAACATTGAGCCGATAAAAGCAAAGGAAGAACCAAGGAAAACAGGGCTTTTAAATTTTGTGAATAATTGATAAACAATTGTACCTGCACCTGCACCGAACAATGCAGCAGAAGCAGACATACCGTTACCAACAATTGCGGGTACGGCGATTGTTGCCGCCATAATTGCGAGTAACTGTTGGAAAGCGAAAATTAAAAGTTGTCCGAATTTTGGCTTATCGTTAATATTATAAACCATTTTCATAAATAAGAACCTCCAAAAGTTTTTTATAATAGCCTTTCGGCTTATAAACTATATAATTTAACAGAAGTGCAACCGTCGGTTTCGGGAAGAAGCACCGAAATAAACTCGGTTGTAGCCGTTGGTACGTTTTTGCCAACGTAATCAGCCCTTAAGGGTAATTCACGGTGACCTCTGTCTACGAGAATTGCTAATTGAATACTTGACGGTCTGCCTAAACTGAAGATGGCTTCAATGGCGGCTCTGACTGTTCTGCCTGTGTAAAGAACATCATCAACAAGGATTATATCCTTTCCCGTAACATCAAAGTCAATGGGGTAATCGGTAACTTCAGGTATAATGTGTGCCTCGGTTAAATCATCACGATAATGGTTTATGTCAAGTTCATTAAATGGAAGTTTAACACCCTCGATATTTTCAATTTTTTCTACAATGATTTTTGCTAAAGGAACTCCGCGTGTTTTAATTCCTAAAAATGCAAGGTTCTCAGTACCTTTGTTTTTTTCTATAATTTCGTGGGAAATTCGGGTTAATGCTCTTTGTACCGCGGATTCGTCCATTAATTCTGCTTTTAACTTCATAAAAACCTCAAAAAAAGCCTTGTCCGAAAAGACAAGGCTTCAATGTAACTGTATTACAAAACCTTATCAATTCACAGATTGATTTAAAAGTTTACAATATAATAGTAATATTGTTTTTGGGTTTTGTAAATAGTTTAAAATATAGAAAAGTTATGTCATATTTTGTTGAATTTACCAATTATAACATATATACTCCTGATTCAAGTTCAACCAATTCACGGTCATTTGTCTTTATATATCTGTATACAGGTTCCTCAAAGGTTTTGTAATCGGCAACAGTATAATCTTTAAGGTCAACTGTGCGTATTTTACATGACTCATAGTTACAGATATAGAGTTTGTTGTCGTAAACCGAAATTGAAACAGGATTTAAAAATGCCGTTGATGAATCTCCACCGATTCTTAAAACAATTTTACCTGTAGTAGGACAGTATCGAATAATGCAGTTATTCTCAGGAACAACACACCAGATGTATTTTCCCTCTGGGGCAACACCGCTGATAGGGGCATCCCTGTATTGCAAATCACCCGTCCAATACAACTCACCTTTGTCGTTGAATAATCCTAATTCACCACTTGAATAAGCAACGGCAATGTGCTTGTTAGGTAAAGTTGCAGCATCACAGAATATAAAGTCACTTAACTGCTCGGCAATTTTTTCATAGTTTTCGCCAAACTTATTGAGAAGATATGCACCTCTTGTACTTGCGGTAGGTCTTTCAAGCTTTACATCGTAAGTAAAAAATGAAATTTTTGTGTTACCTGATGGTGTAATATCCTTACGAGCAACTATTATGCCTTTAGAAAAGGGGATAATATCGACAATATCAATATCCATTAATTTTTTCATAATCAGACCTCGTTATTGTCAGATAATTTATTGATTTGATAGCAAAGTGTCATTAATGAGTCGCCAAGGTGAACGTTTTCAACTGCAACACCTTCGTAACGATGCATAAGGTCATACTGAGTAAAGTTCCAGAAACCTTTGATGCCTAATGATACAAGTTTGTCCGCATTTTCAGCTGCGTATTCTGCAGGGATACAAAGAATTGCAACAACGGGTTCTTCGGTTTTACAGAAATCTTCTAAATCGGCGGAATCAAGTACGGTTTTACCGCCTATTTCTGTTCCCACAACATTGGGGTTGTTGTCGAAAATACCGACAAGGTCAAAGCCACGGTTTTCAAAATGAAGGTGGGTGGCAATTGCGTGACCGAGATTACCTGCACCAATCATAATTGCTTTTGACCTTTTATTTATGCCGAGTATAAGACCGATTTCGTTATATAATTGTTCGATGTTATACCCATAACCCTGTTGACCGAAACCACCGAAACAGTTAAGGTCCTGTCTTATTTGGGATGCAGTAAGACCCATTCTCTGAGATAACTCTTTGGATGAAATTCTTACAACACCCATATTTTTCAATTCTTCGAGATATCGATGGTAACGGGGTAGTCTTTTTATAACAGGTACCGAAACCTGATTATTATTTTTCATTTTAATCGCCCTTATCAATCTAATGTTTTAAGAGTGTCCATTACGTAGTTACCGAATTCTTCACAAGTACAACCGTTATCACGACCTGTGATAACCATTTTCTTTTCGGTAATCATACAAATATCAAGTGCTTTTTCGAGCTTGTCTGCTTCTTCCTGTTTACCGATATGTGAAAGAAGAAGTACTGATGCTCTGAGCATTGAGCAGGGGTCTGCATACTGACCGCGACCCTCTTTAACCATACGGGGAGCAGAACCGTGAATTGCTTCAAACATTGCGTACTGTTTACCGATGTTAGCACTACCGGCAGTACCTACGCCACCCTGGAATTCAGCTGCTTCGTCAGTGATGATATCACCGTAAAGGTTGGGAAGAACGAATACCTTGAAATCAGTTCTACGCTTTTTATCAATGAGTTTTGCAGTTGTGATATCAATGTACCATTCGTCAGTTGTGATTTCGGGGTAATCCTTAGCAACGTTTTTGCAAAGGTTAAGGAATTTACCGTCGGTTGTTTTGATGATGTTTGCCTTTGTGATAATTGAAACTCTGTCTTTTTTATTGTTGCGAGCGTATTCGTAAGCGAGTTTTGCAATTCTTTCAGTACCTTCAGTGGTTGTAACAACGAAGTCGAAAGCAAGTTCGCCGTCAACGTCAACACCCTTTGAACCAACTGCGTAAGCACCTTCGGTGTTTTCGCGGAAGAATGTCCAGTCAATACCTTCTTCGGGGATTTTAACGGGACGAACGTTTGCGAAAAGGTCAAGAGCCTTACGCATAGCAACGTTTGCACTTTCGATATTGGGGAGACCGTCGCCTTGCTGAGGAGTTGTTGTAGGTCCTTTAAGAATTACGTCACAAGCCTTAAGTTCTTCCATAACATCGTCAGGGATTGCTTTCATAACTTTTGCACGGTTTTCGATTGTAAGACCGTCAATATATTTGAATTCAATTTTACCTGCGTCAACATCATCTTTAAGAATGAATTTAAGAACATTTGCAGATTCTTTTGTGATGATGGGGCCTATGCCGTCACCACCGCAAACACCGATAACAATTTTATCAAGTGCCTTGAAATCCTTGAATTCTTTTGTTGATTTGATTTTCTGGTTACGTGCATCCTGTTCAACAAGTAACTGTTTGAATTTATCAAGAGCGTTTTGAATCTGTACTTCAGTCATTATTTATTTTCCTCCTTAGTGTAGTCGAGTAAGCCACCTGCAGTAAGAATGTCAACCTGTCTTTCGGAAACATCACAGATGAGTTTGTATACCTCGTTCTTTGTTTCGTTTTTAAGTGTTATTTCGCTACCTGCTTTAAGTTCAGCTTTGATAGCGGGGAGTGTAAGCTTGTCTCCTACGGAAATCTTATCATAATCCTCTGCGTTTACAAAGTTAAGGGGAAGAATACTTGCGTTAACAAGGTTAGCTTTGTGAATACGAGCAAATGATTTTGTAATAACAGCCTTAACACCGAGGTAAAGGGGTACAAGTGCGGCGTGTTCTCTTGATGAACCCTGACCGTAGTTGTTACCACCGATAATGATGCAAGAACCTGCCTCTTTACAGTGTTCTGCAAAGTTTTCGTCGCACTGACGGAAACAGAACTGTGAAAGATAAGGAATATTTGAACGATAGGGAAGAATCTTAGCACCTGCGGGCATAATGTGGTCAGTTGTGATATTGTCTTCAACCTTTAAAACTGCAGTTGCTTCAATTGAATCTGCAAGGGGAGTTGTCTTGGGGAAAGGTTTAATGTTCGGTCCGTAGTAAACTTCAACGGCAGCTGCTTCCTCGGGAGTTTCTGCAGGCATTTCTATCATATTGTCGTTGATGATAAATGACTTGGGAAGTGTAACTGAAATATCTTCTTTACAAGTTGTAGCATCAGTAAGAACACCCGTAAGAGCGGATACAGCTGCGGTTTCGGGGCTGACGAGATATACTTTACCGTCTGCAGTACCGCTTCTGCCTTCGAAGTTACGGTTGAATGTTCTGAGTGATACACCTGATGAGCAGGGAGACTGACCCATACCGATACAGGGACCACAAGCACTTTCGAGAATACGGGCACCTGCATCAATCATATCTGCAAGAGCACCGTTGAGTGCGAGCATATTAAGAACCTGTTTTGAACCGGGAGCAATACCGAGAGAAACAGAGGGATGAACCTTTTTGCCCTTAAGGATTTTTGCAACTTTCATCATATCGAGAAGTGATGAGTTTGTACAAGAACCGATAAGTACCTGGTCTACCTTGATTTCGCCGATTTCGGCAACTGATTTAACGTTATCGGGCATATGGGGCATTGCGGCAAGGGGTTTTAATTCGCAAAGGTCAATATCAATTACTCTTGAATATTCGGCATCTTCGTCAGGAAGAAGTTCAACCCAATCCTGCTCACGGCTCTGTGCTTTCATAAAGTCGTATGTAATATCGTCAGAGGGGAATATAGATGTTGTTGCACCTAATTCCGCACCCATGTTTGTTATGGTTGCTCTTTCGGGAACAGTAAGTGTTTTTACACCTTCACCGCCGTACTCGATAACCTTACCAACGCCACCTTTAACGCTGAGAATTCTGAGAACTTCGAGAATAATGTCCTTAGCGGCAACGTAGGGAGCGAGTTTACCTGTTAAGTTAACCTTAATAACTTCGGGTACTGTGATGTAATATGCACCGCCACCCATAGCAACTGCAACGTCAAGACCGCCTGCACCCATAGCGAGCATACCTAAACCGCCGCCTGTGGGAGTGTGGCTATCGGAACCGATAAGTGTCTTACCGGGAATTCCGAATCTTTCAAGGTGTACCTGATGGCAGATACCGTTACCGGGTCTTGAATAACGAACACCGCGTTTTTTACAAACGCTCTGTATAAATTTATGGTCATCGGCATTTTCGAAACCTGTCTGAAGTGTGTTATGGTCGATATAAGCAACCGAGAGTTCAGTTTTTACTTTGTCGATATCCATAGCTTCAAGCTCAAGGTAAGCCATTGTGCCGGTAGCGTCCTGGGTCAAAGTCTGGTCGATTCTTATACCAACTTCGTTACCGGGAGCATATTCACCGTCAACAAGATGACTCTTAATGATTTTTTCACATAGAGTAAGTCCCATTTTTTTGTCCTCCGAAAAACTTGTTTAATTTTTTAACAAAGACATTTTAATATTTTTCACAATCTTTGTCAACGGGGATTTGATAAATAATAAACAAACAATAATAAATATAATGTGACAAATATTGCACTTTTTTGTTTAATGTGCTATTATATATAAGTTAAAGTGGGTATTTTGGTTATACTAAGTAACGGTGATGCTTTTTGTATAACTATTTACACGATTTTTATAATTTTGATGCGTCAACTCCGGGTGCCGGTACAGATGATGTTCACGAAAATGATGGTGAATTACCCGAAACTAATATGCTTGACGGTAGTGTTACCGTCAACAAAAACGGTAAATTTATTCATTGCCTGACAATAATCGGACAGATTGAAGGTCACTATGCTTCATCTGACGGCGTTAAGGTTACGAAGTACGAACATATTATTCCTCGTCTTGTGGCGGTTGAAGAAAGTGATGATGTTTCGGGTCTTCTTGTAATCCTTAATACAGTGGGCGGGGATATTGAAGCCGGACTTGCTATTGCTGAGCTTATATCGGGTATGAAGAAACCAACAGTTTCCCTTGTATTAGGTGGTAGTCACTCCATTGGCATACCTTTGGCGGTAAGCACGGATAAATCATTTGTTGTTCCTACTGCATCAATGACTGTACATCCTGTCAGGATGAACGGGCTCGTGCTTGGTGTTCCTCAGACACTTGTATATCTCAATAAAATGGAGGACCGCGTTGTTGAGTTCGTTACTCGGAATTCGAGTGTTACGGCTAAGCGTTTTAAGGAAATGATGCTTAACAGTGAGGAACTTATTACTGATTTTGGTACAATTTTAAATGGTGTACAAGCCGTTAAAGAAGGATTAATTGACCGGATTGGTAGCCTTAGTGATGCATTGAATTGTCTTTATGAAATGATTGATTAGATATATTTACGGAGGTAGTTATGAAAGAAATTATTCAAGCCTTATTTCTCGGTATTATTCAGGGGTTAACCGAGTTTTTGCCTGTATCAAGTAGTGGTCATATGTCCGTATTCAGGCATTTCAGCGGAATGGCAACCGAAGGGTCGGGGCTATTTTCCGCAATGTTACATATAGGCACTCTTGTTGCTATCTTTGTTGTATTTTATAAACCAATTTACGAATTGTTTATGGAGTTTTTCCGTTGTTTCAAGGATTTGTTCTCAAGAAACTTTGATAAATTCAAGTTTAAGAATATGTCCGTAACAAGACGTATGCTCTTTATGTTCGTAATATCCTGCGTGCCGTTGTTGTTATTACTTATACCCGTTGGTAATGGTAATAACCTTATGGATTTAGTTGGTGTTTTCGGTTCGGATGACAGTATAAAAGCCGAAGGTTTGTGTTTTATGATTACGGGCTTTATTTTACTTTTAGGCACAACCGTTGCAGAAGGAACAAAGAGGCACCTTAATGTTTCACCGCTTACTGCGTTAATTATCGGTATTGCTCAGTTTTTTGCCGCTTGTTTTCCCGGTATTTCCCGCTCGGGTACAACGGTTTCTGCGGCAATGTGTTGCCGTGTATCTAAGAATAACGCAATCCGCTACTCATTTATCCTTAGCATTCCTGCAGTACTTGCAAGTGGACTCGTTGAGTTTAAAGATGCAATGGAAAGCACCGAAATTATACCTGTTTTTCCGTTGTTGGTAGGTGTTGTTGCCTCGGCGGTAGTTGGTGTTCTTTCAATTAAATTACTTCAGCTTATTTTGAAGAAGAATTTATACAAGTATTTTGGTATCTATTGCGTTATTTTAGGCTTTATAGTTACTATTATCGGTGCAGTAGAAGTTTTCATAAAATAATTAAGGGGATTTAAGTTTTGGCTCAGAAAAAGAAAACTGCTCCAAAAAAGAGCAGTAAGACAACTAATAAAAATACTCCCGAAAAGGGTAAAGGTATCAAATCGCTTTTCAGTCCCGAACATAAACAAATCGCATCTTTAATAGGATTCTTTGTTGCTTTGTTTATGTGTGCGGTTGTGTTTATTGACGCGGGTAGTGTATGGGGTGCTTTGAGAAACTTTACTTTTGGCTTATTCGGACTTAATGCATTTATTGTGCCTTTCTTTATAGGTTTCGTTTGCATTGTTTCAGCCATAGGCAAGGACTCAAAAAAATATAAAATCAAGGTTATCGAAGGTTTTACTTTATTTACGTTGATTGTTGCTTTTTTACATATTGTATGCACCAATGCCGAACATACTTACGGGGAACAGATTGCCGATGCATATAAAGTGTATAAAGAATACAATGGCGAAGGTTTAAGATTCGGTTACGGTGTCTTCGGTGCTCTTGTTGGCGGAATACCTCTTATGCTCACAGGTGGTAATAAACTTGCCGCCGGTATAGTTACAATCCTTTTACTTGTAGCTTTGTTTATGATTTTCAGCGGAACATCACTTCTTAAGCTTATACAATCTTTAAAAGCACCTGCTGAAGCTGTAACTGAATATGCAGAGGAGAAGATTGAAGATATAAAAACATCCTATAATACAGTTGCTGAGAACAGACAGGAAAAACGCGCTAAAACCGCCGAAAAAAGAAGAGATAAAGCAACCAAGCAGGAAATAAATCTTGATATTCCTCTTGATGATGACAGTGTTGTTATCCCTGATAACGGTGTGGACCCGATACTTACTAATGATGTTACTTACCCCGATCGCGAAACTCAGATGGCGGAGATTATCGATTTATTTAAGAATGACGGTACTGAAAATGCGGATGATGAGGATTTAATACCCTTTGATTCTTTAGATGAAAAAACTGTACAGGAAGTTCATTTTGAAGAGATTATCGAAGAAGCCGAGGACGAGGCAGTTGTAGATATTGATGATTTTAACCCGCAGGAAGTTGTTGAAGAAGAACCTGTTACAGAAGAAGTTGTTGAGAAAGTAGCAGAAGAAATCGTTGAAGAAACGGTAGTTTACGAATTGCCACCGGTTGACCTTCTTGACCCTCCTAAAAACACAGGCTCCACAGGTTCGGCTAATGAACTTCGTGAAAAGGGCGAAACAATTGTTAAAACCCTCAAGAGTTTCGGTGTTGGTACTCGCATAGTTGAAATTTGCCAGAGTCCTTCGGTTACACGATTTGAACTTCAACCCGACCCGGGTGTTAAAATCAGTCGAATTACATCTCTTGCGGATGATATTGCAATGAATCTTGCTGCGTCAGGTGTTCGTATTGAAGCTCCTATACCCAACAAGAATGCAGTTGGTATCGAGGTTCCCAACGCTGAAAAAGCAATGGTAACGCTCCGCGAAATTCTTGAGAATAATACATTCAAAAACTCTAAATCAAGACTTAATGTGGCTTTGGGCCGTGATATTCAGGGTGAAGCAACTTGTGCCGACCTTGCGAAAATGCCCCATTTACTTGTAGCGGGTACAACAGGTTCAGGTAAATCTGTTTGCCTTAACACGATGATTATGAGTTTACTTTATAACGCAACTCCCGAAGAAGTTAAGCTCATTATGATTGACCCCAAAAAGGTTGAGTTTACGGTTTATCGTTCTATTCCGCACCTTCTCGTGCCCGTTGTTGCAGACCCGAGAAAAGCCGCAGGTGCTCTTTCCTGGGCGGTTGCAGAAATGGACAAACGTTACGCATTGTTTGCCGAAAAGGGTGTCAGAAATCTTCAGGGTTACAATACTTACGCAGTATCAAACAACTTACCCAAGATGCCACAGATAGTTATTATTATTGACGAGTTATCCGATTTAATGATGGCGGCATCTAATGAGGTTGAAGATTCTATTTGTCGTCTTGCTCAGAAAGCCCGTGCCGCAGGTATGCACCTTATTGTTGCGACTCAGAGACCGTCAGTTGACGTTATTACGGGTCTTATTAAGGCGAATATACCGAGCCGTATTGCTTTCGCAGTTAAATCACAGATTGACTCCCGTACAATTATTGATACTCAAGGTGCGGAGAAACTTCTTGGTAACGGTGATATGCTTTACTGTCCCGTTGGCCTTTCTAAGCCCGTGCGTGTTCAGGGTTGCTATGTTTCCGATGATGAAATCGAACGTGTTATTGAGTTTGTAACATCTCAGGGTGATGTTAAGTACGATGATGCAGTTATGCAGGAAATTGAACTTAAAGCTGCTCAGGATGGTAAAAAGAAAACTTCTGCAACTGTTGATACAGAAACTTCATCAGGTGGTCAATACGGCGATGAAATGATACCTAAGGCAATTGAAGTGGTTGTTGAGGCGGGTATGGCTTCCACAACGCTTTTACAAAGAAAACTTAAATTGGGTTACGCTCGTGCGGCTCGTATAGTTGATGAGTTAAGCGAAATGGGCATTATTGGTCCTTTTGAGGGTAGTAAACCTCGCAAAGTTCTTATTACTAAGGACCAATGGTATGAGATGCAGGCTAATTCGTCTGTTTGTGCTCCCAAACAACTTTCTGTTGATGATGTTACTGTTCAACAAGCTCAAAATACGGATAGTGATTCACAACAGTTGCCCGATAACCACAATTATTTCGGCTCTGCCGTGAATAATATTTCCGAGGATTAATTATGGATATTTTCGTTGAATATTTAGATGGGGACTTTGCAGTTTGCAGGTTGCCCGATAAAGCTAAAAACCTTATCAGATTACCGCTCAGAGATTTACCCGAGGGTGTCCGTGAGCTTGTGGTAATTTCTATGCGTGACAATGGTTCGTTTGTAATAAACGAGTATGGTCGCGAGGTAAGAATGAAAAAAATCAGTCAATATTTACGATATAAAAAATATTGCTTTGATTTACAAAATAATTAACAAAAAAGTATTGCTTTTTTTGTAAAAAGGTGATATACTTTCTCAGTCAAAAACTCACGCAGGGTAGATTGCGGGTGTCGTGTGCATCAAAAGATGTGGTATCCGTGAGTCGAAACTTTGCGGCGGTTTAACAAAAAGGAGGACAAAATTATGTCAGTAGTTTCAATGAAACAATTACTCGAAGCAGGTGTTCACTTCGGACACCAGACCAGAAGATGGAACCCCAAAATGGCTCCTTACATCTTCACTGAAAGAAATGGTATCTATATCATCGACCTTCAGAAGACTGTAAAGAAGCTCGAAGAGGCTTACACCTTCATCAACCAGATCGCTCAGGAGGGCGGCGAAGTACTTTTCGTAGGTACTAAGAAACAGGCTCAGGATTCTGTTAAAGAAGAAGCAGAACGTTGCGGTATGTCATACGTAAACGCTCGTTGGCTCGGCGGTATGCTCACAAACTTCAACACAATCCAGAAGAGAATCAGAAGACTTGCTCAGCTTAACGCTATGGAAGCTGACGGTACATTCGACCTTCTTCCCAAAAAGGAAGTTATCAAGCTCAACCTCGAAAGAGAAAAACTTGAGAAGTTTATGGGCGGTATCACAGAAATGAAAAAGATGCCCGCTGCTATGTTCATTGTTGACCCCAGAAAAGAAAGAATCGCTGTTCTTGAAGCAAAGAAACTCGGTATTCCGATTGTTGCTATCGTTGATACAAACTGCGATCCCGACGAAATCGACTATGTAATTCCCGGTAACGATGACGCTATCCGTGCGGTTAAACTTATCGCAGGTGCTATGGCTGATGCTATCATTGCAGGTCGTCAGGGCGAACAGAACGTTGCTGAAGAAGAAGTTGCTGAAGAAGCAGCAGAATAAGTAGTAAAATTAATAGGCGGAATTTAATTCCGCCTTTACAACTTTATAAAGGAGGATACCTCTATGGCATTCACAGCTTTAGATGTTAAAAACTTAAGAGAAAAAACAGGCGTTGGTATGATGGAGTGTAAAAAAGCACTTACAGAAGCTGACGGTGATATGGATAGAGCATTTGAAATTCTTCGTGAAAGAGGCCTTGCTGCTTCCGAGAAGAAAGCAAGCAGAATTGCTGCTGAAGGTGCAATCATCGCTTACACAGATGATGCAGCTAAGGTTACAGTTCTTCTTGAAATCAACTCCGAAACAGACTTCGTTGGTAAAAACGACAAGTTCCAGGAATTCGGTCTTAACGTTGCTAAGACAATTGCAGCTAACAAACCCGAATCAGTTGAAGCTCTTGCAGAGCTCAAACTTGTTGATTCCGACAGAACAGTTACAGAAAACCTTAACGACCTTATCCTCGTTATCGGTGAAAACCTCAAAATTCGTCGTTTCGTAATCGTTGAGGGTGACGTTGTAACTTACATCCACGCAGGTGGCGCAGTTGGTGTTGCAGTTAAATTCGAAACAAACCTTGAAGATAAAGCAGAATTCGTTGCAATGGGTAAAAACATCGCTATGCAGGTTGCAGCTATGAGCCCCGAATATCTTGCAAAAGAATCCATTTCTGCTGATGAACTTGCTAAGATGAGAAGCATCACAATCGACAGCTCTCTCAACAAGCCCGAATCTCTTCCCAAGCCCATCCTTACAGCTCTCTTCCAGAAAGCTTTGGCTGAAAACCTTTTCAGTGCTGAAGATGTTGCAGCTTATGAAGAAAATATGAAGAGCCCCTATCTCTTCAACTTCCTTTCTAAAGAAGCAGTTGCTACTCTTGCTTCTCTTGCAGTTGCAGGTAAAGAAGAGTATATGAACAACAAAATCTTTGCAGGTGCAGTTGAAGGTCGTATCAAGAAACAGATTAAAGAAATCTGCCTTCTTGAACAGACATTCGTTCGTTCCGATCTCTTTGATGGTACAGTAGCAGGTTATGTTGCACAGGTTGCAAAAAACAACAATGCTGATATCAAGGTTGTTGATTTTGTTCGTCTTGTTAAGGGCGAAGGCCTCGAAAAAAGAGAAGACAATTTTGCTGACGAAGTTGCCAGCATGATGAAATAAGATTTCAAATGAGGGCGGCTTTCATTGAAAGTCGCTCCATACTTTTTTACATTGTTAAAAAACCAATTTTGGTAAACTATATAAAGTGGTGAGATTATTATGGAAAGAAAAGTAGGTACAGTTTCACGCGGTATTCGTTGCCCCATCATAAGAGAGGGTGACAACCTTGTTGATATTACTGTAACAAGTGTTCTTGAGGCTGCCGAAAGCGAAGGCTTCGCACTCAGAGATCGTGACGTTGTTGCTCTTACAGAGTCAATCGTTGCAAGAGCGCAGGGTAACTACGCAAAAGTTGAGGATATCGCAGCTGACGTTAAAGCTAAGCTTGGCGGTGAAACAGTTGGTGTTATTTTCCCGATTTTGTCACGTAACCGTTTTGCAATCTGTCTTAAAGGTATTGCAATGGGTGCTAAAAAGGTAGTTCTTATGCTCAGCTATCCCAGTGACGAGGTTGGTAACTCTCTTTTGACATACGATCAGCTTGATGAAGCCGGTATTAATCCTTACTCCGATGTTCTTTCTCTTGAAAAGTACAGAGAACTTTTCGGTGAAAATAAACACGAGTTCACAGGTGTTGACTACGTCGCTTACTATTCTGAAATCATAAAAGAGGCAGGAGCAGAAGTGGAAATTGTTTTTGCTAACCAGGCTAAAACAATTCTTGATTATACCGATTGTGTTCTCACTTGTGATATTCATACAAGAGCAAGAACAAAGCGTATCCTTAAAGCTGCAGGTGCTAAAGTAGTTTGTGGTCTTGATGATATTCTTAATGCTTCTGTTAATGGTAGTGGTTGCAACGAAGCTTACGGTCTTCTCGGTTCAAATAAATCAACCGAAGATACAATTAAGCTTTTCCCCAGAGAATGTAATGATCTTGTTAAGGATATTCAGGCTGAATTCCTTGCAAGAACAGGTAAACACATTGAAGTAATGGTTTACGGTGACGGTGCATTCAAAGACCCACAGGGTAAAATCTGGGAACTTGCTGACCCCGTTGTTTCACCCGCACATACCGATGGTCTTATCGGTACACCCAATGAACTCAAATTAAAATACCTTGCGGATAACGATTTCAAAGGTCTTTCCGGTGCTGAACTTAAGGAAGCTATTTCTAACAGCATCAAAGCAAAATCCGCTAACCTTGTAGGCAATATGGCTTCTCAGGGTACTACACCCAGACAGCTTACTGACCTTATTGGTTCTCTTTGTGACCTTACAAGCGGTTCAGGTGATAAAGGTACCCCCATTATCCTTGTTCAGGGTTATTTTGACAATTACACAGACTAATTAACGGAGGTTGAAAAATATGGAACTTGTTAAACGTCCCGATGATATGAAAAGAATAAACAATATTGAACTCGCCAATGCTTTTATTGATGAACAGGTTGCGGCAGTTCGTTCGCAGGTAGGGGATAAAAAAGTTCTTCTCGCTCTTTCAGGCGGTGTTGATTCCTCTGTTGTTGCGGCTTTGCTTATTAAAGCAATCGGCAAACAGCTTGTTTGTGTTCACGTAAACCATGGTCTTATGAGAAAAGGCGAAAGCGAACAGGTTATTGAAGTTTTCGGTAAACAGCTTGATGCAAATCTTATTTACATTGATGCAACTGACCGTTTTCTTGACAAACTTGTTGATGTTTCTGACCCTGAAAAGAAACGTAAAATTATCGGTAATGAATTTATTGAAGTTTTCAACGAAGAAGCACTTAAGCTTGAAGGCATTTCTTTCCTTGCTCAGGGTACAATTTACCCCGATATTCTTGAGAGTGACGGAGTTAAGGCTCACCACAACGTTGGCGGTCTTCCCGAGGATATGAAGCTTGAGCTTTGCGAACCCGTTGCACTTCTTTATAAAGATGAAGTACGTGTTGTTGGTTCTGCGCTCGGTCTTCCCGATGAAATGGTTTATCGTCAACCTTTCCCGGGTCCCGGTCTTGGTGTTCGTTGCCTTGGTGCAATTACACGCGACAGACTCCACGCTTTAAGAGAAGCTGATGCAATTCTTCGTGAAGAATTTGATAATGCCGGTCTTGCAGGTAAAGTATGGCAGTATTTTATTGCCGTTCCCGATGTTAAGAGCGTTGGTGTAAGAGATTCTAAACGTTATGAGGGTTGGCCCGCAATCATTCGTGCAGTTAACACAACTGACGCAATGAGTGCTACAATTGAAGAAATTCCTTACGCACTCCTTCATAAGATTACTGATAGAATTACCCACGAGGTAGACGGCATCAACCGTGTGCTCTACGACCTCACACCGAAGCCCATCGGCACAATTGAGTGGGAATAATACCAAGTTTTTTAAAAATCCTTGATTTATAAGGGATTTAAGAGTTTTTTCACGCTCTGTGACTAAGCTTGTGACTAAATATATATTTGAACTGACTGATTATAATATCGGTCAGTTCTTTTTTTATCAAAAATTTTTTGTTATATAATAAGATTAATTGTCATCATATTGTGAATGAATGTAGTTTTAACTCGATTTTTTGTTGCAATATTAGTTTTCGATTGTTATAATAGTAAGTGGATTTTTATATTTAAGAGGTGTACTTATGGCTGTTAGTTATAAAAAACTCTGGAAACTCTTGATTGACCACGATATGAAGAAAAAAGACCTTGCAAAGGTCGCTGATATCAGCAACTACACAATCACAAAAATGAGCAAGGGTGAAAACGTCACCGTTGAAACCCTCGGCAAAATCTGCGCTGCATTAAACTGTGGCGTGGATGATATTATGGAATTTGTTCCGGAAGAAAATCAGTGAATTCAATAATTAGATTTATAGACAGTTTATTCAAACGGAGGCTTTATTATGAGCACATTAGAAATTAAAAGAGACAACGGAAAAATCTTTTGCCCTTTAACAGATTCTTGGCATATTGAAACACCTGAGGAAAAAGTGCGCCAAGAATACATAAAAATTCTTGTAGAGGACTATGGATATTCTCTTGACCAAATGGCACAAGAAATCAAAGTCAATAATTCTCAGCGCGGTCAAGGCAAGGCACGTGCAGATATTGTTATTTGGAAATCAAAACAGGATAAAATCGAAAGCAAAGCCGCTTTTATTGTTGTTGAATGCAAAGCGGAAAATGTTCGTATTCGTGAAGAGGATTATTATCAAGGATACAACTATGCTTCTTGGGCTGGTGCAAGCTTCTTTGTAACTACTAACGAAAAAGAAACAAAATACTTTAACGTTGACAAGGATTATCTTCCTAAAGAATTAGTAGAAGTTGTCGCTATTCCTACTGCAGAAGAAGCACTGAATGACAAAAAAGTAAAAGATATTCTCTCTAAAACGAAAACATTTACAAGAGATGATTTTACAAAGATTCTTCGCACCTGCCATAATATTATTCGTAATAATGATAAGCTTTCTCCTGAAGCTGCATTTGATGAAATTAGCAAAATTCTCTTTATGAAGATCAAATACGAGCGTGAGCAGCGTGGTGCAAAAGTTTTTACGAAGAATGAATTTGTAGAAAAAGAAAAGTGGTTTGAAAAAGAAATTCGTCCCAGTCTGAAAGGAACTCCTAAAGATCTTCCTTATATGCAATTCTTGTTTTACAACACCAAGGAAGAATTTAAGGATGACCAACTTTTTGAAGAAAACGAAATCATTAAAATCAGACAAAACAGCTTTGAGCAAATCCTCGAAAAGCTCGAAACCTATAATCTTTCCGATACACAAGATGACGTTAAAGGTATCGCCTTTGAACAGTTCTTGGGTACTACATTCCGTGGTGAATTAGGACAATACTTTACCCCTCGCACTATCGTTGATTTTATGACGCATATTCTTGATCCCAATGAAACGGAAACTGTATGTGATCCTACTTGTGGTAGTGGTGGTTTCTTGATTAAAGCATTCGAATATATGCGTGAAAAAATTGAGGAAGACGTAAAGAAAGCTAAAGCCGAATTGCGTTCTGTTATTGAAGGTGAGAACTACGATTCACTATCCGAAAAGGAACAGGTAGTTATCAACGAACGCATTGAAGCTATGCAATCCACACTTAACAAAGAACTCGATACCCAAGTAGAGGGTAGCCGTATGTATAATCTGTCCCGTAATTGTATTTATGGAACTGATGCTAACCCTCGTATGGCAAGAACCTCAAAAATGAATATGATTATGCACGGTGATGGACACGGAGGCGTTCATCATCACGACGGCTTGCTGAATGTTAACGGTATTTTTGAAGAGCGTTTTGATGTAATTTTAACGAACCCTCCTTTCGGCGCAAGAATTGATAAATCTCAAAAAATTACCGAAGCAGATAAATTCACCGATGAAGCTTTGATCGCAAAATATAAAGAAAAATACGGTGAAGCTTATGAAAATGCGCTCAAGCAGGTAAACGATAACATCGGCAAATCCTTGCTTTCTCTCTACGATGTCGGTTCTATGTCCGGTCTTACTGAAGTGCTCTTTATGGAACGTTGCCTCAGACTGCTTAAAAAAGGTGGCCGTATGGGTATGGTTTTGCCTGAAGGTGTTCTTAATACATCCAACCTTCAGAAAATTCGTGAATACTTTGAAGGTAAAGCCAAAATCATTTTGATTTGTTCGATCCCTCAAGATGTATTTATCGCTGCCGGTGCCACAGTAAAACCCAGCCTCGTTTTCTTCAAGCGTTTTACTGAAGAGGAAGAACTTCAGTACTTGGGTGCAAAAACCAAGGCCGAAGGCGAAGTTCGTGAAAAATATATCGAAACCATTAACACAGTAAAAGAAGAAATTGCAAAAGAAAAAATCAAGGCAATACGAATGGTAGGACTAAAAACGCTTAATGATATTGAAAAAAATATTATTGAAGAAGCAAAACCGCTTATCAAACAATAATCTATGTGTTTGAGGTACAGTCTAAAGGTTCAATTGATAGCCTTATTCTTAATCTAAAGAAAGCACAAAGCAACGCTGCTGTTCAAGCTGTTGTCGCCGTTGCCGATGAAGAACAACTTGCAAAGATTATTCGTGAAAGTACAGGTGTTATTGATGCTAATTCTCTTCGCACATGGGATTCCGAAGATGTTTTAGCTGTCTATGACTCTCTCGTAAGGGCTCATGAATCAATCAACAAACTTGCTCTTGTCCCTGAAAGCTTTTAATCAAATGGTTTGTATAGCATGAAGAATCAATCTAAGTTGTTAAATAAATACTGTGATCCGTTTTCCAACAAAGCAAAAGAATTAGCTTTGAAATTTGACTCAGCAACTATTGATAAAGATACAAAAAAGCTCAAAAGCCTATTAGGTGAAGCTGGAGGCATTTTGAAACAAGAGAATGATGCTTCTAAGGCTATGATTTATTACTCTTTAGGAACTGCATATGATGATTTGTCAAGGTTAACCGGAAGTCAAACGGAAGAGGCTTTTCAAAAAGTATTGTATTGTTTTAGAAAAAGTATCAATCTGATTGAACAAGATGAATACACAAAAGATATATATCGCCCATATGTACTTGGTTTAAAAGAGATTCTTTATACCAACTACGCAAATGCGTTAGACCATTGTGGCAGAAAAATTGCGGCAATTGAACAGTATAAAAAGGCTTTATCTATCCATATGGACTTCGGAATGGCCCTTGGGAACTTAGGGCGAGTTTATCAACATTATGGTATGCTTGAGTACGATGATAATCATAGGGACTTGTTTCATTATTTTGCATATCATTACTTAAACAATGCAATTAATTGCAATGATCCTAATACTTATGATGCTGCTAAAAAGTGTTTTAAGGATACCATTGATGTGTATGCACCTGAGTATGTTGAAAATGTACTTACCTCGGATTTATCTTTTAACCAATATGTATATGATATCCCCGAAGAACTCGCCTATAGAGAATGGTGTTTGCATAATGGTTTGTTTTTAAATACATTGAATGATTTACCCGTTGCTGAACTTTGTTTTGCGAGAGATGTCATACAGCTTCCAAGTATGATTGTTGGCATACATGATAAACCGATATTTCATGGAATGTTTAGTCAGCTTAAGCAAGAATATGTTTATGCACGATATCTTTATTACGATACTCTTAACTCGTGTGATGAACCTCACTTTGCTGATAAGGAAACATATATAAAATCGCATACCGATTATGCTCAATATTCAATTCGGTTGGAAAAATTAAAAACATCATTCAAAACACTTTACGGTATGTTTGATAAAATTGCCTTTTTCCTTGAACATTATTTTGATTTGGGAATAAAGGAGCGAGATATTAATTTTCGTTCGATTTGGCAAGATTCTGCCGGATTCGGAAAGAAGAAATATCAATACAAGCAAAAACTTGATCCGGATAAAAATTTTGCTTTGTCGTCGTTATATTGGATTAGTAAAGATTTCTTCGAGAAGTTTGAAGATTCTCCAAATCCCGAGTTAAAAAGAATCAAAGATATTCGTGATGCATTAGAGCACAAGTATGTAAAAATTAATGATTATATTTTTAACGATAGAATTGAAGATTATGGCGATGGATTAGCTTTATACGTATCTGAAAAAGAAATGTATGATGCAACATTTATGTTGCTGAAAATTCTTCGTGAAGCAATAATAAATTTATCTTTATGCGTGAATATAGCTGAAGAACCAAAAAGAGAGGCATCAAAAGATAAACTAATAATGCCTATTAGTCTTATGGATTATGAAGATGAGTGGAAAATATAGTCAACAAAACTTTATCGCTTTAAAGTATTGACATATACTTTTTATGTGCTACAAATCATTTGCAATTGTAAATGAGGAGTGTTTCAGGTGGGTGTGAATCCGCCGGGGTTAGTGTTTTTGTTCCGTGATACTGTGATTGATACGGTTTTTGGGCAAAAAACTTAAAAACATCAGTTTTGACCCCTCAGAAACCCTTATTTTACATGCCTTTTCACAAGTTAAATATCAAAACTAAGTGAGTGGGAATAATACAAATTATTCTTGCAAAACTCATTTATTCTCAAAAGGGTAATTTAGTTTATCCTTTCCTGAATTTTGAATAACAAAGATTTAGACACTGTACATCATCGGATGTGCAGTGTCTTTTTTTCTTTATGTTTTTATAAAGGGTGTTTAGCGTATAAAAAAGGTGAATAAGAGTCAAAAAATATTTTGTATATATTTTCACTAATATTTTATATATTTTTCACTAATTTTTTATAAATTATTGATACTCGGAAAATTTTTTGTTATAGTGTAACTATAGCAAATATATAAAAAGGGGAGATAACAAATGAAAAAATCCAAAAAGTTAATTGCAGTGATACTCACAATTACATTAATTTTTACTTGTTTGGTAGTTCCTGCAGTTGCAGTAAGCGGAAATATTCCCGATGATGTCGTTGCGATGTCAAGTCAGGTTGCTGTTGAAATTGAGCAAGAGGGTATAGTTCTGCTTAAAAATGTTGATGATACCTTACCGCTGGCCGGTAAGAAAGTAAATGTATTTGGTGCAGCTTCCGTTGTTCCTCTTTTAGGTGGCGCCGGTTCAGGTGCTATAACCACTCACGACCCCGTATATTTTTATGAGGCTCTTGATGAAGCCGGTATATCATATAACAGAGAACTTATGGAGCTATATGATGAATATTGCAGTTCAGATGAGATTCTTAAAACCGGAAGTACAGTTTTCAACAACCTTCTTCAGCTTCTTCTTGCAAAAAGTTCTCTTAACGAAATGAATCCCGATAATCTTACCGATGACGTAATGGCACGTGCTAAGGCTTTTTCAGATACTGCCATAATTGTTATAGGCAGAACAAGTGCCGAAAACACTGACCTTACGCCCGAGATACTTAGTTTAAGCGAAACTGAAAGATCAATGGTGGATAAGGTTGCTTCAACATTCTCGGATGTTATAGTGCTTTTCAATATAGGTAACGTGATGGAGATGGGCTTCCTTGATGAGTATGAGAGCATTAAGGCTGCTGCTATTTTCTGGATTCCCGGTGAATTTGGTATGAGAGCGGTTGGGCAGATGCTCAATGGTGAAGTTAATCCATCGGGCAGACTTGCGGACACTATTGCTTATAGCATTTATGACCATCCTTCAACACAGAATTTCGGAACTTATAAATATGAGGGTGGAGAATACTATGTTGAGTATCAGGAAGGTATCTACGTAGGTTACCGTTATTTTGAAACATTTGCTAAGTATAAAGTTCAGTATCCATTCGGATACGGTCTTTCATATACAAGCTTTACGAAAGAAATTGTATCAAAAAGTACCGATAATGGTAAAATACGTGTTGATGTAAAGGTCACTAACACCGGTGACGTCAGTGGTAAGGATGCTGTACAGATTTATTACAGTGCCCCTTACACAGGTGAAATTGAGAAAAGTGCAATAGCCTTGGGTGGTTATGAAAAATCAAAGCTCCTTGCCCCAAATGAAAGCGAAATTGTAACTGTTGAATTTGACATAAATGGTATGGCTTCTTACGACAGGGTTAATAATGAGGCGTGGGTTCTTGAAAAAGGCGATTACCGAATAATTCTTGGCGAGAATGTTCGTGAGCATATCGATACATTTACAGTTACTTTAGATGAAGAGATTGTTGTTAAAACTGATAATAATTCGGGAAATGAAATTAAAAATCTTTTTGACGATGTATATTCAGATTTTACAATTCTTTCAAGAACGGATGCAGTAGCAACATATCCGGCCGCAAGACAGCTTGTTAAGACTGATGCTATTAAAAAGGCAGATAAGTATCCTGCTCCCACCAAAGAAGGCACTGCTCCTAAAATGGGAGTAACTTATAGCACAGGGGTAATCACTCTTCAAGATGTTTACGAAAATGAAGAGCTTATGGATGCTTTCTTAGACCAGCTCACCCTTGATGAAATGATTAACCTTGTTGCTCGTGGAGGCTATCAAACGCACGGTATTGAAAGACTTGGTGTTCCTCAGACATGGGATAATGATGGACCCTCCAGTATAAAAGGTGCCCATGGTATTGCGTATACTGATAGTGGTACTGCATATCCTTGTGCTACCGCAATTGCTTGTACGTGGAATAAAGAGCTTGCAAACAGAATGGGTGACAGTGTAGGTATTGAAGCAAGAAGCATTGGTACTGATATCTGGTATGCACCCGGTGTAAATATCCACAGAAATCCCATGGGTGGCAGAAACTTTGAGTATTTCTCAGAAGACCCGGTACTTTCAGGTACAATGGGTGCCGAAATTATTAATGGTGCATGGGGTCAGGGGCTTGTTACAACTATTAAACATTTTGTTATGAATGATCAGGAATCCCAACGTGCCGGTGTGTTTACTTGGGCAGATGAACAGACAATGCGTGAAATCTATCTTAAAGCATTTGAAATTCCTGTGAAAAAATCTGCTTGTCACGGTGTTATGTCCGCTTATAACAGAATTGGTACTGATTGGTGCGGTGCAAGTTCAGAACTTCTGAAAGATTTGCTTCGCAAAGAATGGGGATATGAAGGTTATGTTGTTTCCGACTATTCTAATAACTTTGTCGGTAATGGTTATATGAGCCCTGTACTGGCAATTTATAATGGTAATGATACAATGCTAACAGGCGTTTGGTTTCTTAATATGCCATCACACGTTGCTGCCATCGAAATTCAGTATTATGCAGACCCAATAGGTTTTGGTACGGCAATGCGCGAAGCTTGTAGGAACATTATGAACGCAAAAATGAAAACTAAGGCTTTCCTTGAACCCGGTTATTTTGTTGATAATGAGGACCTTGTTATTAGTGAGGAAGATTGGGATTTCACTGAACCGTATATTGTTTCCTATCTTAACCTTGAATTTACAAACTTTGTTAATCAAATCGTTATGATATTCAGAAAGTTTATTGATTGGCACTTCTGATAAATTTACCGGACCCGTTTTGGGTCCGGTTTTTATTTAATTGTGAATAGCCACGTATTGCAAAAAAATATTGTGTGAGTTATAATGTACGAGATTAATAATGTTTTATTGTTTTGGAGAAGTTTGTATAATGAACAGCTTGAAAAATGTTGCTGAATGCTTTGAGATACAAGGTAAAATTATTAATATTGAGCATATTAATAAAGGTTATATAAATCGTACATATAAAATTGAATCTCTTTCTGAAAATAATCACGTTCATCAATATATTCTTCAGCGAATAAATACCAATGTTTTTCCGGATGTTGATGCATTGATGAGTAATTTTCAGCTGACTACCGCTCATTTATTTAATACCCTGAAAATGCCCGGTGAACATAAACGTGGCACAGTTCAGACATTGCGACCGACCAAAGATGGTAAACTTTACTATGAAGATTCTACCGGCGTTTGGCGTATGATGACGTACTTTGATAATGTATATTCACTTGATATTCCCGAAAACGCTGAGGTTTTCTATTATGCAGGTGTTTCCTTTGGCGGGTTTATTAAGTCGATGACTTCAGTTGACATTAATAAAGTTAAAGAAGTAATACCTAACTTTCATAATACTTTAAGTCGTTATAGGGATTTAGAATCCGCTATTTCTCGCGACCCCGTTAATCTAGTTGATGATGTGGAGGATGAGATTAAGTTTGTTCGTTCACGAACTGAAATGTTCGGAAAGATTACAGAAGCTTTAGAGAGTGGTTTAATACCTACTCGAATATGTCACAATGATTGTAATTTAAATAATATTTTATTTGATGAAATAACCCATTTACCCGTTGCTATTATAGACCTTGATACTGTTATGCCTTCGTCACCCTTATATGATTTTGGTGATAGTATGAGAATTGGTACAAATACTGCGAAGGATGATGAGAAGGATTTAACCAAGGTTTCTTGTGATTTGGTACTTTTTGAGTCCTACGCCCGTGGTTATTTGGAGGCTTGTGGTGATATCCTTACAAAAGAAGAGTTAGAATTACTGCCGTACGCATCCCTGATTATTACAGTGGAAGACGGTATACGATTCTTGATGGACCATATAAATGGCGATACATATTACCATATTGATTATCCGGGTCAGAATCTCGACAGAGCTCGTACACAACTGAAACTCTTGGAAGATATGGAAATTAAACTTCCTGAAATAAGAAGAGTATTACAAAAAATCTATGATGCACAGTGCTTAGAAGCCAAGGTGTGCGAATATATTGAAATTTAAAATTTGGAGAATGAAATGAAATCTATCAGGGTAATTATTCCCGCTGCAGGAAAAGGTAGCAGGTTACAAAAAGTCAGTGGTGATATGCCAAAAGCTATGTTTGCAGTCGGAAACAGACCGATGTTGGAGTATGTTTTAGATAACGTATCATTTGTTGATGAAAAAGATACATACATTGTTGTTGGATGTGGTAAAGACATAATTATCAACCATTTTGGTAATAAATACACCTACATTGAACAGAAAAAACAACTCGGTACAGGACACGCAGTTATGGAATGTACAAAAGAGTTCGAGAATTTCGACGGAAGTGTACTAATAACTTTTGGTGATATGCCTTTATTCAGGTATGAAGAAATGGAAGCAATGTGTCAACAACACATAGATAACAATGCCGATTGTACTTTGATGACTGCTGAGAATCCGTCGTTAAAGAGTTGGGCTCGTATTATCCGTGATGAAAATGGTCATTTTTCAAGAATTGTTGAAGGCAAGGACTGTACAGCGGAACAACAAAAAATCAAAGAATTATTTTCCGGTGTTATGGTGTTTGATAGTAAGTCGCTTTTCAGGGTTTTGCCTGAGATAGGTTGTGCTAATGTACAAAAGGAGTATTACATAACCGAAGTACCTGAGTTGATGGTAAAAAAAGGTATGTCTGTTGACACCTATTTTACAAAAGATGGCGATGATCTTCGTGGTATTAATACCCCCGAGGATTTGGAAATTTGCGATAAAATTTTGAAAAGTCGTATTGCAGGTAGACAATAATGTATTTGCCACTTTTATTATTTATCTGAAAGTCAAAGTGGAATTTGGCTTTCGGATTTTTTGTTTGAAAAAATTTTTAAAAAAATATTTAAAATGAGTGAGACATTTTTGATTCTCGTTCGTTTAATAAGTGAAAGGAAGTAAAACAGTGCCTTTCGGAGAGGAGTTTATCAATGGATAACGGTGCAAGTAGCTACCGCCGTTTCCTTGATGGTGACGATAACGCATTAACAGAAATTGTAAGAGACTATAAAGATGGCTTGATTCTGTATCTTAATGGCTTTGTTGGTAACGTTTTTATTGCTGAAGAACTTATGGAAGAAACTTTCTTCAAGATTATTACTAAGAAACCAAAGTTTAAAGCAAAATACTCATTCAAAACCTGGCTTTATACCATCGGGCGAAATGTTGCGATTGATTATTTAAGACGTAATTCTAAAAGAACCGAAGTTCCGATAGAAGATGTTGAGAATTATCTTGAAGAAGAGAAAAATCTCGAGGAAATGTACATAATTGAAGAACAAAAACTCGATGTACATAAGGCGATGAAGAAACTTAATCCCGAATATGCCCAGGTTTTGTGGTTGTCATATTTTGAGGGATTAAGTAATGAGGAAATCTCGGTTATAATGAAGAAAAACGCCCGTCAGATTATAAATCTTACATACCGTGCTAAGGGTGCGTTGAAATCAGAGCTTGAAAAGGAGGGCTTTATTTATGAAGAATTATGATGAAATTACAAAGAATCTGCTTGAACGCAGGGATAGTTATAATACTCATAAAAAAGAACAGAAGAAAAAAATTATAAGTATTATCGTTCCTGTTTGTTGTATCACACTGGTCACTTCTTTAGTTTTAGGAGTAATGAGAGGCGACAGCCTTAAGGATTCTTTACAAATTGCCGTTGATGAGCAGACCCAGGGCGAGAAAGCAGAAAACGATGTATCCGATAATTCTAATAAAGTTAATAAAGAGAACACCGAAACAACGAAAAAGGTTAATAAAGGTAACAAGGGCAAAAAGCCTGATAAAAACAACAGTAAAAACGATGATGAGGTTGTTAGCGGTGAATTAACAAATACAGAGAATGCTTTAATGCCCGATTTGGGTTTAGAGGAACTCCCCGATAAACTCCACGACAATAATAAAGACCAGGATAAAGAGTTTCTTGAAAATCAGACCACAACAGAATCAATGAAAATGATTCAAAAAATCGTGGTAACCCAGATGCCTGTTAAGACGGTTTATTATCCCGGAGATAAGTTTGATTATAGGGGGTTAGAGGTTACCGGCTATTTTTCAACCGGTGAAGTAGAGGATATTACACCCTATGTTCAGATTTATAATACAATCGCTTATGGTGTAAGTGATGATTATAGAATTTACATTGAATACACTGATAACAGCGAAGCGATAAATCTTGCATATACCGAGTTTTCTCTTAAAGTTATCGAACCCTCTCTTGATATAACTAAAAAGAGTATTAATTTGAATGTTGGCGAAAGTGCCGATAATTCAGTTATTACTGAGGCTAAAGGATGTAACATTACCTGGCATTCAACTGATTCGAGTGTTGTAAAGGTTGATAATGACGGTAATATTACCGCCGTTGGTAGTGGTAGTGCATCTGTTTATGCTGAAATTTCTTATTACTATAATTCCGGTGACTGTTGTTTCAAGAAAGTTTCACCCTATTGTAGTGTAACCGTTAATTAAACCTATTAAGTCTTTAAGGAGGTTTTCTTATGTTGAAAAAATCTAAGTTTAAGAGAATATTGGCTTTAGTTATTGCTGTAATAACTGTATTTGTATCGGTATTGGTTGTAAACGCCGCACAAAAGCAGAATGATTCAGCTGCTTTAGAAAGCCTGACCGACACAAATGTTACTACAACACAAACAGAAGGAAATGATACCAAAGACCCCTCAAGTGTGACAATAGCAACCCCGACAAACACTATTACTACCTACTTCCACGAAACGACAGGTACGCTCATTGTCAGCGGTACAGGTGTAGTTAGTAGTATGTATCCCTTGGATATTGACAGAGAGTGGCCTTGGGAAGTGCCGGCTGTTTATGACACCTCAATCAAGCATATTATTCTTGATAAGGGAATAACCGGAATCAGTAATAGTTTTAATGGTTTAACATCCCTTGAAAGTATAAGTTTACCCGAAGGTATTACATCGATATATGATAGTTTTATGGAATGTACTGCACTTGAAAGTGTCGATTTTCCTGAATCTTTAGAAGAAGTAACGGGATTTTCATTTGCTGAATGTACTAAACTTAAAAATATCAATTTAAAGAAAACTGTTAGTATTGATGGCGGATATTGTGGTGCACCGTTTTATAATTGTGATGCTCTCAAGGAGGTTAGCATTCCCGGTGGTTCAACCTTGTATAGCGCCTTTGTTTCTTGTGATTTCTTGGAGAATGCATATATAGGCAGAGAAGGTGTTCGTATAGTTCCGTCGTATCCATCCGGTGATATTGAAGAAATCTCCTTCGATAGTTTTAGAGGATGTCACGAAAACCTTAAACTTCACTACGTTGAAGGTTCATTGGATTGTGATGCTGATGCCGTTTGTTGGGATAGAGTATATGTTGAAAATATGCCCGATAAGATTGCCTTGACAGTTACCGCTACGGGTATAAACATAAACTGGAACGGTAGAACGGGTGCGGATGTGTATCATGTTTACCGTAAAGCAAAAGCTGATAAGTCATGGACTAAAATTGCCGATACCAAGCTTACTTATTATGATGATAGTACTGTAAAAAGTGGTGTTGAGTATTCATATCTTATCAAAGTTGATGATGATACGGATAAATTGACATCATCATATACAAGATTTTTAGGAACACCCACCATTAACTCCGCTACTCAGACAAAGACCGGTATTAAACTTAATTGGAGTAAGGTTGACGGTACTGCTAAATACAGAGTTTATCGTAGAACGCAGTATGGCGAATGGGTAAAAGTTGCCGATGTTAAAGGCACAACTTACACTGATAACAAGGCAAAGAGCGGTGTTGAATATTATTACACAGTAAGAGCATTTGGTAAAACAGGATACGGTGCTGTTGATAAGTCATATCCCTATGTATTATATCTCAAACCGCCTAAAATTACCTCTGTAAAGAAAGTCACGGGAGCAGTTCGTCTTGAATGGGAGAGCGTTGGTTCTCAAGGATATTATCTTTACAGAAAAGAGCCGGGCGGAAATTGGGTAAGAATATTCTCAACATATTCAAATGTAACTTCATATGAAGACAGAACTGCTAAAAAAGGTGTTCAGTACTCCTATACAGTCAGAGCTTTTGAATGGCACAGAAATGAATGTCAGCGAAGTGAATATACACCGGGTGTAAATTTCAAGTATTAAGAACTGAATAATATAGAGCCAAGTGCAGATTACTGTGCTTGGCTCTCTCTTTTATTATAAAAAAAGTATTTGAATTTTTACTTGTATTTTTAGTGCATACAATATATAATGGTTGTGAAAAAATAAACAATATTTTCTTGTTGAAAAGAGGTAATTTTATGGGCAGATATGCGATTTACGGTGCAGGTTCCCTCGGTACGGTTCTTGGTGCGTTTATTACTAAAAACGGTGGTCAGGTTGACCTTATTAATCGTAATAAAGCACACGTTGATTTATTAAATGAAAAGGGTGCTAAAATTATCGGTACTGTTGATATGACAGTTCCCGTTAAGGCTATTACACCTGATATGATGGAAGGAAAATACGACGTTATCGTACTTCTTACAAAGCAGCTTCATAATAAAGAGGTTGTTACTTTCCTTAAGGATTATCTTTCCGATGACGGTGTAATTGTCACACTTCAGAACGGTATTCCCGAACCCGGTATCGCTGAAATTATCGGTGAAAATCACACTATTGGTTGTGCGGTTGAATGGGGTGCAGCCCTCGTCGAGCCGGGCGTATGTGAGCTTACAAGTGATAAGGATAGCCTTTCATTCCATATGGGTAAAATGAAGGGTATTACTGATGCACAGTTTAAGATGGTTAAGGATTTACTCGAACTTATGTGTCCCGTTCACGAGGAAGAAAACCTTATGGGCGCTCGTTGGTCCAAGCTTCTTATAAACGCTACTTTCTCAGGTCTCGGTACAGTTGTTGGCGGTGTTTTCGGCGATGTATCCGAGGATAAAGACGGTAAAAAAATTGCAATACGTTGTATGAAAGAATGTATTGATGTTGGTCACGCTGCGGGTGTTGAATTTGCACCTGTACAGGGTAAAAACATCGTTGGTCTTTTCTATTACAAGAATGCAATTAAACGTGCGTTTGGTTGTCTTTTACTGCCTATTGCTATGAAAAAACACAGAGATATTGAACCCTCAATGCTTCAGGACCTTAAAAAGGGTAAACCCTGCGAAATTGATGCAATTAACGGTGTTGTTTGCGATTTCGGTAAAAAGTACGGGGTTGCAACACCTGTTAACGACAGAATCGTTGAAATAGTTAAGAAAATTCAGGCAGGGGAGCTTAAAGCGGATAAATCCAACTTCCGTCTTTTTGATGATATTCTTTAATTATGAAAATTATAGCAAGTGATTATGACGGTACTTTTAACCGCAACGGTATTACCGAATATAAAAAAGAAACCCTTTCCCGGTGGCGTAAGGCAGGTAATTTATTCGGTATTATCAGTGGCAGAGGTTATCCGTCGCTTATTGAATGTATTGAGTCACACCCCTTTGAATACGATTTTTTGGTTTGTAATAACGGCGGAGTTATATATAACACTGACGGTAAAATTATGTTTGAAGTAAGGTGCGATGGTGCAAACGCACGACCTTTTATAGAGGATTTATTCTTATGGGGTTGTCCTATGGCTCATATTGATAAAGACATACCCATCAGAATCGTTAATACCACCGACCCCATTGACGAGGGTGAGATATATTTATCCGATTTACCTGAGATAGAGTATTTTAATCAGATAAGTACATATCTTGATACTGTTGAGGCTGCGGCTGAAATAGTTGAAAAAATTAAAGATAAATACTCAAACATATTAATACCTTTACAAAACGGCAATTGTATTGATATAGTACCCGTAGGTGTAAATAAGGCTCAGGGATTATATTCTCTTTTAGAGGTTATTGGTGGCACTTATGACGATATTATTGCCGTAGGTGATGATATAAACGATACCCATATGATAGCGGAGTTTCGCTCTTACGCTATGGAAAACGGTGTTGATTCAATAAAAGCGTTGGCGGATTATATTGTCAAAGATATTACCGAAGTTATGAATAAAGAAATATAATGAAAGCACACTTACTCAGTTAATTGAGTAAGTGTGTTTACTAATTTTAGTTATCAATTTTACCTACGTTTACAGATTCGATTTCGAGCTCACTGTCAAATGTATTGTTTTTTATTACTGCTTCGTTTAAATGTTGTAATAAAAATCCGTGTTTACCAAGTGCAGGTTTATAAAATGAATTGTTTTCAACGGTTAATTTACCGTGAACGTATGTATCAACATTATCTTTTAAAACTTTGGGTGAGTACCTTATGACAGGCGCACCGTCCCATGTAACGTGGTAATCACAGTTTATAACTTTATTATTTCTGAATGTTATATCCTTTGTAAAGCCCGACTCAAACCAGAAGTTGCAGTCATCTTCGATTAAAAGGGCGGGACCCCAGAGGTTTTCAAAGGTGTTATTTTCGATTACTACTTCGCCACGGGTTGTGCAAAGAATCCCTCTTGCGGAATTTTGACCGAAATAGCAGTTGCGAACGTATAAATTGGGTGTATAAGTTGCGTTTTCGATAACATCCTTGTTAATTTCAATTTCGGGTAATTTGCCGTCAAGTGTAAGCTTAATATCCGTGTCATTGAGTTTTTGGAATTCAATAACTTTTAATGTATGGTAGGGTATAAGAGTATCCCATTTTATAAAATCAATGGTGTCATCTTTGTCAAATGCCTGAAAGCCCCAGCTTTCGGGATGCATAAACCTGACGATTAGTTTATTTTCGCTGTAATCCGCATCAATTATCCTGAGGTGTGTACCGTGCACATTTACGTAATCATCGTGAGCACCCCAAGCCTTGCAATTGTCAATTATTATATCGCCCTTGCAACCCGAAAACTGAAAGAAATCGGCGGTGCTTGTAATGGTTCTGCCGTAGGCAGGGGTCAAGTCACAATTAAGAAAGCTTACATTTTCGCTATACTGCGACACAATACCGAGGCCGTGCATAAACTTTATGCGAAGGTTTTCGAATTTAATATTTTTACATCGCTCAATTAATCCGCCCGTCTGATCGCGGACTATACTACGGGACTGAAAAACTGAGCCAACAGGGATATTTATATTTTTATTAATCAATTTAACCTTGAGCGTGGTTTCGTCAATTTTTTCTATTTCTTCAAAATTAAGGTCATCCCGATTAAAATCGTAGCTTAATTTAGTTTTGGGGTCATAGCGTTTTATGTATCTTTTAAATCCCGAGTTTGTGTCACGCCAATAGTATTGACCATTTTTGTCTTTTTCCCCAAGCCAATATAATGTGTTATTCTCAATTTCAAAAAGACATTCTTCGTTTACTTTAATTACGTACTCGTCTTTTTCTCCTGAAATAACTGTGAATTCACTCATTGTGGGACGTGCGTAGTCTATTTCAAGGTTTTTAATTGTAATATTTTCGCATCTTTCGAGAAGAATGGGCGTCATTTTGCCGTGAACGAGGATTTTAGCACCGTTACCGTCAATTACGATATCTTTCATATCTTTTAAGAACACACCCGTAAAACGCTTCCCTGTGGGGTTTTCGTCCTTCTTTGCAGTGTTGGAGCAGAAGTACCCGTCAAGTATGAATGAATCATCCTCCGAAACGTCGTAAACCCTGCCTTTTCCCAAAGTCAGGGTTTCACCATTTTTAATATTTAAAATTAAGCTACTTAATTCATTCATATTAATTTAAAGCCTTGTTAATGATATTTGCGATGTTTGATACTGTTTCATCCGACCAATCAGGGTGGAGGTTAATATATGCAGTTCTCGATAAAAGGTCAAGTGTACGAGGGCACATATCCATTGTGTAATTCATCTGAAGCCCTTGGTTTTCCTTCATCTTAAAGGGGTCCATAGCAGGGTGGAGTGCACCGCGTTTTTCCATAATCTGTGTCCAGTTGGTGTAAATGTGCTTGCCTGTGGTTATGGGTATAACAACACCTAAGCCGTCCTGTTCGCAATTTACTGCGAAATTTTTACAGTCTTCTTCCGTGCCGAAACGCAATGCAAGTGTTGTAGCACAGTCACCGTCAGAATCGTGTGTGGGTGCAACAAGGCTTTTGTTGTTGAGCTTTTCAATAAGGTTAAACTTAACCTTATGTAAATCACTTATAATATCGGGTAATTTTTTTAACTGTTCGCGTAGAATAGCACCTGTGATATCGGATATTCTGAACTCTGTTCCGCCGAAAATGGGTTCAGTAATGCCGTCAAGCTGTGAGCCGAAAAAGGCAACGGCGCTTGAATCGTGGTAAATAAGTGCTCTTTCGTAGATTTTTTTATTATTGGTTACCAGCGCACCGCCTTCACCCGAGGTCATAATTTTATAATAATTGTAACTGTAAGCGCCTGCATCACCGATGGTGCCAAGGTATTCACACTTGAATTTACCGCCCATTGACTGACAAGCGTCCTCAACAATGGCAATATTATATTTTTCGGCAATTGCCTTAAGCGCTGCCATATCACAGGGGAAGCCCATAATATGAACGGGTATTACTGCCTTGGTGTTCTTGCTGATTTTCTTTTCAACCTCTTTAGGGTCAATGGTCAAGGTAGAGTCAATATCGGCAATTACAGGGATAGCACCAACGGCAGTTACTGCAAGTGCAGTTGCTATGTAGGTATATGCGGGTACTATAACCTCGTCACCGGGTCCGATTCCTAAGCCGATAAGTGCAGAGGTGAGCGCACCAAAGCCCGAGGACATAAGCAAGCAATGCTCGTTTCCGAGATACTCCTTAAGCTCGTTTTCAAAGTTTAATACCTCACAACCGCTATTGTTAATTTTAAAGAAATCGTGTGTGTTTATAGCACGTGCTACGGCATCAATTTCTTCCTGTCCTATTCTGTACATAATTTATACCTCGTTATAGTTATTCATAATTCTTAGGTTTTCGTTGATGATATTCTGGTCGGTGTTATCTGCAAGAGGGAACAGATGCCCGTACATAAAGCAACCTACCTCGTACCCTCCACGGCATAGCTGGTCCTCTGATGGAAGATAAACGTTATATCCGTTAGTGCAGGATAAGCAAAGGGTATATTTATATGGTGAATATTCCCTTAAGCGCATAACGATTTCTGAAAACATTTCAAAGGGGAAGGGAATAAAAACAATATCACCGAGTGAAACTATGGTCTGCTGAAAAGTAAACTCGGTTTTAATTTCGCCGTCACCATTTATTAGAAAATCATAGGTTTCTTTATAATGTTCATACTCAAGCCTTTGAATATTAATTAAATTTTCGGGTTCCGTGTATTCATCGAGCTTAGCCTTTACTTGCTCAAGGGTCGGCATTTGCTTGTAAGGAAGGTGTACCGTGTCACGTAAAATGCTAAGCCTTCCCTCGTGGTAGCCACCCATATTTTTATAGGCTCTTAATACGTCCGTTGCCGCAAGGCCGCCTAATTCCTCGGTGTGGGTAATATCGCCCGTTGTTTCGCCGTTAGTGAGCCTCGGACCCACGTCACCGATAGCACCGTTCCAGAATGCGGTGAGTGTGTGGCTTTCTTTTTCGAGCCTGTCAATCATTACACCTGACCAATCACGAGTGATTGCGGTGGTGAGTCCTGCAGAGGTACCGTGACACCCATAGTGTATGAGGTTTAAAATACCTTCCTTGGTTTCTTTGTTTCGTATGGCTACTACTGTCATATTGGGGTCAAAGCAAGCGTGAGGGTTCTGACCGAGACCGATTTCACCGTTGGGGTGCTGTTGTCTGCGGTTGATACCCACAAGACTGTCGGTAACACCAATTGCAATTTCTGCCGCAGAAAGATTACTTAAAGCACTCTTTGAAGCCTTAAGTATTGCGGGTAGAAAGAGGTTATTATAATAATCCGTGTTAAGGTCGCCCCAACCCACAACGCCCGATAAATTAGGTGCTGAGTGGGTATGTGTTGCAGAAATTATTATGTTTTCAAAGGGGATACCGCAACATTCTGCAATTGCCTTACGAGTTTTGTCGCAAAGCTCGGTCTGTATGTCACCGTTTTCTACGGTGAGCATTATGCACGCTTCGTCGCCCTGACTAAGGGCGAGTGCAGTAAGTGACAGGTTATCGTGTACGCTTTCACTTGCAAGGTCGGGTCTGTAGCCGTATAAAAGTGTGCCGATAGGGGGTGTAATGTCTTCTCGACAGGCACCTGCTTTAAAAATTAAATCAGTCATATTTGTAACGGTAAAACCGCATCCTCCTGTTTTTATATAATAAATTATACTAAATTATTATGAAAAGTAAATGAAAATAAGGGTTAAATACTTACCAAAAAATACCACTATTCATTGGTTAAAACATAAAATAACTCCAAGGCTATGACCTTGGAGTTAAATTTAGTTGAATATTTATTTAATATTAGCAACAATCAAGAAGATTATGAATGCTACGATTTCTGCAAGGCAGAAGGCACTTGCACCAAACAGAAGCTTGCGGTATGTTTTCTTTTTAATAATTGCATAAACAAATGAAACCACACATACACAGCCGGGCACTACGCCGAAGAGCATAATTAAGAAGAAGTATGAGATTGAGTCGGCTAACTCGTCATTCTGTAAATAACCGTAGTCATCTTCGTAATAAAGCTGCTGACCCTCTTTAATAGCGGCAACGGTTGCTTCGTCGGTTATGGGGTAGGCGTCGAAGCCCTCTTCACTATAGTAGAACTCAAGAAAGTCTAAATAAAGTGATGCACCGCTCTCCTCATAATCAAGATAATAATATTCATCGCCACAGATGATTATCATACCGGGGTTAAACGAAAGCTTACCGTCGTCAGAGCTAACGTATATTTCGTAGTATTCGTCGTATGATGTGAAGGCGCTGGGTGTTATATGCTTCGGCTCGTTCTCAAAAAGTATGTCACAATCAATATCAACTTCGTTGTTTTCGGGGTAGTCGAAATGAAGTGTGTATACGTCACCCTTTGTTGTTAGCAGCTTATCATAATCGTCAAGGTAATCTGTTCTGAGAACATCGTATGAGTAATAGGTGCCGTCTCTGTAATTTATTGAAACGTTAAGTATGATATCGTCACCGTAAATTTCGACACTGTGAACAGTTTCTTTTTGTGTTTCACTTAATTCGTATTCAGCCCACTGAGGTAGCATTATATCGTCCGTACTCACAACGCCGTCATAATCCTCGTAATAACCAATTTCATAATCCGAATCAACGTTTGAAATGAACATTGAAAGATCTTTTTGAACGTACTCGTAGTCATCGTAGTACACGGTTTTAAAATCATCCGAGAAGGTAACAACGGGTTGTTTGACGTTTTCAGGTCCGGGATTTGGAACGAGGGTACTGACAGAGGTTGCTATGGAGGTGACACTTAAGCCGATAGCGGCAATTAATACTGAAATAAATATAGAAATTAATTTTTTCATATTATCAACCTCCTTATGCAAGATTAAGCTTTTTGTCAATGCACCAATGTGTTACGTAATAAAGTAAGCAACAGAAGGCGCAAAGTAAAAAGATTACCATAATCAACAGCATCATAATACTGTTAAGTGTTCCCACCTCGGTTAATCTGTAGAACAGATTCATAAGGCTTGTCATACCGAAAAGGTAGAAGATTGTCATAATAAAGCTTAAAACAGAGGATGCTCCGTAATAAATACCAATGGCTACGGCAATTTTAGCCTTCTTTACAAGTACACTTGCTATGGCTATGCAGCCGTATGCAAAAAGATATCCCGCTAAGGCTAAAAGTGCAAAAAGAATTATGCCCAAGGCTAAATAAATGAATGCATAGTAATAATAGTCATAAGCTAAAAATTCTTCGATGAAATATTTGAAATCTTCTACAAAATCCTTTGAAAACCAATATTCACGTCCTGCAATAAGCGTAAGTATAACCGTATCAATAAACAAAACAAAAGCTGTTGCAGAAAAAGTGATGTATGACAAAAGAACCTTGGATTTAAGCACTGTACTCCTTTTAGCAGGAAGTGTGAAGGTCAGGTAGCCCTCGTCGGTAAACAGGTTTTTGTAGTATCTTAAATAAACAAGTATATCCGAGAAAACACCGAAGGCAGCAAAGCCAAGAAATACAAGTACAAGTGCAAAAATTGCAATAACAAGTATGGACTTGGGAATATCCCAATCAGTAAAGTAAAGTCCACCTGCAAAGCCGCCTGCTATAGAAAAAGCAATTGATGATACTGCACCAATCCACCAGATTTTAAATACGGATTTAAGGTCGTATTTCATTAATTTTTTTAGCATCTGAATACCTCCTTAAACAACTCGTCAAGGGATTTTCCTGTTTCATTACGGGCTTCCTCGGCATTACCTGCCATCATAATCTGACCGCCGTAGCCCATAAAGATGAAGTCATCAAGCACCTGTTCAACGTCTGTTATAAGGTGGGTTGTTATAACAATTGATGCTTCGGGATTATAGTTACTTACAATAGTGCTTAAGATATATTCTCTTGCGGCAGGGTCAACACCTGCAATGGGCTCGTCAAGAAGGTATAATTTAGCATTTCTTGACATAACGAGTATAAGCTGAACCTTTTCCTTAGTGCCCTTTGAAAGGGTCTTAAGACTTGCATTAACGTCAATTCTAAGGTCATTGAGCAGCTGCTTTGCTCTTTCAATGTCAAAATCACTGTAGAAATCCTTGAAGTAGGTAAGAATATCCTTAACCTTCATAGAATTACTGAAATATGTTCTTTCAGGCAGGTATGAAATAAGGGCACAGCTTTTTTCACCGACGGGGTTGCCGTCAACGAAAATATCACCGCTATTAGGCTGCAGAATGCCTGCAATCATTTTAATAAGTGTTGATTTACCGCAACCGTTGGGTCCCAAAAGACCAACGATTCTGCCCTGTGGAATAGTAAGATTAAGGTTTTCTAACACAGGCTTATTTTTGTGGTAGGATTTGTTGATGTTCACGCAATCCAGAACATTCATTTGAATACCTCCTCAATCATATCAATGGCTTGCGCTTTGGTGATGGACAGGTCATTGATGTTAACTACAAAGTCTTTGACGATTTTTTCGGCAATTTTCTTTCGGCTGTTTTCGATAATTTCGTTATCGTCCGTAACAAATCTGCCGAGAGTGCCTCTGGATACAACTATACCTTCACTTTCAAGGTCGGCAAAAGCGTGTTGCACGGTGTTTGGATTGACAGCCGCGTCTAAAGCTAATTGTCTGACGCTTGGTATCTGTTCGCCGGGTTTGTATTCACCCGAGAGAATGGATTTTGTAATACGGTCAGTAATCTGAATGTAAACGGGTCTGTCAGAAGTGAATTTCCAAGCCAAAATATCCCTCCTTTGTATTATTGTGTTAATACAAGCATACAACATCGTTTATTATTTGTCAATATTTTTTTAAAAAAATAAACCCGAGAGATAATCTCGGGCAAAATTTAAATAACAAATAAAACTGATAAAATCATACATAGTGTAAAGTAACCGTGTACTGAAATAATCGTTTTATTTTTATTGATGAATAGTTTGAAAAGCTCTTTTTTAGTATATTCTTCAGTAGATTTTTTAATTTCTTTTCTGAATAATCTTGCTGTTTTAACACCTAACCACACCATTGTGATTAATTCGTAACCGAATGTGTAAAGTAACATTGTACCTAAAGCAGTGAAGTCAAATGAAAATGCAACCTGAATTATAAAAATCGCAAGGGTTACTACACCTAACAGTATCTTAAACGGCAAATCAAACTTCTTGGTAATGCTTTTTTCAAGACCGATTTCCTGGGCAACTACGAGGAAAAGCAGGAAGAATGATGAAATTAAAGCAGTCTCCTTTGAACCGATACAAATAAGTATAAATGGAATGGCACAGTACAAAACGGGCTCAGTTTTTTCCGTGAAGTTATCGTAAATGTCGTAACCCCTCGGTACTGCCGTAACTGCTTTAAGACGCTTTACGGCATACTGTTCCTGAGTTATTTGTTTGCGTTTTAATTGTTTTTTTAACTCTTTTTTTGTGATGGGTCTTTTTATAAAATAATGTACCATATCACCTACAAGAAGAATTACCCATATTATAAATAAGACTAAAGCAAGAGTTTTGTTATAGGGGAGAAGACCGTCGTTTTTTTCAAGATTGAAAAGTGTTAATTTAAAATTATCATAAGTGAGTAAAAAGCCTACTGCCGCACCAAGACCGCCGAATGCACCTAATACACATTCCATTATTTTCCACGAGTCAATACCGTTTTTATTGGAAAAACGACGGCAGAATGATGACTTGGAATTATGGGCGTAGTGGATTGAATAAATCTGAAACAATTGACCTAAAACCCAACCAATACCGCCAAATAGAGCACAAGATAGAGAGAAAACAATAGTTAAAACATTGAGCTTGATTATTGCAAAAACAATGAGTACGAGTAATGCACCCAGTAAAGCTCCCCAGCTTTCCTGACGGGTTTTAGAAAAATAAATTTTGGGGAATTTGTTTTCTTTTAGGTTTAACGGTTTATTGAATATAAAATAACCCGCAACCGCAATACCCGGTGTCAACGCAAATATAATCAATAATTCGATAATTGAATATGTATAACATACCGCGTTAATACCCGTAGTAAATATTGCACCGAATAAACCAAACCACAAGAATCCCTTAATGAATAGGGCTATTAAACCTTTTTTCATATTCTCGGCGGGTTTTTGGTTCATTGAAAGACCGAGGGTTTCACCGTAGGTCATTGAACCTCCAAGGTACATTGAAACTGCACCAAGACCGGCAAAAATATAAAAATGCTCCTGTGCAATAAGGATTTTACTGAAAAATGCTATTAACAGACCTATCATAGCACCGGGGAGCATAGCACCCTTTTCACCGCCGATAGTTGTGCCTCGCATACCCCAGGCGTAAGAAACTGCGGGAATTATAGCAAGAATCAGTAAAGTTGCCGTAATGATATCCATTACTTTTCCTCCGTTAATTTTTTACCGTAAGCGAAACCGCTTTGTTTTTTATTAAGTAAAGTGAAGCCGTTTTTCTCGTAAAATTTCTGGGCACGTATATTGTCGCAACCAACAATGAGCATAACACCCTTAATGCCTTTTTCCTTAAGATTATTGCAGAAAGCTTCAATCATTTCTGAGCCGTAACCCTTGCTTCGGAATTCGCCGAAAATATCAATATGTAAATGAGCAGGGTAGTCCTCTTTATAAATTTCGTGGTTATACATTTCAACATAAGCATCTGATAAATAGATACCGTTATTTATTTCTGAAATAAGTTGCAGGTACTCCGTCATATTTTGGTGATATGTATCATAATCGGAAGCACCGTATACGTAACCCATAGCTGTGTCGTTGTCATCGGTTACAACAAAGCAATTTTCGGGCTCTTTCTCGATATAATAACGGCAAAACATCTGCTTGATATATTTATAAATAGGTAGTTCCTGTTCCTCTTTATCGTAAGTATCAAGGCAGATGTTTACTATCTGCTCATAATCTTTGGGGTCGTATTTTCTGATAGCCAAGTTAAACACCTCTCAATTTCTTCCATTATATACAAAAACTATTAAAAAGTCTATTTATTTTTAATTTTATGTGTGATAGAATGTAAAAAGAGGTGAATCTTTATGAAGAAAATTAATACGGGTGTGTATCCTACAATGGTTACACCATTTACTGATGACAATAAAATCGACTACAATGGCGTAAAACAAATCCTTGATTGGTATGCCGGAAAGGGTACGGATGGTATATTTGCAATATGTCAGAGTAGTGAGATTTTTTATCTTTCTTTTGAAGAAAGACTTGAACTTATTAAGTTTATTATGGCTAACAAACCCGAGGGTATGGATATTGTAGCATCGGGACACACTTCCGATGATCTTGATGTTCAGATTGCCGAGGCAAAAGCATTTATTGAAACCGGTATTGACGCCTATGTTTTCATTTCAAACCGCTTTGCTAAAGAGGATGAAGATGACGACGTGCTTCTTAAAAATATGGAGTACGTTGCTAATGCTTTACCCGATATTCCCTTAGGTGTTTACGAGTGTCCCTATCCCTATAAACGTGAACTTACACCCTACGTTATGAAGAAAATGGCAGAGTCGGGCAGATATATGTTCATTAAGGACACCTGTTGCGACCTTGATAAAATTCAGGCTAAACTTGACGCTATCAAGGGTAGCGATATTATGATTTTCAATGCAAACGGTGCTACACTCGCTGAGAGTATCAGAATGGGTTGTGAGGGTTACTCGGGTGTTATGGCTAACTTCCACCCCGAGCTTTATTCACAGCTTATTGAATCGATTAAAAACGGTGATGAAGAAAAGGCTGAATTCCTTGAAAATATGGTTGGTTTCTTCTCCCTTACTGAGTGTCAGTGCTATCCCGTTAACGCAAAGTATTATATGAGCCTCGACGGTGTGGATATTGGTATTATGACACGCACAAGAAATCCGAAAGACTTATTTGATGCCCGTAAAAAAGAAATTGAGCAAATGTACGCATTTACTAATGAAATTAAAAAACAGTATAAATTGAGATAAAAATTAACCGCTTATTCGAATTTGAATAAGCGGTTGTTTTTTAGAAGTTTTCTATATCGTTTTGGTTAAGTGAGCGGATATTGTTTTCCATAAGTGCTTTAGTTGCTGCGGCATCATCCTGTACTCTGAAAATCATATATGCGTGATTTTTCTCTTTTTTACCGAGGAAGGCGTACATATATTCAATATTAATTCCTGCGTCCTCAAGAACGTTAAGAACCTTGTTAACACCACCGGGGACATTGGGTATTGCAACACCGAGAACGTCGGTAACGGAGTGGATATAACCTGCATCCTTTAAAACTGTTGTTGCGGCATAAACATTATCAACAATGATTCTTACAATACCGAAATCTGCGGTTTCTGCAAGGGATAAAGCACGCATATCGATATTGTTATCTGCGAGAACAGCGGTCATTGCACTCATAGCACCGGGTTTATTTTCAACGAAAACTGAAATCTGTTTGATACTCATAATTCTTACCTCCGTTAAATTTTACGTTTGTCGATTACTCGAACTGCTTTGCCTTCGCTTCTTACGATTGACTTGGGAGCAACCAAAGTAACCTTAGCAGAAAGGCCAAGCATAGAACGTAAGCCCTCAACAAGTTCTTTCTGTCTGCGGTTAATTTCACCAACGTTATCAGTGAACATTTCGGGAGTCATTTCAACCTGAACATCAAGTGTATCGGTATTTTTAACTCTATCAACAATAATCTGATAGTTAGCAGAGTAGCCCTGATTAATAAGAACAGTTTCAATCTGTGAGGGGAATACGTTAACACCGCGGATAATAAGCATATCGTCGCTTCTACCCATGGGTTTGCACATTTTTACGTGGGTTCTGCCACAGGGACAGGGTTCATAGTTAAGCATACAAATATCTTTTGTACGGTAACGAAGAAGGGGGAACGCTTCCTTAGTAATTGATGTAAATACAAGTTCGCCCTTTGAACCTTCGGGAAGAACTTCGCCGGTATCAGGGTCGATGATTTCGGCAATGAAGTGGTCTTCGTTAATATGCATACCTGATTGAGCGGAACACTCGAAGGATACACCGGGACCTGAAAGCTCAGTAAGTCCATAAATATCGTAAGCCTTGATACCGAGAGTGTTCTCTATGTCTCTACGCATTTCCTCGCTCCATGCTTCCGCACCGAAGATACCCGCTTTAAGAGAGAGTTGGTCTTTGGTAATACCCATTTCTTTCATTGTTTCGCCTATGTATGCAGCATAAGAGGGTGTGCAACAAAGAATAGTTGCCTGTAAATCCTGAATAAACATAATCTGACGTTCTGTGTTACCTGAGGATGTGGGAACTGTAAGGCAACCAACCTTGTGGCTACCGCCGTTAAGACCGGGACCACCTGTGAAAAGACCGTAACCGTAAGAAACCTGACAAACATCTTTGTTTGTACCGCCGGCGGCTACGATTGCTCTTGCACAACAATCTTCCCATAAATCGATATCGTGCTGAGTGTAGAAAGCAACTACACGTTTACCTGTTGTACCGGATGTGGACTGTATACGTACACAATCTTCAAGGGGTTTTGCAAGAAGTCCGTAAGGATAAGCCTCACGTAAATCATCCTTTGTTACGAATGGGAGTTTGTGAAGGTCCTCAATACCTTTTATATCGTCGGGCGTAACGCCTTTTTCTTCCATTTTATTGCGGTAATAGGGTACATTATCCCATATATGTTTTACCTGTTTAACAAGCCTTTCACTCTGCCATTGCTTTATTTGTTCACGACTGGCAGTTTCTATTTCAGGTTGATAGTATCGTTCCATAATTAATCCTCCTTGAACGTAAATGAATAAATATTTACAAAAATTAATAAATATACAAATTATTATACAACTGACTGAAACGATAGTCAATATAATTTTAATGAAAGCCTTCTGACCGAAAAGTCAAAAGGCTTTTTTAAATCAGTTAATGAGTTTACCTTTATTATAAACTTTGATGTTTGATGTATCACCGTCTAATTTGTAGTTAACGATTTCGCCGTCTTTCCACTCAATATCAACGGTAATATTACCCATAGCCTTAAGACCTGTAACCTTGCCGTTTTTCCAACTTGAGGGTAATGCAGGTAAAAGGAAAATCTTGCCTTGTCTTGACTGTAAAAGCATCTCACAAATACCGCTGGTACAACCGTAGTTACCGTCAATCTGGAAGGGGGGATGTGCATCAAAAAGGTTGGGGTATGTACCGCCGCCGCGATAACGGACATTTTTAGCTGCAGGAACGGGACGAAGTTGCATATCAAGGAGTTTGAGTGCGTGGTCGCCGTCCCAGAGTCTTGCCCACATATTTATTTTCCAACCAAGGCTCCAACCTGTGCCGTTGTCACCGCGAAGTTCAAGAGAACGAATACAGGCTTTTGCAAGGTCCGGTGTTTCGTCAGGTGTAATCTGATAACCGGGATGAAGTCCGTAAAGATGTGATTTATGGCGGTGTGTGGGTTCGTGTTCTTTGAGTTCCTTATACCATTCGAGCATTTCACCGCGACTACCGATCTGATAGGGTAAAAGTCGGGGGATTGCATTCTTGGCTGCTTCAATATCATCGTCGGTTTTACCGAGTATTTCTGCCGCCTGAACAGTATTTGTAAGTACCTCTCTTACGAGTGCCATAGTCATAGTTGTAGTTTCACTGACACTCATTGCAACACCGTCAATAAGGAATTCGTTTTCGGGTGATGTTGAGGGACACATAATGAGATAACTGTCTTTTTCAACTAACATATCAAGAACAAACTGAATACATTTCTTGAGTATGGGGTATGCAGTTTCTTCAAGATATTTAATATCATTTGTGTATAAGTAGTGATTAAATACGTGTTGGCAGAACCAGACACCTGACATAGGCCAGAAACCCCATTGAGCATCACCGCAGGCAGGGTCGCAGTAACGCCAGATATCAATATTATGGTGACCGCAGAAACCACGTGCATTATAAATATGTTTAGCGGTCTTTTCGCCTTTTACGGATAAATCAGAAACCAACTGAATAAGGGGTTGGTTGAATTCCTGAAGGTTACACATCAATACGGGCCAATAGTTCATTTCGGTATTAATATTAACTGTGTAGTTGGAACTCCACGGAGGAGCAACCTTATCGTTCCAAATACCCTGAAGGGTTGTTGCCTGACTGCCCGGACGAGAACCTGCAATAATAAGATATCTGCCGAAGTTGAACATAAGTGAGTAAAGTGCAATATCCTCAGCACCGTTATTATGTTTAATAAGACGTTTGTCGGTAGGAATATCACCTTTGTTATTGCTACCGATATCCAATGAAACTCTGTTGAAAAATGATGAGAAATCATCAATATGCTCTTTTTCAAGGGTTGCATAAGGGATTTTTATAACATCCTTAAGATGGTTGATACAAGCATTTTTGTACTCTTTACCTTCAAGTACAGGGTGTTTGTCGAAGCCGTTAAATGAGTTTTCGGTGCAGAAAATAATAGTTGCTTCTTTTGCTTCGGTAACGATAATGGAATTTTTATTCTCAGTTACCTTTCCGTCAGTAAGAACTTTCACTGCACAACGGAAGTACATACCCTGTTCTTCAGGTTTGTCTGAATACTCGGGGTCGTTTTTGTAGATATCCATATCACGGTTGGCAGGGGAGTTTGAGGGGCATCTGCCGTCGAGGATGAGAATACCGTTTTCTATAAAAGAACTACCTTTCAGTTTTGTACTGAGTGAAATTGTAAAATTAATTGCATTACCGTTATCCGCAGTGATTCTGTCAATATATGCGTTAGCAGGGAATGACACAAATGATTTTCTTACGAAGTTACAGCTACCGCGGTAATATTCAACTGTGTTAACACCTGTTTCAAGGTCAAGTGTTCTTGAATAATTCTTGCGGGGGAATGTGGGTTTATATTTAATATTGATGTCGCAAAGGGGCATATAAGCCTGAGAACAAGTAGCGAGTACGTTTTCTTCAATAATGTCCTGACCCTTGCGGTATTCACCTTTAAGAACTAAATCTCTTGCCTCAAGGAATTTTTCGTTACAATTATCTTTTAAAATTGTTTCACGAGGAAATCCTGTCCAGAGAGAGTCCGAGTTCATTGAAATAGTTTCTTTGTCAGTTCTGCCGTAAACCATTGCACCTAAAAAGCCGTTACCTAAAGGCATAGCCTGAAGCCATGTTTTAGCCGCAGATTTGTAATAGAGAACTTTTGAATCATTACGCATAATAAAAGTCACCGTCCGAGTTGTATTTTAAATCATTCTATCGTATTTCAAATGTAAAATCAATATAATTTAATATATACTGTTGTAAAATTTTATTTAATGTGTTATATTATCAACATTGGAAAGTTAGGATGTGATACTATGAAAACAATTCAGAGTAAATTTGACATTGCAAAAATTGATTTTGATTCAACTGTAAAATATATGGTTGACAAAATTACATATATTTGCGATAAAATCGGTCCTCGTGCCCCGGGTAGCCCCGAGGAATTAAAGGCTCAGGAGTCCATGGCTGAGGATTTAAAGAAATGGTCCGATAAAGTTGAAATCGAGGGCTTTACAGTTCATCGTCAGGCATTTATGGGCTTTATTCCCTTTACTGTGGCAATGGCTATTATTGCAACTGTTTTATTCTTCTTTAAGCCTGTAATCGGTTTTGGTCTTACAATTCTCGGCTTTATTCCTCTTGTTTTAGAGTTCTTGATGTACAAACAGTTTATTGACCCGCTTTTCAAGGGTCATCCCTCTCACAATGTTTTCGCTACAAGAAAAGCAAGTGGCGAAACTAAAAAACGTATTATTTTTATTGGTCACGCCGACTCTCAGTACGAGTGGATTTTGAATTATAAACTCGGCGGAACGGGTATGAAGTTGTTTTTAATTCCCGCAGTTGTCGGTCTTATTGTTTGTTGTATTTCTTCACTCGTTAAATTTATTGTTGTTGACCTTAAGGGTATTACAACACCCGGTTGCAACACATTCTTCCTTATTCTCGGTATCGTTTTATGTGTATTTATTATACCTTACGTGGGTTTCCTTTTCTTCCAGAGCCACACAAAGAACGTTCCCGGTGCTAACGATAACCTTTCGGGATGCCTTACTTCAATGGCTGTTCTTAAATTAATGGATGAAAATGACGTTCGTTTTGAGAACACTGATGTTTGCGTTATGCTTTCAGGTTCCGAAGAGGCAGGTTTACGAGGTGCTAAGGCTTACGCTAAAAAGCATAAAAAAGAACTTAAAGAAATCGAAACAGTAGTTGTTGCTTGTGACACAATGCGTGATATGGAGTATATGGCGGTATATGACCGTGATTTGAGCGGTACTTTACAACACGACGCTCAGGCTAAGGCTCTTGTAAAACAGGCGGCACTTAATTGCGGTTTTGATATTCCCTATTCTTCAATTTATCTTGGTGCTTGTGACGCGGCGGCATTTACTCAGGCGGGAATTAAGGCAACGGGCTTTGCCGCTATGGACCCCACACCGCCCAGATACTATCATACTCGTCTTGACACACCCGAACTTCTTATTCCCGAGGCACTTGAAGCAGGTGCAAAAGTATTGCTTGAAACTGCCTGTCTTTATGACGAGGAAGGTTTAAAATAAATTTCAATAAAACCATCTGCTTTCGGCAGGTGGTTTTACATAGGAGTTCACGATGAATTATATAATCATGGACCTTGAATGGAATAACGCCTACTGTAAAAAGAAAAAAGGCTTCATTAATGAGATTATTGAAATCGGTGCGGTTAAACTCGATGAAAACCTTAATGTTATTGACACCTTTTCAATGTTCATTAAAGCCCAGTTGGGTAAAAAACTCCATTCAAGAGTAAAAGAACTTACGAATATTACAAACGACGATATCAGTACGGGTACGCCTTTTTCACAGACTATGTCACTTTTCCGTAAATGGTCTTCGGGTAATGACACGGTTATTCTCACCTGGGGTGATACGGATATCCGCGTTTTAATTGAGAATTTCAGGTATTTTAACGGTATTTCGTTTATACCGTTTTTGCGTAATTATGTTAATTTGCAGAAATATGCTCAGGCTTTTATGAATATTTCAAAAGCTGACCAGATTGGTCTTTCTGCGGCTGCCGAAAAACTCGGTATCAGTGTTGAGTCCTATTCACTTCACAGGGCTCTTGATGACAGTTTACTTACGGCTGATTTATTCAAAAAGATATATAACGAGCATATGTTATCGTCATATACACTTGTGTGTGATACCTCTTTTTACTCAAAAATTACTTTCAAACCAAAGATTATTACTGATATTAACAGTCCTCTTATTGATAAAACAAAAATGCGTTGCTTATGTGATGTTTGCGGTGGTCAATGTGAGCGTGTATCTGAATGGAGAGTAATAAATCAGGCATTCAGAGCCGTATTCCTTTGTAAGAAATGTAAACGAAAAATAAGGTTTACCATTCGCTTTAAAGAATATTATGACAGGGTGGATATTAAATCATCATCCGTACCGTTTATTGAGAAAAAAGAAATCAGCGTCGTTGCAGTTGAAAGTACGGGCGACAAAATACCCACGGAGGAAGAAAAATGAACACATTTATTAAATTAGAGCCTGTTTTTAAAGAAATCGTTTGGGGCGGTAACAGACTTAAAAATGATTACGGTTTCAAAAGCGACCTTAATAACATTGCCGAAGCCTGGATGCTTTGCGCAAGAAATGACGGTGATAATATAATCGTCAACGGTGAAAATGCAGGTCAGTCTTTTACTGAGTTTATTAAAGCGAACAAATCTCTTTTAGGGTCTAAGGGTCAGTCTTACGAGGAATTCCCGTTACTTATTAAATTTATTGATGCTAAAGCCGATTTATCCGTTCAGGTTCATCCCGATGATGAATACGCAAAAATGCACGAGAACAGTTACGGTAAAACTGAGGCTTGGTATATTCTTGACTGCGACGAGGGTGCAGAGTTAATTTACGGTTTCAATAAAGAACTCACACCCGATGAATTCAGAAAATCCATTGAAGATAACACATTCCTTGATTATGTTAATAAAGTTAAAGTTAAAAAGGGCGATGTTTTCTTCATCAGTGCCGGTACACTTCACGCAATCGGTAGCGGTATTTTACTTGCGGAAGTTCAACAGAACTGCAATACTACATACCGTGTTTACGATTATAACCGTTTAGTTGACGGCAAACCCCGTGAACTTCACGTAGAGAAAGCTCTTGATGTTACAAACACCGTACCTCCCGTAAGAAACGGTGACCCCGACTCTGCACCTGTTTTAAAAGGAACTGCTACCGAACAGGCTCTTTGTTCTTGTGAATTCTTTAAAATGGACAGTGTTGATGTTAAGGATACATATACATTAAATGTTGATAACGAGTCATTTGTAAGTATTCTTGTTTTAAACGGCGAAGGTACATTGAATAAAGATAACGAAGCAATTACTTGTAAAGCGGGTGACAGCATTTTCGTTCCTGCTTCTTCAGGTGAAATTACACTTAAAGGTGAATTTAAGGTATTACTCAGTACTCTGTAAGGTGGTTTTATGTCATTATTAACGGCACAAAACTTAACATTCGGTTTTCTTGACGGCGTCTTGTTTAAAGGCGCCGCTTTCAAGGTTGAGGAAACTGACCGTGTCGGTTTAATTGGTGCTAACGGCACGGGTAAAACCTCTCTTTTTCGCCTTATAACGGGCAAATATGAGCCAACCGAGGGCGGTATTGTACGGGGCAAGGACGTTCGCATAGGTTATATGGAACAGTACCTTGACTGCGACGAGAATACAACCCTTTATGATGAAGCACTTACCGTTTTTAACGATGTAATTGAAATGGAGAGGGAACTTGAAGTTATAAATCAAAGACTTCTTGAAAGTGCGGATATTGCCACAATTGAAAGGCAGTTACGCTTAACGGATGAATTTGAGCGACGTGACGGTCTTGTTTATAAAGCGAAAACTAAATCCGCTTTAATCGGTCTCGGTTTTTCGGAAAATGACCTTGACTTAAAAGTATCCGCCTTAAGTGGCGGTCAACGCTCTAAGTTATCCCTTTGTAAACTCTTGCTATCAAACGCCAATTTGCTTTTATTGGACGAGCCTACAAACAACCTTGATACTGATTCAATTATATGGCTCGAGGATTTTCTTACTAAATACCGCGGTGCTTTTATGGTTGTATCCCACGATAGATACTTTCTTGATAAAGTAACCACTTCCACTATGGAAATTTCCCATCAGAAACTTATTCACACTGTTGGTAACTACTCAGTTTTTCAGAAATTAAAAGCTGAACGTGAGCTTACAATAGAACGTGAATACGAAAAGACCGTTACTGAAATTAAGCGAATTGAAGGTATAATCGAACAACAAAAACGCTTTAATCAGGAACGAAATTATATAACCATCGCAAGTAAAGAAAAGCAGATTGAACGATTAAAAGAAACCCTTGTTGTACCCGATAAAGTCCTTAAAAGTGTTAATTTCAGTTTTAAAACCGATGTCAGGACAGGGGACGAGGTTTTAGTTGTTAAAAATCTTAAAAAATCCTTCCCGGATAAAGATTTATTCAAAAATTTTGATTTATCGGTTTATCGCGAGGACAAGGTTTTCTTATTAGGTCCCAATGGTTGCGGTAAATCAACATTTTTAAAGATTATTAATAAGGAAATTACCGCTGATGATGGTGTATTCCGCCTTGGCTCAAATGTGAAAATCGGTTATTTTGACCAGAATATTGATAAACTCAGTTCCCACAAAACCGTTCTTAACGAAGTGTGGGATATGTACCCGTTTATGAATGAAACGGATATACGCAGTGCTCTCGCAATGTTTTTATTCAGGGGCGAGGATGTATTTAAATCGGTTTCTGATTTAAGTGGTGGCGAGAGAGCGAAGATATCACTTTTAAAAATTATGCTCTCAAAACCCAATTTCCTTATACTTGACGAACCTACAAACCACCTTGATATTATTTCAAGAGAGGTTCTCGAAAACGCACTTGCGGATTTTAACGGTACTCTTCTTGTAGTTTCCCACGACCGATACTTTATTAATAAACTTGCAACGAAGATTGTTCACCTGACCCATGACGGTGCCGTGGATATTGCGGGTAATTATGATGCCTATCTCCGGTTCAGGGAAAACGAAAAAGAAAATAATATTGAATTTAGTCGCAAAAATCCCGTTGTTAATGAGTATAAATTAAAAAAAGAAAAGGCAAGTAACGAACGTAAGCGTAAGACTAAAATTGCGAGAATAGAAACGGAAATTGAGGAAAAAGAAAATCTTATTAAAGAAACTGAAGATTTACTTTCTCAACCCGAGGTTACGGCAAATTACGAGGAGTTAATAAGGTTAACGGAGTTACTTGATACTTCGCGTATTGAACTCGAGGATTTATATTCTCAATGGGAAATTCTGCAAATTGAAGAATAATTTTAACGTCACCCACATATATATTTGTGGGTGATTTTCTATGGATAACAAGAAAAAGGACTATCTCTTACATACTCTATTATTTCAATTTTTGGTTTGTGGTATAACATTTGGTATACTTTTCGGTATTAAATTTACGGGTTCAGGGGTTCTTGATAATATTAAATCCGCTTATTTTGACAATATAGAGCGTAATTTTATTGTCGAGTTAAAGGATAGCGGTACTGAAGTTTTTAAAAATACCCCGACACCCGAAACTTCTGAGGCTACAAAAGCCCCCGAAACTACTGCAAATACAACTGAAGCAATTACTGAAGTAATTGCAACTACCGCACCGCAAACAGAACAACTGACAGCCAAAATTAAAGCCGAGGGCGGAGCTGATTACTCGGTTTCATCGAAAGATGATATACCCGATAATGTTTCGGTTAATTCATATACATTAAGTCAGCGGATGTTTTTACCGACTGATGGCGAAATTACTTCCTCTTTCGGTGTAAGAACACATCCTATTGACGGTGATTTGCGTTTTCACGCAGGGGTTGACATTGCCAACGACCTTGGTACACCGATTTTCGCGGCTTTTGACGGAGTAGTTAAGGTCGCAACATACGACCAATGGAACGGTTATTATTTAAAAATAATTCACGATAATGAGATTATGACAGTTTACTGCCATTGTAATAAACTACTTGTAAAAGAAGGGGAAAAAGTAAAAGCGGGACAAAAAATAGCCGAAATGGGTTCAACAGGCTCTTCTACGGGACCGCATTTGCATTTTGAATTGCGAATTGAGAATATTTCTTACGACCCTGAAAGTGCTTTAAATGAGGCCATAAGTGAGATTTAAAGTAAAAAACACCGGGATTTACTTAAGTTTCACCTTTTTTGCGGTGCTTTTAGTTTTACTATGTGTGGGACAACTGAAAATTTGTCTTTATTCACTTATTTCTTCACTTATACACGAAACTGTACACATTATTTTTATACTTGCTTTTTCCGGTGGTATTTCAAGAATAACACTTACAGGTTTTGGTGCTAACATTAAAAGAACAAATGATGATTTATTAAAACCTTATAAAGAGGCAATTATAAGCTTCAGTGCCCCTGTTTTTAATCTGATTATTTCCTTAGTTGTATATTTGATTTATGAAAAACACACAGTATTCGGCACTGTTAATTTTGTAATAGGCTTTTTTAATCTGCTACCATATTATACTTTTGACGGCGGCAGGGGACTTAGTTTTTTATTGAAACCGATTCTATCCGAAAAATCAATTGCCGTAATTCTTGATATTTTGTCCGTGTGTGTAACAATTCTTTTTTCTTTTACAAGTGTTTATGTTTTCTTTCATCACAATAGAAATGTTACTTTACTATTCTTAAGTATATATATGATAGCAAATCTTTTTGTTTTGAATTCAAAAGTTAATAAAGGTTACAATTATTAAGGTTTTGTAATATTTATTGAATATTTGTTGAATTTCGGTATAATGGAAGTAAATATGGATAATTGCGTGGTATTTATATATGGAAAAAATATTTAAATCCGAGTCATCCTTAAAAAGAATTAATAAAATACGCGACTTCCTTTTTAGTGATAAGTGGATTGCAATCCTCTTTATTGTTGCGGCGGTTTTCGCTTGTCTTGATTCTTTTTATGCCCGTGGCTCTGACACAAACCATCAATTTGCTATTGCCGGAACTGTTGTTTTAGCCTATTTTACGGGCTTTTGCTTTTTGTTTACGGGCGATATATTAGCAATGTTGATTCCCTTAATGTTTACATATCTTGTTGCAATAAGGTGTTATAATTCACTGAACGATTTTTTGAGCATAATATGGTTAGCCATTCCTTTGATTGCCATTATTATATTTAACCTTGTTGTTTATCGTAAAAAACTGTCAGCTAAAGGATCACAGTTTAAACCGATGATGTTTGTTTCCTTTGCGGTTATAATGGGTGGCTTTGGTTTCATTTCCGCTAAGGATTATTTTGCAGGTTCTTCTATTTACCATATGCTCGGTATGGGCTTTGGTATGGTGCTTGTTTACTGCTATTTATATGCTAAAATTGACGTAACTAAAAAGTACTCGCTTATTGAACAATTAACCCGTATTATGGTAATTGTTGGTATTTTTGCCACCCTTATGGTTATAGCACACTACCTTATTAACATTAACCTTGCTATTGATAAGGGCGGAATATTCTTTATAAGATGGCGAAATAATATTTCGACTATACTTATGATTACAATGCCCTTTGCTTTCTTACAGGGTAACAAAAAGCCCTATGCAATTGTTTTCGGCTTTTTGTTCTTCCTTGCGATGCTTCTGTCAGGTTCAAGGGGCGGTATGGTATTCGGCGCCATTGAGCTTGTTATGTGCATAGTTATGTTCGTTCTTTACGATAAACGCAGAAGATTAGCTTATGTTATTATCTGTGTTTGTGTAGTATTCGGTCTTCTTATATTCTTACCTCAGATTACTAAGTTCCTTAATAACACCTTTGTAAGATTGTTTAATGTATTAAATGACTTCCTTATTGGTGGTGAGGATACTGAAACCCGTGTACGTCATTACGCACGTGGTATTCAGGATTTCCTTAAACATCCCGTATTAGGAACGGGTCTCGGTTATATGGGCAACCGTGACATTTTCAAAAATAAAGCCGGTGCGTTATGCTGGTATCACTGTGAACCCATACAAATTGCCGCAAGTTTTGGTATAGTGGGTATTATCGCGTTCGTTTATCAGTTTATTAAACGTAATATGCTTATATGGAAAAAGGCAACACTTTTTAATATGACCGTGTTCTTGTCATATATAAGTCTTGAGATGATGTCCCTTGTAAATCCCGGTATTTTGTGTCCTGTACCGTACTTGTTATTAGTCACGTTGTTCCTCGTAATTGTTGAGAAATGTGATGATGGTGAAACTCAGGAAAGAATCCCGATTTTCAAAAAATTCAAAACTGTTTTTAAAACAAAAAGAGTATCTAAAAAATAAATAATTTCAATACACTGCGTTCCTGAAAAATAACGGGAACGCGGTTTTATTTTTACTTGATTATTGATTATTAATATAGTAAAATAACTATATATGTTTATTTGGAGTTGTATATATGCTTAAAACCAAGATTGAGTCAATTTTACCCCTCGTACAAAAACCCGCAAGATACACGGGCGGTGAACTTAACTCTGTTGTAAAAAATAAAGATGATGTTGATATACGTTTCGCTTTTTGTTTCCCCGATACATACGAAATAGGTATGTCACATTTGGGAATGAAAATACTTTATAGTCTTATTAATTCAAGGGATAATTTCTGGTGCGAAAGAGTGTTTGCACCAGACACGGATATGGAACAGATAATGCGTGAAAAGGATATTCCCTTATTTGCTCTTGAAAGTCGCGATGCTTTATCCGATTTTGACGTTGTAGGCTTTACTTTACAGTATGAACTTTGCTTTACTAACGTACTGAATATGCTAAATCTTGCAAATATTCCTTTGCGTAGTAAAGACCGAGGGGATGCTCTGGATGTACCGATTATAATTGCCGGTGGTCCATGTGTTTGTAACCCTGAGCCTCTTGCAGATTTCATTGATGTTTTTGAAATCGGTGAGGGCGAGGAAATGATGCTCGAATTCCTCGATTTACTCAATGAATATAAAAAGGCGGGTAAATCAAGAAGTGAATTCTTAAAAGCCGCTTCACAAATTGAAGGTATCTACGTTCCGTCCTTATATGATGTTACATATAACACCGACGGCACTATCGAAAAGATTACTGCCAAAGACGGTGCACCCGAGGTTGTTAATAAAAGGGTAGTAGCAGACCTTGATAATATTTTTTATCCCGACAAATTTGTTGTACCCTTTGTTGAGGTTGTTCACGATAGGGTTGTTCACGAAATTTTCAGGGGATGTATCCGCGGTTGCCGTTTCTGTCAGGCGGGTTTCTGGTACAGACCCATTCGTGAAAAAAGTGTTGAAACCATCAGTGAACAAAGTCAGAGACTTGCTTGTACAAGTGGCTATGACGAGCTTTCTCTTTGCTCACTTTCAAGTAGTGACTATACTAAAATTACCGAACTTCTTGAGGAATTGTTAGGTTGGGCAGTACCGCAGAAAATAAATGTTGCCCTGCCTTCATTAAGAATTGATAATTTCTCGGATGAATTAAAAGAAAAATTAGCCCTCGTAAGGCGTTCGGGTCTTACCTTTGCCGCCGAGGCAGGTACACAAAGACTTCGTGATGTTATTAATAAAAATATATCCGAGGAAGAAATACTTGATACTTGCCGTAAAGCCTTTGTTGGCGGTTGGACTGCGGTTAAATTATACTTTATGATAGGTTTACCCACTGAAACCGATGACGACGTTGTGGGTATTAACGTACTTTCACAAAAGGTTGTTGAGGAGTTCTACTCTAATCCCGACAAACCTAAGGGTAAGGGCGTTAACGTCAGTGCGGGTGTTTCATCCTTTGTTCCCAAACCCTGTACACCATTCCAATGGGAGCCTCAGGATACACGCGAGGAACTTAAGAGGAAACAGAAACTTCTGCTTGAAACCTGTACTTCTAAAAAGATTACTTTCCGTTTCCACAATACGGATTTAACTTTCCTTGAGGGTGTTTTTGCAAGGGGTGACAGACGTCTTTCCGACGTTATCGAAACCGCGTATAAGAACGGTTGTACTTTTGATAGCTGGGACGATAAATTTAATTTTGATGCGTGGATGAATGCTTTTGAAACCTGCGGTCTTTCAACTGCCTTTTACGCAAACCGCAGACGTTCTTATGACGAAATTCTTCCTTGGGACCATATAAATTCCGGTATAAGAAAGCAATTCCTTATTTGTGAAAACGAAAAGGCTAAAAAGGCGGAAACAACAAAGCATTGCCGTCAACAGTGTGCCGCTTGTGGCTCTAATATGTTAAATGGAGGTAAATGTGATGCGCTCAATAAGAATATGGTTTAATAAAACTGAAACCGCAAAATATATCTCCCACCTTGATTTAACAAGATGTATGGTTCGTGCTTTCAGAAGAACGGATATTCCACTTTGGTATACTGAGGGGTTTAACCCTCATCCTCACCTTGTATTCGGTCTTTCATTGCCATTGGGTGTTGAGGGTTTATATGAGCCTCTTGATATCAGACTTAATGACGAAAATTACCCCTTACAAAGGGTTATTGACGAGCTTAACCGAGTTACCGTACCGGGAATTAAGTTTATTGAAATAACCGAACCCGTAAACAAACCTCTTGAGATTTTTTCGGCAGATTATACCGCTCAGCTTGTGGGCGAGAACCTTGAAAATATAACCGAAAAGATTAAAGAGATAGTTGAAAACGAAACTATAACCTACGAAAAAAAGGTTAAAAAAGGCGGATTTAAAACAATTAACGTTACTGATAACCTTAAGGATTTTGAAATAACCGAAAATAACGGCGATATTTTACTTAAATTCAATTTACCTGCAGGTAATGATTTCACGGTTAGTCCCGTAAATTTCTGTAACGCATTAAGCGAAAGGTTAAACCGTGACGATTTAATCTGGCGAATTACCCGCCATAAACTTTTAATGAAAAACGGCAGAGACTTTATTTAAAACTAAAATCTATTTAATCCCTGTGGCATATATATTTACGGGTGATTAAATGAAGAAAATCTATTTACCGTTAATTTCAGCAATTATTGTTGCTTTGATATTAAATACTGTTACGTATTTTTATTCGTCCGAAAAGGCTTCTGTCGGCGGTGAAACTGCAAGAAAAATACCCGTAATTATAATTGATGCGGGTCATGGTGGCTTTGACGGTGGTGCAGTAGCAAATGACGGCACAATTGAAAAGGATATTAACTTAAAAATCAGTCTTTATTTACAGGAGTATCTTGAACTTTCGGGCTTTGAAACTATAATGACCCGATATGAAGATACATCCCTTGAGGATGATGGTCTTAATTCCATAAGACAAAAGAAAACTTCCGATATCCATAATCGCTTGAAGATTATGGACGAAACGGATAATTCGATTTTTATAAGTATCCATCAGAATAAATATCATATAGAAAAATATAGCGGTTTACAGGTGTTTTATTCACCCGAATTTTCGGAGGAAAGTTCGGAACTTGCCCGTAATATTCAGGAGAATGTTACGGAAATACTACAACCTGATAATGAACGGCAAATCAAGAAATGCGGTACATCCGTTTATCTTATTTATAATGCGGTGAAACCCGCGGTACTTGTGGAATGCGGATTTCTTTCAAATTATAACGAAACCGAACTTCTTAAAACCGATATTTATCAAAGAAAATTAGCATTTTCCATTGCCTCGGGTGTACAGGATTATGTTTATTGCAAAGGATGACATAAATGGCAAAAAGTAAAGTTGTTTATATATGCAGGGAGTGTGGGTATGAGTCCGCCAAATGGTACGGTAAATGCCCCTCTTGCGGTGAATGGGACACTTTAAACGAGGAACAGGTAATTGATACCCCTGTTTCAAAAACCGCTAAAAACAGGCTTTCGTCCTATTCGGGTTTAGTCCTGCCTTTATCAAAGATTAATTCATCCGGTGAAATCCGTTATGATACAGGGGTAGGGGAATTAAACCGAGTTCTTGGCGGTGGTCTTGTTAAAGGCTCACTTGTGCTTTTGTGCGGTGACCCCGGTATCGGTAAATCAACAATACTTTTGCAGATTTGCGAAATGCTTTCAAACGGTTTATCCGTGTTATATGTATCGGGTGAGGAATCCGCGTATCAGATTAAAATGAGAGCAAAACGCCTTGGTGTTACTAACGAAAAACTCGCCATTATGTGCGAAACGGACGCGGAGATTATTTGTGAATACATAAGAACCGAGAAACCGGATATTGTTATGATTGACTCAGTGCAGACAATGAATATTTCGTCTGTTTCATCCACCGCGGGTAGTGTTACTCAGGTTCGTGAATGTACTAATTTATTTATGCGTACGGCTAAAAATAACGATATTTCGATTATTTTAGTCGGTCACGTTAATAAGGACGGCAATATTGCAGGTCCAAAGGTTTTGGAACATATTGTTGATACTGTTTTATATTTTGAGGGCGAACGAAACCTCACTTACCGTATTTTAAGAGCCGCCAAAAACAGATTCGGTTCAACTAATGAAATCGGCGTTTTTGAAATGACCGAGAAAGGTCTTGTGGAGATAGAAAGCCCGTCTTTAGCGATGATTTCGGGTAGACCCTTAAACGTATCAGGTACTTGTGTAACTTGCCTTATAGAGGGTTCAAGACCCATTCTTGCTGAAGTTCAGGGTCTTGCAACGGCTTCAGGCTTTGGTAATCCCCGTAGAATGGCAGCGGGATTTGACTATAACCGTATGGCAATGCTCATTGCTATTCTTGAAAAACGTGCAGGTTATTTCCTTGGAAATATGGATTGTTACGTTAATATTGTTGGGGGGCTTCGTGTTGATGAACCCGCCTGTGATTTAGCCGTAGCAATTTCTATTCTTTCGAGTTTTAAAGATGCGGTAATTGACAGCGGTACGATTTGCTTTGGTGAAATCGGTCTTGCGGGTGAAATACGCACTGTTACAAACTGCGAACAACGTATTAGAGAATGCGAAAGACTTGGATTTAAACGTTGTATTATTCCAAGACAGAATATTAAGAAACTTAATAAAAATGATTTCAAGGAAATCGAGGTTATTGGTGTGCGTAATATCCGCGAAGCCTTTGAATGTGCAACCGAATGATTATGAATACGCCACTTTTACCAAATAACAGAATAAAATCTTGCATTATCGGTGAGCGTTATTATAATGAAATTAAAGAATTAACGGATTTAGGCATAAATTGTTTTACAATTCCCGAGAATAAATCACTGCATAATGAAATATCCTGTCACGCTGATATACTCGCTTTTAACTGGGGTAACGGTAAAATCCTTGCTGAAAAGACAATAGCAGGGGAGTTACAGGAGAAAATTACAGGTTATGATGTTATATCTGTTGACGAAATAACTTCACCATATCCCAACGACATAGGTCTTAATGTATTCTTTGACGGAAAAAGGGTTTTCGGTAATTCAAAATATATTAAACGGGAATTAATTGATTTTTACTCTGAAAATAATATAGAGATTATTCATACTAATCAAGGATACACAAAATGTTCGATTTGTGCCGTTTCGGATAATGCAGTTATTACGGAAGATGATGGACTCGCCTATTTGTTAAAAAATTATCAATATGATGTTTTAAAGATAGAAAAGGGTTTTATCACTCTTACTGACGAGCATTACGGATTCATCGGCGGTGCCTCGGCTCTGATTTCGGACAAGGAGCTATACATAAGCGGTGATATAGGTAAACACCCGAATTATCGTGAAATCAAGGCTTTTACGGATAAGTACAATATTTCATTAGTTTATAATAAAAACCGTCCGTTGACTGATTTCGGCGGTATTATTAATATTATTTAAGTGATATTTAAGTAAAAAACCACTTAATAAGCCAAAAGGCAAAAAATTTCATCCTCTCAGTTTTTTTGAAACATACAAAGTATCATTTTAAAAATTTCTATTCGATGTGGAAAGGAAAGATTTTTTATGAAAAACCGCGAAGACAACAGAGTTGCTAAAATCGGCTACGCAGTAACAATGATTGTAGTTACAACTGCCATAGTAATTGTAATGAAAAAGTATAAAGACAAATAATTATAATTTTAAATATAAAATATTTTTAATTAATAATTAATCTATAAATGATATTGCAAAAAAGCTAATTACAAGGGATAACCGCGTTTTAGAGGTGTTTCATCAGTTTCCTGATAAAATCCTTAAAAAGCCCTTATTTGCAAAAAAACACTCTTTTTATCTAAAAATCACTACCCCGACTTATACAAAATTTTTATTTTGTATAAGTCGCAATATAAAGAAAGGACGATGTAATTTGGAATCTTATACAATTGTTGACGTCTTTTTATCTTTGATATGTTGTTCCTCTCCTTTTTTCCTTATTATGGGAGTAGTTGTTGCGATTGTTTTAGCGGTAACTTTAAGTAAAAAGAATAATAAGAAAACTAATTTAAATCAAAACAGATTTAATCCGCCGTATGTTCCTCGTCCTATGACGAATTATCAACAACCTAACAGATATTATGTTAAACAAATTAATCCGGGTATTTCTGAAGTACAGTCTGCGAATATAACACCTAAGCAACAAACTATTAATGTAGAAAATAATGAGCAAGAGAAAAAAGAAGTATTCCCCTACTCTAAAAGAAGAATTTTATCGAAACACGAACTTGATTTTTATAAAGAATTGAAACGTGTTGCAGATTCAAAAAATCTTTGTGTTTTATCTAAAATCCGTATGGCTGATTTAGTTAATGTTAATGGGTATAATTATCGTGACCAGTATGTTTACTTTAATAAAGTGAGCAGAAAACATGTTGATTTTGCTTTAGCTGAACCACTGAATTTAAATATTGTGTTGTTAATAGAATTGGATGATTCCAGTCACGATTATGAGCAATCTGAGAGAGATAGATTTGTTGAAAACGTATACAGAAAAACGGGTTATAAATTACTTAGAGTACGAAATGCGGTATCTTTAAATGAAAAAATCACTGCTATTCTTAGTGGAGTCCAATAATAGTTATTAATAGGTTAAATTTTATGAAAAAAAGTGAATTTAATTATATATTCCCTTCCTTTGTGGTGGAGTTTTTGAATTATTATAGTGTTATTAAGAGCAGGTCCGACCTTACTGTTACGGAGTATGCCACTGATTTGCAGACCTTCTTCCGTTTTCTGAAGGTTATACGCGGTAATGCTTCAAAGGAAACGCCTTTTAATGAAATTCAAATTAAAGATTTGTCTTTACAGGAAATTGCGTCCGTTACCTTGAGTGATGCGTATATGTTCCTGGTTTACTGCAAGGATAATCGCGGTAATAACGAACGTACAAGGGCTCGTAAAGCCACTACTCTGAGAAATTTTTATAAATTTCTGACTGTACAGAAAAAACTCATTGATGATAATCCTTTGCAGGAGCTTGATTCCCCTAAAATCAAAAAGACTTTACCGAAATATCTCACTCTTGATGAGAGTATCGCCCTTTTAAACGCCGTTGACGGTAAATATAAGGAAAGAGATTATTGTATTATTACTTTGTTTCTAAACTGCGGTATGCGTCTTTCTGAGCTTGTTTCCTTGAATTTATCGGATATACGAAGTAATAATACTCTCGTTGTTACCGGTAAAGGTAATAAAGAACGCACCGTTTATTTAAACGATGCGTGTATAGATGCTATTAATGCCTACCTACCCTACCGCCCCGTTGACGGAGTAAAGGACAAGGATGCTTTATTTATAAGCCGTCAAAAGACGAGAATCAGTCCTAAAACGGTGCAGTTTGTGGTTAAAAATACCCTTGAAAAAGCCGGTCTTTCGGGCAGAGAGCTTTCCACCCATAAATTAAGGCACACGGCGGCTACACTAATGTATCAACACGGTGATGTTGACGTGTTGGCTATTAAAGAAATTCTGGGTCACGAAAGCCTCAGTACTACCCAGATTTACACCCATATTATGGATGAACAACTTAAAAATGCGGCGGCATCCAACCCCTTAAGCGGTATAAAAGCCCCCAAAAGACCCGAAATTGCTATTGAAACACCATCAGGTGAAGGTGAAGAAGCCTGAGAACATTTTAAAGCACACGGTTGAAGCGAACGCTCCTAAAAGCAACGGCAGACACATTATGACATACTTTAAAGTGTACTCTTTTAAAAGTTGATTTCTACCGCTGTCGCAACCGTAGTTGCCGAATAAATAAAAGAAAATATTATTACATATTTTTGTACTTTCACAGCAGCAACAAACTAAGGTTGCTGCTGTTATTGCGTAACAAGGTATATCCACCAAAAGACAAAAACCAAGTCCTTTCAGACCGAAAGTGATAAAAAATTCACCCGTTACAGCTCCGCAGCACACACCGAAGCCTATGAGAATTAACCATATAAACGGAAAGCCTACCGCGGATAATGAGCATAGATAATTTAAAAAGAATAACAGTAATAGGCACAAAAAAACAAAGCAAAAATCAGTAATAAAGCTGTTGTGTTTCTTAGCGTTAACGTGTTTTATCAGTAAATCCGAGAAAAATCGGTTGAAATCATCCCCTGCGTTTTTTATAAGCAGAACACCAATAATCACACCGCATAAAAACAGAGTAAAATATATAATTAATTTGTAGTCTAAATTTAATTTGAAATTTGGTCGAATGTTTTTGGTTTTTATAATTACACTTTTTTTAAACATAAGTATTCCCCTTTTATTTTACTGCTAAATTACCGCCTAAAAATCCCGATACAAGGCACAAAGGAACCAATAAAAGAAGATTAACTGACATATTAAATTTCATTAGAATAATACTTAAAATAATAATTACGAGCATATACGCAGCGGATGAAATAAGCCCCTTTATAAATCCCCTGCCGTTTATTCTTTTAGAAGCACTAAAACCACTCAAAAAAGCACCTAAAGCTACAAAAACATAGACCATATAATAGAAAAAGTTACTTTGTGGTGATTTTAGTACCATAAAAGCACAAAATAACAGACCGCTTATGAATATAACAAGTCCCTTTATAACAGAGAAAGCATATAAAGTGGGAATATTATAATTTTTATTAGTTAATTTTTTAGTTTTTATAATTTTAGGCATAAAAATCCTCCGCACATCTTTTTGTATAAGATATGCGGAGTAAATTTTAAATATAACGCTTATTCTTTTGTTTCGTCAACAGTTTCTTTAACTGTCTCGTCAACTGTTTCCTTAGCGGAGTCATCAGCAATGTTTTTAACCTTTTTGCTGAATTTTTTCTTTCTGCCGTTTACTGCAGTATCAATAGCATCCTGTTCGCCTTTTGCTTTTTTAGCTTCTGCAGCAGCTTTTCTTTCAGCTTCCATACGAGCGTTAGCGGTGTCGTTAGTCTGGATAGCCCAACGCTGGAAACGCATTTTAACTCTGTCTGCACCTGTTTCGATAACGATACTGTCTTCTTTAACAGTAACAACACGACCCATAATACCGCCGATTGTTGTAACTTCGTCACCAATCTGGATAGAATCACGCATTTCCTGCTCTTCTTTTTGTTTTTTCTTCTGAGGACGAATCATAAGGAAGTACATAGCGACTGCCATTACGACAATCATAATGATACCGCCCCACTGTCCGCCGGTTTTTGTTGTAGCGTCTGCAGCAGCATCACCTGCTCCGCCACCGAATAAATTACCAAGTAAAGGAATAAAATTCATAATAAAAATCCTCCAAAAATTTCATACTCGTACATTATAACTTTAAATTCATAAATATACAAGTCTTTTTTTAAATTTAATGATTTATTTATATTCTCGTATCAAGCAAATCAACATACTTGTTTTTGAAGTCGTTGAATGTGCCGTTGTCAAGCTCGTCGCGTATACGTTTCATAAGATTATTATAGAAATAAAGGTTATGAGTAACGGCTAAACGCATAGCGAGAATCTCTTTGGCTTTAAAAAGATGATGCATATATGCTCTCGAGAATTTCTGACAAGTGGGGCAATTACACTGAGTATCAATGGGTGTATCGTCAGTAGCATATTTGGCATTATTGAGGTTAATTATACCGTTCCATGTGAATAAATGACCGTGACGAGCGTTACGGCTGGGCATTACGCAGTCAAATAAGTCAACACCACGGCTTACACCCTCAATAATATTACCGGGAGTACCAACACCCATAAGATAACGGATTTTATCCTTTGGTGCAAATGGCTCAACTGCGGATATAATACGGTACATATCCTCTTTCGGCTCACCTACTGCAAGACCGCCAATGGCGTAACCGTCAAGGTCAAGGTCGGCAATAATTTTCATATGCTCAACACGTAAATCGTCAAAAGTCGCACCCTGATTTATACCGAAAAGCAACTGATTTTTATTGATGGTATTGGGAAGATTATTGAGTCTTTCCATCTCGTTTTTACAACGTATGAGCCAACGTGTAGTTCTTGCAATGGATTCTTTGGCATATTTATATTCAGCGGGATTTTTAACACATTCGTCAAAAGCCATAGCGATTGTTGAGCCTAAGTTTGACTGAATCTGCATACTTTCCTCGGGACCCATAAAAATCTTCTTGCCGTCAATATGGGAGTTAAAAGTAACGCCTTCCTCTTTGATTTTGCGAAGCTTCGCTAAAGAAAATACCTGAAATCCGCCACTATCCGTAAGAATAGGACCGCTCCAACCTGTAAATTTATGAAGTCCGCCAAGTTCTTTTATAAGTTTGTCACCAGGTCTTACGTGTAAGTGATAGGTATTACAAAGCTGAACCTGACAGTCAATATCCTTTAAATCATAAGCGGAAAGACCGCCCTTTATAGCACCACAGGTGGCAACATTCTGAAATGCGGGTGTCTGAACAGTACCGTGAACGGTTGTAAACTCACCGCGACGGGCAGTACCTTCGGTTTTAAGTAATTTGAACATAATTTTACCTCGAGAAAAGATTTATGAATGGTTGTGGTTGGGAGTATTTTTTTGCGAAGCCTCGCCTCCCTGCTTTAGGAGGGAGGGGGACCGTCGCCAGACGGTGGAGGGTCCTGTAACTTTATTTATAAACCAAACTAAACTTGACCTTCCACCACTCCGATCAACTAAATTTTATAAAGTTTTTTATTTTCACGCTTGAAAATGTGTTGATACAACAATTATATTTCAAGGTGGTCCCCCTTCCTCCCGCAAGCGGCAGGAAGGTTGGCTGTCGCATTACAACTGCTTATTCTATTAATCGGCTTTGCCCCGATAATTTTGCCTTCTGCATTTTGCATTCTGCATTAAATAATCAACATACAATCCCCGAATGAGAAGAATCTGTATCTTTCATCAACTGCCTCTTTGTATGCTTTAAAAGTCTTATCATAGCCGTAAAATGCACTTACGAGCATTATCAATGTGCTTTCGGGAAGATGGAAGTTAGTAAGTAAACCGTCAATACACTTGAATTTATAACCGGGATAGATAAAAATATCCGTGTTTCGGTCATCCTCGCGTATTTCACCGCAGAAAGTAGCGGCGGATTCGAGAGTACGGCAACTTGTAGTACCGACGGCTATTACTCTACCACCGTTTTTCTTGGTTTCGTTAATTAAATCGGCGGTTTCTTTGGGTAAATGGTAATGCTCCGAGTGCATATGGTGGTCCTCGATTTTGTCCGCCTTAACGGGTCTGAATGTACCGAGACCAACGTGCAAGGTAACATAACCGATATTAACGCCTTTTTCCTTTAATTTACCGAGTATTTCATCAGTAAAATGAAGTCCCGCAGTGGGTGCGGCGGCAGAGCCTAATTCTTTTGAATAAACTGTCTGATAACGTTCTTTATCCTCTAACTCCTCCGTAATATAATGGGGCAAGGGCATCTGACCGATTTTATCAAGGATGTTAAAAATATTATCGCTTTTGTCATAAGAGAAACGAACAATCCGGTTACCGTTATCAAGTACCTCAATAACTTTTGCTTCAAGAATACCGTTACCGAAAATGAATTCCGCACCTTCTTTTGCGCGTTTACCCGGTCCTGCGAGAGTTTCCCACAAATCGTTTTCAATCTGATTAAGAAGTAAAAACTCAACATTAGCACCCGTGTTCTTCTTAGTGCCGTAAATACGGGCGGGTAAAACCCTCGTATTGTTAAGAATAAGGCAATCGCCCTCTTTGAAGTAGTCGAGTATGTCATAAAAGTGCTTGTGAGATATCTCATCACTGTTTTTTGACAAAACCATCATACGGGAGTGGTCGCGGGGTTCTATGGGATGTTGAGCAATAAGTTCTTCGGGTAAATGGTAAAAAAAGTCGGATTTGTTCATAATTCTCCCTTTGTTTCCTTAATGTGTAGTAAAAATTATAAATAATAACGATTGACTATCTTTTAATATAATGGTATTATTTATAATTGTTAAAAAGCGGATTATATTATAATTCATTTACACCGCAATTACAAGTGTTTTTTATTACGGAGGTACACTTATGAAAAAGTATAAAGTTGGTATTATCGGTGCAACAGGTATGGTTGGCCAGAGATTTGCTCTTTTACTCGCTGAGCATCCCTGGTACGACGTAACTGTTCTTGCCGCAAGTTCACGTTCTGCAGGTATGAGCTACAAGGAAGCCCTCGGCGACCGTTGGTGTATGGCTGAACCCACACCCGAAAAATACCTTGATATGCCCGTTCTTGATGCAGAAAAGGATATTGAAAAAATCGCTGCAAGTGTTGATTTCGTATTCTGTGCAGTTAACCTCAGCAAGGACGAAACAAAACTTCTTGAGGAAAAATACGCTAAAGCCGAATGCCCCGTTGTTTCAAACAACAGTGCTCACCGTATGACTCCCGACGTACCCATGGTAGTTCCCGAGCTTAACCCCGAGCATATCGAAATCATCAAAGCTCAGAGAGAGCGTCTTGGTACAAAGCGTGGCTTTATCGCAGTTAAATCAAACTGCTCACTTCAGTCATACGTTCCTGCCCTCTTCCCCCTTCACGACAAATACACTGTTAAAGACGTTGTTGTTTGTACTTATCAGGCTATTTCAGGTGCAGGTAAAACTTTCGAAAGATGGCCCGAAATGGTTGATAACGTAATCCCCTTCATCGGTGGCGAAGAAGAAAAGAGCGAAAAAGAACCCCTTAAACTCTGGGGTAAAATCCAAGGAAATGAAATTGTATCTGCAACTGAGCCCCACTTTACCGCTCAGTGTATCCGTGTTCCCGTTTCTGACGGTCATATGGGTGCAGTATTTGTTCGTTTCGAAAATAAACCCACTAAAGAAGATATGATTGATATGTGGAAGAACTTCAAAGGCAGAGCTCAGGAGCTTGAACTCCCCTCCGCTCCCAAGCAGTTCCTTCACTATTTCGAAGAGGATAACTGTCCTCAGACAAAGCTTCACAGAAATCTTGAAAACGGTATGGCAGTTTCAATCGGCAGACTTCGTGAAGATACACAGTATGATTATAAATTTGTTTGCCTTGCACATAACACCTTAAGAGGTGCTGCAGGCGGTGCTGTTCTTCTCGCTGAACTCCTTTGTGCAGAAGGATACATGGATTAAATGCAAAATGCAGAATGCAGAATGCAAAATTAAGGGGCTAACGCCGATTATAATTACGCATTAATAATATCTGGGAGGTCTTACTGTGAAAAAGCCTATTTTTACAGGTTCGGGTGTTGCTATTGTTACACCCTTTACCGGGGACGATTTAAAAATCAATTTTTCTCTTTTTGAAGAAATTTTAGAGTACCAGATTCAAAACGGAACGGATGCAATTATAGTTTGCGGTACAACGGGTGAAAAATCGACTCTCGTTTATGACGAACACGTGGAGGCTTTACGTATAGCCGTTGAAACCGTAGGCAAAAGAGTTCCTGTTATTGCGGGAACAGGTAGTAACGACACTAAACACGCGGTAATGCTCTCAAATGATGCAGAGCGTTTCGGTGTTGACGGTCTTCTTATGGTTACCCCCTATTACAACAAAGCGTCGCAGGATGGACTTATTGAGTCATATTCGTACATTGAAAAGCGTGTTTCCACACCAATTATTTTATACAATGTACCAAGCAGAACGGGTGTTAATATTAAACCCGAAACGTACCTTGAACTCTCTAAATTACCCCTTGTAAACTCCGCTAAGGAGGCTAACGGCGATATATCGGCTTTGGCTCAGTCAATGGCTCTTTGCGGTGATAACCTTAATTTCTACTCGGGTAATGATGACCAGATTACTGCCTTTATGTCTCTTGGTGCCAAGGGTGTTATTTCGGTTCTTGCAAACGTTGCACCGAAGCTTACCCACGATATTGCTCAGTACGGTCTTGAGGGTGATTTAAAAAAGAGTGCCGAGTTACAACTTGAGTATATTGACTTGTGCAATGCACTTTTCTGTGACGTAAACCCCATTCCCGTTAAGGCGGCTATGAGTATGATGGGCTTTGACGTTGGCAGATGCCGAATGCCCCTTTCCCCTCTTAATGAGAAAAATACCGAATATCTTAAATCGGTATTAAAAAGACATAATATGATTTAATTCATATTTCGGAGGAAGTTTAAATGACAAGAATACTTTTGAGCGGTTGCTGTGGTAAAATGGGCAGATTTGTAGCCTCCGCAGTTGCCGGACGTAAGGATTGCGAAATTGTCGCAGGTATTGATATTGTTGAAGATTCAACACTCGGTTTTCCTGTGTTTTCAAATTATGACGAGGTTCAGGTTAAAGCCGATGTAATAGTCGACTTTTCCAACCCCTCGCTTTTACCCGCAATGCTTGATTACGCGGTAAAAACAAGTACAGGTGTTGTTCTTGCAACAACGGGTCTTACAGATGAACAGATTAAGACGGTTGAGGATGCAGGTAAATCAGTTCCCGTTTTCTTCAGTTATAATATGTCAATCGGTGTTAGCCTTCTTTGTGAGCTTTCAAAGGTTGCGGCAAAGGTTCTGGGTAACGGTTTTGACGTTGAAATCGTTGAAGCACACCATAACCAGAAACTTGACGCACCCAGCGGTACGGCAATTATGCTCGGTAACGCAATTAAAGAGGAAATGCCCGACGCATACTTTGAGTACGACAGACACTCAAAACGCGAAAAAAGACATACTAACGAAATCGGTATTCACTCAGTTCGCGGCGGTACAATCGTCGGTGAACACGAGGTTATTTTCGCAGGTAATGACGAAATAGTAAAACTCTCTCACAGTGCCCGTTCAAGAGCAATTTTCGCCAACGGTGCAGTAAATGCGGCAGTATTCCTTAAGAATAAAGAAACAGGCGTTTATAATATGACGGACCTTGTTAATGAATAAAAAATTTCCCTTGCGAAAGCAAGGGATTTTTTACTTAATGCAGAATGCAAAATGCAGAATGCAGAATTAAATGGGCACTCCGTGCCGTTTATAATTGCCGACCGACAGTCCCCAAATTATTCATTTTTCAATATTCATCATTCATTATTCATTAATAAACATCCACCCGCCAAGCGGGTGGTTTTTCATATGCGGGCATAGCCCTATGTTCTTCGCGTATGCGTAAACGCATAAGTACGGTCTGCCAGTTGCGTAAGATTGTTACTTGCTACCCGT
>SVOQ01000011.1 GCA_015066345.1 Oscillospiraceae bacterium
ATCTGGTGAATATATCAGCAACCTAACCGGAGAAGCAATGTATAAGTCTTTTAGACCTGCTCCTTTACCTCCGGTACTTAATATGGATGATGAGATGATTACTCAATTGACCAGTGCAACAAAAGCATTGGCAACGTTGGATGCCCTTTCTTCGTATATCCCCAATATGAATCTTTTTGTGTCAATGTATGTTCGCAAGGAAGCTTTGTTATCATCTCAGATTGAAGGCACACAAGCAACACTTGAAGATGTTTTGGATCCATTGGTAGAAAAGAATGCTAATCAAAATGTGGCAGATGTTGTGAACTATATTAAAGCCACAGAGTTTGCACTTGAACGAATGAACTCGCTTCCTCTCTGTAATAGACTTATTAAAGAAACTCATGAAGTTTTAATGTCAGGTGTTCGTGGGCAGGAGAAAAATCCCGGCGAATTTAGAACTTCTCAAAACTGGATTGGCGCTGCAGGTTCATCCATAAAGAATGCACGTTATATTCCACCGAATCCGGATGATATGATAAATGCCATGTCTGATTTGGAAAAGTATATCAATTCAGACGACTCGTTAGATTTACTGATTCAGGCAGCATTGCTTCATTACCAGTTTGAAACAATCCATCCCTTCCTTGATGGTAACGGTCGCGTTGGCAGGCTTTTAATTACCCTTTTCTTGATGGATAAGAAAGTGTTAAATTCCCCTGCGCTATATATATCATACTATCTTAAGAAAAATCGAATTGAGTATTATGATCGTATGAGTGAGGTGCGCAATAAGGACAATTACGAGCAGTGGATAAAATTTTTCTTGAATGCTATTAAAGAGTCAGCCGACGAATCGGTCGAAACAATCAAAAAACTATCCGAACTCCATAATGTAAATATCAAAAAGATAGATGCAATGGGGAGAGCGGCAAAGAATGCCAGAGCTGTTTTTGATTATCTTGAGCAAAACCCAATCATTGATATCGGTAAAACTGCAGAAGAATTAAATCTTGCATTCAGCACAGTGTCTCTTGCGGTGAATAGATTGGTGGATTCGGGAATTTTAATTCAAACCAACAATGCAAATCGCAACCGTGTATTTTCATACGAAGATTATCTTGCAATATTACGAAAAGACACATAAATCAATAATTAACATTACAAAAGCGAGGTGAAATTCACCTCGCTTTTGCATTAAAAATTATCTAAAATATATTGCTTGGTAGATGGGGTTGTTGGTGGCGTATCAATCATAAAAAATTCTTCGGCAGGAACTGGGTCTTTTTCATAATCGACGAGTTTGGCTCGTCGTTTCTCCAAAGGATTACGTTCTTCCCACTCCATAAAAGCAATTAATCGTTCTTTAATTAAAGACTTATTTGTCCATTCTTCGCACCATTGTTCAAATTTTTTTATTATTTCTTCAGGTGTTGTTTGCTCAATTTGCGTCATATAGTGACCGTGGGCTAACATATCAGAGGGAAGCGCATTGATGCGAATACTTGGTCTTATATAATATGTTTCTTTTGAAAAACAACTGCCTTGCACATAAAAATAAATTGTAAAGTCACCGATGTCTTTTGTCCAAGTTTTATTCTTTTTCTTAAACCCTTTTGCTTTCAAATAAGGTTTTACATATTCAATTAATTCTTCTTCGGGTAAAAAGTGTTTCAAGAAATCACCGCCTTTAATTCATTATATCACAACAGGTTTAAAAAGTAAATCTTGCGGTATATTTCTCCCAGAAATACAGATAATAACAACACAATTTGTAATTTAAGGAGAAATGAATATATGAAAGCAACAGGGATTGTGAGAAGAATTGATGATTTGGGCAGGGTTGTTATTCCTAAAGAGATAAGAAGGACACTTCGTATTCGTGAGGGAGACCCATTGGAAATTTTTACCGCCAGTGACGGTGAAGTTATTTTTAAAAAATACTCACCCATGGGTGAGTTGTCGGAGTTTTCGGGTCAGTACTCGGATATATTGAGCCGTACGGCGGATTTACCCGTTGTTATAACCGACCGCGACCATGTTATTTCCGTTTCGGGTCTTCCTAAAAAGGATTATCTTGAACGTCATATTTCAAAAGAGCTTGAAGAAATTATGGAAAACAGGGATAAATATATTAAAACCCGCGAAAACGAACGCCTCTACCCTATTGATAACTGTGATATTGAGGCACTTACAGCCTTCCCCATAATTTCCGCCGGTGATATTGGCGGTGCGGTTATTTTCTTAAGTAACGGTGACTACTCAAAGCTTACGGACACTGAGGTTAAATTGGCTCAGGTTGCCGCAACATTCCTCGGAAAACAGATGGAGGAATAATTCAACAATTGTTATATATTTAATTTGTGAATATCTTCCAAAGGATTTTTATTGAAGAAAACTGCTTTTTGTGTTAAAATTAATGTGTATGCGAATGCATTAATTTTACACAAGGAGCAGTTTATGGTTTCAAGAGCCGAGAGAACCGAGGATTTAGCTAAAAACTTAAAAATTTATGTTAGCGAAGCGCATATTTTCACATCCGACGCTATTGTTCTTGCTGACTTCTGTGCTCCGCGACACAAGGATAAATGCTGCGACCTTGGAACGGGTAACGGCATTATTCCCCTACTGTGGATTCGTGATTTTCAGCCCAAAGAGATTACGGGTGTTGAACTTAGCGAAAGTGCCGTAAATCTTTTTAATAAAACTCTAATTGAAAATAACCTTAAAGACAAAGTCAATCTGATACATAGGGATTTAAGAGATTTAAAGGGCGTTTTACCCAACGAATATTACGATATAGTAAGTATTAACCCCCCATATAAAAAACTCGGTACGGGCATTGTAAACGAAGGCGAAGACTATAAGAATGCACGTCACGAATTTAACTGCACTCTTGATGACGCTTCAAAAACCGCGTCTCAGCTTTTAAAATTCGGCGGTCGCTTCTGTATATGTCAACGCCCCGAAAGATTACCCGATATTTTTGCAGCAATGCGTAAATTTAAAATCGAACCAAAGTCCATGCGTGAAGTTATTCAACGCGTAGGCAAAGAGCCGAGCCTTGTACTCGTTGAGGGTAAAAAGGGCTCAGCCCAAGGGTTCAGAATTTATCCTCCCCTTATTTTAGAGGATGAAACGGGTCAATACACCCCCGAAGCAGAAGAATTATTCAATTCATATAAATACAAGGAGTTGTTACATAATGAAGTATGATGTTGTTATAGTGGGCGCAGGTCCTGCAGGTATTTTTACCGCCCTTGAAATGCGTAGAAGAAACTGCAACAAATCAATACTCATAATCGAAAAGGGTCAACCCGTTGAAAAACGCAGTTGCCCCAAAGCAAAAACCAAACAGTGCGTTAACTGTAAACCCTACTGCCATATTACAACGGGTTTTTCAGGTGCAGGTGCATTCTCCGACGGTAAGCTCAGCTTAAGCTACGAGGTTGGCGGTGACTTACCCTCACTTATAGGCGAGGATTTTGCTCAGGAGCTTATAGACTACACCGACAAAATTTACCTTGAATTTGGTGCAGACGAGCATATTGAGGGTATTAACAACGATGCGGAAGTTAAAGAAATACGTAAAAATGCCATTCAGGCGGGTCTTAAGCTTGTTGACTGTCCCATCCGTCACTTAGGTACGGAAAAAGCACAGACACTCTACCTTGAAATCGAAAATCACCTTAGAGATAACAATGTTGATATGATGTTCAGTTACGAATGTAACGACATAATTATTGAAGACGGTGTATGCAAGGGTGTATTAATAAGCAAGGGCGACGACCATCAACAGATTGATGCAGAAAAGGTAGTTGTAGCCACAGGCAGACGTGGTGCAGATTGGCTCGAAAAGCTCTGTAACGAGCACGGAATTGAGCATCAGGCGGGTACTGTTGACATAGGTGTACGTGTTGAGGTTCGTAACGAGGTTATGGAAAAAGTTAACCGTGTTCTTTACGAATCAAAGCTTATTGGCTACCCCAAGCCCTTCAAAAATAAGGTTCGTACCTTCTGTCAGAATCCCGGCGGTTTCGTAAGTCAGGAAAATTACGACAACGACCTTGCAGTTGTTAACGGACACTCATACAAAGAAAAAAAGTCAAACAACACAAACGTTGCCATCCTTTGTTCTCATAACTTTAATTATCCTTTCAATCAACCTATTGAATACGCTCAAAAAGTTGGTGAGCTTACAAATATGCTTGGTGCAGGTCATATCCTTGTACAAAGATACGGCGATATTCTCGACGGTAAGAGAACCTGGCCCAAAGAATTGGCTCAGTCAAACTTACGTCCCTCCCTCCCCGACGCAGTTGCGGGTGACATTACCGCCGCTATGCCCTACCGTGCAATGACAAATATTATAAACTTCATTCAGGCGGTTGACCACGTTGTACCGGGCTTTGCATCAACAGAAACCCTCCTTTATTCACCCGAACTTAAATTCTACAGTAATAAAATTAAAATGGATACCAAACTTAACACAAGTGTTAAAGGTCTTCATTGCCTTGGTGACTCCTCAGGTTGGACGAGAGGTCTTATGATGGCATCGGTTATGGGTGTTTTAATGGGACGATTTATAGCTGAATAAAAAAATTCACCTGCTACGTAAACCGTAGCAGGTTTTTTATGTCCAAAAAACTTATTTACCTAAAACTTCACCGATAATCTCGTAGAGGTTTTCGAGTTCTTCCTTAGTAAGTGACATACCCTTACCCATTTTTATGTGGTCGGGAGCCCAGTCACGGATATCATACTTAGGTGCACCATCGTTCCAGGAAATAAGGTTAAGCTCTCTTGTCCAACCCTTACCTGTTTCGGAAATAACACCGAATTCGTCTTTGATTTCATACTTAAATTCTGCCATATCTATTTCTCCTTTAAAATTAATTACTGTTTATTACTGAACTTCGGTTTCTTCGGTTGCTTGTGTCGGTATGGACGCAACACCGTTTATACTGAAAAGCGTTGTTTCAACGTCGTAGTCCGAAGTCCATACACTTACGGGATAATTACCGAAAATATCCGCAACACTCAAATCAGAATTGCCCATTTCCTTTGCGAGACTCTCCATTGAGTAAGAGTCAAACTTACAACGAATCATATTAAGACTATCGTACTCGGTAACAATAAAATCACGTTTATATGTTCCGCCGTTATAGTTAACACCGAAACGCACAAAATTGGTGATAAAGTCATTGTTCAACTCGGTATAGGCGTTAACATCATCAAAATAAATATCAAGCCATATAAATTCATCGGCTTTTGTAAGTTCCGCCTTTTTAACACCCTGAGCAACATTCAGAATATTAACCTTATAATTTGAATTATCGCATTTCTTTGAATGCGTACCCATAAGGGTTTCAACCACATCGCCGCTTGATTTTGACTGAACGCATACATTAAATGGTAATTCAAGAGCGTTTTCGTAGGTTACGGTAACTTCGTCCGTAAGGGCAATTGCGTTAGCGAAATCGTTAAGAACACTCAATGTATAAACCGCCGTATTTGAAGCAGAATCAAGTTTTAATTCACCGGGACAACTGAACTGAGTACCGTCCGCATTATAAAAGCAAAATACAGGTATATAGTCGGCGTCATTTACATTACTTGCGTTATGGGTTTTTAAAAGGCTTTCTTTGTCTTTATACTTTACCTTTAATGATACTGATATCTCGTCATTCTCAACGGTGTACGACACTATATTTTTATTATATAATGTGACATTCTTTAACTGAGCAACCGCTTCGGTTTCGGGAACGGTAGTTTCAGTTGTATTAATCACGGTAGATTCGGTTGTACTTTTAGCATCCGCCTTTTCTTTAATGGCAGAGGTAACGTTAACTATTACGAAAAGTGCAACAGCAATTGCTATTATACCAAAAACCAATAAAATTGGGTTTTTCTGAAGTTTATAGCTTAAACTTTTTTTATTAGTATCAGCCATTCTTTTCTTCCTCCGTTGATTTTTGGTTTTTAGCCGCCTTTTCCTCTGCTTTACGTTCTTTTTTCTCTAAACGTGCGGCTTCTTTTTCGGCTTTTTCGGTGGCTTTCTTTTCTTCGGCTACTGCCTTTTCTTCCGCCTTACGTTCCTTTTTCTCGACACGTACAACTTCTTTTTCGGCTTTTTCGGTAGCTTTCTTTTCTTCAACTACCGCTTTTTCTTCCGCTTTACGCTCTTCTTTTTCAAGACGGTCTGCCTCTTTACTTGCCTTAAAAGCGGCTTTCTCTATTTCCTTTTTCGCTTTATTTGCTTCGCGTACCTCTTTTTTACTGGGTTCCGGTGCAGGAGGTGTATCCGAAAGCTTCATAAAGTCAATTTTTGCCATTCGGGTTCTGGGGAGTGCATCAAGAATTGTAACGCGACTCGGACGAGAGAATCTTTCGAGCTTACTGTCACAATATTCTTTAATACATCTGCTTATTTCCTCAGGATTATCGGTGGGTTGATTAAGTGAAACAAACAATTTTATAATAGGTTTGCTACCAACATAACCCTGAACCGCACAGGCTTCATTAATATAATCAAGTTTTAAAACTTCGTTTTCAATATCATTGGGATAAACATTGTAACCGGAGATGATTATCATACGTTTCTTTCTACCCGTAAAGAAAACGAAACCGTCATCATCCATATAGCCCAAATCACCGGAACAAACCCAACGTTTACCCTCTTCATCCACGTAAACGCCACTATCGTCGCTATCGTAATAACCGTCCATAACTGTTGAACCTGATATTACTATTTCACCGATTGTATTTATGGGAAGTTTGTTTCGGTCATCATCCCATATTTCAACGGTCATACCGTCAAGAGGTTTACCGATGGAGTCGGGTTTATACGAACCGTATATATTAGCAGTACAAACGGAGCTTACCTCAGTTAAGCCGTAGCCCCTGTAAAGCCTACCCTTTGCACGCCATTTTTCAAGGTAGGAATTAAAGGATTTAATAAAGGTTTCACTTACGAAATCGCCACCCGCCCATAAAAGACGAAGTTTTGAAAGATGCTCACCGTCAAAGTTCGATGAATCGTGCATTTTCTTAAACATAGCGGGAACGCCAACAATATAAGTGATATTGTATTTTTTCATAAATTTTATAGCTTTGTCCGCATTAAAGTTCGTCATAGGAATACAGGTAAATCCCGCACACATACTGAAATGCATAACAACACCAAGGCCGAAAGCATGGAACAAGGGTAAAACTACAAGTGAACACTCAGCACCGGGGGCGTGGGGTGAATCGAAGAAGCTTAACTTATAAGCCAATTCGTTAAGGTTACTGCTTGTAAGTTTTATTGTCTTACTCTTACCCGTTGTACCGCCGCCGTGTAAATACACGGCAATATCGCTACCGTTACCCGTAAGCTTCGGAGCGCGAAGGTTCAGGTGACATATTGTGCTGTAATTTGCTGTTTCCGCAGAGGGTGTTTTAGATTTAACTTTTATTTTTTCGTATATTTTAAAGGCAGGACGTTTTACTGATGATACGTAGTCAGAGGGCGAACACACAATTACAAGTCTGTTTCGACGCCTTAACATACTGACGTACTTTTCCATAAGAATATCAAGTACAAATATTGCCTTAGAATGTGTATTCTTAAGGATTTCCTCAAGAACATCGGGTGGTGTAAGAGGATGAACAATATTAGCAATAGCACCGATAGCGTTTATGGCATAGAAAGCCGCAAAACTCTGAACGGTATTGGGAAGGAATATTGTAACAACATCCCCTCTTTTAATATTTTTGCTATTAAGATATCCCGCAATGGACTCAACGTCTCTTACGAATTTTTTACGACTGATAAGATTACCGAAACTTTCGGCAACATCATACAAACCGAAATCTTTGGTACACTCGCAAAAAAACTCAAAGCAATTTCTGTTTTCGGGTTTAATCATAAAAATGATTCCTTTCGAAATAATGTAGTTTTACATACATAGTCCATTATATTTTATATTTTTATACACTTATTGTCAAGTTTATTGACCTATTTCTTAAGATTGCGGTTTTTCCACCCCAGAGGTGATATATTATGTTTTTCTTTAAAACAACGTGAAAAATACTCGGAATCAGAAAAACCGCACATTTCCGCAATTTCTCTTACAGAATAGGAGTTTTCAAGAAGTAATTTTTCAGCAAGATTCATACGTTTAGCAGTAACATAATCCATAATAGTTATACCGAACTCTTGCTTAAAATGGGTTGTAAGAGTAACGGTACTGCAATGCAGACTATAACTCAAATCGGATAAAGTGATTTTCTGATTAAGATTATTCTTGACATAGTTTTTTATCATCTGACCTACACTTTGACGGGGGTCTGAAAGCATATTATTATTCTCAATATACCCCGCAATGACCGGTAACATACACGCAGATGAATTAAACTCATCAACACTTTTATGAGGAATTTTATTTATATATTTAAGTAGCAATTCGTAGTCAAGATTATTCGCAACCTCGCACACTTTTTCTATTATACGGTTTCGGGAAACCTCGTCCCCCACGCCCATGCTCAAAAACAGATATGCTATTACATCCCCTTTTTGCATAATCGGGGCTATTGCTTCCAATATTCCGAAAGGGCAAGTATATATCACAAGCTCCTTTTCTTCGTTGACTTTATGCAACTGAATATTATCGGATTCAATACACATTTCAAGACAATCAGGATTTTTATGAATATACGTACAAAATTCATTTCCCGAATGACGGCGAACAAGAACACGGAAGTCTTTATCAACAATGGCAATATCCAAACCCGTCATTTTATGGTAATTATTCAGTAACTCTTCAAGTTCAGGTAAATTCATAATTCGCCCTCCTTTTTTGATATACTACCATAAAAAAATGAATTTTAAAACACAAAAATGAAAAATCGATAAGCATTTCGTATTTTTCTTGAGTTTTTTATCGATTTTACATTTTTTGTTATCTATTTATCATTCAGTATCATACACCATAGTGGTAGAATTAAGACAAATATTACCAAGAAAGGTTGTCATATTATGGAAAAGAAATTAGTTTTTGGTGCAATCGGTCTTATGTTCGGTAACGCTCACCTTGAGGGTGCTCTCGCTTACGGCGCAGAGGTTGCCGCAATTTGTGACCTTAACGAAGAAACACTCAGAAAATCAGGCGAAAAATATAATATCCCTGAAGAAAAGTGGACAACTGACTACCACGATATTCTCAACAACCCCGAAATCAATATGGTTTCAATTGCTATCCCCGACCAGAAGCACAGACAGGTTGCCTGTGAAATGCTCGCCGCAGGTAAGCACGTACTTTGCGAAAAGCCCCTTGCTCTTACAAGAGAAGATATTGAAGCAATGGTACAGGCTACTGAAAAATCAAGTGCAAAATTTATGGTTGGTCAGATTTGCCGTTTCACCCCCGCTTTTGCAAAGGCTAAAGAAATTATTGACTCAGGCAAAATCGGTGAGCTTTACTTCGTTGAATCCGAATATGCTCACGACTATATGAACATTGTTAAAAATGAAAATATCTGGCGTGCAGACCCCGCCCGTCACGGCGTTATCGGTGGCGGTTGCCACGCAGTTGACCTTCTTCGTTGGCTCGCAGGTGACCCCGTTGAAGTTTTCGCATACGGTACACATAAGCTTCTCCCCACAGTACCTTATGACGACGCTACCTGTGCTCTTCTTAAATTTGACGAAGAACTTATGGGTAAGGTTTTCGTTTCAACAGGTTGTAAGAGAGACTACACAATGCGTACTTGCATTTACGGTACAAAGGGTACTATTATCTGCGATAATACATCACCCACAATGCAACTCTTTGTAGTTGACGAAAACGACGAAGCTCCTCACGAGCCCGAGATTATCGAAATCGACGTTAACAACCACAACTACGTAAGAGAGTTCCAGGTATTTGCAGATACAATTTTAGCAGATGCCGAAATGGAAACAAGCGTTTACGAAGGTGCTAAGACTGTTGAAGTTTGCCTTGCAATTGTTGAAAGCGCAAACACAGGCGAAAAGGTTAAACCTAACTATAATTTCTGATAAAAATATTGAGAGCGTACACGGTAAAAACTGTGTACGCTCTTGTTATTGTTGATTTTGATTTTTAATACTTGCGGAAGAATAACTTATTGGTTTTTCCAACTGAAGAAAAACCGCAAAAGAACTACCCACCACCCCGCCTGCGGCGGTGTCCCCCTCCCTTTTTGCTACGCAAAATGGGATGATAAGGACCTTCCACCACCTTACGGCGGTTCCCCTTCCTCCCGCAAGCGGCAGGACGGCGAGGCTTCGCGTTACCTCAATTTATATTTTATAATCGGCTTTGCCCCGATAATTTTGCATTCTGCATTCTGCATTTTGCATTTACAATCGGCACGCAGTGCCCCTTAAATTACGCATTACGCATTATGAATTATCTATGGGCATTGATGCTACGGCGTTGAGGGTCAGGTCGGCACGTTTGCCGTCAAGGTATTCATAATAGCCCTGAGAGGCTATCATAGCCGCGTTATCACCGCAATATTTAAGGTCGGGCATATAGAGTTTAATATTTCTCTTATCACAAGCCTCCTGCATAACCTTGCGAAGACGGGAGTTTGCGGAAACACCGCCTGCAAGAACAAGGGTTTTAGCTCCCGTATCCTCCGCCGCCAACATAGTGTGAGAAACGAGTAAATCCGTAACGGCTTTTATGAAGGATGCACCCAAATCCTCAGGCTTTACTGTTTCACCCTTTTGGGATGCGTTATGTACAAGATTTACCGCAAAGGTTTTAAGACCCGAAAAACTGAAATCATATTTTGAATCCGCAATTTTCGGTACAGGGAATTTATATTTATTCTCGTCTGCGTGTTTGGATATTTTATCGAGATTCACTCCACCGGGATACGGAAGCCCCACTGTACGGGCGGCTTTATCCATAGCCTCACCTGCGGCATCGTCACGGGTTCTGCCGATAACCTCGAACTCGGTATATGATTTAACATTTATAATATGAGTATGACCGCCAGAAACCACCAATGAAAGAAACGGCGGTTTTATTTCTTCATCTGAAATATAGTTAGCAGCAACATGTCCCCTTAAATGGTGAACAGGAACAAGGGGTATACCCGCCGAGAGTGAAACGCCCTTAGCATAGTTCACACCCACGAGCAAAGCACCTATAAGCCCCGGGGCGTAAGTAACGCCGATTGCATCAATATCATTTAAGGTGCAACCCGCATCATCCAATGCTTTTTGCACAACACCGCAAATCGCCTCAGTGTGTCGTCTTGAAGCAATTTCGGGCACTACACCGCCATATATTTTATGTTCTTCAACCTGTGACGCAATAACGTTTGAAAGAACCTTTCTGCCATCCTCAACAACGGATGCGGCAGTTTCATCACAGGAGCTTTCGATACCGAGAATTTTCATATTTCACACATATTTAAAACATTCCGTTTCAAATATGTCTCCTTTCGTAAAGTGAGGTTGCTTACAGAAAAACACCTACTCATATTGTTTTAATCATTGTATCACAATGTTTTATTGAGTTCAAGAGAAATGATATCTTCATAACAACATAAAAATATAGAGTCACCACAAAAGCGGTAACTCTATATTGGGTACGAGATTCCGTGAGAGATTAAAACTTAATCTTCCCTTTGTTCGGCAAGATATATCCCCCAATCCGAAAACATTTCAGGAATATCAAAAACAGTTTTACCGTTAGTTTCGATTCTTTCAGTTTCTCCGGGAGTATCATGAGTAAAAGTATCCCAAGCGGTTACAAGTTTTTTAACAGGCTTTAATTCATTCTTTTCTAAAATTTTATTATAGGTTTCAGTAGCTTTTGAATAAATAGTAACAACATTATATTTACCAATCATAATTTCATCGTGTGAAATATGGCAACCAAATCCAAAAGCCGATAAACCATCATTGATAAGGATTTCTCCTATTTGCTCTATAATAACAAAAGCTTGTTCCTGAGTACACCCGTCAATATAGTAAACGTCCTTATGTAAACCATCAACCCAACAAGGTTTTACTATATTTTCATCCTGTAATTTAGAAGGAATTTCCAAGATAAAAAATAGGGGTTCATTATGCATTTTTATAAAGTCCAGAAGTAAATCCCCGATCTTATCAGCATCAATATTTGCAATTATACTGTTAGCGTTAATTTCATATTCTTCGTGAATTCTTTCAGGAAACGGAACAATACAACCTTTTCGGAATTTAAGCATAATATCACCTCTAAAAAAATTATACTCGTATAAAAAATAAAATCAAGACATCTGTTTTATTTATACAAAACAAAAATAGAGAACCTACACTAAAGTGTAAGTTCTCTTTTTGGTGCCGGTGACCGGACTTGAACCGGTACGATGTTGCCACCGAGGGATTTTAAGTCCCTTGCGTCTGCCTATTCCGCCACACCGGCACAGCTATTAAATTATAATCTTTACTGCACCGATTGTCAAGGACTTTTTTATCAAAAAATACACTTTTCGGTTCTTAAATTATAATTCTTTTATATATAAAAAATTTAAAACTTGTTGGTAAATTGAAAAACGAACTACCAACAAGTTTTTTCTTTATACTTTTATTTATTGGTGTACTCAGACTCCACCTTTTTAAAGGCTTCTTTATTTTTCATTACAAAATCACGAACAATAAAGCCGAAAACTGCACCAGCAACACCTACAAACCCGCCAACGACAACATTGTAAACGAGGGTTATAATCAAACTCTTTACAGGTTCATATTTTGCAACGATTCCCGTAGGCTTTGTCAATATTTCTTTACTGTATTTTAAATCCCCGAGAGCAGTCTTCACATTAAGTACCGCAATAACCCAGATAAGAATACCTGAAAGAATATTTGAAAAGCCTTCGCCCCACTCTATAAGATAAATCAGACCCATAATAACGGAACCTAAACCTATAAGCACCTGAGCTGCGGCTACACCCAACCAAATGTAAGCTTCTATTTTTATTTTAGATGACAGTTTTGATACTACATCACCTGTCCCCGCAGTTGACTGAGGCACAAATGGTGTACCGCTTGGTGATTGATTCTGACCACAATGGTTACAGAAACTTTGTCCCTCCTGAATTTCCTTTCCGCATTTTGTACAAAACATAAAAAACATCCTTTCTGTGTATATAATTTAACCTTTGCAGATTAATTGAATTGTAGCATAACATACTCCAAAATGCAAGTAATTTCATCTTGCAAATTTACTTGTATATAATAATTGGTTTTTGCAGTATAATGATATTATAAGAGGTGATTTTATGAGTGATAAAACATTTAAAATAAAAAAGACTCAAAGCTCCAATAAAACCATAAGAATGCCCGACCCCTTGATTGAAAAAATTCAGAACATTGCCGACCAAAACAATATTTCATTCAATCAATTAGTAGTGCAATGTTGCGAATACGCTTTAAACAACATGTCCCAAAATTCCGACAAATAACAACAAAAAGAGTGTCAGTAGTTTTATTATAACTACCGACACTCTTTTTGTCCTAAGCTGTGTGCTTAGTATTATAAATATTTTTTTAATTCCGAAGTATTTGCAAATCTTTTCAAGGGGTCAACCCGAATTGCCTTTTCAATAATTTTAGCAAGTTTTCCTTTATGCATTCTTCGTCCCGGATGCTCCCCCGTCAACATAACATTCATCAAAATTCCTACGGCGAAAATATCAGTACGTTCGTCACTCTGGGCAAGTCCCATCTGCTCGGGTGCTGCGTATCCCACGGTTCCGATTATTTTAGTATCCGCCGACTTACCTTGTTTAAAAATACGTGCGGCATCAAAATCAATAATTTTTACAATTCCCCCGCTTGTAATCATAATATTTTCGGGTTTTATATCCCTGTGAACTATGCCTAACCTGTGCAATACACCGAGACCGTCGCAAACCCCGGTTATTACGGTTCTCACGCCTTTTTCACTATAAAGCCCCGTTGATAAAACGTCACCGACCGTAACACCATCAATATATTCCTCAAGAACAACCGAAAAGCCATCATCCCCTTGAAAGGTTCCGTAAACCTGAGGAAGATTGGGACAAACGAAACGTTCTATACGTCTATATACCTCAGCGTCGCCTTTAAACTTTACACAGACTACATTCTTCCCCGATTTGTTGTGACGAAAAACCACAAGGGATTTATCCTCAGTTTTCTTAAGCACCCTCACAACGGAATACTCCGTTTTCAACACATCATCAATCCAAGCCATTATAACCCTCTTGAAAAAATTATTTTAATTTATTATACTACAATCATACTTTATTGGGAAGTGAAATTTTGATTAAAAAGCCAACTGACGAATTAATGAAAGAATTACTATGCTCAAATAATATCGACCGATACATAAAAGAAAATGAACAGCATTTTGTGGATTTGACAGTATCCGAGTTTTTAAATGAGTACGTTAAAGCAAAAAATTTAGTGAAATCGCAAATTTTTAAAAATTCGGAAATGAACGATATTTACGGCTATCAGATTTTTTCGGGTTCGCGTACTCCGTCGCGTAATACGTTAATTTCACTTTGTGTCGGTATGGAAATGACCGTGGACGAAGTACAAGCAACCCTCAAAATCGCGGGTTTTGCTATGCTTTACCCGAAGAACAAAAGGGATGCTATTATAATACACGGTATAAATACTAAGCAAAGCGTATTTGAAATAAATAACACTCTTTATAATAATTTAGAGGAAACACTATGATAAATAACGATAACGGTACAGAACCCGTAGCATTCACTTGTCCGTATTGCAAAAAGGAACTACCCGAAGAATTATCCTTTTGCCCTTACTGTATGGAGCGAATAAAAAAGGCAGCAGTAATTACCCCACCCCCAAAAAAGAAAAACAAAATAATCATTCCGTTAATAGCTTTATTCGGTAGTATACTCATAATAACCCTTATGTGTTTAATCGGTATTATTTTTGCAATAAACAGTAACCGTCAAGCTAACTCACCCGCTCAAACAACCGAAAACACAACAGGTACAATTAACGAAGCAGGAAATATAAAAAAAGAGGAGTTATTGACCGAGAATGAAAAAACACCCGTTAAAGTCAACGGTACGGTTAATGAAAGCAACAATCAATCCTCTGACACTATCCCCTACACCAAGCAAAATGAAAAAGAAACTGCCAATACTCCCACATCACAAGTTACAACTAAATCGAACAAAATAAACAATCACACTACCGCTCCCGAAACCGCAAAGGTAACCCAAGCCCCTGTGACGGTTGCAACAACTAAGGAATCGGTCAACACCGTTACCGTTGAACAAATGGCTGGACGTTGGAACAACGCAAACTCAAGTTTAAACATCTATAATTTCCAACTTTCGGGCTACACCTCGCAAAACCACGGCGACTCTTGTACAATTTCTCAGAGCTTCAACAACAGTGGCGTTAATATGAATTTCACCTTTAACAAAAACCTTGACTCGTACACACTTAAAGGTGACAATGTGGCAAATCTAAACAGTATGTATCAGATTTGTCGCGTATCCTTAAAGGCGGTTGCAGGTAATAGATATAATGACAGTTCTTTTTATGATTTTGTATCTTCCGACAATTGGAAAGAAACGTCAAGCAATACACAGACTAAAACGGGCAATTTCGCCGGTTATAATTGCAAACTGACACTTATAGCCCACGAAAATACCGACCAATGGGGTCTGACTTACACACGATATTCATTTACCCTTACAGCAACTAAAATATAAACCAACCTCCGAGTACACATACGTACTCGGAGGTTTTTTCAAACCATAAACTTCATCTATTAAAAGCATTTACCTGTTTTGCAGTCCTCGGCACTGTCGCCACGGAAACATAATTCATTGGGACACTGTCCGTCGTTAAAAAGTTGAACTATATTATTAACGGTTGTTTCGGCGATATTTTCAAGGGCTTCTTCGGTTAAAAATGCCTGATGGGATGTTACAAGCACATTGGGCATTGATATGAGTCTTGCGAGAGTGTCATCCTCCATAATATGACCCGAGTTATCCTCAAAGAACAGGTCTGATTCTTCCTCATAAACATCAAGACAAGCTGCACCGACTTTTCGGGATTTAATACCCTGAAGCAAAGCCTCGGCATCTACGAGAGCCCCCCTTGAGGTATTAAGAATTACAACGCCCTTTTTACATTTTTCCAATGCCGTTTGATTAATAATATGATGCGTATCCTCAGTTAAAGGACAATGGAGGGATATAATATCACTTTTCTCAAAAAGTTCATCCAATTCAACGTATCTTATTGTATCGCCGTTATCAAGTCCCTTTGCGGGGAATTTATCGTAAGCGAGAACCTTCATACCAAAACCGCGACAAATATCAATAAACACTCTACCGATTCTACCCGTACCGATAACTCCGACGGTTTTACCGTGTAAGTCAAAGCCCGTAAGATTTGACAAGCTGAAATTAAAGTCCTTGGTACGGATATATGCCTTATGAATACGGCGAATGGATGTGAGAAGCAAAGCCATTGTATGCTCTGCTACGGCGTAGGGTGAATAAGCAGGAACGCGTAAAACGTGGATTTTACCGAATGCGTGTTTCATATCCACATTGTTAAAACCCGCACAACGCAAAGCTATAACTTTTACGCCCATTTCACTAAGTTTATCAATAACAACATCATTTATTGTGTCATTTACGAAAGCACATACACCGTCATACCCGCGGGCAAGATTAACTGTATCTTCATTTAATTTAGTTTCAAAATATTTAAACGCAACACCCTTTTCACCGCCAAATTTATCAAAGGAGGGTTTATCGTAGGGTTTGGTATCAAAAAAAGCTATTTTCATAGTAATCTCCATTTTTATTTAGTTATACATTAATATAATTCTTGCCCGATTTAAGAGGAATTATATTATCCGAATTTTTAAACACGGCGTTAACACCCTCGGGTATGATGACTTCAAAATATGTTTTGCCTTCTTTATTTTCATAGCATACAGCTACTTCACCGTTAGGGGTTGCCATACTGCCGTTCATAAATTCAAAGTTTTTAAATCCCTTGGGTTCTATAATAATTGAGTTATAACCTCCATCGGTTTCAGCCTGATTAATACCTAAAAGGTATTGGAAAAAATAGGCAACGGGTGCACCGAACATAGGATGAGAGTGAGAACGGCTACGGTTACTGTCCCAATATTCGTGGAATGTGGTAGCACCATTAACACGCCAATGCTCGTAACCCTGATCACCGTTATTGGTAAGTAGTTTTATAGCTAAGTCCTCATCGCCTTTCTCAAAAAGAACGCGGATTAATATATCCGTTGCGAAAATACCCGTATCAAAGCAACCTACTTTTTCATAGTATTTCACAAGATTTTTATATGTATTCCCGTTACCGAGACCAATATCAACACCAAAAGCATTTGCACCATGAATATTCATAACAAAGTTATCGTCAAAAGCATTGAAATATGCGGCTCTTACGGCATTTTTACGTAAATTAATTTTCGCCTCATACTCTGCTATATCATCCGCTTTATTGATTAAACGGGCAATATGGCACATTTTTTGGAGTGTTTTAACCATAAAGTATGTATTCACCATTGCCGCGGGTAAAGCCACTTGTTGATTGTGCGATGTAATATCCTTATCGGGATATAAAATATTGGGACAACACCAATCACCGAGACACCATTCCCCCGCCTTATCGCTTGTAACAAGACCGAATTCGGAATGAGCTTCAAGATAATCAATATAACGACGCATATTTGGATAATATTTTTCGAGAAGTTCGGTATCACCGAAATGCTTATAGAACTGATACGGCACTTCCACAATAGCACTACCCCATCCGCCGGGACCACCACCGCTTCTTATATAGGGGGCGGTGTACTGAATATGACCGCTTAAGACATCCTGAGAGTCGGCAATATCCTGCAACCACTTTTCATATAATGCACGTGCATCCATAGTTGTAAACACTGCGTTGCAGGTAAGTTGTCCGTCACCCGTATATCCCCTTCTTTCAAGATGGGGACAATCCGACGGATGACCCGTATGCATATTGCAAAGCATTGTATGAATAAATGTTTTATAGGTCCAGTTAAGGGTTTCATTACTGCAATTGAATGTAGAATTAATCTTAACATCAGAATGAATAACCTTAACTTCAATAGGCTCTGCATCTCCGGTTATCTCGAAACACCTGAAGCCGTACCAAGTAAAATCAGGTTGAACAACTCTACCCTTACCATCGGAAATAATCTCACATTCCTGACCATGCCAATGCTCCATATCAATTTTACCGTCGGGTAAAAGTTCTTCGGAAAAAGTGATTTTTACCATTTCACCTTTAGGTGCATTTATTTTTAATACAGGATAACCCGTTGTATTCACCTTACAATCGTAAACCGTACCGTTTTCACCGGTACTTACTTTAACAGGAGTGATAGTTTCAATAAGTGCATCATTCGGGCAATCGGTGGTGCAGTACGCAGTTTCAAGACTCTCAACTGCAACCGCATTCTCCCACAGTGAATCATCAAAATCTAAATCAAAGCAATCATCCCATTGGGAATAATCGCGGTTTTCACAAAATGTAAAGCGGTAATGGGTCACAAAGCTTTTGCCGATTTTACAATTCTCGTCAGAAACGAAGTCAGTTTCACCATTACTATCCTTTACGCATATATGATAAATGGCCTTAGGTAAACCAAAGATACGATTTTTATAACAATACCAACCGCCACCGTAATGAATGGCAATAACATTCTCACCATTTTTTACATAAGGGGTTATATCAAACTCAGGAACATATACCCTATGCCCCGAAATAACCTCATCAACAGGGTCATTGGAATTTTCATAATCCGATGAAAGAGGTAAAAATGTATCGGGGTTAATCAAAAAGCCGTTAATATAACATTTAAAAAAGCCCAAGCCAAGAACATTTAAAATGGCAGTTTTAACATCATCAACATAAAATTTTCCGCGTAAAACCGAGAAGGTTTCATCCGTTCTTTCACTACTTCCGACCCAAATGGCATTTTTAAAAAAGTAAGATTGTTTCATAGTATCACCCAAATATATTTCAAATTTAACAAGGTTTATTTCACAAAGTCGATGTCATATTCTATAATTATCATACGGTCGACTTCGGAACTATACAGAATGTTTATAAAGTGGTACGTTCCTTCGTTCTCGGGCAAAGAATTGAACTCCGCCGTATCAGTATTATAAATAAGCACATAGTCATAAACAGTGAAGTCGCGATACCACGTCATAACACCGACTAAATCATTGGGCACAGAACTTAACCAGCGGTCATCTGTTCTAATTTGTTTTTCAAATTCTTCTGATTGAGAGTTATTAAAGGTGATTTCACTTTTATAAAGAGTGCGTTCCCCGGATGGTCTCTGCCCCCATTGCGACATATCCTCTGTGCTTATGCTTGTGTATTCGGGTATATCTATACCAATTGTTTGCTCCGTTTCTATAACAGGTGTATCGCTATGGTCATACATTCCGGCGAAAATAAAGGCAAACGACCCGTAAATGCACAAAACAACAGTCATAATTATACCTGCAATAATATTCTTTTTGTATTTATACCCCTTGGATTTTAATATAAAGCCAAAAACAACCGATGCTACGGTAATTGGAGTAAACAAAAATAAAACCCAGATATTTTCTACAAATAATCCGTTTATCTCAGACACAACGAATATTAAATTCATACCGGCTATAATTGATAAAAGAGAGGCTATAAACAGTACAATTGATACCGTCCTCAACTTAGCAGGAGTTTGATTTACAACCACTTTATCAGAATTATTAAACATATACGAATAAAAAATTGAATTTTCCTTTAAATTTTCTTGCCTGACGATGTATGACTGACCCGAAATTTGGAAAAACAACCAACTCCCGTAATGGTTCACCTTTTCTATGTCTTTGTAATAACATTTTATCTGGCGTGTTCTTTCGTCGTTTTGATATATATTTATGTTTATGTAATCACCATAAAGTTGGTATTCATAGGTTGAGCCGGCAACTCGAGGAATGGTATTTTTACAAAACTTATCATATCTGCGAAGTTCTTTGAGAAAAACAAGTAAATTCACTATGAAAACGCCTGCAAAAAACCACAAACCAACCTGAGGATCGGTGGAAATGACAGCGGGTATTACCGCCATAATACATATTATCGCTGTAATAATAGGTCTTTTCCATATGTTTTTCCTCTGCATACGAAAAATCCCGTCAAGCTCAGTTATAGAAAAGTTGAATACATAATTTTCAAAAGGTGCTTCGTTTACGGCAAGTTCCTCAGTTTCGGTATTTAAAATATCATCGACCGAAACTCCGAAAATTTCTTTTAATCGTATTAAATTATCAATAGTAGGCACTGTCTGGTCTTTTTCCCACTGACTTATTGTTTGCCTGCTGACAAGTAATTTTTGCCCCAATTCTTCTTGTGACATACCCAAGTTTTTTCGGTACAACTGAATTTTTTCGCCAACGGTCATAAAACCACTCCTTTAACCGTTTTTATTATAACATACCATTAAGAAAAATAAAAGAATATATTACTTGCCTTTGTCAAGTGACACTTGCGTGGGTGTTTTAACGAAAATTTTATTATAGCTAAAATTAATTTTAATTTATGCATAAAAAACACTTGACAACATATAATTGTAGTGTTATAATACTCAAGCACTCAGACGAGTGAAGTAAATATCGCGGAGTAGAGCAGCTTGGTAGCTCGTCGGGCTCATAACCCGGAGGTCATGTGGTTCAAATCCCATCTCCGCAACCAACAATAAAGGATATCCGGTTTGGGTATCCTTTATTTTTTATTATTGTTTATTTTATGGGATTTGAACCACCTCGCCGAAGGCGAACATAATCGGGTGTTCGCGTAGCGAATGATGGGCAGAGCCCATCAAATCCCATCTCCGCAACCAACAATAAAGGATATCCAGTTTGGGTATCCTTTATTTTTTTGTGACAGAAATATGACAGTATTATCTCAATTCTGTTACAAGTATTCACAATGGGCTTCTGTTAATGTAGTATTAATTTGTTAAAACTCTTAATTAAAATTGAAAAATCTGCAGCAGAAAGGAAATGATTATGACACAAGAACAGTATTTGAAAAATTTATCAGTTCCGCAGGGTACGGTTGATGTTGTATTGGATACAGATGCGTATAATGAAATAGATGACCAGTTTGCTATGGGCTATATTTTGAAGTCTTCTCAGAAAATTTGTGTTAAGGGTATTTGTGCAGCACCTTTTTTGAATAACAGATCTACAAGTGCTGCTGAAGGTATGAATAAGAGCTATGATGAAATTATGCATTTGCTGCAATTAGCCAAAAGAGAGGAATTGATACCTGTTGTTTTTAAAGGTTCAGAAAAATATTTACCCGACGAAGCAACACCAATAGAATCACCGGCAGCAGATTTTATGGCAACTTTGGCTGATAAATATTCTCCGGAAAAACCTCTTTATATTATTGCCATCGGAGCTATTACCAATGTTGCATCAGCTATATTAAAAAATCCCGCAATGAAAGAAAATTGTGTGGTGATTTGGCTTGGTGGCCATGCTACCTGGGAAACTTATGGTGCATTTGAGTTTAATATGAAACAGGATATTGCTGCCGCAAGAGTCGTTTTCGGCTGCGGTATACCCTTGGTACAGTTACCGTGTAAAGGCGTTGTGGATCATTTTGCAACTTCAAAATATGAATTACAGCATTGGCTCAAAGGAAGAAATGAGTTGAGTGATTATCTATATGAAAACACAGTAGAAGAAGCCGATTCTTATGCTGAGGGAAAGCCGTGGACCAGAGTTATTTGGGATGTTACTGCAGTTGCCTGGCTATTAAATGATAATAATAGATTTATGAATGCAAGGCTTATTCCTGCTCCTGTTCCTGAATATGATGGAAATTACTCATACAACCAAAACGGACATTTTATAAAATACGTTTATGACATTAATCGGGATGCTTTGTTTGAGGATTTATTCAGAGTGTTAGGAGAGTAATGTACCATCTCATAGTATTGACACCTTTTGTCGATTTTTGTATCATATTTTTATATTTAATTAAAGGAGTTTTTTATTATGTTTTGTAATACTTGTGGTGCACAATTGGAAGATAATGTTTCTTTTTGTACACAATGCGGTGCCCCTGTTCAAAATATCGAAACACCTGTTTACGCACCCATAGACGACCATCCCACAGAGCTTTTCAGCGAAGAACCCGTTGCTGAGGTAACTCCCGCTTACGAAGCCACACCTGCTTATACACCCGCAGAGGAACAGGCTACCGAGCTCATCTCTGAAGTTCCCGCTTACGAGGCTCCCGTTTATGAAAATACAGCTTCGGAATCTCAGGAAGCTAACGTTTCGCCCAAGAGTAGGAAGACCGCTTTGATTCTTTCAATTTTGTTGGGATACTTGGGTATCAGTCGCCTTTATTTAGGTGCAAAAGGTGGCGTTTCACGACTTATTATGTACATTATCGGTATGGTTTGTTCCGCGGCTGCAGCGTACGTACCTCCGCTTTTCATCGTTGCTCTTCCCCTCATCATAATTTGTATGGTTGGCGGTATCAAGGACATTATCCGTTCTGCAAAAGGTACAATGGTCGACAAAGACGGTTTACCCGTTACAAAATGGTAATTAAATCCCCATTATTTTGCAACGTTGTGGTAATTGCCACAACGTTGTTTTTTAACTTGACAATAGCATACCAAAGATTATAATAGTATATATATTTTTATAGGATGCGAGTTAATGAAACTGACTTTAAAACACAAACGCCTTATCGTTCTGGGCGTTGACCTTGGATTAATAATTTGCTTTTTAATTCTATATTTTTTAACCCCTGCACTCATGGATTTTTTACCTGATTGCATACTCAGGACTTTGGGTTTACCCTGTCTTGGTTGTGGTGGAACTCGGTGTCTTAATGCGTTTGTTCATTTAGAGTTTTTCGATAGTTTTATGCTTCACCCTTTCGCGTTTATTAGTATTCTTCTTGCCATATATCTTATGGTAGTTACTCATCTCGCGTGGGTTTTCGGAATTAAAAAAGTCCAGAAATATTTTGATACCCTTATGCACCCGGCATATTCATTTTCGTACCTCGGCTTATTTATAGTATTTGCTATATTAAGAGTTACCCGAATACTGCCAACCCCCTGATATATAAAAAAGCCCTAAAAAAACACTTGACATAGTTTTACATTTTTCGTATCATAATATTATATTTTTATATAAAGGAGTCCTAATAATGATTTGTCCTACATGCGGTTCACATTTAAATGATAACCTTAAATTCTGTACTCAGTGTGGTACTCCCCTCACCAACGCAGCACCCGCTACACCCTATGCTCCCGTTGATGACAACCCCACAGAGCTTTTCACAGAAGCCCCCGCTTATGAGCCCGCAGCACCTCAGGCTGACGTTTACCAGCCCAACACTGCACCTCAGGCTGATGTTTATCAACCCGATGTTGCACAGGCACCCTATGAGGCAGCTCCCGCTTATGATGCAACACCCGCTTACGATGCACCCGCTCAGTACGGTCAGGATTACGCTACATTTGATTCTGCACCCGTTGAGCCCGTTGAAGAAAAGAAAGGCGGAAAGCTTGGTTTAATTTTCGGCATCATTTCTTTAGTATTTGGTGTTATTTCACCCTTGTGCTGTTGTTGCGGTGTAATCGGTGCAATTTTCGGTATTGTGCTTAGCCTTGTTTCAGTTGCTACAGGTATCGTTAGTCTTATTACATCCAAGAACGGTAGCAAAGCCGGAAAGATTATGGCGATTATTGGTTTGATCCTTGGTGCACTTGTCCTTCTTGGTTCAATTGTATACCTCGTTATTCTTCTCGTTGCCGGTGCCGGTGCGATGGGTATGGGTATGCTTGAAGAATTCTCTTATATGTTCTAAGGTTTAACCACACCTAAAAATTATTTGTTAATCCCTTTGTGGTAAAATTTCCCACAAAGGGATATTTTTTTACAAAAATCCCCTAAAAACATTGACAAGCAAAAGTGTTTTTTATAAGATTAAGATACAAAATTCAAAGGAGTTGTTATTATGTTTTGTCCTTCTTGCGGTGCGTTAATTGACGACGGCTTAACTTTTTGTTCGCAGTGCGGTTCTGCACTAAATAATAATGCTCAACCTCAGGATTTCTATCAACCGATAGAGGACCGCCCCACCGAATTATTTAACGAGAGCGTTGCGTATCAATCCGAAAGTGCCTACGCCCCCTCACAGAATATGTATCAGAATGCACCCGTGTATAACCAGGCACCCCCTGTTTATCAAAATGTGCAACCTATGTACAATCAATATCAGAATCCACCTACATACAACCAACCCGGTTATGTCGGTTACGCTAACCAATACGCAGGTCTTGAGCGTCCCAAAAGAGACCCCGGTAAAGTTTGCGGTATACTTTCTTTGATTTTCAGTTTGGTTGGTTATCCGTTTCTTATTTGCTACGGTGCAGGATTGATTTATTGGTTAGCTGCCCTCATTACAGGCGGAATTGGTTTAAAATTATCAAAAAGAAACGGCTTCAAAAACGGAAAAGCCAAAGCGGGCATTATCATAACCCTTATCCCCCTTATGATTTCCGCAATTGCGGCTGTAATAGGCTTATTTATTTTCTTAATCGTATTAATTACCGAAGGAATGTAATATAATAGTTAAACAATATATAAGAATTTAATAAATACATATTTAAACAGTTGACATTTTTCGAAAAAAAATTTAGAATATACTTATAAACTTTTTGGAGGTATGAACTATGATTTGTCCTACATGTGGTGCACAGATCGACGATAACGCTACTTTCTGTACACAATGCGGTTCACCCGTTCAAAACAACACTACTCCCGAATATGCTCCTATGGAAGACCATCCCACAGAACTTTTTGAGGAAACACCCGCTTATGAAGCCCCTGCATATGAAACACCCGCTTATGAAGCACCCGCTTACGAAGCACCTGCTTACGATGCAACTCCCGTTTATAACGCAGAGCCCTACGGCTACACAGGTGCGGAAGTTCCCGCAAGTGACCCCGGTGCAGGTCTTGGTAAGGTATCTAAAATTTTAGGTATTATCGGTTTGGTGCTTATGTGCGGTTGGGCAGGTGCCCCCCTTTCAATCACAGCACTCATTCTCGGTTGCATCGGTTTAAATAAATCTAAAAACGCAGGCTTCGAAAACAAATCCGCTAAAACAGGTCGTACACTCGGTATTATCGGTGTTGTATTAATTCCCGTCGTTTATATTGTAAGCTTTGCTATCGGTATTGCTTTAGGTGCTTTTGAAAGTGGAACATCATACTATTATTAATCAACCAAAACTCTGCAAATTTCGGTTTGCAGAGTTTTTATTTTTTGTTCACAGTCAACATATTGATTTTACATCCGCTAAGATGTATAATATGTTTACACCGTTACACACCCTGTAATATTATGAAGGGAGCTTTAATATGCTTTGTACTGTATGCGGAACTTTAAATGATGATAGTTCACAAATCTGTAGCAGATGTGGTAGTAATATGACCTTTCACACACAGGAGCATTACGAATATCACCAGGTTTATAACCAACAACCGAACTATAGTCAACAAAATTATCAACAACCAAACTATCAACAACCAAACTATCAACAACCGAATTATCAACAACCGAATTATCAACAAAACCCGTATTATCCCCAACCCGAAAGGAAAGACCCGGGTAAAGTCCTTGGTATCGTAGGGTTTGCTTTGTCCATGGCAAGTTTTGTTTTATCGGACGGCATTCTACTTGCAATCGCGGGTATAATTGTTTCTGCAATAGGTTTCAAAAAATCAAAGGAAGCCGGTTTCAACAATGGATTTGCTAAAGCCGGTTTGATTTCAGGCATAATAATTACAGCACTCCTATTGCTGCTTATAGTATTTTTCATTATTATTTATGTTATAATGTTTCTTTATACAATGGGTCCATCCGCATTATAAAGTCTTTACACCCTGCAGAAAATCTGCAGGGTTTTTGATATTTTTACATAATTATAAATTTTTATTGATTTTTATATAATTGAAAACTATAATAATTGTATAATTACGAATCGAGGCGATTACTTTGAATATATGGCATGATATAAATCCCGAAAGAATTTCACGCTCATCATATGCGGCTGTTATAGAAATCAGCAAAGGCAGTAAAATGAAGTATGAATTGGATAAGGAAACGGGTCTTTTGAGACTTGACCGAGTTTTATATACATCTACCCACTACCCTGCTAACTACGGTTTTATCCCCAGAACTTACGCTAAGGATAACGACCCCCTTGATGTTCTTGTTTTATGTTCACAACAAATTGTACCTATGGCTATTGTAGAATGCTACCCTATAGGTGTTATAACCATGCTTGATAACGGTGCGGCGGACGATAAGATTATTTCAATCCCCTTTAACGACCCCACTTATAGCACCTATAAGGATATCAGTCAACTTCCGCCCCACGTTTTTGATGAAATGAAGCACTTTTTCTCAGTATATAAAACTCTTGAGAGCAAAGATACCGCAATTGACGAGGTTAAAGGTGTTCTTGACGCAGTAGCGATTATTGAAGATGCCATACAGGCTTACGACGATATGTTTGTAAAACAAAAAAATGTTTAAAATCTTTAAAAAATAACTTGCATTTATAACGGAATAGTGGTATTATATGTGAATGTATGAACGTAAAAAGGAGGTGCCACGATGCCCAACATTAAATCTGCTAAGAAGAGAGTTCTCGTTAACGCTACAAAGGCTGCTAACAATAAGTCTACTAACTCCGCTCTCAAAACTGCTATCAAGAAAGCTAACGCTGCTATTGATTCAGGTGATGCTAACAAAGCTGAAGCTGTTAAAGTTGCTGTTAAGAAGCTTGACCAGGCTGCTGCTAAAGGTCTTCTTCACAAGAACAACGCAGCTCACAAAAAGTCACAGCTTGTTAATAAACTTAACAAGTCCAACTAATTGACTTAAAGAAAAAACCCCGCAACTAAGTTGCGGGGCTTTCTTTTTTTATAAATGCAAAATTCAAAATACAGAATGCAAAATTATCGGGACAAACGCCATATTGAGGACCTCCCACCACCTGACGGTGGTCCCCCCTCCTCCTAAAGCAGGAGGGCAAGGCTTCACAAAACGCAATATGCACCCAAATACGAATTATTTACATTGATAGAAGCCGACTTTTTTCATTACCTTATCGAGTGTACGTTGCGAAATACGGGTTGCAAACTCTGCACCTTTTTTCATACATTCTTCAAGGTATTTTTTATCTGCGATGATTTCTTTATAACGAGCCTGAATAGGTGCGAGTTCGTTGACAACCGCCTCACCTACCGCGGTTTTGAAATCGCCGTAGCCTTTGCCCTCAAACTCTTTTTCGATTTCGTCAAAAGTTTTACCTGTACAGCAAGAGTAAATTGTCATAAGGTTATTTATACCATCTTTACCCTCGGCGTATTTTACACAAGCCTCGCTATCAGTAACGGCACTTTTGATTTTCTTCATTATTACGTTAGGTTCGTCGAGCATTGAAATATATGATTTGGGGTTATCATCGGACTTACTCATTTTGTGAGTGGGGTCCTGAAGTGACGTAATTTTTGCACCCGCTTTTCCGATAAAAGGTTCGGGCATTTTAAGTACATTACCGTAAATCATATTGAAACGGTCAACTATATTTCTCGCAAGTTCAAGGTGTTGTTTCTGATCCGCACCGATGGGTACAAAATCCGCACCGTAAACGAGGATATCCGCCGCCATAAGAACAGGATAATCAAAAAGTCCTACGGAAATATTACCGCCTAATTTCTGGCTTTTTTCTTTAAACTGGGTCATTCTTGCGGCTTCACCAAACTGAGTATAGCAGTTAAGAATCCAACCTAACTGAGCATGGGTTGGCACGTGGCTCTGTACAAAAACAATATTCTTCTCAGGGTCGATACCAATTGCCAACAAAAGAGCATAAAGTTCCATAGTATTCTTTTTAAGTTGTGCGGGATTCTCGCGGAATGTGGGCACTGTAATTGAGTGCAAATCCGCTACACCGTAAAGACAATCATAATCGTCGCACATATTTTTCCAGTTTTTAAGTGCACCAAGGTAGTTACCCAAGGTAGGTGTACCCGTGGGTTGAATGCAACTTAAAACTATTTTCTTTCTTTCGGGGGTTGTGTTTTCCATTGTAACTATCTCCTATTTTAGAAAAGACCTGTGATTTTGCCGTTTTCGTCAACGTCTATACGTTCTGCGGCAGGGCTCTTGGGAAGACCGGGCATTGTCATAATATCGCCGGTAAGTACAACTATGAAACCTGCACCTGCGGAAACTTTAAGGTTTCTGACAGTAACGCGGAAGTTTTCGGGAGCACCCAATTTCAAGGGGTCATCAGAGAAACTGTACTGAGTTTTAGCAACACAGATGGGTAAATTACCGAAACCGTCGGCTTTGAGTGAATCAAGTTGTTTCTTAGCATTAGTTGTAAAGTCAACACCGTCACCGCCGTAAACTTTAGTAACAATTGCTTCGATTTTCTCTTCGATAGATGCGTCGGTTTCGTATGAGAAAGTAAAGTTTGAATTATCCTCTTCCTCACAAAGGCGTACAACTTCTTTTGCAAGTTCAGTACCACCCTTGCCGCCGTCTGCCCAAACCGTTGAAAGAACGGTATTTACACCTAATTCTTTACACTTAGCAATAATGAAATCTATTTCGTTATCTGTATCTGTGGGGAAACGGTTAACTGCAACAACACAGGGAAGCTTATAAACATTTTTAATATTTGAAACGTGGCGAAGAAGGTTAGGAATACCCTTTTCGAGAGCTTCAAGATTTTCTTCACCTAACTGGTCCTTCTTAAGACCACCGTGCATTTTAAGAGCTCTTACAGTTGCAACTACAACTACTGCAGATGGTGTAAGATTTGCGGCACGGCATTTGATATCGAGGAATTTTTCGGCACCTAAATCTGCACCGAAACCTGCCTCAGTAATAGCATAATCACCTGTTGACATTGCCATTTTTGTAGCAAGAACTGTATTACAACCGTGAGCAATGTTAGCAAAAGGACCACCGTGTACAAAAGCAGGTGTACCCTCAAGTGTCTGTACAAGGTTGGGTTTAACCGCATCCACAAGAAGAGCAGTCATAGCACCCTGAGCCTTAATATCGCCACAGGTAACGGGTTTACCGCTATAATCATAAGCAACAACTATTCTTGCAAGTCTTTCTTTAAGGTCTGTAACAGATGTAGCAAGGCAGAAAACCGCCATAATTTCACTTGCAACAGTGATATCAAATCCATCCTCACGGGGTACGCCGTTCATTTTACCGCCGAGACCGTTAATAACATTACGAAGCTGACGGTCATTCATATCCACGCAACGTTTCCATGTAATTCTCTTAACATCAATACCGAGAGCATTACCCTGTTGGATATGGTTATCGAGCATAGCTGCGAGAAGGTTGTTTGCGGCACCTATTGCGTGGAAGTCACCTGTGAAATGAAGGTTAATATCTTCCATAGGTACAACCTGAGCGTATCCGCCACCTGCGGCACCACCCTTAATACCGAAAACAGGACCTAATGAAGGCTCACGAAGAGCAACTGTGGTTTTATAACCCAAAAGGTTCATTGCATCCGCGAGACCGATTGTTGTAGTAGTTTTACCCTCACCTGCAGGAGTGGGTGTAATTGCGGTTACAAGCACGAGTTTACCCTGTTTCTTACATTCTTTAATGTAGGACAAGTCAATTTTTGCTTTATATCTGCCGTAGGGTTCAAGATACTCGTCACCTACGCCCACTTTTGCGGCAATTTCGCCAATGGGTTTCATTTTACAACTCTGTGCAATTTCAATGTCTGTAAGATAAGCCATAACTCATTTCTCCTCAACTATATTTAATTTATCACGGCATAATTCTTTGAAAAACTCAAAATTCTCTTCACCGCAAATATCAATGTGAAACATAAGTTGCCCCTGATATTCGTCAAACAATTTCTGTTTAGCCTTGGGGTTAGTTGTTTTTTCTATTTTTTCAATAAGTTCATTAAAGGACTCGTAAATAAAACCTTTTATAATTTTATCCTTACGACTGAGAATATCATCCAACTGCTCCGTAGGGGTATGACCCTCGAAACGCCAGTAAGGTTCAACCTTTTTAAGATTTTCGGTACTGGAAATCAAATCTTTTAAAGATTGAAAAAACACCTGCGGATGCTTTGTGGTATTAACATTATGAGCCGCATTTGAACCTATTTTTATATTTTTTACTACGAAGTTATTAGTTGCAGTTACCAATAACTCGTGTTTCAACATTTTCCTGGTAACGGGAATGGAAGAAACAATTTTTTGAAGTTCTATTCTTTCGTCCCTGTCATACTCACGGGGACGGAATACGTAACCCTGTTCTTCCTGTTTTTTCTTCTTTTTGAAAAGCATATTAATATACAACCTTTACCTTGATACCGCTTGAATAATAACTGCTTCGTGTTGAACCGTTATATGCTCTTACGGTATAAATATATGTAGCACCTTTTTTAGCGGATTTATCGGTAAATGTACCTGTTGCACCACTTTTAACATTACCCACAAGCACCCAATTACCATTTGTGGTTTTACGGTAAATATAATAACCCTTTGCACCGCTTATGGTGTTATATTTAACTTTGACACCCGAGCGTGTACTCTGTGAAGAAGAAATCTTAGGCGTTTTTAAAAACATTATTGTTTCGCCGTCGTAATCGTAATAACTTGTGTAACTGCCACTTACCGCTTTAACTGTATAAGTATATTTCTGACCCGTTTTTGCGGATTTATCAGTATAAGAAAGTGTCGAGCCACCTGAAATGGATGCTATACGAGTCCAACTACCTGAGGAGTTTTTGCGGTAAACATAGTAACCCGTTGCACCCGCGCATTTATTCCACGATACCTTAACACCCGCACCAACATTACCTAATTTAACCTTAGGTGTTGCGAGGGATTTAATTGTTGTACCCGATTTCTCGTAAGCACTGTATGTACCATCACAAACTGCTCTTACGGTATAGATATATGTTGAGCCACGTTTAGTAGTTGTATCGGTGAAAGATTTTTTGCTACCGTCAACCTCATCAAGTAATTTCCAACCTGTGGTAGAAGTTTTACGATAAACACGGTATGACTGAGCATTATCAATCAAATTCCACTTAACAACAACACCACTTGTATTATTTGCTACTGTAAATCCAGGGGTTTCAACATACATAACCCCGAGACCGTCACGGTCATAACTACTTGCGGCAACGCCGTCGTGAGCGATTACTGTATATAAATAATTCGTTCCGCTTTGTGCGGTTTTATCGAAATAATTTGTATACTTACTCGAGATATAAGTGAGTCTTGTCCACGAAGTGTCCGTAGGTTGTTTTCGGTAAACATAATAACGTGTAGCACCGTCCACACTCTGCCAACTTACATTAACACCGCCAACCTTATTAGTGACGGACTTAAGTTCGGGAGCTTCAACGTAATGACAGATAACACCGCTTTTATCAAAATGCTTGTAACCTGAATAATAGCAAACTTCAATAGCATAGGTATTATCGGCATTATTGAGTGCTTCGGTATCTACATAATTAGTCTGGTCAACATCATCACTGGTAACATACGCGATTTTTTTCCATTGGCTACCATCTTTACGATAGATGTTGTAATACGATACTGCAGGAGAAAAGCTCCACTTTAAAAGAACACCATTTTTACTATTGGTTGCACTTACGATTTCTGATGACTTAACGTAGTTCAACTCAAATCTCTTGGCGTAATTTTCACCCGCAGAGCCAACGGGAGCGTATAAAATAAAGTTTTCGTTTGCAAAGCAAACTTTAAACGCATCCACATCAAATCCCATAAGGTTTGCGTAATATTCGAAATCCACCTGATTATTAATTGAACCATAAGATATTCCCTCATAATCAAGCATTGCTTTAAGCCCTTCAACATCATAGCCGTAAATATAACCAAAAGCATACACGCCCAGATAATCAACGCTCATAGGAAGTTGAACATATTTTAAAGCATCACAAGCCAAAAATGCGCTGTCGTATATTTCCTTGACACCATTTTCAATAACAACATTTGTAAGTTCGTAGCAACCTGCAAAAGCCATTTTTTTAATTGAGGTAATATGGGAAGGGATTGTAATTGAACTAATGGGACAATTTAAGAAAGCATATCGACCGATAGATGTAACCGTTGACGGGAAACTGAAACCAACCCATTTATCACCCGTATAATTTTTAGGAGCCACCAAAACAAGCTCAGTCATATCCTTGGTGTATAAATTACCTTTATAACTCTTGTAATAAGGGTTTGAAGAAGAAACGGTAAATGATTTTATGGGAGAGCCTACAAAAATATTGACATCAACAGCACGCATCTTTGCGGGTATATTGAAAGTTTCAATTGCGGTATAAGCAAACGCATTCTCGCCAACAAATTCAATAGTAGACGGGAGGTTTACCTTTTTAAGCTTAATTTCACCCGCAAAAGCATTGGACATAATACTTTTTACGCCCTCTTCAATCGTAAGATTGGTAATATAATAACCCGCGCTTTGTTGTTCTGCGAACCAATCATCGTCAGTACCGTTAGGCATATATCCGTTACCCCATATTCTCAGAGATGCACCCTCGGTGCTATTGGGGTTGTAAGTATAGGACCAGTAAAGCTTACCTAATCCGGTAGCTGAGGTATCCTGCATTGTGCCTGTAATAGTAATATCACCGGTTGTGGCATTTGCCGAAACAGCCACAGATGAAAGCATACAAAAAACCAATAACAAAGAAATAAAGGATATTAAAATTCTTCGTTTCATAGCAAACCTCCACATTATATTTAATAATACTATATTATACTTTTATTTACTATAAATGTCAATAAAAACAACGAGGGTGATATACGGATTATGGCGTTAAATTAAATCCGCATAAGCACTCTCGTTGTTTTTATAAAACTACTTTGCTTTTTGTTATTATCAATTGCTCATTTTCATATTCGCAGTTGATTTTATCCCCTGATTTTATTTCGCCTTTAAGATATTTTTCGGCTAACACATCTTCAATTTCGGATGTTACAACCCGCCTTAAAGGTCTTGCTCCGTAAATCGGGTCATATCCCTTTTTGCTAAGCATATCAATTACACTTTCATTGAAATTTATATCAATTTTATCCGACTTGGACCGTTGAGAAATCTCATTCAACATACGCACGGCTATTTCTCGGATTTCAGTTTGGGATAAAGGTGTAAAAATTATCATTTCGTCTATTCTGTTTATAAACTCAGGTTTAAAAAAGTTTTTGACCTCATCCTTTACTAACTTATTAATCCTTTCGCGGGAATTACGCTCAAGGGTTTCGTCCGTAAAGCCCATCGCTTTTTTGTTTTCGGATATGAGTTTTGCACCGATATTTGAAGTCATAATCAACACGCAATTTTTGAAATCCGCTTTTCTGCCGTTAGAATCGGTCAGCACCCCATCCTCAAGAATCTGTAGTAAAATATTAAAAATTTCAGTATCCGCTTTTTCAAGTTCATCAAACAAAACTATTGAATAGGGATGACGACGAATTTTCTCAGTCAACTGTCCCCCGTCGTCAAAGCCCACATAACCGGGCGGTGAACCTACAAGTTTTGAAACAGAGTGTTTCTCCATATATTCGGACATATCAAATCGCACAATATTTTGTTCCGAGCCGAAAAGACACTCCGCAAGGGCTTTTGTAAGTTCCGTTTTACCAACACCCGTAGGACCTAAAAACAAAAACGAGCCTATGGGTCTCTTAGGGTTTTTAAAAACAGAGCGACCGCGTCTTACTGCCTTTGAAACTGCGGTTACTGCCTCCTTCTGACCAACAATACGTTTATGAAGAATGCTCTCAAGATTCAATAATCTTTCGCTTTCCTCCTGAGTAAGCCTTGATACAGGTACACCCGTCCAGGTTGATACAACCGACGCTATATCCTTTGGTGTAACAAGGTGCTTTTGCTCACCTACTGAATCCTGCCACAACTGTTTTTTACTTCTGTAAGCACCTACAAGTTCCTTTTCTTCATCCCTGAGTTTTGCCGCCAACTCGAAATCCTGGTCATCTATCGCCTTGTATTTTTTATCACTTGCGTCTTTAATATGCTTTTCCATATCTTTCAATTCTTCAGGCGGTGTAAATCCCTTAAGCCTGAGCCGTGAAGATGCTTCATCAATTAAATCAATGGCTTTATCAGGCAAAAATCTATCGGGAATGTATCTGTTACTTAAATTTACCGCCGCGTACATTGCGTCTTCAGTTATTATTACTCCGTGATGTTTTTCATAGCACTCCTTTAAACCCTTTATCATAAGAAGTGCATTTTTAGGTGACGGTTCTTCCACATTAACTGTCTGAAAACGTCTTTCGAGAGCCGCGTCTTTTTCAATATATTTACGGTATTCATTTATAGTGGTTGCACCGACAACCTGCAACTCACCCCTCGCAAGAAAGGGTTTCAATATATTGGCGGCATCTACCGCCCCCTCCGCAGAACCGGCACCAACTATATTATGAAGTTCATCAATAAATAAAATTACGTTTCCGTCCTTCGAAACTTCCTCAACTATGGTTTTGACCCTTTCTTCAAAGTCACCGCGGTACTTTGTACCCGCTACCATACAAGTCAAATCAACACTGACTACCCTCTTATTTTTCAATAATTCGGGAACTGTGCCGTTCGCAATACAAAGAGCAAGACCTTCGGCTACCGCCGTCTTACCCACTCCCGGTTCACCTATAAGACAGGGATTGTTTTTAGTTCTGCGGCAAAGTATTTCGATTACTCTTTCAATCTCATTATCCCTGCCGATAACCGGGTCAATTTCACCATTAGCGGCTAATTCAGTCAAATCCCTACCGTATTTATCGAGAACGGTTTTAGATGTTTTAGAATAATTATTTTTCTTATTATCCGCCGAAGTGCCATCTGACGAATAACCATTGATTAATTCATAGGTATTTACCCCTAAATTACTGAGAATTTTACAGGCGGCACAATTTGGTTCACGCACGAGAGCATTCAATAATTGCTCCGTCCCTGCCTCACCCGAAGGCTCACCCCGACCTAAAGCAAGGGCATTTTCAATTATTTTACGGCACCTTGGTGTTATATCCTCCGGGGTAAGATTTGTGGGCATCCCCATACCCACCAAAGCCTTTATCTGTTCCTCCGCCTTTTTAAAATTCACCTTTTTAATACTTAGCATAGCCGCGGAAACAGAACGGGAATCGGACAAAAGCCCCAACAAAATATGCTCACTACCTATATAGGTGTGGCCGAGATTTTCCGCAGACTCCACGGCACAATTAAGGGCATTATTTGCACTTTCGGTAAAACCGGTAAACTTATACATTAACTCACACTCTAATCATTTTTAGTTACGGCAAGGGTAAGCACCGTCATATCGTCATTTTTCTCAGGTTGAGTACGCCGTATATTCTCACAAAGCTCGGCGGTAAAATTACGAACATTGCCGTTATTGAATTTTTTTAACTCTCTTTTTAGATAATTATCGTCTTCCTCACGCACACCATCGGAATGCATTAATATTATATCCCCGTTATTTAACATTCCGTTGCCCATACCAATTTCCACATTACTTAAAATACCTAAAGGCACGGAACAAAAGCCAACATCAGTAATTTTACCATTGCGTTTCACAACCGTATTTGACGCTCCGCATTTATAAAACTCAGCTCTGCCCGTAAACAAATCGAATACTACTAAATCCAATGTAACCGAGCATTCGTCACCTGATTTTGAAATAAGAGAAGTGTTCACAGTATTTATAGATGCATTTATTCCGAAGCCTGATTTTATCATTTTCTCAAGTAGGGATACGGCTAAATTTGATGAAAGAGCCGCTTTTGTACCCGTACCCATACCATCACAGATAATTGCATAAAAATAGCCGTTGTTATCCTGAAAAGTTGTGAAGGAATCTCCCGAAAACTTCTCACCTTTGGCATTGAACTGCACTCCTGCACTGACGATTTTATACTCTGCCTTTTCTTTGTAAATAAACTTTGCGATGGTGTTATCGGACTCTGTTTCAGGAAGTTCAAAGTCTCTTTTACAAATAATTTTTATCTGCTCACCTAAAGGTTTAATTAAAGTTTTGTCATAAGGGATTTTAATCTTTAATTCAACGGTCATTTTTTCCATCTGGTTTATTATGCAACAGGACTCGAAGACCTCAAAACCACAGGATGTAGCGGCAGAACGAATCATCGCGGCAGCATCCATATCAAATTTAACGTCATTATTTATATCATCACAAAGGGAGTCCAACAACGACGACATATTAACGAACTGCTCTGCCGCAAGGTTATATATTTCCCTGACTCGGTTCTGATTACTCTCGCGTATTTTAAAATCCGTATACATTTTGTTATAATTACTCGCTACATTTTCGGAACGTATACAAAAGGAGGTAAACTGTTGCGGAAGGGTTTTATATTCAAGATAAATACCGTTTTTCTTAAGTTCAAGAAGACCTTTGAACATATTATTGGTCTGCTCTGCACTTTCACCCCAACACACATCATAAAGCCCACACGAACCGCAGACCTGTTCTTTGGTCTTTTGGCAAATAAGATTAACATCACGTTTTTCGCTTTTTTCAAGAACTCTGTTAACGTCAGTTAAGGATGTGCAGATTTCCGTGGATGTTTGTGATGCTTTCTTTAATTTCCCTACAAGGTCACTTTTCACAGACTCAATTACGGGAGAAACTACCGAAGGTAAGAAAACTGATTCAAGTTGTTTGTTGAATTTTTGCGTAAGTATAAAAAACACAACACCTGAAACCGCGGTTTCAATCGCAAGCGGAAGTGCTTTATCAAGAGTCCCCGACAAAGTAAAAACCGCAAAACCCGATAACACTAACGCCAAAAAAGATCCTATTCGTCCAAGGGTTGAAAAAGCTCCCGACAACAAGCCACCCAAAGAATAAAATGGCAGTAAAGTAATATCAGGCGTACTTAAACCAAGGGCAACACCCGTACACACACCGACTATGGCTCCACCTGCCTCCTTAGCATAAAAACCGCATATAAGAATTATAACAACCGTTATAATATGGACAGGATAAACTCCAAATATGTTTAAATTACGCAAAGATAAAAGAAGTAAAGAAATGCTAATAACAAGGGAGGTAGCCTTTTTAGAAGTTAACATCTTAAGTCCGCCGGTTGTATTTAAAATTTCACAACTTCTTGCAAATAGATATGCACATCCCCCGCCTATTACACTCTCGGACACAGTCAGAACTATTGAAGAAACATCAATCTCACCCGAAAACACAAGGGCAGAACCCGTAACTAAAATACACAGAAATGTTGTAATTACAGGTGTATATATACTTGTCCTTATTTGCTTAAAGACCTTAAGTGCACCCAAAATCACGCAAAGGGCAAGTATTGTTGAGGTATACCTTAAAGCATTCAAAGAATCCAAGGATATAAAATATCCCGCCGTTGCACCAAGGGCAGCGGACAGAGTAAATTTTTCAGAAACTGCACCAACGAAAGCAATACCGAAAGGCGAAAAATCGCCCTTAAATCCCGATAAACTGAACAGTAAACCCGTTCCCATAAAACCCAGATGTTTTATTATTAATCCCGATACTTTTTTTGCCGTTAATGTTTCTTTTTCTCTTACCCCCACGTACTTTTGTAAGACACCCATAAACTGACTCCTAAAATTACGTTTTTTAGAATTCTACCAAAAAATGTATAAAAACTTTGTCACTTTGTAATGTAAAACAAAGTTTTATTGTGTCGTTATCAGGGAGTTACAGTAAAAATACTACGTTTTTTAACAATAAATGATAATAGAATCACATTTTATTATCTTTTTTAAAATTTTTTTAATAAATATGGATTATTATATAGCAATTATAAAAAAAGTATGCTATTATATAGTGTATTTTAAAATAGATATTTATGTCGTATTTTTGCGACAGTTGAGAAGGAGAAAAGAATGTTACCAGCACCTAAAGATATCAACTGCTATGATTACCTTAAAGAGTGCACATCAATTTACGATGACGTATGGATGATGCAACATTTCGGTGTCAAGTACAGAAAATCCGAGATTTTCAGAGATATAGATGCTCTCGCTTCATATTTCCAGAATGATTTAGGATTAAAACAGGGTGATGTTTACACCGTATTTATGCCCACCACGGTACAGAGCATTATTGCTTTTTACGCTCTTAACAGTATCGGTGTTATCGTAAATATGATTCACCCCCTTATGGCTACGGACTTTTTGAAAGAGCAACTTGAAGCCGTACATGCCAAAGGCGTTATGGTTCTTGATTTACTCTCAAAGAACCACGTTGACACAATTAACAATAGCGGTTTACCCTGTATTGTATGTCGCAGTTCCGATTATTCAAACGGATTCAAAAAATTCGGAACTAAAATCGGCGAAGGTCTTATTAAAGCCATTTTCCCAAAATTCAAAAAAGCAACATACTACAAAGATGCGTTAAACTATGACAAAAAGCCTGTTTTCTCAACAAACAATGTTGATGAATCCGCCGTTTACCTTAACGGTGGCGGTACAACCGGCAAGAGCAAAACAATTAAACTTACCTCTCGTGCAATAAATGAGTTGGTTTACAGAGTTTCCGACCTTGATGAAATTCACGACCCAGGTAATGAGGCTGAAGTTATCGTGCTTCCCCTCTTCCATTGCTTTGGTCTTTGCGTTGCAGTTCATATGGCTCTTTGCAACAGTGCAAGAATTATACCTATGATGCAGTTTGATGCCCGTATCTTCATTAACCTTATGAAGAAAAATAAGGTTGTTGGTATCGTTGGTATTCCCCTTATGTTCCAGAAACTTATGCGTCAGAAAGGTTTTGACGGCCCCCACCTTAAGAATATGCGAATTATGTTCTGTGGCGGTGATGATGTTTCCGAAGCATTCATTCAGGAATTCAATACTTATTTTGAAAAATGGGGTTCAGACGCAAGGTTACGTCAGGGCTACGGTCTTACCGAAATCGCTTCAGTATGTTGTACAAATACAAACAACGACAACCGCGATGGCTCCATTGGTAAAGCCCTCAGAGGTGTTAATATTGAAATTTGGGATGATGACAAAAACCCCTTACCCGATGGTGAAATCGGCGAAATTGCTATCTCGGGTCCCACAATAATGAGTGGTTACTACACCGACGGTGAAGAAAGCGACGATTACGGTCTTTATACTGACGAAAACGGCGTTAAGTGGGTGCTTTCAGGTGATCTTGGTTACAAAGATGAGGACGGATATTTCCACTTCTCAGGCAGAAAGAAACGCCTTATTCTTATAGCCGGTTACAACGTGTACCCCACCGATATTGAAAAAGTTGTGGGTGATTTGCCCTACATCAAGGATTGTTGTGCAGTACAGGGCTACAACGAGGCAGGCAAGCCCCTTGTAAGACTTTACGCTTCACTTCTTGAAAAGGGTGACGAAGAAAAATATAAGGAAGAAATTTGTGAGCTTTGTCTTAAGAATTTCTCAAAATACTATGTACCGAGAGACATTATCTTCCTTGAGGATTTACCACAGACTCCCCTTATGAAAATCGACTTTATGAAACTTACAAAAGCCGATGCAAATAAGGCAAGAGAAACAAAAAAAGTTGAATAAAAATTACGGTTGCTGTCATTCAGGCAGCAACCGTTTTTGTTTAGTATATTAATATTTTTGGGTTATCAGCAGGATTCAACCACTTGAGTATGGAAACAATTGTTTCTTCGTCAGAGGCAACGCAACCGGCGGTGTATTTATAACCCACGTGCAAAAATATAGCAGAGCCATTATTTTTTACTATCGGGTCAGTGTTGTAATTAATAACCGCACCGTAAATGTACTCATCATACGACCACATTTTTTCGGCAGAAGCCCATTGTATTTTTTGATTTTTAGTATCAACCCACTGATTATAGAAGTCAGAATCAGGGTCATCCACCCAATAAATCCCCTCGTAAACATCACGATATTCCATTTTTGTACCGGGATTATCCTTAGTGCCAAAAGCAAAACCCAAATCATATAAACCTTTGGGTGAGTAATAATCACCCTCAGTTTTTTCATCGGGAGAAATAGTTCCGTTTTTACCAACAAAAACCTTTGATTTTATATCCGTACTTTGCCACAGACCATCATTACACTCGTAGCATTGAAGATGATAGTCGTCATTCTCCCCTGTTACTACGATTAGTTGATTGGTGCTTTCAAGGTCTTCAAAATCATAACCCGACTTTAAAAGTATTCCTGAAAGTTCTGAAGGCAGAGAAACCGCGATTTCTGTTGGTGGTGCTGTCATTTGTGGTACTTCAGTAGTTTGAGGTACTGCGTTAACCATCTGTTGAGCAGTACTTTCGGTAGATTCAATTGCAATCGGTAAATTACCAGTGACTTTCGAACCCACAAAAGCAATAACACCGGTTACAAGAAGTACACACCCCAAGGAAACAACCAAAACACTTACAACTATACCTATAATTAGTTTCTTTTTATTCATATTAATAAATTATGATAACGGGATTCTTAGCACTGTCAAGATAGTCAAGGAAAATGAGCATGTCATCACCGGAAATATCCACGCAACCCTGAGTCTCGGTAAGAGTATCATTTTTACCACAGAGGGTTATAACAGAACCACAACCGGGACTTGCATTATCACTTACAATACCATCACCGTTAGCGGCAATATTGATACAGTAATTATGCCTGTCGTTCTTGAAATAAGAACTATACATAGGCTCTGCGCTACTCCAATCCTTATAGTAACTATCGGACTGCTGAAGTGTATTGTAATAACGGGAATTCACATCATCAACCCATACAGAGTAGGAATCTATACGTTGGAAACTCATAGCCGTGCCCGGGTCACTCAAACCACAGCAGAAGGTTAAATCAAATTCACCTGCAGGGGTACATCCGTCACCCTCGTGCTTATTCTCTGTAATACCGTTTTTACCCACTCTGCCGTTAGCAGTTGCTTTTTCAACCCATATATCCCCTTCTTTTTCATAGAGAACGATGGTTGTATGAGTACCATTACACTTAGCGAGAATAAACTGCTCACAATACATAGCAGTAGGCACTCTCTCAGGTAATTCAACGGGAACAACAGTAGTAGAAACTTCGGTTGTAATTTCTTCCGTTACATCTTCAGCAGGTATTTCCGTTATATCAACATATGGTGCCATTGTCATTTCTACACCAATATCTGTTTTTTTATTAAACAACGCAAAAGCACCCACGCCTAAAATACCCAACGCACCAAGAATCAGGAAACCGATTATACCTAAAACGAACAATACAACAAGAATAATTGCAATAATTATAGGTGCTTTACTTTTCTTTTTAGGTTTAGTGGCTTCAGGCTCTTCTTTCTTGGGTTCGGAAGAAGTAGCAGAAACAGAAACGGTATCTTCTTTAATATCCACAAACATAGTTACCGCAGGTAATGTTTTATTATCTTCATCTGCGATACGGATTTCCATACCATTTGATAACTTAACATCTTTTCTCTTGGTACTGTTTACAACTATTCCGTTCTTACTCTGATTATCGAAAACAACCCAACCAACATTTGTAAACTGAAAATAACCGTGATTTTCAGATACAGTCGGGGAATCTATAACAATATCATTGGCGGAACTATTACCGAAGGTTACTTTGTTTTTACCAAAAGAATTTAAATCGACTGTAAAAACTGAGCCTGTACCGTTATAAATATTAATAACAACAGGTATTACTTTTTCACTCATCAAATCACCCCATATATTTTGATGATTTGATTATAACAAAGGTAAAAGCCCTTGTCAAATTCAGTCGATGCAATCCTTATCGGACCATTCTGATGCAGGATTCTTATCCTTACCGCCTCTGAAAAACTCATGAGTGCGGTTTTTCATCTCGGGTGTTTCACCCTGAGCAATGGCAGGAAAATCATTTTCTGTATTTGCGGTAGGTTGAATTTCATAAGTACCGTAAACATTAACCTGCTCCTCACAACTATCAGGATTACAAACGGCATAACTTACGGATATATCCACGGGCGGATTAAAATTTTCGTTGTTGATTTCTTTTGATATATAAGTTTGTAAATTTCTGTTATCAGACTTATTGTTTTCAGATTTTGACATAAAAAACTTCCTTTCATTAAATACTTTTAGTATCCGCAGAAAGGATTTTGATATGCACTATTATAATAAATTATCATCATAAACAGCTCGTACACCGCCGATAAATTTAGGACGTGTGCGCGCACCAACCACCAAAGCTTTGCCAATGGTATTATTTTTAAGTCTTATGGGTACTGCAACCTTTTTAAGATGCATACCAATCATAGTAAGACCGATATCAAGACCTGCATCAGCTTTAATTTCCTCTAACGCTATAGGGTTTTCAAAGGCTTTATATGCTTGTGTTGCAAGGGAGCCACCAGCTTTAGGTTGAGGTACAACGTTTACACACTCGGTAAAGGGCACTGCTTTACGCTCGGTAATGATGGCACGATTAAGATGCTCACAACACTGTACAGCAAGAAACAAGCCTTTTGATTTAGTAAAATCATAGAGAGCCTCAAAAATCTTCCCTGCCACGTCGTAATTAGAATTAGTGCCAATAGTAGAGCCCACAACCTCACTGGTTGAGCAACCCACAACCACAATGTTACCTTCTTTTAATTTTGCGGTTTCACAAAGCTCGGAAATCGCTGCTTTTGTCTGTTCATAAATTGATTTATCCATAATCATCCCTATTTCGTAGATTTAAACTTTATTATACACATTATACGATAAAACTGATTATATAACAACTACCAAATCAAAAGTTTTTAATATGGTCAAATGGAGTGATAATGAAATATTCGGCAATGCCGAACATGAAATAATCTTCGATTATGAAATATTTTGTCTGACGACAAAATGTGAAATAAAATTTGCCATAATTATCATATGCGTAAGCATATTTCACACACGAAGTGTATTTCACAGCGTAGCTATTTCACTTGCCCGAAGGGCAAATTTCATTGAAAAAAGCAGTTCCGAAGAACTGCTTTTTTCTTGGCACCCCCTGCGAGAATCGAACTCACATCTAATCCTTAGGAGGGATTTATTCTATCCATTGAACTAAGGAGGCTTAAATATTAAGTTATTCTTTCATCAAAGTATCCGAAAGCAAACCAATTATATCAAAATAACAGTATTTGTCAAGTAATGACTAAGGTGATGTATTTTACTTATCTTCTTTCTTTTTGTTCTTTTTTCTGAATATTATCAACTTACTGGAAACGTAGTTCATAATAACAACAACAATTGAAAGTACTAATTTTATACCAAGTTGACCCCACTTGGTATCGCAGGAAAAAAGGTCTATGGCAACAACAAGACCAACCGTTTCAAATACGTAACTCAAAAGACGTGCTAAAGTAAACTCCAACGCCTCTTTAACAACGGTAAGTACTTTTTTACTTTTGGATTCAAACACCCATATCTTATTAGTTACAAAAGCAACTGCAACACCCACAAACCAAGCAACAGTATTGTTAACGGCGGCATATTCCTCACCTAAGATTTCCGACATCAACAAAAACGCTCCTGCATTTGCTATTGTTGTCAGAACACCAAAAAGAGCATACAGAACGAACTCTTTATATTTAATTAACAAGCCTTTAATTTTTTCTTTCATCCTTACCCAAATGCTCCTTCAAAACATAGATAGGTCTGTTTTTAACCTGCATATAGATTTTTGAAAGGTATTCACCCAAAAGACCAAGGCAGAAAAGCTGTATTCCGCCGAGGAATAAAACAAGAACAACAATTGTTGCATAACCCGGTACATCAATACCGAAAATCAATTTTTGGAAAATAACAACCAATAAATATAAAACCGATGCAAATGAGGTTGCAAGACCAATACCCGTAACGAACTTCAAGGGGAATGTAGAGAATGAAATTATACCTTCAATGGCATATTTTAACAGTTTTATAAAATTCCACTTAGATTTACCGAATCTACGTTCTTCGACAGTATAGGGAATATACTTAGTATTAAATCCGACCCAACTGAAAATGCCCTTTGAAAAACGGTGATACTCACCCATATCAAGTATGGCATCGACCATATTACGTTTCATAAGGCGGAAATCGGACGCGCCGTTAACAAAATCCACATCCGCAATTTTATTAATCACCTTATAAAAGCCGGATTTAACCACAGTCATAAACTTACTTTCTTTGCGGTTTTCCTGATATGCTGTAACGCAATCTATGGAATCATCCTCGCTCATTGCCTTGAGCATTTCAATAACTACCTCGGGGCGTTGTTGTAAATCCGCATCAATGATACAAACTAAATCCCCTTTTGCGTGGGAAAGTCCCGCAAAAATCGCAGATTCTTTACCAAAATTACGGCTGAAAGTAAGTACCTGTACTTTATCAGGGTTATTTTCATAAATAACCTTAAGGTTTTTGCGGGTGTTATCTGTACTGCCGTCATTAACAAAAACTATTTCATAATTACCAACTAAGCCCTCAAAGGCTATTTGAGTTTCATCAAAAAATAACTGAACATTCTCTTCCTCATTAAAACAAGGAACAACTAACGACAATTTCATTTACACCCCTCCTTAGAGCAGATTAAGCACATATATTTGTATTATATCACAAATATATATCTTTTTTCAATACGGACACAAAATTTTACATTTTATTTATTCTTTACAAAAAAGTATAATTGATGTAAAATAAGGTCATATTATGGAGGTGAAGTTATGATAAAAGACCACTCTCTGAAAGCAGCAGAGTTATTTGTAAATGGTTGTAACTGCTCACAGGCGGTTTTTGTAGCCTTTGCTGAGGATTGCGGTATTGACGAAAGAACCGCAATGAAAATCTCATCATCTTTCGGTGGCGGAATGGGTAGATTAAGGGAAGTCTGCGGTGCAGTAACAGGTATGTTTATGGTCGCAGGACTTCTTAAGGGATATGAAAACACCGACCCAAAAGAAATGAAAGACGAACATTATAAATTAATACAAACCCTCGCAAAAGAGTTTAATGAAGTACACGGCACATATATTTGCCGTGAGCTTTTGGGAACAATCGGTAAATCCTCACCAATATCCGACCCACGTACTGCGGAGTACTACAAAACCCGTCCTTGCGTAAAATTTGTTATAACCGCTTCAAAAATACTTGACAAACACTTCTTTAATGAGTTATAAGTATATTATTATTATATTTAAAAGGGTGATAATATGGCAACCGGATTAAAAAAGCAATACGGACTTCTGATGGCTATCTGCATGGTTGTAGGTACCGTTGTAGGTTCAGGTGTTTTCTTCAAGGCTCAGGCAATTCTTGAGAAAACCGAAGGCGATATGCCCATGGGTATCATCGCATGGATTATCGGTGGCGCAGTTATGATTTTCTGTGTCCTCGCTTTCTGCGTTATGGCTCAACGTTACGAAAAGGTTAACGGTGTTGTTGACTACGCAGAGGCTACAATCGGTAGTAAATATGCCTATATGATGGGTTGGTTTACTACAACAATTTACACTCCCGCTATGACCTCAGTTCTTGCATGGCTTACTGCAAGATACTTCCTCACTTTCCTCAAATCCGTAAATCCCGACTTTATGCTTGTAAGCACCGACCAGGGATTTGCCCCCGTAAGCAGTTCCGAAACTTTCCTTCTTGCAGGTTTTATTCTTATTTTTGTATTCGCTGTTAATACTCTTTCTTCAAAACTTGCAGGTAAACTCCAGATTAGTGCTACATTTATTAAGCTTATTCCCCTTCTCCTTATGGCAGTTGGCGGTATCATTTATGGTCTTTCACATGATATCTCAGGTGCTCCCGTTGAAGACGCAACTTCTATTCTTGTTTCAAACTTCGGCACAAGCAAAGGTAACATCTCGGTTCTTTTCGGTGCTGTGGTTGCTACCGCTTTCGCTTACGAAGGTTGGATTCTTGCTACATCCATTAACTCTGAAATCAAGAATTCAAAGAGAAATCTTCCCATCGCTCTTGTTTTAGGCGGTATCATTATCATAGCAATTTACCTTTTCTATTATATTGGTGTTGCAGGTGGTGCAACTGTTGAGACACTTCAGTCCGATGGTGCTACAACCGCTTTCACAAATGTATTCGGCAATGTTATCGGTAATATTCTTAACCTCTTTGTTTCAGTTTCCTGTCTCGGTACTCTCAACGGTCTTCTTATCGGTTGTATCCGCGGTATGTACTCTATTTCAGTGCGTAATATGGGTCCCAAGATTAAACTTATGAAACAGGTTGACCCCGCTTCAGGTATGCCTTCAAACTCCTGTATCGTCGGTCTTGTAATCGTTGCTGCATGGCTCGTTTATTTCTATGGTGCAAATCTTGCTCCCACAGGTTGGTTCGGTAAATTCAACTTTGACTCTTCCGAACTTCCCATCATCACAATCTACGCTCTTTACATCCCCATGTTCATTATGTTTATGGTTAAGGAAAAGAGTTTAAACCCCTTAAAGAGATTCGTTTTGCCCATGCTTGGTATTATCGGTTCAGGATTTATGGTATTCGCCGCTATCTATTCACACGGCTATATCCCCTACATTACCGCTAAAGAAGCCGGTCAGGGTTTCTCCTGTCCTGTACTTTTCTACCTTATAGTATTTGCAGTTATTATGGGAATCGGTTTAATTCTTATGAAACCAAAAAAAGCAAAAGAATAATCAATAGCACAGCAAAAATCCGACTGAGAAATCAGTCGGATTTTTATTTACTTGATATTTTAAAATGCTATGGGTGAATTATCAAATCTGCATTTTCTATAAAGCATTCCCCGGGCTAATTTATCGCCGTTTCTTGTAAGCAGGTCATCCACCCTGACAAACTCAAAACCCTCGCCCTGAAGCTCTTTAACGGCCTTTACAACGCCTTCAACGGTACTTTCACTATTAATATTAAGTCTTATAATTTCGCCGTCCTTGGCGTTTCTCATAAGTTTTTCATAAACTTCATCTGCGGTGTAATTACCCTTGTCATAAACGCTTGATGACCAGGCAACAAAAAAGCAATCAAGAGCTTTTAATTGATAAGAGCTTACAAACCCATCGGGCACTCTGACAAAGTACGGTCTTGTACCAATTTCGTCGCCGATAATTTCAGCGGAATTATTAATATCCTCTTTGGCTTTGTTTTTCCCCATAAATAAAAGAGGTTTTGAATCATAGGTAAAATTACCTATCATATGTCCCTCGTCATAGGCACGTAAAACCGTCTGAGGATTTTTAGCAACATCCTCACCATAAACGAAAAACGTAACCTTTGCACCCGTAGGAGCAAGAGAATCTATTAGTTTTTTAGTATATTTACCCGTTGTTCCCTCAAATGTCAGGGCAATGGCTTTTTCACCAACGGGACTTGTACCTAAATTCAATCGGGAAACACCGTCAGGAATACCCCTGGAAACTATAACAAGGACAATAAGAATTGAAATAACAATAAAAACAATATCCTTTTCTATAAAGGGTCTTTTTTTCTTTTTCATAAGAAGCCTTCCTTCAGTAATCAAAAAGCCGACCGTAAAAATCCGGTCGGCTTGATTTTATTGAATTATTTCTTGAAAAGACCAAGGATATCAACGATATCACCGTCATCATCGTCAGCAGAAGAGTAACTGTCGGAAACAACAGCAGCGCCGGATTTGTTTGCAATGCCGTTTGAATCAGTACCGAAACCTGTTGCGATAACTGTAACAACCATTTCATCCTCAAGTTTTTCGTCGAATGCAACACCGAAGATAATGTTAGCATCAACATCAGCAGCTTCAGCAATAATACTTGCGGCTACGTCAACATCATCAAGAGTGATGTCAGGTGAAGAAGTGATACTGATAATAACACCCTTTGCACCCTGGATAGTTGTTTCAAGAAGGGGGCTTGAAACTGCTGCGTTTGCAGCTGCTTCTGCCTTTTCTTTACCTGTTGCACGACCAACACCCATATGAGCGTGACCTGCGTCTTTCATAACTGCAGTAACGTCAGCAAAGTCAAGGTTGATAAGACCGGGAACTTTAATAAGTTCGGAAATACTCTTTACACCCTGACGAAGAACATCGTCAGCAACGTCGAAAGCGTTAGCAAATGTAATCTTCTGGTCGGAAACGAGTTTAAGTCTTTCGTTGGGGATAACGATAAGGCTATCAACATGCTGAGCAAGTTCTGCGATACCTGCTTCTGCCTGCTGCATTCTTCTCTTACCTTCGAAAGCGAAGGGCTTTGTAACGATACCTACTGTAAGGATACCGTTGCTCTTAGCAATTTCTGCGATAGCGGGAGCTGCACCTGTACCTGTGCCACCGCCCATACCGGCAGTAATAAATACCATATTAGCACCGCTGAGTGCATCAACGATAGCATCTCTGCTTTCTTCGGCTGCTTTAAGACCCATTTCGGGACGAGCACCTGCACCACGGCCGCCTGTTACCTTTTCACCAATCTGAATTTTGTGAGTTGCTTTAGAAAATGTAAGAACCTGTTTATCGGTATTTACTGCGATAAACTCAACGCCCTGAACACCTGAGCTAACCATACGGTTAATAGCGTTTCCGCCGCCGCCACCGACACCGATTACCTTTATCTGTGTAACGTCTTCAAAATCGTTGGAAATTTCAAAGTTCATTTTTCTTCCTCCTAAAATTATACACTAATATACAAATATAGTTTTACCTATAATACATCCACTAAATGTTATCACAGTTTCGTGACAATATCAAGTTATTTTTTTAAAAAATTACTTATATTACATTATAATTTCTTTTTTTCTTCATTTTTAGAACATTCAAGACGAATTATTCGCTTTTTTCGGTTGTACTTGGGGGTGTCTTTTTATTGCCCTTTGTGGTAGGCTCGGTAGTTTCGGCACCGGGTTTAAAATAAGCATTGTCCCCCATGGTTAAATCAATCACACCTTCGGTATAGGGATTTCTCTCATTTTCGGTATCGAGAATCTTGACCGCCCTCTTCATATTGGTTTCAATATCGCCATCCGAAGGAATTTTAATAGTTATACGGTCATCATAACGAATTTCCCAATTGCCCGTTTTATTTAAAGAAATGTCTGTAAGAAGTTCTATTTTGCTATTTTTAATGGCGGTAAGTAAGTTCATAAAAGCATCGGTAGTTTTTTCATCAGAAAAGGTGATTACCTCTCCTGCAGATGCTTCCTTAACCTTTATACCGCTGACAACTGCCACATTATCCCTTAACATAGATGCATTTTCACTAAGCACTTTACCGTGTGCATCCACAAGAATGAAACCTGCGCCACTTTGGAAAGCAACCACTTCCCTCGTAGCACTGACATTTATAATCAAGGTATCGGGTAACTTTTTCTCAATTGTTATTTCGCCAACGTAGGGCAAGTTTTTGGTAAGTATATCGTTAATTTTTTGTTCCTTTACCCTTATAAGGCTATCGCCTGTTTCAATACCGCTTTGAAGTACAATTTCTTTGTCGGCATAAACTTTATCTCCCGTAATCTTGATAGTATCTATTTTAAAGAAAAGCACTAAAATCAGGACTACACCAATGCTCAACACTACAAGCGAAAGAGCAGAGAGCATTGCCAGACGTTCTGCTTTGCGTTTTCTTATGATTTTCTTTTTATTTATAGAACGCACTTCGTCCCTTGATAAACTCTCGGGACGTTTCTTTTTAGGTGGTATTATTTTAGTTTTAGAACGATTAGACCTTTTTTTGTTCCTTTGTTCCATTTTTAAACCTTCCTGTAAATATCTGCATTCAGACTGCAAAGATTATTTTCAAAATCCTCATAACCACGGTCAATAAAAGCAATATTTCTGACCGTTGTTGTGCCCACGGCACACAAACCCGCAACAACCAAAGACGCTCCGCCTCTTAAATCGGGTGAAAAAACTTCCGCACCGTATAATCTATCGACACCATCTATTACGGCAACCCTTGATTCCGTTCTGATTTTAGCACCCATACGCACAAGTTCGGGAATATGCTTCAACCGACTTTCGAATATGTTTTCAACTATCACCGTAGTGCCTTTGGCAATTGTAGCCAAGGTAGTAAAAGGTGCCTGAGCATCCGTAGGAAACCCCGGGAAAGGTTGGGTAACAAGTTTATCTATTCTGTTTAATTTACGCGGTGCTTTTAGTCGTATTGATTTACAACGAACTCTTATATCGCACCCTGCCTCCTCCAAAAGAGGTAAAACAGAATTCAAGTGTATGGGGACTGTGTTGTTAAGTTCAACATCACCGCCTGTTACGGCACCCGCTACAAGGAATGTTGCTGCGGCAATTCTATCACAAATAACGGTGTATTCACACCCCGTAAGGGTTTTAACCCCTTCTATTGTAATAACACTTTCCCCTGCACCTTTTATCTTAGCACCGCAGGAATTAAGGAAATTACATAAATCCGTAATTTCGGGTTCACGGGCGGCATTCACAATGGTTGTAACACCATCCGCCGTTACTGCAGTAAGAATGGCATTTTCCGTAGCACCAACGCTTGGAAAGGAAAAAGTGATTTTTGTACCTACTAATTTATCGGGAACTGTGCAACTTAATCTACCGTGACTGTCATCAATTTCTACACCTAATTTTTTGATTGCGTACAAATGCAAATCAATAGGTCGTAACCCTATTTCACAACCACCCGGTGTTGAAATCTCCGCCTTACCTACCCTACCTAATACCGCACCTAAGAAAACTACCGACGAACGCATTTCACGCATTAAATCCTCGGGGATTTCATAGCCAGAAGCATCGGTACTGTCAACAGTTATAGTATTACCGTTTCTGATTACCTTGCACCCGAGAGTACGCAGAATTTTAACTGTACAGTGGGTATCTGAAAGCATGGGACAATTATGTATTACTGATTTCCCTTTAACAAGTAAAGTGGCGGCAAGTATGGGCAAAACGCTGTTTTTGGAGCCTTGCACACGCAAACTTCCGTTGAGCCGTCTTCCGCCGTTAATGACAAAGGCAGACATACAGTTGCTCCTTTCGGATTGAATTGAACCTGAGTTCTATGCTGTATATTATGCCTGTGTCAGAAAAATGTTAATATTATTTTTTTATAAGATCAACAACTATATTACAAATACGTTGTGAAGCATCGGTAACCGCCATTTTACGGGCATTTTCACCTACGGTCTTTAAAAGATTCTTGTCTTCAATAAACTTCTCGATTTCTTTACCGAGAGATTCACCCGTAAGGTCTTTGTCCTCAATAAGAACCGCCGCATTTTTATTAACGAGAGCCATTGCGTTATGGAACTGATGATTCTCGGTAACATTGGGTGACGGAACAAGAATCGAAGGTTTACCCAAAGCCTGAATTTCGGAAAGTGAAGATGCACCCGCACGGCAAATAACCAAATCCGCCGCAGAAAGGCATCTCGCCATATCGTCGATATATGTACGGATTTTAATATTGGGATATTTCTCAGGGTCAACACCCATTTCTTTGAGTTTATCAGGAACCCAAAGACCATTCTGACCCGTAGAAATCATAAAATTAATATTTCTGTCTTTATTTTCTGCAAGGTAATCAACAATTGCCTCGTTGATAACCTTTGCACCTAATGAACCACCCATACAAAGAATAATTGGGTCATTATTAAAACCTAATTCCCTACGTGAAATTTCACTATCTGCTTCAAAAAGTTCTCCGCGAACAGGAAGACCCGTTAAAACAGGTTCGTTTTTGAACTTCATATGTTTTTTTGCTTCCTCGGCAGTGAGCATTACTGCATCAACCTTTTCTGCCAAGGCTTTATTGGTAACACCGGGATAAGCATTCTGTTCGTGAATAGCCGTGGGAATGCCCATTTTTGCCGCCATTCTTATAACAGGTCCGCTTACGTATCCGCCAAAGCCCACGGCAACATCGGGATTAAATTCATTTATAATCTTTTTAACATTACCTGAACTTTTTAAAAGACGTGTAACAGTCTTAATATTAGCCTTTATCGCCGCAGGAGAAAAACTTCTTTTAAAACCTGAAATTTCAATGGTTTTCAAGGGATATCCTGCCGCAGGAACAATTTTAGATTCGATTCTGTCGGGAGTTCCGACAAAACAAATTTCAGCATCGGGATATTGTTTTTTTATTTCACCTGCAACTGCAAGTGCGGGGTTAACGTGACCGCCCGTACCCCCTGCTGCTATTAAAACTCTCATAAAGCACGTTCCTTTTTTATTTTTTATTGGATTTTTTTAATTTTCGCATAAAGTATACTTTCGGTAAATCCGCCTGACGGGAAACTGCAAGAATAGTACCCATTTCAATTAAAGTTATGAGAAGAGCCGAACCACCGTAACTGAAGAAAGGTAACGGAATACCCGTATTAGGCACAGTATCCGTAACAACCGCAACGTTGAACATTACCTGAAGCCCTAACTGAGCGGTCATACCGAAAACAAGAAGAGCACCGAAACGGTCTTTTGCGTGCATACCGATATAGATACCCCTGATAATAAGCACTGCAAAAGCAAGAAGAATAAGAACACAACCCACAAAGCCTAATTCCTCACCAATAATTGAGAAAATGAAGTCTGTATGGGATTCGGAAACATAAAGATATTTCTGTTTCGAATTACCAAGACCTGCTCCAAGGAAACCGCCCGAACCGATAGCGTAAAGTGAATGGTTTATCTGCCAACGGGCATCATCGGGTTCAAAATCCTTTATACGCCAAGCCTTAATACGTTCAATCATATATTCTTTAAGGGGTAAATCCTCGTAGTTGAATACAACGTATATAAGAACAATGAGGGCTATAATACCGCCGATAGCAAACCAACGGGCTCTGCACTCGCCTATCCAGAGCATTGCAACACCGATAAGCATAATAAGAATAGCACCTGAAAGGTGGCTTCCTAAAAGAACCATACCCGCAGTAAAGGCAATAACCAAAGCATAGAAGAACATTGTGGTTGTGCCCTGGGTTATTTTAATACTACCCTTTGTAAGTTCGGTAATTTTCTTAGCCCAACCTGCTTTTGAAGGCTCGGAACTTATAATTTTTTTGTGGTCCTTATCAAGTCCTGCGGCACAGAACATAATAAGCATCAATTTAGCGGTTTCAGAGGGCTGGAATGAGAACGAACCGATACCAAACCATCTGTTAATACCGTCACCGCCACCACGTAAAACGGTAATTGCAAGTAACAGCAAGGATATTATCAAGCCGATATTAGCAAGATTTTTAATATATTTATAGTTTAATTTCGAATAGAATATCATTCCGACAACGCCAACTATGGCAAAGACAATCTGCCTTTTGAAGTAATAAAGACTGTCACCGGAACCACTGTTATAAAAGGCGTAGATGTAACTTGAGGACAAAAGCATAACAAGTCCTATTGTCATAAGTCCTAACATTATAAGAAAAAACGGCATATCCATACTGTTTTTCACAAACAAGTCGTTGAACTTATTTTTCTTTTCCATGTTACCACACCTTTCAAAAAGATTTTTAAAATTTTATCTTTCTACACCGAAGTAGAAAAGAAGCACTGCAGCAAGACCGCCCAAAAGATTTATAGCAGAGAAGATTTTAACAATTTTAACTTCTTTCCATCCGCACATCTCAAAGTGATGGTGAATGGGAGCCATTTTAAATATACGTTTACCGTGAGTTAATTTGAAATAACCAATCTGGATAATATCCGAACCGAACTCGGCAACGTAAATAATACCCGTAAGAAGAATAATAAAGGGACAATCAACCGCATAGGAGAAAGCAACTATAAGTCCCCCAAGGAACATTGAACCTAAGTCACCCATCATAACCTTTGCAGGATGCCAGTTCCAGATAAGGTAACCGATAAGAGCACCAACAAGGCAGGATGCAAGAAGGCTTACACCAAGACGATTATGTAATGCGGCAATGGCAATGAAACTGATTGCGGCAGTAAGTGTAACAGAACCGCAGAGTCCGTCGATACCATCAGTAAAGTTAACTGCGTTTGTAGTAGCGTAAATAACCGCAAAACCTATAAGCCAGAAGAACACTTTAGTTTCTACTATACCTACAAAGGGAATAAGCATTGCGCCCGTAGGGTCATTGATGTAAAGAACGAGAAGGTAGCCCACCATAAGAACAACCTGTAAAATGGTTTTCTGTAAAATGGTAAGACCAAGATTACGTTTCTTTACAACCTTAATATAGTCATCAAGGAAACCGATAAAAGCAAAGCCGAGAGCCATTATAAGACCACCGATTACTTTTATGTAATTGGATTTGGCTACTTCGGAGATTTCGTTAACGAGATTAGCGGAATCAGCACTTGTAATAACAGAGCCGATAATATCGCCACCGAGAATCTTATCTATTATAACCATAACAACGAAGGCTATAACAGTACCGAGTATAAATAATATACCGCCCATGGTGGGTGTACCCTGCTTATTTTTATGCCATTTAGGACCAATATCAAGAATGGTCTGACCAAATTTAAGTTTATGAAGGAAAGGTATAATGACATAACCTAATCCGAAGGAAATACCGAAAGCAATTACGGCACCAACAAGGCATTTAATTACAACATCCATATTTTTTGCTCCTTATTAATTCTGATACTTTAATCCTACCTTTAAACAGGCAAAAAATCAAGTATTATCACCCTTATAACCCATTTTTTTATAAAGTGAATTAAATATATCTTCCATTTTCATTCCGCGACTGCCTTTAAAAAGTACAACGTCACCGACTGAAAGATTTTCATATAAGAATTCTGCTATTTTTTCTTTATTGTCATAGTTTTCGGCAAAAATGCCTTTGGACTTCGCTTCGTCAGAAGTAAGTTTCGCATTTTCTCCGTATGTAAGAACATATTCACAACCCGTACTTACGGCAAATTCACCAACTGCACGGTGTGCCTCTTCACTGAAGTCGCCAAGTTCAAGCATATCACCCAAAACTGCAAAAGAACGTTTCTTTTTAAGAGTTTTAAGTGCCTCGAGAGATGCTTTCATACTATCGGGATTTGCGTTATAACAATCCTCGATAAAAGTAATACCGTTAATTTCGGTAATCTTCTGTCGCATTCCTTCGGGTTCAAAATCCGCAACACCCTGTGCCGCTTTTTCCAAGGTAAAACCTAACTCTTTACCAACGCACATAGCACATAAGGCATTATAAACATTATGAATTCCCACAGCAGGAACAAAAACTTCGGCTTTTTCATCACCGCAAAGAGCGATAAAAGTACTACCCTTTTCATCGGATTTAATTTTTTCGGCTCTCATATAGAGATTATTTGAATCAATACCGAAACGAAGTATATTGTAATCCGCATTTTCAACAGTTGCCAACATATCATTGTCACCATTGATAATAAGGGTTGAGCCTTTTTTCATTCCGTCAAGAATTTCCAATTTGGCTTTTAATATGCCCTCTCTTGAGCCTAAGTTTTCAATATGTGCAGTACCGACATTGGTTATTACTGCAATTGAAGGTTCAACCGTAAGTGAAAGCCTCGAAATTTCATCAAAGTGATTCATACCCATTTCAATAACTGCCGCCTGATGATGTTCCTCAAGAGCGAAAAGGGTTTTGGGAACACCTATTTCGTTATTAAGGTTACCCGCGGTTTTATGGGTATCAAAACCTTTTTTAACTACTGAATAAATCATACCCTTACTTGTGGTTTTACCCACACTGCCCGTAAGACCGATAAAGGGTATATTGAACATTTTTCTGTATCCGTGGGCTATCTGAAGAAGTGCTTTGCCCGTATCTTCAACATAAATTATGCGTTCATCATTGCCTACGTTTTTACTGCAAATAACGGCTTTTGCACCTTTTTTCAACACATCGTCTACAAAATCGTGAGCATCAAAACGTTCGCCGATAAGAGCAACAAACAGTGTATTTTCATCAATTTCGCGACTATCTATTGAAATTTTACTTATTTCACCACTGAGATTTGTAGTGGAAGAGCAAAACTGAGCCACATCTTTCAAACTGAGTTTTTTCATTTTTTATCCCCTAAAACTTCGGCAACTACTTCACGTTCATCGTAATGAACACGTTCTTTGCCGATTACCTGATATGTTTCGTGACCCTTACCTGCAAGAATAACTGTATCGCCTTTCTTCGCAATACCCAATGCGTAAGCAATAGCCTCACTTCTGTCTGTAACACAGATAACCTCTGCTTTAGAGCCAACCGTACCGATTAAAATATCCTTGATTATTTCATCAGGGTCCTCTGTACGGGGATTATCGGTTGTAACTACAACAATATCGGATAAATCCGTTGCCATTCTGCCCATTTTAGGACGTTTGGTTTTATCTCGGTCACCACCGCAACCGAAAAGAGTAATAACTCTGCCCTCGGTAAATCCGCGAACGGCATTAATCGCCTTTTCGAGTCCGTCGGGTGTATGAGCATAGTCGATAATAACACCAAAATCCGTATTAGTCTTTAAAAGTTCTAATCTTCCCTTAACTGTACCTGCACACGAAATAGCATCGATTACTTCTTCAATATCATATCCGAGTGAGCATACAGAACCAATTGCACAAAGGGAGTTGTAGACCGAAAAGCTACCGGGAATGTTGAAAATAACCTTTTTACCATTTAATGAATATTCAACTCTATCGGAGAAATATTCTATATCTTCAGCTTTATAATCACAAGAGGAATTAATACCGTATGTTTTAGTGTGAGCAAAAATACCATCGCTCATATATTCCCCTGTTTCATCATCCGCATTTATAACCGCTTCATCACAGTTAAGGAACAACATTTTTTTGCAACGTTTATATTCCTCGATAGTACCGTGGTAATCAAGATGGTCCTGAGTAAGGTTGGTAAAGGCGCCTGTTTTAAAATGTATTCCTGCAAGACGCATCTGATGAAAAGCCTGTGACGATGTTTCCATAACGCAGTATTCAATGCCGTCATCAACCATCATTTTGAAAAGTTTGTGCATATCATAGGGGTCGGGTGTTGTGAGCTCTGTATGGAACTCCTTATCACCAACCATATTTTTAACAGTGCCGATAAGACCACTTTTCTCACCTAATTGAGCGAGAATATCTTTAATAACAAAGGCGGTGGTAGTTTTGCCGTTTGTACCGGTTATACCGATTAAGGTAAGCTTATCTACCGCACAATCATTAAGATTTTTGCACATTACAGCATAAGCTTCACGGGTGTTTTCTACAAGAATCTGTTCTTCAAGACCCAAATCCTTTGAAACAATAACCGCTTTTGCACCCTCTTTCAAGGCATTTTCCGCAAAGGTATGACCGTCAAAACGTGCACCTACAACGCAAACGAAAGCACAACCCTCACTTATCCGGTGAGTTTTATCGGTTACATCCGAGATTTCACGGTCTTCGTATTCAGAAAGTATATTTATACCCTTTAAAAGTTCTGATAAAAGCATTTCGACACCTCTTTTTTAATCGTCCTGAACGCCTGTTGTTGTTTTAAAGTAAACTGTTATTGTTGTACCAAGTTCGGCTTTTGTTCCCGCCTCAATACTCTGACGGTAGGAAACAACCTCACTATTGAGAGCCGCACCAGATACTTTAATATTATAACCGGCATTTACCGCCATTCTGTTCGCCTCACTGATACTCATACCCGTAAGGTTCGGAACAGTTGAAGACTGACTGCTATTATCCTTTTCGGTGTAGAGAATAACCACACCACCCATAGGAATACTCTGATTCTTTGCAGGATACTGAGCAAGAACGGTATCACCGTCACCAACAACTCTTGCAGTAAAGTTCTGAGCCGTAAGCACATTCTTTGCCCCAGTAACGGTCATACCGTTAACATCGGGAGTTGCTGCGTTGAGTTTTGAAAGTTCCTCGTCGGTGTACACAGGCTCGACATTCATATATTTAAGAGTCTGCTCAATAACTGAACCCGCAACGGGTGCCGCAATAGCACCACCGCCGTGGTTACCGACCTGAGGCTCATCTATAATTATAAGAACCGCTATTTTGGGGTCATCTGCAGGAGCACAACCTACGAAAGACGCAATATACTGACCGTCAACCGTAAGTTTTTCGGAAGTACCGGTTTTACCCGCTACTCTGTAACCGGGAATATATGCATTTTTACCTGTACCCTCGGAAACAACCTTTTCCATCATACCGATAACGGTTTCGCTGGTACTCCGGGAAACTACCTGACGTCTTACGGTAGGTGTTTTTTCAAAAAGAGTATTTCCGTCACCGTCAAGTTTTTTAGCCACAACGTAGGGTTCCATAAGTTTACCGCCATTAGCAACGGCAGAAACCGCCGTAATCATCTGAATAGCACTGACCTGGAAGGTCTGACCGAATGCACTGGAGGAAAGCTGAGCGATACCCATATTTTCTTTTGAGTGATATGTGATATCCGCCGCGGGTGAAGCCTCGGCAGGTAAATCAACACCCGTTGTTTCGGTAAAACCGAATGCCTCGAAATATTTATAAAATCTATCCGTACCAAGTTCCTGACCAACCGTAATAAAGAACGGGTTACAGGAATTCATAAGACCTTCGGTAAAACTCTGAGTACCGTGACCTTCGTGACGGTGGCATCTGATAGTGTTATCCGCAACGCGGATAGCACCCGTACAATTATAAGTTGAATTAGTCGTAACTACGCCCTCTTCAAGTCCCGCAGCGGCAGTAAATATTTTAAAAACTGAACCGGGCTCATAAGTATCACTTATGGCTCTGTTTCGCCACATAAGATAAACCGCATTATTATAAGCAACGTCATACTCATCCTCGTCGGTTATCTTAGCGAGTTCTTTGAGGGTTTCTTCATCCGTAATAACGGACGGTTCATTAAGGTTATAGTCGGGCATTGTTGCCATAGCAAGAATAGCACCCGTATCAACATCCATAACAATACCGTAAGCAGATGCGGCATCATTATCAATAACCGCCTGTGACAAGCCTTTTTCAAGGTAATACTGTACAGTTTTATCAATTGTAAGAACGAGACTTGTACCCTGCTCCGCATCAAACTTAGTTTCGTAATTGCTTGACATATTATGGCTGTTAGCATCCTTAGCGGTGATAATTCTACCGGGGACACCTGTCAGAGTGTCATTATAAGCCAGTTCAACACCCGCTCTGCCGTTATTATCACTATTTGTCATACCGATGATGGTGGATGCAAAATTACCGAGGGGATAATATCTTTTTGTATCAGGGTCAATACCGATAACCTCATACAGGTCATTTTCTTTTATGAACTTAGAAACTGCCGTTTTTTCGTTATATTCAACACGGCTTTTGATTTTCACGTAACTGTAATCGGAATTACTGATTTTTTCTTTAATATTTTCAACTTTAAGGTCCTTAAAAATACCCGCAAGACCCGTTGCCACAAGATTTTTTTCGGTTTCATCCTCAATTTTTGAAGGATTGACATAAACGAGCCACGCAGAAGCACTTTCCGCAAGGACATTCATTTTTGCGTCGTAAATAACACCGCGGTCGGCAGAAATAACCGTATCACTAAGTTGCTGAGCCTCGGCGGCAGTTTTATATTCCTCCGATTTTATTACCTGAAACCAGAAAAGACGGCATATATCCACACCGAAACCGAGTACAAGAATAACCGCTATTGCAGAAATGCAACGTTTTTTCAAATTCATATTAACTCGTGACACATAAACACCTCGCAAACCTATCAATGCAAAAAAGAGAGTCGAGCATCTCTCAACTCTCATATATATTTTTTATTCAGAAAATATATGCAAACAATGTTTTCAATTTACTTTCTTCTTTTTCTCCGAGAGTTTTTTCACCGGAAACAACTATTTCGTCACCTTCGGAAAGGTCAATATAGTTAATCTGATAACTTTCGGCTTTAACCATACCCAATTCGTTCTCTGCGTACTCCTCGATCCGGTCCGAAGCTATCATACTGTTAAGCTCTGCGTTAAGTCTTACATTTTCGCCCTGAGCAATTTTAATATCGCTCTGTACTGATGCTATCTCAGTTGTAAGATTATCATTCTTGGTCTGCATCACAAGAAGAACAACCATCAAAGAAACGCAAAGCACACAGAAACACATTATCTTTTTAACGACTGCAGGAATGGCAACGCTCTTAGCATCACGCTCTGCCTCGTACTGTATATCGTTTATAACCTTTGAAACGTTCGTCTTTTTAGACACAGGTTTTCTTACGGGAGCAGCGTTACGTTTAGGTTGTCCGTTAGTTTTATTCTGTTTTTTGGGTTCCTCGATAACCTGAGGTTCGAAAAGCGAAAAGTCGTAAGCTTCTGTTCCTCTGTAAACCATAACTTCCTCCCACGGGGATTTGATTACTCCCCTATTTTTATTGCCGTACGCAATTTTGCACTACGGCTTCTGTTATTTTCATCAACTTCTTTACCCGAAGCCTTAATACCCGAAGATTTCACAATGGCTTTGGGTTTTCTACCACAAACACAAACGGGAAAATCCTTAGGGCATATACACCCTTCTTTAAGTGTTCTGAAATAATCTTTAACTATTTTATCCTCCAGAGAATGGAATGTAATAATGGATAAAACACCGTCATCCTTAAGATTTTTGAACATTAAGGGAAGAGTGTTTTTAAGAACATCCAATTCACCGTTAACTTCAATGCGTATAGCCTGAAAAGTTTTTCTTGCAGGATGACCATTACGACGAAACTTAGCGGGAATGGCATTTGACACAATTTCCGCAAGTTCAAGAGTTGTTTCTATTGCCTTTTCTTCACGGGCACGGATTATGGCATTTGCAACTCTGTCGGCAAATTTTTCCTCACCGTAACGGGATATTATTGTATACAACTCATTTTTGGAATACGTATTAACAACATCATAAGCACTTTTGCCCTGTTGACTCATTCGCATATCAAGGGGTGCATCATAATGAAAAGAGAAACCTCTTTCCGCAGTATCAAGTTGGTGACTGCTAACGCCAAGGTCCGCAACCATACCGTCAACACCATTTATACCCAACTCCGAAAGAATACTGTCAATTGCAGAGAAGTTGCTTTTTACAATCTGTACTCTCGAATCGCCTTTGAAACGCTCCGTAATAGTTGCGATAGCATCGGGGTCCTGGTCAATAAGCACCATCCTACCCTGCTCATTAAGATGAGCGAGAATAGCCGCCGAATGACCGCCACCACCCGAAGTACAGTCAACGTATATACCGTCGGGCTTTATATTTAATGAATCGACTGATTCCTGAAGTAAAACTGATATATGTTTAAAATCCATAAAAGCACCTATCAGAAATTGATATTAAGAGAATCGGTGGACTGTTCATCAAGAATAGCAAGTTCCTTAGCCCATTCTTCAGGTGACCAGATTTCTATATGGTTGTTATTACCGACGATGTGAACTTCGCCCTCGATACCCGCATACTCTTTAAGAGCCGCGTTAAGTGTAAGTCTACCGCCTTTATCAACCTCACCACTGACAACACCCGAAAGTATCTTTCTTGCCATACGGCGCATAAGTTGGTTATGTTCACCGCTTTGATTGAACTCTTTGTAAAGTTCGTTCCAACCTGCTTCGGAATAAATAAAAATACATTTAGTGTCGGAATCAGGTGATTTGATAAGATAAGCCTTTGTACCTAATTCGTCACGAAGAGCCGCCGGCACTTTGAAACGATTTTTATCATCAAGAGAATGGTCAAACTGACTACAAAACATACCGACACCCCTTCCAAATTAAGATTCAACAGTCAAAATCGAGACACTTTAGCCCATTTCGAGACACATCGTACCACTATTATATTTTTTAATACCTGTTTTGTCAATAGTTTTCACTAAAAAAATATAGTTTTTCTCGTGGTTTTTCGGCAAAAAGCAAAGCAAAAAACCTTGCAACACAAAAACGTGTTACAAGGTTAAAAAACAAGTGATTTTTTATTGTATTTTTCTTATATTCCCGATAGCCGTATCCACTATCTTACGGGCAATCGCATCCCCGCATTTTTGAGTTTTATATCTGAAATTTACGTACCCTTCCCCGTCTTTCATAATAAAATCAAGAGCAGTTGCACACCTCATTTTAAATGGCTCGGCTACATAAATATCCTCAAATTCTTTTATGTCACGCCAATATTCCTGCTCAAGATTACAGTAAAAATAATCGCACATCTTTTCACAGGCACAACCATAATTTTCCGCAACAGTACGGGCGGTTTTGCTTTTGAATGCCCCCGCTTTATACACATACGATCCGTCGCACAAAGATGGTGAAACACGCATAAGAAGTACATCATCATAAAAAACTTTAAAGGTTGATGTTGCGTTTTTATAGCAATCAACGTGAAAAGCTTTTGATCTTTCGCTAAAATCCCCTTCTGCGTACTTCTTTTTATACGACATCTCGAAAATTCCGTTATAAGCACCGATTCTGTAATCTTCAGAATTCACAAAAAACAATCTTTCGTCGGCGTATATATTCATCTTATTAAACTTTTTCTTACCCGCTATATTCTGAAGCAGAGCATCGTAAAAAGTGAAGCCCACAAAAGCTACAACATCCATATTCTGTTTTTTGCAAAAATCTTTTAACGCAGATAGCTCACCCTCGGTAATTCGGGTACAAATGCTGTTCGTATCACCCTTTGTTTTATCAAAAGATTCTTTGGATTTAATGTAGTCATCCACATTAAAAACACGTGCATCCTTCTGCCATTTTAAATCCAGATCAGCAGAAAGTCGGTCAATTACAGGTGACGCAACCTCCAAGGGTAAATCAGTTTTTTCGGACAAAAGATTTATATTTGAAGGTTCAACGTTTCTCAACGGTTCTTTATAGAATCCTTTTAAATCAATCGCCAGACGCAAAAGTGATTTTGCATCACAAACAGCCGTATGGGCGGCTATAACAAGAACGCCATCCGAAGTATACGAAAACTCAAATGTCTTATTATAAAAAGCCACACCACATTTTTCGTACCTTTTTTTCAATTCTTCTGCTGTATCCTGACAAAAGATAATCTCTTGCTCCACAGAGTCGGTCAGAACGTAGGCTTCCCCATCTTCCTCAAGAGAAATCCGCGAAGTTACAATTGATTCTTTGGTACATAACAACCTTAGAGCTTTCTCAAGTCCGTTTTTTTGAAAATCATATTTACCACAGAACAACACCGCGTTATCAAACTCAAACAAACGGTTTCTTGTTAAGCCCAGTTTGTATTTTTCAGACATATCAGTTTTCTCCGATAACATCATTCTGATGCATAATTTTTTCTATAAGGGACTGCTTGATTCCCCAGAGTTTACCCGAGAAATCCACATAATATCTATGAGGATTTTCGAAACGCACAACTTCCTCCCAAAGGGATGAAACCTGTTCATTACAGTAGCTGCACACTTCCTCAAGAGAGGGCACAGTATATACACACTCGCCTTTTCTGAAAACCGTTACAAGCATTTCACGGGCAACAAAATTATCAACAGTTTTTCGTTTCCAAGTGAAATCCGGGTCAAAAAGAGAGTAAGTTTTTTCGTTATCAATGTTTTCATCTTCCGTAGTAAGCACATCTGCAATAGCCTTACCCGTATCCATATCAAAAAGTCTCCACACACGTTTCGAGCAAGGTGTAGTAATTTTATTAACGTTATTACTTACCATAATAGCGGGAATTTTATCCCCATTCTTTTCAGTTTCACAGAGTTTATAAACACCGTCAAGCACAGGAGAAGATGCGGATGTTATTAACTTTTCACCCACAACGAAACCGTCAATTTTTGCACCCTGATTAAGCATATCTTTAATGAGAATTTCATCAAGAGAATTGGATGCATATATATCACAATCAGGGAATCCCGCTTCATCAAGCATTCTACGTGCACGTTTTGAAAGATAAGTCATATCGCCACTGTCAATTATAATACCCGCAGGTCTGAGACCCTGGGGTACAAGCACCTCGTTAAAAGCACGTATTGCATTTTTAACACCGCTATCGAGAGTGTCATAAGTATCAACCAACAACATACCATTCTCGCCGTGCTCTTCAAGATACACTTTAAAAGCATCAATTTCACTTTCAAAAAGTTGAACCCAACCGTGACTCATCATAGTAGCAACGGGAATACCGTACTTTTTATACGCAGGATAAAGAGTTGTAGCATTAAAACCGCCTATATAAGCCGCTCTCGCACCGTCAATTGCCGCGTCAAGACCCTGAGCACGTCTGGCACCCATCTCTATAACCTGTCTGCCGGAAGCGGCACGAACAATACGATTTGCCTTTGTAGCAATAAGAGTCTGATGATTTATAGTGTTAAGAAGTATAGTCTCAATAAACTGAGCCTGAATAGCAGGACCGTGAACTTTAACTATGGGTTCATTAGGGAAAACGGGTGTACCCTCAGGCATAGCATATACGTCACACCGGAATTTGAAGTTTTCAAGATATTCTAAAAGTTTATCCGAAAAGCCTTTTGATTTTAAATCTTCTATTGCATCTTTATCAAACTTAATATTCTGTAATCGCTCGATTAACTGTTCAAGACCCGCCATAACGGCAAATCCGCCTTTATCTGGAATTTCACGGAAAAACATATCATAAGTAACTTTAACATTTTCCATACCCGCACCAAGAAGCCCCTCGGCGGTAGCAAAACAATTATAATCTGCAAAAATGTCACTATAAAAACTCATAATGCACCTCTCGGTAATTTTATAAGCTTATTTTAACACATTGTCACACTCATAGCAAACATTTTATGATTAAAATACAAGGTTTTCTGTTACGTTTTTCATCAAAATATAAAAAAATGTTGAAAAAAAGATATTTTTTCACTTGCAAGTTGATTATTGTTATGATATCATTACATCAAGGCAATATATTCAACATTAAGGGGGACTAAAAGATGAGAATCAGGAAACAGCCCATAGGCACCAAAAACATCTGCGGAACCAAAGTTGAAGAAAGAAGAAAAGCCATAGGAATGAAACAAAAGGATCTTCTGACACAGCTTCAAATCCGAGGTGTAGATCTTAATGCATCGGGTCTTTCCAAATTAGAGGGACAAATACGTTCTGTTTGCGATACCGAACTTATCGCACTTTCAGAAGTATTGGGCGTATCCGTAAACTGGCTTCTCGGAATTGAAGATTAAGCAAATCTGATACAAAAGCATCAAAGGTGTTATTACCTTTGGTGCTTTATTTTTTGTAAAAATTACCGTTGATTATAAAACTCATCTTTCAAACAATATAGTATCACTATGCCTTTGTTGATTTTTGTCGAAATTCGTGTTATTATGTAGAAAATAAGCGGAGGTGGTAACAATGCTTTGTAACAGAATTAAACAATTCAGAGAATACAACAAGCTCGAACCTGCCGGACTTGCGGAAATTCTTGATATCACTGTCGAATTATACAATGAATATGAAACCGGTCGTTCCTTCCCCTCCATAGATATTATAGAAAAACTTGCCCGTTGCTACAAAGTAACAATTGATGAGTTTTACGGTTACACCCCCCGACTCACACTACACACAGAAAAACAGGATGCTTTCTTTGATGAGAATGTAGAAGAAGCCACTTTGAAAATGTCTGATTTATCGTGGGATGAAGCAAAACTTATCCTGATGTACAGAAATACTTCCGACAAAGACAAGATAGTGAAAATAATATCTGAAGAAGCTGACAAAAATCTTGATTAATAAAACACAAAACCGTGTTTCTCAAATTAAGAGAGACACGGTTTTTTAGCGTTTATGTTAATAAAATTGAAAAAGTCAAGAAAATCGAGTAAAAAGTCGGTAGGATTGTCGTTTTTGAACTTCCACATTGCCAACTTTTTCAGATTCATTGCAGTAAATTTAAGCCTAACCCAATTTGTGACTTGGTTTAAGCCTTTGTAGGTAGTATATCTCATACTGTGCTTTTCTTTCGCATCAGCAAATACACGTTCAATTGTTTTGCTTCGCATTGAATATGTGTCTTTACCTAACGGCGAATGTCGCACATCTTCTGCTCGTTCTATGTAATCTTCCCGGATATGTCTGGTTACAACTTTTTGCATAACTTTGCTTTCAGTGCATTGTGCTCTTAACTGACAATGTTCACAATCTTGTGCACAGCTTTTGTATTCTCTGTAACCCTCTCGATTTGTTGTAGAATATTTTAAAATCTTATCGTTGGGACAAATGTAACAATCATAGTATTCGTCATAAACATACTCATATTTCTTGAAAAAGTTTTCTTTTGTTTGTGGTCTTTTGTAGGGCATTGATGGTATTCTTCCATCATCAAATATTCTCTTGCATATCCAAGGGGTTTTGTATCCTGCGTCTGCTGTTACTACTTTTATCTGTGGAAATCTTTTTGTGACTCTATCGTATATTTCATCAAAGGAAACGCTATCGTGTATGTTACCCGGAACTACTGCTGTATCAAGGATAAAGTTATTCTTATCACATACCGTCTGAGCTTCATAAGCAAAGCACTTTTGATGTTCTCCTTTATGAAACAACCCACTTTCAGGGTCTGTTGTTGATACCGTTTTTTCTACTGTTTCCTCTTTTTCTTCCTTTTCTTTCAACGGCTTCTTGCCGTGGTCGTCTCTGTCCTCGTTTATCTCTTTATGTAACTGTTCTTCGTATGTTTTTACTGCTGCAGGCACGTGTATCTTCATCTGTTTCTTACGATTTGCATTTGCTTTTATGTGGGTTGAGTCCACAAATATTACTTCGGGTTTTACATATCCACTATCTATTCCTTCGTTCAAAACAAGAGTAAATATTTCTTCAAACATTTCACTATCAAATCGGTGTAAAAAGTTGTAGCTCACTGTTGAGAAATGAGGTATCTTCTCTGTTAATCCGTAACCGATAAACCATCTGTATGCTACATTTACTTCTATTTCTGCCACTGTTTGTCTTAACGACCTTATTCCATATATATGTTGGAGCATAACCATTTTTACAAGAACTACTGGATCTACACTTGGTCTGCCTATTTTACTGTATTTTCCCTCTACTATTGGATATATCTTTTTCCAATCTATTGATTTATCTATCTTTCTCAATAAATGAAATTTAGGTACTAAATCATCAAGGCTTACGATTTCTCCGTCGTTCCTTGTATTAAAATTTCTCTTTTCTTCTAACATTTTTATCACCATTGTCATTATACCACATATATGACAAAAAGCCCAGCCATAGCTGGACTTTTTCGACAGTCTGAACCGTGTTTCTCGCTTGAGAAACACGGTTTTATTTTTGTTTTAATTATTTTACGATTTCGCCCATCATACCGGGTGTTGCGAAAGCTGCGTTGCTTTCGTCTGTGTCGATATGCATTGCGGGAGCAAAGTTGGGATGTACACGGCAAACAACGTCACCAAAGATAAGTGAGCGACCGTCGCTCTCGATTTTAACACCTACAACTTCTTTATCTTCAACACCGAATTCTGCAGCAGCATCGGGTGTAAGGTGAATATGTCTCTTAGCAACAATAACACCTTCACTGAGTTCAACCTCGCCCTTAGGACCAACAAGTTTACAAGCACCGCTTCCAGCGATATCGCCACTCTCTCTTACGGGGGCTTTAACGCCGATTGAACGTGCATCAGAAGCAGAAAGTTCAACCTGAGAAGCGTTTCTTGTGGGACCAAGAATTGAAACTGCGGGGAACTGACCCTTTGTACCAACAACCGCTACACGCTCTTCACAAGCAAACTGACCGGGCTGAGAAAGGTCCTTTTTGGGTGTAAGCTCGTAGCCTTCACCGAAAAGAATATCAAGGTCTGCTCTTGAAACGTGAACGTGACGTGCAGATGTTTCTACAAGTACTTTTGACATAATAAAAAGCCTTCTTTCAAAATAATAGTTTATATATTTAATCCTCAGTAATTATACACAAACAGTGAAACTTTTGTCAATAGCGACACTGTAAACAAAACACTATAAAACCAAACCTTTTTTGTTGAATTTTTCAACGTTATATGATAGAATTACCATAGTTCTCAAAAAAGGAGAAAGGTGTATGCAAGTTTTAAAAGCGATTTTTGCTTTATTCTTAGCCTTCTTTTCGGCATTAAATATTTTCAACGGACCAAACGAGGTTCCGCACACCGGACCAAAAGAGGTTTTCGAATATCTGGAATATCCCGAAGAAGCAATAAAATCACTGTCTTCTGTCGGTCTCACAACTTCTTCTTTCATCCAACGTGCGGATGACGACGGTGATGAGTTATATGTTAATGCACAAGGATACCAAGATATTAACGGTGTAATAAAATCCCCTTACTTTACGGTCCATGTAGAGGAAACCCGTATCCCCGTTTATGCTACAACGGTTTTTATCGGCAATACCCAAAAAGGTGCATTGCACTCGTTTTGTGAGATTTATGTGGATACTTCAAAAGATTTTGAACTTTCCTTCCAATTAAACACTCACGGGTTTATGATTAATAATGTAACCATTCTGCCGAGGACTCTTGATTTTAACCCCATATACCAAAACACTGTTCTCAACGGCAAAATAAACCAACTTGGTACATACACATTCGTTTTCAATAACGATGACCAGGAGCACGGTTTCACTATTTTCGTTCGTGAATTAGTTGACGAAGAAAAGGAAATTGCACAATACAAAGAGCAATACGGCGAAAACAACGTTGTAGTTATGGAAAAAGGCATACACACCGCACCTTGTTATAATCTCTTTGGTTATAGCAATACTGTATTTTATCTCAAACGCGGTGCATATCTTCTCGCCCAACACACCTATGACATCAATAACGAAACCGACGATTTAAACGAAACAAGCAAAACAGACCAAGCGGAATACAATGCAGGTCAACTTCCTATGGGGCTGACCCGTATCCCCTACCTTAACTTTAACTGTTGTAACAATGTAAAACTCGTAGGTAACGGTCTTATAGACCTATCCCATCTTGACCGACGTGAACGCCGAGGCATTGTGTTTGCATACGCTAACAACATTGAGGTTAACGGTATAAAAATTGTCAACTCTCCCGAATGGTCATTCATAACCTACGACTGTGAAAATCTAACAATCAAAAATGTTGACATCTTCGGTTACAGGCAGAATTCTGATGCTTTTGCTATCTGCAACTCAAGGAATGTTACAATAGATAACTCCTTCTGTCGAAGCGGTGACGATTTATTTGACGTAAAAGCCGCAGGCGGTCGTCCCGAAGCAATAAGCCGGAATGTTACATTCACAAACTGTACTGCCTGGAACGGAAAAGCACGTTGTTTCGGTATTTGCGGTGAGGTTTATATGGATATTAAGGACGTTACTTTTAAAGATTCAACGGTTGTTTTCCACGATGCAACCTGGAACGAAAACCGTATTCCTGCTCTCGCAATTATTGTTGAAAACTCCGGCGGAAGTATTGATAACGTAACATTTGAAAACATTGAAATTTATCGTGCTTACAGCCGAGCAATAGGATGCCTGATTTACAGCGACACCATAGAAAATTTCAACATATCAAATGTAAAATACAAAAACATACGTTATACCGCACCAAAGAAAAATAAAATTGCCTCCAATGGTAAAGTTAACTCCATTCAGGCAGAATTTGAAAACATCTATTCAAGCGGTTCAAAAATTACTTCCCTTGATTCAAACTACTTCGAATATGACCAATACGCAAATATAACAGTTAAATAAAAAGAAAAGCGACCGCAGACTTTAAAGTCTGCGGTCTGATTATTACATTTCAACGGGTAAATTCATCAACATTGCTTCTTCTTCGGTATCGGAATAAACCGCTATAACGCTTGTTTTTTGACCCTCTTCGAGGAACATCTGGTAACTCATTGCATAAGCACCGATTGTCATAAGTTGTAAACGTTGAGTTGATTCACCGATTGCATCAAAACCTTCGCGGTCAACAATAACTTTGATTGTTCTGAAATTTTCGTTATAGGTTATATCCTCAACGAAACTTCCTGCGGCAATAATTTCATCGAACATATCGTAAACTTCCTGAGCTTTGCTCTTTAAGAAAGTTACATAAGTACCCTGTGACATAGTAAGGATATGGAAAGTATCGTCACTTGTGACTTTAATCCCCTCAAACTCACTGATTGAAGTTAAAAACGGAACTTCGTCAACAAGGTCTTTCTTAATGTGGATAGTAACATTTTCGGGTTGAGCCTGAGTAGTTTCGGTTGTTGTCGGTTCTTCTACATCTTTATTACAAGAAACCAACGCACAAAAAACCATAAGAACCGCTAAAACTAACGCTATTTTCTTCATATTAATTACCACAACTTTTCAGGATAAACACCTGCATCAACAAGTTCCTGAACAGATTTAACAACATCCGGTTTGTCCTCTTTATATGTAACGCCGAACCAACGGTCCTTGGTTTCAAGAACATCAACGGTACACTTTTTCTCGCTGAGTAAATCACGAACGAGGAAAGGAAGGAAGAACTCGGATTTAAGAGGATTAGAGGGAACTTCGGTTTCAAGGAACTTAATGAGATAACTTTCGATTTCGTCAATAATCTCGGGAGGATAGCACCAGAAATTCATTGATGCATAAGCATCCTCGCAAAGTTCGGTCCAGGTTTCGCCATCATCTGTGTAACAGATTTTGCCGTCAACACGTTGAATTTTAGTTCTCTCGATAACGTCAAGAAGTTGATTGTTTTCGTCAACTTCGCAAACGCCACGGGAAACTGTACCATTATCGGTGAGGGTATTTTTAAGAAGGTAACCCGCCATAGCGATTTTAAATTTGTCGCCACTGAAATCAGTTTTCTCAATCCACTCAGAAACGGCCGCAAAACCGCTTCTGCCATAGAAGTCGTCGGAGTTTATAACTGCAAAGGGTTCGTTAACAACACCTTTACAACAGTAAATTGCGTGGGCAGTACCCCAGGGTTTAACACGTTCTGCAGGAACTTCAAAACCTTCAGGAAGTTTATCAAGGCTCTGGAAAACATATTCAACTTTAATATGTTTTGAAACCTTATCGCCGATAACCTCTTTAAAGAGTTGCTCGTTTTCTTTTTTGATAATGAAAACAACTTTATTGAAACCGCTCTTTAAGGCATCGTAAATTGAGTAATCGATAATAATTGAGTTGTCGGGACCTACGGGGTCAATCTGTTTAAGTCCACCGTAACGGCTACCCATACCGGCAGCAAGAATAACTAATGTTTTATCCATTTTATTAACCAACCTTTCAAGTAAGCAACAAAAATGCTCACATTTGTACTAAATTATAATATCACATAATTTAATTTTTGTCCACACAAAGTTTAATTCACGGTGTTGACATTTTATTATTAAACCTTATAATTGAAGGAAACCCCTCGAAACGGAGATTTTTTATGACAAAACTTATTGTTAGAATGTTTTTGAAGAATAAAAACCCCGACACCCCCGGTGGCAGAGAAAGTTACGGTAAACTTGCAGGTATTGTGGGAATTATATGCAATTTATTTTTAAGTGGTTTGAAGTTCGTTTTAGGTTATCTTACCCATAGCGTTTCAATTACCGCCGACGCTACAAATAATATTGCGGACGCAGGTTCGTCAATTATCACTTTAATCGGATTCCGACTCTCCGAAAAACCCGCGGACGAGGACCACCCCTACGGTCACGCACGAATTGAATATATAACCGGACTTATAATCTCATTCCTTGTTATGCTTATAGGTTTCGAGATTTTTAAAACCTCGGTAGAAAAAATCATAACCCCTGAAGCGGGTGATTTCCGTTGGGTAACCGCGGTTATTCTCGTTGTATCAATTATCGTTAAATTATGGCTCAGCAGATTTAACAAATCCCTCGGCAAACTCATTAAATCAACGGCACTTGATGCAACCGCCGCCGATAGCAGAAATGACTGTATATCAACCCTTGCGGTTCTTGTTGCAGCAGTGATTTCACACTTTACAGGCTTCAACCTTGACGGTTATATGGGTGTTGGTGTTGCAATATTTATTCTCATTTCGGGTATAGGTTTAATTAAAGAAACTGTAGGCCCCCTCTTAGGACAGGCTCCATCAAAGGAATTGTACGAAAAAATAGAACAGAAAATGTTATCTTACGAAAATGTTTTAGGTGTTCACGATTTACTCGTACACAGTTACGGTCCCGGAAGCTACTTTGCATCCGCCCACGTGGAAATGGATGCCAATATTAATGTACTTGTATGCCACGATATTATGGATAAAATCGAACGTGATTTTCTTAAGCAGGATAATATCCATCTCGTTGTGCATCTTGACCCGACGGTTCTCGACTGCGAAGAAACTAACGAATTAAAGGAAGTTGTAAGACAGATCCTTTACGATATCGACCCTATAATCACATTCCACGATTTCAGAGTTGTTGTAGGTGACACCGCCAAAAACGTTCTTTTTGACATTGTTGTTCCACCAAAATACAAACTCAGTGACAAAGACTTAAAGCACTTAATAAAAAACCGCGTAAACGAAGCCGGTAACGGCAACCTTTACGCAGTTATAGTTGTTGACAGAAGCTACGGCGTGTTAAAGAGCGAAAACGATTAATCAATCAAAGAATAATGCAAATAAGCCCACTGCAACCGTCATTGATAATCCTTTCAAGGGTCTCCTGAATTTTAGACCTTGCATCTACGGGCATATGGCAAAGTTTACTCCTTAACCCCTCATTTACAAGTTCATTCAAGGATTTACCGAAGATATCAGACTCCCATATTTTATGGGGGTCTTCTTCAAACCCATCAAGGAGGTATTTAAGAAGTTCCTCGGACTGACTTTCGGTGCCTACAACGGGTGCAACCTCGGTTTCAATACAGGTTTTCAGCATATGTATTGAGGGTGCTGACGCAGAAAGCCTTACACCGTACCTACCACCCTGTTTCACAATTTCAGGTTCTTTGAGGGTCAATTCGTCAATATCGGGCATAACTATACCATAGCCCGTTGCCTCTACCTCATCAAGGGCATTTTTAATGCGGTCGTATTTTTTCTTCACATCGCAAAGTTCAAGCAGATTTTCCATAAGGTTTTCTTCGCAGGTAATACCAAGACCTGTTTTTTCTTCAATAATTTTATATATCAACTCACCCGAAAGTACGCCCTTAATCTCCGCACAACCCTTACCTAAATCAAGACTTGATATTTCGGAGGAAATAATATTTTCATTTTCCTCAAGACCCTTTAAAATACAGGTCATATCACCCACACAAGCTATATTTACCGCCGACTCTTTAACGCTACGCAAAACCGATGACCTGAGCCAATGCTCCCTGTCAAGGGACATAACCCAATTGGGTAAACTGATACCGATTTCTCTTACGGGGAATCGGTAAAGTATTGCACTCAGCACCTCTTTTATAAGATTTTCATCCATATCAAGACAATTTACGGGCATAACGGGTACACAGTATTTTTCCGTAAGTTTTGATGCTAAATTTATTGCATCGGGGCTTTGGGGATTAGTTGAATTAAGAAGCATAACAAAGGGCTTGTTTATGGCTTTTAATTCGTCAACAACCCTTTCCTCCGCCTCCTCATACTCCTCACGGGGAATATCACTTATAGTGCCGTCAGTAGTAACAAGAAGTCCTATTGTGGAATGCTCGGTAATTACCTTTTGAGTACCGATTTCCGCCGCCATATTAAAGGGAATTTCATGGTCATACCAAGGGGTTTTTACCATTCGTGGTTTTTCCTCCTCCACGTACCCCAAAGAGCTGGGCACAATGTAACCTACGCAATCAATTAACCTGACATTTAAAGAGGCGTTGTCGGGCAAGTCTATTTTAACCGCTTCTTCAGGTATAAATTTCGGTTCGGTGGTCATAATTGTCCTACCTGCGGCGGACTGAGGCAATTCGTCCTGTGCCCTGCCCCGTTTGTATTCGCTGTCAATATTGGGAATAACTAAAGTATCCATAAACCTTTTTATAAATGAGGACTTACCCGTTCTTACGGGTCCTACCACACCGATGTATATATCCCCTCCCGTTCTTGTTTGAATATCCTTATAAATGCTTGTTTCTGTCATAAATCTACCTCCATTAAGAACCTTGACCTTCAACAATACTTATGTAGGATTAATTAAGTTTATGACGAACCGGTGAATAATTGACATAAAAAATACAATATGATATTATATATAGATATATAAGAATAAATTAAGGAGTGTAATTTTGTGATTTTATCCGCAACACCCGTATACGAATTAGCAGATGTTTTTAAAACATTCATTGACACATTTAAAATTCAGAGTTTTCTTCCCTACCTTTTAGGCCTTGTTGTAGCCGTTGTGTGCGGTGCGGCAATCGGTATTGAAAGAACCTTACGTCAGAAAGAAGCAGGTATCAGAACCCACATCATTGTTGCTCTCGGTTCGGCTCTTATTATGATAGTAAGTAAATACGGTTTCTTTGACCTTATGAGCTTTTCGGACAGTGTTAAACTTGACGGTGCCCGTCTTGCGGCACAGGTTGTTACCGGCATAAGCTTTCTGGGTGCAGGTATTATCGTTTATAAAGGTACCGTTAAAGGTCTTACTACCGCCGCAGGTGTATGGACCACCGCGGGTATCGGTCTTGCAGCAGGTGCGGGTATGTACGGTATAGCGGTTTATGCCACAATTATTCTTCTTGTGGTTCAGATTGTAATTCATCGTCTTTTACCCGTTGAAAACACAAGTACAACATCAGTTTCAATGAAGCTTATTGACGACGCAGATGCGGTTGAAGTAGTATCCAACATTTTTAAAGATAACGGCTACACTATCATCTCAAACTCAGTTGAAAAAAGGCACGAAAAATACGCTTGTATTTTCACAATAAGGGCTAAGAGCCATATTAACCCCGACGAAGTTACAAACCTTTTTAGCGGTAATGATTACGTTATTTCCATATCCATCTAAGAAGTGAGGTTTTCCCCTTGAAAAACAAAACTTTATTTGAAAAAGCTAAAAAACCTTTTCCTTTAATAACTGCAATTTCAGGCATTATTCTCGCTTTGGCACTTAACATATTGCGACTTAATCTCTTGGCGGTTGTTAATGTAGCATTTATGTGTATAGTAAGTGCTTGTATATTTATTGGCGTTATTTTCTGCAAAAAACTTTATAAATGGTTCTTAGTCGGTTACGGTTCTTCCGCATCAGGCATCTTCATCTACTTCCTTATATGGGGTGCGGATGCGGGCTTTGGTGCTTTCTCGAGTGGCAAAGCCGGTTGGACAAGCGTAGATAACCCTCTCTTTGCAGGTGAGGGTAACTTCCTTACCCGTCTCGGTGGCGGTATACTCTTACTTCTCCCCTGTATTATTGCAGTAGCAATTTTAATTCTTTGCGTTAAAAAGTTAAACTGTAAAGTTGTTATTCAAAGAATTGTTACTTCATTTTTAAGTATCCTTCTTGCAGGTACAACCGTTTTCTATGTCCTCACGATGAATCTTCGTGCAGAGCCCAATGTAGTTCGTCTTTGGGAAGGTCACGATGATTACCTCGATGGTGTTAATAAGGCTAAAAAAGGCAGTCCCAACGTGCTTTTCATACTTATGGATGATATGGGTTACGCGGACACTTCACTTAACGGTGCTATTTATGACACACCCAATATGGACAGAATCGGTGAAGAGGGTCTTAACTTTGATAATTTCTACTCAAGTTACTCCGTTTGCTCCCCTGCAAGATTTGCTTTAATGACGGGCAGATATCCTTTCAGAGGCTACGCGGACAATGTTATCTATCCCACAGTTGACACTCTTTCACCCTTTGCTCAGACGAGAATCTTCAATTCCATTGAAATGGGCAACAACTGTGACGGTATGTTGGGCGACGAAATCACCGTTGCAGAAGTTTTCAAAAATGCAGGTTATAACACAGGTGCTTTCGGTAAATGGCATCTCGGTGATTACGGCGAATACTTACCCACTAATCAGGGCTTTGACTACTTCTACGGCAGTCACCATGTAAACGATATGACACCTTTCTACCACGTACAGGAAGAAAACGGTGAATACGAAATCGTTAAAGGCACTGACGATTTACGTGACGAAAACGGCAAAAAAGACCAGGGTGAAATGACCGAGTGGATTCACGAGGAAATCACAGACTGGATTACAGAGCAGGTAACCACATCGGACGAGCCATTCTTCGCATATTACGCAACACCGTGGCCCCACGCTCCCCTCTTTGTCGGTGATAAATTCGACGGTGCAACGGGTATGGGTACATACGCAGACTGTATAACCGAATTCGACTACTACCTTGGCGAATTATTTACAACACTTGAAACACTCGGTGTTATGGACGATACAATTATTGTTTTCACAAGCGATAACGGTCCCGCACTTGAAGGCTCCGCAGGTGAACTCAGGGGCGGTAAATACACCGCTTACGAGGCAGGTCAGAAAGTACCGTTTATGATTCGTTGGGGCAATAATAACGAACTCTGGAAAGAGGGCGAAACCCGTTCCAACAGTGCCACACTTGTTGATATGTTCCCCACACTCATTGAACTTTGCGGTATTACAAGTAAAGACGGACAGGTTAATTATCTCCCCTCTGACCGTGAAATAGACGGTGTTTCCATTGTTCCCTTGCTTAAAAATGATACCGTTATACATACAAAAGAACACCCGATTCTTCATATGAAACGCGAAAAGCTTAAGGCTATTCAGTACACAGTACCCACATCAGAAATTCTAAAGAAGGAAGAGTATAAGGATTACGATTATCCCGTATTGACGGATAACAAGTACATTACTTTCAAATACTTCCGGAATATTCAGAATGACAACTCCGCTTTCTTTGATAAATACAGAAAGAACTGGTTGCACATTCTCAGTGATGATGTTGGCGAAAACCTTAACCGTTCATCCGTTTACCCCACGGTTGCAGAGGAAATGAACGCAGAAATGAACAATATTATGAAGGATTTCAAGAATAACCGCCGAGGTGTTATTGAACAATAATTTTTAAAAATTACCCTCAACATCGGTTTCGACGTTGAGGGTTTTTGAAACGAGGTGTAAAATATGCCCCCACTTTCCATAATGATTAAACCCGCATCAAGCCTTTGTAATATGCGGTGTGAATACTGCTTTTATCACGACGTAACAGACCACCGCGACGTAAAAAGTTTCGGATTTATGACCGAGGAAACGGCAGAAAACTTAATAAAAAAAGCCTTGGAGTTTGCCGATGGTGAAAGTGTAGCATTCGCTTTTCAGGGTGGCGAACCCACACTTAGGGGATTGGATTTTTTCAGGTTTTTCTGTAAAAAAGTTGATGAACTGAACACTAAAAACAGTACTATTCACTACGGACTTCAGACCAACGGTTCGGTAATTGATGACAGATGGGCTAAGTTTTTTAAACAACGCCGTTTTCTTATAGGCTTAAGCCTCGACGGGGACTTTAAAAACAACTCATTCAGAATTGATGACAAGGGTGAAAACACCTATTATAAAATAATAAAAGCTGCAAATATATTTAAAAAACACGGAGTGGATTTCAATATACTTACAGTTTTAACAGGCAGATGCGCCGAAAATATTGATGATATTTTAACTCATTATAAAAAACGCGGATTTAAATATCTTCAGTTCATCCCCTGCCTTCGCCCCTTTGGAGATAAGAGTGAAAGCGAACTGTATATGACACCCGAGCAATTCAAACATTTTCTTATACACGGTTTTAACAGTTATGTTAAAGATTACGTCAGGGATGAATATACAAGCATACGTTACTTCGACAATCTTGTGCATTTATATTTAGGTAATCCTACGGAGCAATGCGGTATGTGCGGACATTGTATGCACCAATTTGTAGCGGAGGGAAACGGCAATATCTACCCCTGCGACTTCTACTGTACGGACGAGTGGCTGTTAGGTAATATAAATACCGAAAACGAAAGCTTTGACACCCTCGCCCACTCTGAAAAAGCCATTAAATTTTTAAGAGAGAGCCTTTACACCCCCGAGGAGTGTAAGAAATGTAAATACTATCCCCTGTGCCGTGCAGGAGGATGCAAACGCTCAAAAGAGGACAGAACCTACTGCGAAAGTTACAAGGGCTTTTTCGACGCTTGTCTGCCCTTATTCAGGGTATTTATTAACGAGAAAAAGTAAAATCACCAAAAAAACAACTTAAAATTCACAAAACCACCTGAATTCCACCCTCAAGGGATGTTATACAACCGTTTTTTCTTCTACACTTATATTTGCGGAGGTGAAAAAATGAACCAAAAACTCATCGGTAAATATATTGCTAAAAAAAGAAAAGAAAAAAATCTTACGCAGGCACAACTTGCGGAAAAACTCAACGTTTCAAACAAAACAATTTCTAAATGGGAAAACGGAAATTGTATGCCCGATTATAGTGTAATTGAGTTTTTGTGCAGTGAACTCGATATAACCATATCTGAATTACTGGACGGAGAGGATAAAAAAGAAAGTAAAATAACCCCTCATAACAACTCGGACAATATGAAGTTCGTTTTCCTTATAAGAAGAATACAAAGCCTCGACAGACAAAACAAATTGATATCCGCTTTTCTGGTGATTATTCTGGGTATAGCCCTTTTATCCCTTTCAAAAATGTTCACAGGCTCAAACACAATGGATTTTTTCTCCGGTTTATTTATAGGTTTGTCCATAGCTACAATGCTTACAGGTATAATATTCATTGGGAAAATACTCAGAAGATAAAAACAGGTGATTTTGTGAAAAAACGAAAACTATTATTCCTTGTGACGGCTTTGCTTTTTGCCGTTGGGTGTATTGGGATTATTATAAACTCAAACAAAAAAACATATTCGCTCGATGAACTTGTAAAAGAATCTGATTATACAGTTATTGCAATGAGAAATGTGTCAATATGCGAAAATATGGGTTTCGCATATGCTATGAACGCATACGAAGGTAAAAAACCTTACAAACAAAACGGTAAGGTTTATACCGAAATGTATCTTTGTTGCAATTGTGAAAACACCATAGGTAAAAAAATCATCGTTGTAACCGACGGATATTATTTTAAAGAAGATGATTACTGTTTCCTGTTCTTAAAGTGCATAGATAACGAAAATAATTTATATAAACCCGTCAATGGAAAAACAGGCATTATTAAATTAAAACACGGATTTTCTCCTATGGATGCATCCTTGAAAAAAGAATTAAAAAACGAATTTACTGATACTGAAGATTTTATTATTTGGTTTACTGATATATGTAATGAAAAAGCAGATATATTGGTTTAACTATTAACCAAAAAAGACACATCACAATGGACTTCCAAAGTGATGTGTCTGATTTTATTTAATAAATCAATTATTTAGAAGCTTCTTCAACTGCAACTGCACAAGCAACTGTAGCACCAACCATGGGGTTGTTACCCATACCGATAAGACCCATCATCTCAACGTGAGCGGGAACTGATGAAGAACCTGCGAACTGAGCATCAGAGTGCATACGACCCATAGTATCTGTCATACCGTAAGAAGCGGGACCTGCAGCCATATTGTCGGGGTGAAGTGTACGACCTGTACCGCCACCTGAAGCAACTGAGAAGTATTTTTTACCCTTTTCAACACATTCTTTTTTGTATGTGCCTGCAACGGGGTGCTGGAAACGAGTGGGGTTAGTTGAGTTACCTGTGATAGAAACGTCAACGCCCTCTTTCCACATGATAGCAACGCCTTCTGTTACGTCGTTAGCACCGTAGCAGTTAACCTTTGAACGAAGACCGTCGGAGTATGCTTTGCGGAATACTTCTTTAACTTCGCCTGTGTAGTAATCCATTTCTGTTTCAACATAGGTGAAGCCGTTGATTCTTGCGATAATCTGAGCAGCGTCTTTACCAAGACCGTTAAGAATAACTCTGAGAGGATTCTTTCTTACCTTGTTTGCTTTTTCAGCGATACCGATAGCACCTTCAGCAGCTGCGAAAGATTCGTGACCTGCAAGGAATGCGAAGCATTCGGTTTCTTCTTCGAGAAGCATTTTACCAAGGTTACCGTGACCGAGACCAACTTTTCTCTGGTCAGCAACTGAACCGGGAATACAGAAAGCCTGGAGACCTTCGCCGATTGCAGCAGCAGCGTCAGCAGCTCTTGTGCAACCTTTTTTAATAGCAATAGCGCAACCTACTGTGTAAGCCCACTTTGCGTTTTCAAAACAGATGGGCTGAATACCCTCTGTGATTTTGTAGGGGTCAAAGCCTTTAGCTTTGCAGATTTCGGCACATTCTTCGATAGTGTTGATGCCGTATTTATTGATAACTTCGAGAATCTGTTTTTCTCTTCTGTTGTATGATTCAAATAAAGCCATTGTTATACCTCCTTATTCCTTTCTGGGGTCAACGATTTTAACTGCATCAGCAACACGACCATACTGACCTTTTGCTTTTTCGAAAGCTGTGTTAGCATCGTCACCTGCTTTGATGAAGTCCATCATTTTGCCGAAGTTTACGAACTGATAACCAATGATTTCATCATCTTCATTAAGAGCGAGGCCTGTTACATAACCGTCGGTCATTTCAAGGTAACGGGGACCCTTTGCAAGAGTACCGTACATTGTACCAACCTGTGAACGTAAGCCTTTACCAAGGTCTTCAAGACCTGCACCAACAACGAGACCGTCCTCTGAGAATGCGGACTGTGTACGACCGTAAACAATCTGGAGGAAGAGCTCTCTCATAGCTGTGTTGATAGCGTCACAAACAAGGTCTGTGTTGAGAGCTTCGAGGATTGTTCTGCCGGGAAGGATTTCGGAAGCCATAGCTGCGGAGTGAGTCATACCTGAGCAACCGATTGTTTCAACGAGAGCTTCCTGGATAACGCCTTCTTTAACGTTAAGAGTAAGTTTACAAGTACCCTGCTGGGGAGCACACCAACCGATACCGTGAGTGAAGCCTGAAATATCTTTGATTTCTCTGGCTTTTACCCACTTAGCTTCTTCGGGGATAGGAGCAGCACCGTGAGCAGCGCCCTGTGCGATGGGGCACATTGTTTCAACTTCATGTGAATACTTCATTAATTTTTGACTCCTTTCGGATGTTAATTTTTTACCAAACATTATTTTATTACATATCGGGCTTGAAGTCAAGTAAAATCCTTAACTCATACGCGACAAATTATGATATTTATTATTATCTTTTTTATTTATTTTATATAAAGGGTCTTGAATTTTTATATATAGATTGTATAATATTATATTGGTTAATTTTCTGTTTATACAAAAACCAAATCTAAGTGAGGTAGCAAATGGTATTTTCGAGTCTTTTGTTTGTTTATGCGTTTTTGCCCATATGTATGCTCATATACGCATTGGCACGCGGTATCAAAGCAAAAAATATTGTTCTGCTTGTTTTCTCGCTTTTATTCTACTCCTGGGGTGAACCTGTTTACGTCTTACTTCTTTTATTCATGACGTTTGCGGACTGGTTATTTGCCCTGTTGATTGAAAAAAGCGTAGGAAAAAACGCAGGTAGAAAAATACTGGTTATAATGACCTGCATCGTTAATCTCGGAATTATCGGTGTATTCAAGTACACAGGCTTTTTCCTTGAAAATATCCAAAATGTTTTTGGTGTACCGTCAGTAATCCCACAGATAGTTTTACCCATCGGTATCTCATTTTATACCTTCCAGTTACTCTCCTACGTTATAGATGTTTACCGCAAAGAAGTACCCGCGCAAAAGAATTTCTTTTGGTTACTCCTTTATTCAAGCCTTTTTTACCAATGTATCGCGGGCCCAATTGTCCGTTACAAGGATGTTGAACGTGAGATACATTCGAGGCGTACAAGCCCCTACGAAATAACTAAGGGTATTTCCCGTTTTGCAGTGGGACTTGCTAAAAAAAGCGTACTGGCGAATATGTGCGGTAATCTTTCGGATACATTACTGGTTGCCGACACACTTATTAATTCAAACGCAACCGAGGCTCTCGGTGAATTATCCTCGCGCTCGGTTGTTGGTCTTTGGATGGGCGTACTCTTTTATATGCTCCAGATTTACCTTGATTTCTCCGCTTACTCGGATATGGCAATAGGTATGGGGCTTATGGTGGGATTCCACTTTAAAGAGAACTTCGACTACCCCTACACCTCAAAATCCGTAACGGAATTCTGGCGTCGTTGGCATATTTCATTAGGTTCATTCTTCCGTGACTATGTTTACATTCCCTTGGGCGGTAACCGCAAAGGTACTGTAAGAACTTATTTTAATATCCTTGTTGTATGGCTTCTTACGGGTCTTTGGCACGGAGCATCGTGGAACTTCGTTTTATGGGGACTGTTCTTCTGTATTTTCCTGATTATAGAAAAACTTTTCCTCTTAAAAGTCATTAATAAAATACCCGCAATTTTCGGCAGAATCTATCTTCTTATCGTTGTTTTCTTTGGTTGGATTCTTTTCCGTTTTTCGGATTTCAGATTCATTCCCGTTGTACTCAAGGGTATGTTTGCACAAAACGGAAACTCACTTATAGACTTTGAAACCAAGACACTTCTGATCAGTAATTTTATTTTCCTGATAATTGCAATACTTGCAGTTACTCCCCTTGTAAAATTCATTTCCGAAAAATTGAAACCCCAAAAGGACAAAACTTTCTACGCGGTTATTTACCACATTATAAGTGCAATAATCCCCGTAATTTTACTGTTACTTTCAACCGTAATGCTTGTGGGCGACAGTTACAACCCATTCTTATATTTCCAATTCTGATTCTCATCGGAGGCATTAACTATGATTTACGACAAACCGCGTAACATTAGTTTTCGCGTGTTGCCTTCGGTTAAACCTAAACCGAAGAAAAAATCAAAAGTTAATAAAGTCCCCCGCGACTTAAAAAATCAGCCGATAATCGACATTTCATCCATGCCGGTTATCGAGGGCGTACCTATGCTCAAATTTCCCGATGACCCGAATCCCAATATTATAATTACAGAAAAAAGAGAGTACACACCCGAATTCGAAAAGGAAATAATCGATATTTCACAGTTACCCGATATAGACGGTGTGCCAATTCTCGATTTACCCAAAACTCCCGAAAAAACCGCAAAAGAAAGTATAAAACCGACAGAAGAAACCCCCGTTATTATTGAGGAGAAACCAAAAGACAAAAAGACGAAGAATGCAAAAAAAGAAAAGGTTAAAAAGGTCAGACCTGCAGGTTACAAAACCCACCTTATTAAAGCTGCTTCATTCTTCGTTATGCTTTACTTAGGTGCTACTATTGCATTTATTATTCCCTTAAGACCAACATTCTCACCCTCAGAAAAACGAAATCTTGCCAAATTCCCCGAATTCAGTGCTGAGGTTTTATTCTCGGGTGAATACTTCAATGATATAAACACTTGGTTTTCTGATACTTTCCCATACAGAGATTATCTCACTCAAATAGGCACGAGCATTAAAAATCTTTATGGTATAAATTCTATAAACATTCACGGTGATGTAGAGTCGGGCGACGATATCCCCGATGCACCCTTGGAAGTACCGTCAACTGAAGCACCCGTTGAAACAACCGCACCCAAGACCACCGAACCCAAGGACGAAGAAACCGACCTTAAAACCCAATCATTAGGTGCAATTATTGTTGCAGGTGATGCGGGTTACGAGTACTATACATTCTCAAACGAACTCGCTCCCCGATTCATAAACTCCGTAAGTAATATAAAATCCTCGGTAAACGGTGATGCGGATGTTTACGCAATGATAGTCCCCACAAGTATTGATATAACTCTTAACGATAATCTGCGTGAGCAGGTAGGCTCCGCAGACCAACAAAAAGCCCTTAATTATTTCAATTCATCCTTCCGCGACGTAAATACCGTTGACGGCATTTATAAAGCAGAAAGACTACACCGTAAAGAGTACACGTATTTCCGCACGGACCACCATTGGACCGCTTTGGGTGCGTACTATGCTTACGAACAATTCTGTATAGAAAAAGGCATAACCCCCATACCTTTGGAAAAATACGAAACCGAAACCTATGATGATTTCTTAGGTACATTCTACTCCGGTTCAAATCAGACCGCCGAAATGGCTAAAAACCCTGACTCCGTTACCGCTTACCTACCCTACAATGATGTAAGTTGTCACATAGTTGAGGCTGACGGTGATGCTTTTTATTGGAATATTGTAACGGACGTTACAAACCACGACCGGGGTTCAAAATACATTACCTTTATTGGCGGTGACAATGCTCTTACCACCATAACCAACAAGGATAACCCCGACGGTGAAACCTGTATTGTTATAAAGGAAAGTTACGGTAACGCATTTGTTCCGTTCCTTATCCCCCATTACAGTACGATTTACGTTATTGACCCCCGTCACTACGACGGCACATTAAGTGATTTTACAAGCGATAAAGAAATTGATGACGTTATCTTTATTGCCAATATTTCAACAACCAGAAACTATATCTATATTGACGCAATGGAAAGCCTTATTAAATAATGACCGAAGTAAACAGTTTTAAAAAAGGCTTGAAAGACGGTATCCCCATTTGTCTCGGCTATTTCTCGGTAGCATTTGCTTTCGGAATATTCGCCGTAGAAAACGGCTTAACCGTGTTTCAGGCAACCGTAATCTCATTAACAAACCTTACATCCGCAGGTCAGTTGGCAGGTGTGCCCATTATAATGGGCGGAACACTCCCCGAACTTGCACTATCACAATTAATAATAAATTCAAGATACTCCCTTATGTCCGTTTCACTTTCTCAGAAATTCTCGCACAAAGTGAAATTAAAAGACAAACTATTAATCTCCTACGCTAACACAGACGAGATTTTTGCAGTGGCAATTTCTCAAAAGGGTGAAATCGGCAAAAAGTATATGCTCGGACTTATGCTTTTACCGATTTTTGGTTGGACAAGCGGTACACTTATAGGTGCTGTCGCAGGTAACATCTTACCCCCTATGGTTACGGCAGCTCTTGGTCTCGCTATTTACGGAATGTTTGTTGCAATAGTTGTACCCGCGGCTAAAAAAGAGAAAGCAACGGCACTTTGCGTTGCAATAGCCATTGCCTTAAGTTGTGCTTTTAAATACATACCGCTTTTAACTAAAGTACCCACGGGCTTTACGGTTATTATATGCTCCGTTATTGCCGCGGCAATATTAGCGGTGGTTGCCCCCATAAAAACAGAAGAGGAGGTAACCGAAAATGCCCAATAGTAAATTCTTTATATATCTTCTTGTAATGGCAGGTGTTACTTACCTCGTAAGAATGATACCAATGGCATTAATAAAGAAGAAAATCAAAAACAAATTCGTTCTTTCGTTTTTGCACTATATACCATACGCGGTTTTAAGCGTTATGACTATCCCTGCCTGTTTTTACGCTACGGACTCACCCATAACCGCGGTAGTCGGTTTCATAATAGCCGTAATTGCCGCATTTTTCGAACGAAGCCTTATACAGGTTGCCGCTTTATCCTGTGCGGGTGTGCTTATAACAGAAATAATAATGTATTTCATTAATCATAACCACCAGTAAACTGGTGGTTTGCTCTGCCCCTATAAGGGGCGAATGCTGGCTTAGCCCCTCGAAGGGGCACTGAAAGTTTAGCACCGCATTACAATCTCAAGCAGCCGCTCACGAG
>SVOQ01000012.1 GCA_015066345.1 Oscillospiraceae bacterium
AAGCCAGGGCGACTTGAACATGATAATGAATGTTCTTACTCTTGTGGGTAATGATACAAACTCAAACATCATTTCTAAAATCGCTTACGGTCTCGGTACATCCGACGGTATCAGCCTTGGCCTCGTATATGACGCTTGGTTTTTTGTGCAATTTTTATAAACATATGTGTAAAAGCATTTACCTTTACATCAAACTATTTGAATATGAAACTGCTAAATCCGTTTTTTTGCTTGTAATTATTAGTTTTTTGATTTTTTCGCTTATTCAGATCAAAGTCGATTTTTCTATGGTGTAAAGTTTTTTAACTTTACGTTCATTATGTTTTAAAAGTCACTTTTTATTGAATTTCTTATATTTATTTAGTTATTTTGACGAATGAAAAAATCCGTGGTAAAAACCTTTATTTTTTCTCGCGGAATCTTGTTATTTCTACATTTTGCATTATAAACCGACCTCTGTTTATTGCAAAGTGACGAAAAAGCTTTTTAGTGTTTTTTTTACATGAATTTCTCTTGAAAAAATGCGTCGTAATAATGTATAATCTGTCGTGTAATGCTATATGTTGTTGCAGGGTGAGTTGTTTATGAAGCTTCTTGAAGAAAAAATCGCTAACGAAGGCGTTTCCATAGGTACCGACATTTTAAAGGTTGATATGTTCCTTAACCATCAGCTTGACGTTAATCTTCTTGATGAAATGGGCAAGGAATTCTATCGACTTTTCAAAGACTGCGGTGCAACAAAAGTTGTTACTATTGAGTCTTCGGGTATTGGTATTGCGGTTTTTACCGCCAAGTACTTTAATTTACCCGCCCTCTTTGCCAAAAAAGCTCAGCACAAAAATGTCGGCAACGAGGTTTACAGTGCAAAATGTTATTCCTTCACCCACGGTAAGGAATACACGATGAATGTTTCTAAAAAATATCTCGACTCATCCGACAAGGTTCTTATAATTGATGATTTTATGGCGGGTGGTAACGCCTGTAACGCTTTGATTGACATTATTAATCAGGCAGGTGCCGAAGTTGTCGGCATTGGTGTCGCCATCGAAAAGGGTTTCCAACCCGGTGGCAAAGCCCTACGCGATAAGGGCTATAAAGTTCGGTCATTGGCAATCGTAGAAAGTATGAGTGACGGTAACATCACCTTCAGAAACGACGATTGTTGACAAATAAATATCCTTAACGGAGGTAATGAAAATGAAAAAGTTTGCAAAAGTTCTTGCTCTCTGTCTTGCTCTCGTAATGGTTCTCGGCTGTTTCGCAGCATGCGGTAAAGACAAAGACCCCGGCACAGACGCTGACAAGAACGCACAGGTTACCAACCTCAAGGTTGGTTTCATCTTCCTTCACGACGAGCAGTCAACATACGACAAAAACTTCATGGATGCTGCTAAAAAGGCTTGTGAAGAAATGGGCGTTGAATATGCTCAGAAAACTCAGATTCCTGAGTCTAAAGACTGCTATGATGCTGCTGTTGAACTTGTTGAAGTTGACGGTTGTGACATCATCTTCGCTGACAGCTTCGGTCACGAATCATTCCTTATCGATGCCGCTAAGAAGTATCCCGATGTTCAGTTCTGCCACGCAACAGGTACTCAGGCTCACACAGCAGGCGTTGCTAACTTCCACAATGCTTTCGCATCTATCTACGAAGGCAGATACCTTGCAGGTGTTGCTGCAGGTATGAAGCTCAACGAAATGATCGAAGCAGGCGACATCACAGCTGAAGAAGCTAAGATGGGTTACGTTGGTGCTTTCACATTCGCAGAGGTTATTTCAGGTTACACATCTTTCTACCTTGGTGCAAAATCAGTTTGCCCCTCAGTTACAATGGACGTTAAATTCACAGGTTCATGGTACGACGAGCAGAAAGAAAAAGAAGCTGCTCAGGCTCTTATCGCAGGTGGTTGCGTTCTTATCAGCCAGCACGCTGACTCAATGGGTGCTCCCACAGCTTGTGAAACAGCAGGTGTTCCCAACGTTTCTTACAACGGTTCAACAATCGAAGCTTGTCCCAACACATTCATCGTTTCTTCAAGAATCGACTGGACTCCTTACTTCAAGTATATGATTCAGTGCGTAATGGACGGTAAAGCTATCGACACTGACTGGACAGGTACAATTGAAACAGGCTCAGTTGTTCTTACAGACGTTAACGAAAAAGCTGCTGCTAAAGGCACTGTTGAAAAGCTCGAAGCTGTTAAGGCTGACCTCCTTTCAGGCAAGATTAACGTTTTCGATACTGCTAACTTCACAGTTGACGGTAAAAAGCTCGACAACTACAAAGCTGACGTTGACACAGATGATAAATTCACTCCTGATACAGAAGTTGTTGAAGACGGTGTTTTCGCTGAATCAGCAAAACGTTCAGCTCCCTACTTCGACGTAAGAATCGACGGCATCAATCTTCTTGACGAAGCTTACTGATTAATTTTAAGGTCTGAGACGGAAGTTAACCCTTCCGCCTCAGACTAATTTTGAATAAATGGCTGGGAAATTTACCAACCATTTATTGAGAATTAGATAAAGAGGAGGTTTATTGTGACGAAACAACCTGCTATTGAATTAAAAAATATAACCAAAACATTCGGTAAGGTAGTTGCTAACAAAAATGTTAATCTTACCGCTTACCGCGGGGAAATTCTTTCCATTCTCGGTGAAAACGGTAGTGGTAAAACAACCCTTATGAATATGATTTCGGGTATTTACTTCCCCGACGAAGGTCAGATTTATATCGACGAGAAAGAAGCAAGTATCACATCACCTAAAGATGCCTTTAAGTACAAAATAGGTATGATACACCAGCACTTCAAACTCGTTGATGTTTTTACTGCTGCCGAAAATATCATTCTCGGTATAGAGGACGGTAAATACAACCTTAAAGCATCTACCGAGGAAATCAAGAAAATCAGTAATCAATATGGTTTTGACCTTAACCCCGAAAAGAAAATTTATACTATGTCCGTTTCGGAAAAGCAGACAGTTGAAATTATAAAGGTTCTTTACAGAGGTGCGGATATCCTTATTCTTGACGAGCCTACCGCCGTACTTACACCCCAGGAAACTGAAAAACTTTTCAGTATCTTACGCCGTATGCGTGACGACGGAAAATGTATTATAATCATTACCCATAAGCTTCACGAGGTTCTTTCTCTTTCCGACAGAGTTGCGGTTCTTCGTAAAGGTGAATACGTCGGCACGGTAAATACCGCAGAAACCAACGAATCACAGCTTACTGAAATGATGGTTGGTGAAAAAGTAGACCTTAATATTAAGAGAAATGACCCCAAGAACACCACTGACAGACTCGTAGTAAACAGTATTACCTGCGTTGACAGAATGGGAACTACTGTCCTTGACAACGTTTCTTTCACGGCAAAAAGCGGTGAAATCCTCGGTATTGCAGGTATTGCGGGTTCAGGTCAGCGAGAGCTTCTTGAATCCATTGCAGGTCTTCAGAGACTCGAATACGGTGATATCTTCTACTTCGACCCCAAAACCGGCAAAAAAGAAAGTCTCAGAGACAAAACACCCGTTCAAATACGTCATATGGGTGTAAGACTTTCATTCGTACCCGAAGACAGACTTGGTATGGGTCTTGTTGGTAATATGGACATCGTTGATAATATGATGCTCCGTAGTTACACAAAGGGAAATATCTTCCTCAAACGTAAACAGCCCAAAGACCTTGCCCTTAAAATCATTAAAGACCTTGAAGTTGTTACACCCAGTGCAAGTACACCCGTACGCCGTCTTTCCGGCGGTAACGTGCAGAAGGTTCTTGTTGGTCGTGAAATCGCCGCTTCGCCCACTGTACTTATGGTTGCCTACCCTGTACGAGGTCTCGATATCAACTCATCCTATATGATTTACAACCTTCTTAACCAACAGAAGGAACAGGGCGTTGCCATTATCTTCGTCGGTGAGGACCTTGACGTTCTCCTTGAACTTTGCGACAAAATTATGGTTATCGGTTCAGGTAGAATCACAGGTATTGTTGACGCAAGAACCGCTACCAAAGATGAAATAGGTCTTCTTATGACAAAAGCCAAAGAAGACGGAAAGGAGAATAACAATGGCTAATACTGCTGAAAAACATCACGATCCTCTTTTTCGTATTGTTAAGCGTGATGATATGCCCCAATGGAAGGCATGGATTATCCGAGGAATTACAATTTTAGTCGGTTTTCTCCTTGTGGGTATTCTCTCAATGCTCATTACCGAAAAAAGCCTTTTGGAATCATACGAAGTTATGTTTACCGGTGTTTTCGGAAGATTGCTCGAAGGTAAAACCACAATGCTTTGGAAATATCTTCAGGAAATTGCAATTCTTCTTGCCTTGGCTTTGGCTCTTACCCCCGCATTCAAAATGAAATTCTGGAACTGCGGTGCAGAAGGTCAGGCTCTTATGGGTGGTCTCGCCTCCATATACTGTATGATTAATTTCGGCGAAAGACTCTCAACCCCCGCTCTTTTCGCAATAATTATTGTTACAAGTATTGTTGCCGGTGCTATATGGGGCTTGATACCCGCCGTTTTCAAGGCTTTGTTTAATACAAACGAAACTCTTTTCACACTTATGATGAACTACATCGCCACACAGATTATCGCTTACTATGTTTACATAGAAGGCGGTGGTTCAAACGTTATTAACCCCGTTAGCTACGGTAACTTCCCATCAGTAGGCGGTAATGATTACTTCGTTAACATCGTAACTGTTGCGGCTATTACGGTTATTATGTTTATCTACCTCAAATACAGTAAACAGGGCTACGAAATCTCCGTTGTGGGCGAAAGCCAGAACACTGCCCGTTACGTAGGTATAAACGTTAAAAAAGTTATTATACGCACCATGGCAATCTCAGGCGCTTTATGTGGTGTAACGGGTATGCTCCTCGTTGCAGGTAAAGACCATAGTATAAACACCAACCTCGTCGGAGGTCAGGGTTTCACCGCAATTCTTATGTCCTGGCTCGGTCAGTTCAACCCCTTTATTATGGTTATTATGACCGCTATTGTTATCTTCTTGAAAATAGGCGTTTCAAAGGTTGCCGATGCTTCACACCTTAACTCCTCATTCTCGGAAATTATTGTAGGTATCGTTATTCTTATGCTTGTTGGTTGTGAATTCTTTATCCACTACTCAATCAAGTTCCGTCACAGTAAAAAGGAGGTTAAAGCATGATTATTCAATTTATTTGCCGTGCAATTCTCCTTGGTGTCCCACTTCTTTACGGTTCAACAGGTGAAATTATTACTGAAAAATCCGGTCACCTTAACCTTGGTATTCCCGGTATTATGTACGTTGGTGCCATTAGTGGTGTTGTAGGCTCTTTCCTTTATGAAAACGCCTGCGGAAACGACATAAACAATATGAATGCATTTCTCGCAGTAATTATTCCTCTCGTTTGCTCTATTGCAGGTTCTGTGATTATGGGACTTATATACAGTTTCCTTACAGTTTCACTTCACGCAAACCAGAATGTTACAGGTCTTGCACTTACAACTCTCGGTATCGGTTTGGGTAACTTCCTTGGTGCTTCGCTTATTAACATCACAAAAAGCGAATTACCCTCAATTGCCCTCACTAAAACAAGTTCATTCTTTTTAACAAAACTTCCCTTTGCGGATAACTTAGGTTGGTTTGGCGAACTTTTCCTTTCTCACGATTTCCTTACCTACCTTTCTATTGTAATCGCTATTGTAGTCTCAATTGTTCTTAAACGTTCACGGGTAGGTCTTAACCTTCGTTCAGTTGGTGAAAACCCCGCTACTGCAGATGCCGCAGGTATCAATGTTACACGTTATCGTTATGTTGCTACATGTATCGGTAGTGCTATTGCAGGTCTTGGCGGTCTTCAGTACGTTATGGCTTACGCAAACGGCGTATGGTCAAACAACGCCTTCGGTGACCGTGGTTGGATGGCTATTGCCCTTGTTATTTTCGCACTCTGGAATCCCTCTTTTGCAATTATCGGTTCATTCCTTTTCGGTGCACTTTGTAATGCAAATAACTATATTCAGGGTCTCGGTACAGAAACTCAGGAGCTTTTCAAAATGCTTCCCTATGTTGTTACAATCGTTGTTCTTATTATTACAAGTATGCGTAAAAAAAGAGAACATCAACCCCCCGGAAGCCTTGGTATAAACTACTTCCGCGAGGAAAGATAAAACTTATACATAAAAATATCCCTTGATTATCATTTGATAACCAAGGGATTTATTTTATTTATTAATCAATATCGTCTGATTCGGTATCAGTATCGGGAGCTTCAATTTCATTTTCATTCTTACGAAGGTATTTGAAAGTTACTCCGTCCGTGTTATACGCACTGACTGTTTTATCAAAGAAAGCTTTTACTGTATATGTGTATTCAACGCCATCGTTAACATTTGTATCAACGTATTCGTTGCCGTTTCTTACGGTAGCTATTCTTGTCCAGTTCTTTTCTCCTTCGGCTTTACGGTAAAGGTAATATCCCGAAACACCGGAAACTTCTTCCCACTCAATTGAGAGACCGTTATCAACACTTATAATTGATGTAATTTCGGGAGTTTTAATGTGTTTGAGAACTAAACCGCTTTCAAAAGCACTGAGAGAATTTTTGAAAACTGCTCGTACAGTGTATCTGTAAGTTACATCATTCTGAACTTTTTTATCGTTATAAGTAGTACCCTTGATAACGCCGAGGTAAGTCCAACCTTTGTCCGTTGTAGTACGTCTGTAAACGCGGTAACCGGTTGCACCCTTTACGCTACCCCATTTTAAAGAAATACCGTCTTTGGTATTCTTGATGCTTTTAAGAACGGGGGTATCAACAAAGTTAATTCCAACGCCTGTTGAATCATAACAACCAACGGATGAACCTGCCATACCTCGTACACGGTATCTGTAAGTTTTACCGCTTTCTACCGCTGTATCGGTATATGTTGTTTTGGTATTACCCTTTACAACCGCATATCTTACCCATTTACCGCCATTTACACTACGATAAATATAATAGCTTGTAGCGGCGGAGTTTTTATTCCATACAAGTTTAACGCCATTTTTTGAAGCACCAATTGATACAAAATCAATTTTATCAACGAACTTGTATTCTGCAGAGGGTTTGAAACCACTCATTGTTTTTTCGTTACAAGCTCTTACGGTGTAAATATAGGTTTTACCGTTCTTAGCTGTGGTATCGATATATGAATTATCTTTTACATCTTTAAAAACAGTCCATTTACTGCCGGGTTCTTTACGGTAAACATTATATGATTCTGCAAATTTTACTGCATCCCACTTAATTTCAACACCCTTTGCAGTACCTGAAATGCTTTTTACTTCAGGTGTTTTAAGTGTATCACCGTTATCAATACTGATTGAATATATTGTCCAGTTATCTGAACCGCAATGTCCGTATGTGTATGTCTGTTTTTTGCCGTTGTGGGCCTTGTTGTGTGCGTAGTCCTGAATATATCCGTTACTGTTTACGCCATTACAAAGAACTACGTGTTCGAAGTTTTCGCAAACATTACAGAAATAGAAAATGGGGTCACCTTTTTTAACTTTGCCCTCATTATCCGACATTCTTATGCTACCGCTTTTTCCGTTTGTAAGAGTGAGTTTATATGATTTGCCGTACTCTTTTGCTAAAAGCTCATTATAGAGGTCTACCACTCGCATACCGTAGGCATCTACACCGCCGTAATTAAGACATTCTGAAACAAACTGTGCACAAAGACCGCGACCGTTGTCCCAGTTTTTCTCGGCGTAAGTGATAGCATCACCAATATCGTACTCCTCAGTATTTGCTGCCTCAGTTTTGGTAACAAATGTGGGGATTACAATTACGGTTGCGAAAACCACCAATAACAAACCAAGTAATCGTTTTGTCATATTTTCCTCCAAAAAGGTTACAAATTGTAATCAGCGGGTCGTATTATAACCTTAATAACCCGTTTTGTCAACCCCTTTAGTTAAAATATACCCCAAAAGTGTTACAAAATGTAAAAAAGAACGGACTTTTTATCCGTTCTTTGTAATTATTATATGTATAATTTTATATTGCCTTATCTTTTTCTGCCTGAATAATCCGGCGAAGTTTATCAGGCATTTCAAAAAACTCTTCCTTGGTAAGTCCTTGTGTAACAATCGGTTCAAGGAACTTTACTTTAACAGTGCCCGAGGTAATATTACCCGTTTCTTCAAAACACTCTCTTGTACCTTCAAGGTAAACAGGTACAATTTTAGCACCCGTTTCCATAGCAATTTTCATTGCTCCGCCCTTAAACTTACCTAACTCACCATTTTTGGAGCGGGTACCTTCAGGGAAAACAACAATACTTCTACCCTTTTTAACCATCTCAATAGCATCATGTAAAGATGAACGAGCTTTGGACTTATTTTTACGGTCAACGAAAACGCAATCCATTACCCACATCCAATCCTTAACTATCGGAATTGAGGCAATCTCTTTTTTAGCCATAAAAATGGGAACTGCAGGTGCACTCACAATAACTGCGGGAATATCAAATAAACCTGCGTGATTCGGAGTGTATATAATAGGTTCATCCAATGGAATATTCTCTTTACCCTCAACAATAAACTCCACCTGAGCTTTTTCTATAAGCGGATTTATCCAGCTATAAATCTGCTCGTCAACGAAAGCCTTGGATTCTTTCCAATCTTTAGTTCTTTTGAGTTCTTTTGCAATTTTAAGTTGAGAGTTGTATTTAACAAGGGATGATACTAACCCACCAAACCATTTAAGGGTAAAACCATTCATAAAAAGTTCTCCTATTATAATTTTTCCTTTGTAATTTTATCACACCAATACCAAAATTCAAGTATATTTTATAAAAATCCTCTTTTTGTTGAAGATTTACCGTGTATATGTTAAAATATTTAATAACAATACACGTCTGGAGGTTATTATGAAATATTCTGTTACTGAATTTGTAATTTCCGCATCTGACCCCGTTACAACAAGAGCGGCAGAGTTGTTTTCAAAAGAACTCAAAAAAAGAACTTCGCTTAATGTAGTTATAACAAATGAGGTTACCCCTTGTTTTGTAACTTTTAAAACTGACGAAACCATAGACAACAAAAACTTGTACACTATTGAAAGTACTAATAACGGTTTCGAAATAACCGCCAAGACCATCCGCGGTTTGATTTTCGGCTATTCCCATATTTTAAGAAAAGCTAAATTTACTGCGGATGGCGTACTAATCACAGAAGACATTGACGGAACATATAAGCCCCAGAAACAAATAATCGGTCATCAGGTAGGATACCGTACAACCCCCAACACCTATGACGCCTGGGATTATAATCAGTATTTTGATTATTATCTTGATATGATGGCTTTTGGTACTAATACCTGTGAACACAATACCACAAAATTCGGCAAAAAAGAAATGAATCCCCTTATGAGATACACTCAGGAGGAATTTGTTGTAGAAGCATCAAGACTTGCGGACACTGTTGACTTGGACGTTTCTTTGTGGCACGCCAATGATGATAATGAAACCGAAGAGGAAGCATTACGCATACGCGAGGATATTTATTCAAAAATACCCCGTATAAACGCCGTATTCCCTCCCGGAGGTGACCCGGGTGAAATGTACGCCGATGCCTTTGTGGAGCGTTGCCGTAAAATATCGGATTTACTAAAAAGAATACACCCCGAAGCACAGATGCATCCTTCCGCTCAAGCACCCCATAAATACAGGGATTGGGGCGAAGTTTTCGTTAAGGAAATGGCAAAAATGCCCTCTGAAATTGATACGGTAATTATGGGGCCCAACCATGCCTACCCTATGCACGAATTGAGAAAAAAAGTACCCGAAAAATACCCCTTGAGATTTTACCCCGATATAACCCACAATCTTCGTTGTGAATACCCTGTAAATTTCCTTGAGGATGACTGGCACTTTGCTTTAGCCTCAACCCTTTCAAGGGAAAGTGTAAACCCCAGACCCACCGAATTACGCACTTTACACCGTGTTTTTGCACCCTACACAATCGGTAGTGTAAGTTATTCTGAAGGTGTGCACGACGATGTGAATAAAATGATCTGGAGTGCCCTCGAATGGGATAAGGATGCAAATATCCGCGATGTTTTATTGGATTATTCAAGATACTTTATGAATGAGGCAGATGAAAATATTATTGCCGACACTATTTTCCTTCTTGAAAAAAGTTGGCAGGGTGACCCTGTTGAAAACCCCTGTATAGACTTTGCGTACAATAATCTTTGCGAATTGAAATCAAAGCACGAAACCCTTTCGGAAAACTGGAGATTTATGCTCCTTTATTTCAGGGCTTGTTGTGACAAAGTAGTGAAATTGCGTCGCGTATTTGAACAACAGCTTTGCAAAAAAGCATTAAACCAACTTAATTGTGGCTCAATTGATAAAGCCCTTGAAATACTCATCACGCCTTTTGACGAAACTTATATTGCCCTTCGCAACGAGCTTGATGTTCTCGGCAAAAAACTTTTCGATTTAATCGGGATACAGTTGGATGTGGAGCATTATTACGCAGACAGTTGGGAAAGAGGTGCGACGCTCGACACAATTGACAATAACGTTTCCGACAGAGCATATCTGAAAGAAAAACTCACTTATGCACTTACGCTCGACGAAACGGCAAAAACATCTTACATAACCCGACTTATAAACCGAAACAAAACTGATACAGACGAGATTTACTATTCCGTAGCCTTACATGGTCTTAATACCTTGGGGATAAAACAAGATGGCGAAGTTTATATGGACATACAGGGCGACAGACCTTACACCAAGGAAACACCTATTCCTATGTCCATGACAAAACTTTACGATAATTATACGCTGAAGGCTAAATTCGGCGGATTTAAACCCGAAACGGACTATACTCTCACAATAGTCTATAAAAGTGATGCATCAGCTGATGCTAAACACCTCATCACCGCAAATTCACATATAATTTACGAGGGTGCTCAATTCGGTGGTGAAAAAAATCCGCAGTTTGATAAAGAATTTTTAGTACCCGGTTTTGAAAGTGCTGCTTATAATCTTAAAAGTGATATTTTTGTAAATGGTACTCTTGAACTTGAAATAAGTGAACCTGATATAGGCTTCAAATTCTGCGAAATGTGGATAAAAAAGGCTTAAATATATAATTTAGTAAAAATAAAACTTAATATTGGACCGATTTTGTAATATTTTTGTAATAAAATATTGAAAAAGTCGGTCCTTTTATGTTATGATATAGTGAATTGTAATTTGGTGATTTATGTCTCCGATATATTGAAAAGGTGGAAATTATGATAAGAATAATTTGTCCCGAATGTAAAAATGCATATCTCCAGAAAGCAGACGCGGATTTCACTTGTCCCGGTTGTAATGCTCAGTTCCCCGAAAGCGAAGAGAATTTCCTTGCGGGTGCTCAGTATTACCACGAGGGTGATTTTGCAGCCGCAGGCGACTGCCTTATGAAATATATAGTCAAAAACGGTGCAGAGCCCCGCGCTATTTTCTACAAAGCACTTTGCGATGCACAGAATTTTGACGAAGATACATCTTCCTTAAAGGATTTATATGTAAAAATCCTCGAATCGCTTATGGAGATTTCCGACGATGATTTTGTACGTTACCTTGCTATGGCAAACGACGAAGTCCTTAAGGTTGAAAAAGCACTTACTCAGATTCATTTAGAACTTTTTGCTGATGCAGATGCTGAAAAAATTAAAAGAGAAGTTTCTGCAATAATCAAGCTCCAGGATGAAGCAAAAATATACAGAAACAAACTTAACGAATTCGCAAATTCATACAACGAACGTGCAACAAACAAAATAAGTGTTAAACTTTCACCCTGCTTTTTTGTTGACCCGGATGTAGCTACCGATGTAGGTGCAAAGAAATACGAAAAAATTGTTGAAAGCATTAATTCTCACACAGTATTTACAGGCATACTTTCCAATGAAATAAAGAACCTTGAAATCTACTATCGTTGTATAGTTATGTTCTTTGAAAAGAATCGCCGTAAATATGAATTCCTTATGTCAAGTGCCGAGAAATTCTCACAAATTGCAAAACTTCTTGAGGACGGACGATACGCGTCAATTAAAGGAGTCCCCACAATCTGCGAAAAACTCAAAGCCGCAGGATATGACTTCTTCCAGGAAAGTCTCAGGGACCATGATGACGAATTTGAGCAACAGACCGAAACCGTTGTGGTTATGGTAGCCGAAACTGTTGAAATTCCTGCTGAAGCTGAGGAGGAAACAGTTGAGGATTCGGAAAACGCCACTGAAACAACCGAATTTGAAGATGTATATTCTTCAACTGTCAACGAAACTGCAGATTCTCATCAAACGGAAGAAGTTGAGGAAATAGCAGAAACAGAAGAAACAGTTGAAACCGAAGTTGCAGAGGCTATTGAAGAAGAAACTGCAGAGGAAACTTCAAACGAAGAGGTTACAGTTATTGAAGTTGAGGAAGTAGCCGAAGATTCCGTTGAAACTGAAGAAACACCTGAAGTTGAAATTACAGAGGATGTTGCAGAAGAAGAAAACGCAGTTATTGAAGTTCAAAATGTAATCGAAGAAACTGCAGAAACTGAAGAAATATCCGAAGTTGAAATTACAGAGGATGTTGCAGAAGAAGAAATTGCAGTTGTTGAAGTTGAAGATGTAATCGAAGAAACCGCAGATACTGAAGAAATATCCGAAGTTGAAATTACAGATGACGTTGCAGAGGAAGAAATTGCGGTTGTTGAAGTTGAGGATGTAGTTGAAAAAACTGCAGAAGAAACCGAAAATGATAACGACACTCAGACCACATTACTTAAAACAATTGCCGAAAACGGTAACTTAATTGAGGATGACACTCCCGAAACAGTTGAAGAAACCGTAGAGGAAGAAACTGAAACTCCTGAAAAACGCAAACACAAAAAGAGCGTTGCTCCCATTATTGCGGCAGTAGTTGTTCTTCTCGCTATAATCGGTCTTGTGGCGTTCAAGGTTGTTCCCGCAAAGCTTAATGAAAGTAATTACGCAAAAGCAGATGCTCTCTTTAACGAAAAGAACTACGAACAGGCTGCTGTATTATACGAAAAATTAGGCGATTACGAGGATTCCCAAGACAAATATCTCCTCGCCCGTTATAATCAGGCAGGTGCCCTTGAAGCAGAAAAGAAATACAATGAAGCAAAAGCGATTTATATTTCTCTCGGCAATTACGAGGATTGTGCAGGTAAAATAAATTCTTGCACATACAATTCTGCTCTTTTGGCATTAGAACAAGGTAATTACGACGAAGCAATTACTGTTTTTGGTACACTTGGCGGTTATGCAGACAGTGAAAGTATGATTGACGAATGTAATTTCCAAAAAGCCGTCAAACTTATTGAGGCTAAGGATTACGAAAAAGCAATTAATATGCTCACCGCTTTAAAAGACCATCCTGAAAGCGAAAATAAAATCCTCGAAGCAAAATATGCCTATGTTACCGAAAACTTAAATGCAGAAAACGAAACCACCCTCTCATATCTCAAGGACCTTGCACAGGCAAAGTATAAAGATAGCGGTGATTTACGCAACAAGCTTTTAGGTACAAGTACAGTTCTTGCAGAAGGCATTTCAACCTGCATCAACTACAGTGAAACCGACACAACCGAAAACCTCACAGAAGTTGACAGCACTAAAAACTTCTACTTCCACGTAACAGTTACAGACGAGGCTCTCTACACCAAGAAACTTACTCTTGTATATGAAACCTCCGCAGGTTACGGTTTCCCCGATAAATCCTTCGTTCTCACCGAAAACGAAAACACTTATACACTTACATATCCTTCAGACCCGGGTTCAAATTACAGTATTACATTCTCGGTTCTTGCGGATGACAACACAACCCTTATTTCACAGAAGGTTGCATTAAAATAATCAAATAATAAACAGGTTGTAGAAACAATACGTTTTTACAACCTGTTTTTCTTAGTCAAGGATATCCGAAATCCCCTCAGATACATCGGTAATCATTTCCGACATACCCTCTGACATATCCGTAACCATATCGCCGATTACACCGTTTTCAGTTCCTGATTCGTCTGTAACCATACCTGCATTTGTTGTGTTATCAGTTGTCATATTTCCCGTAGTTGAAATTGAAGGTGAAGTGGTCATATCTTTATCATCCGCACCGCAACCGCAGAAAAGAATTGCCATACATCCCACAAGAGCCAACGCAGAAACTATTGTAATAATTTTCTTCATATTCTCACGTCCTTTCCGGAGCAACCTACCCAAAACTCCGTTATAATTATTTGCATTTTAAAATAAATTATTCATTATTTTGTCAACACTCCGCCGTCCGTATAAAGGAGGATTAATATATCTTTTTCCTCCCCTGTTACGGGGTCAATATAAATAAGCACTTCATTATCTTTTTTGTCACGGCATCTATACTCATAAACATAGTTTTCCGTTTCCCAATCAGTGGGAATAAAGGCTTTTTTATGTGCCAATATCTCAAGACTCGGATTAATAAGTTTCTTGCCCTCGGTTATGGTATATTTTACATTTTGGGGAACAGTTCGTTTATGATGATTCATAAGATACCCTGTTGCATCAAAAGCGGTAATTTCACCCTTATCAAGCGAAACGCTCACCTTAATTAAATCCGTATAATAGGTTATCCCTTTTTCATAGTAAGAAAAGTTTATTGTACAAATACCATCCGTTGTGGAATAATAACTTTCTTTTATTTTGTCATAACCTTGTTTTTTTAAAAACTCAGTTGCCTTTTTTATAGCTTCGGTGTAAGAAAGTTCAATTTGAGATGCAAAATCGGAGGTTATGAAACTGCTTACGAATCCACCATTCTGTGTAACCGAGATTGTATGTTTTGAGTTATAAAAAGTATAGGTACTCATATTATTCTGAGTTTTACTTAAGAAATGCAAATCACTGCTTTTGATACCTAAAAAGCTTGCGGCTTTGTCCTTTGCCTGTGCCTCGGTGACCTTTTGCATATTCTCGGTTACTGAAGACTTTTTGTTCATAATATGGTCGGAAAACGGCCCATCATAAATAAGGGTCGGATACTCGCTTAATGATTGATTAGCATCATTGAGTTCATTACCAAGATATAATCTTTCACCCGTATCACTCTGCAAAGTGGTTTTTATCTCTTCAAAATCAAGTAACCCGTTTTCTTCCTGTTCAATGAGATAATTCACATTTTTGCTTAAATTTTGTGCATACTCAAGAAGTTTTGTAAGATTCCCTGTTTCTTCTACGGATATTTTTTCGCCTTGGGCTAATCGTTTATTAAGAGAAATAGTGTATTCTCCCACCTGGGATAGGAATTTATAGACCCCCGATATCTCCGTATTCCCGTCCGTTAACTCGGATAAACTCTCCTTTGCCGAAGCACTTGAACGCCATAGGTCCGCAGATACGTCCGACAACATACTGTCACCGTTGCAATACATACATTTCTGTAAATTCAGGCTTATATCATCAAGGTATGTGCCCAACTGGGTAAGAGCCCTTTCGTTGGAAATTTTTATGGCAATTTTTGCCTGTGAAAGTTTATATGCGTTGACTGACCCCCAAATGGCAAGTGTCACCACAACTGCACTTAAAAAACTGATGATTCTGATTAAACCTCGTCTGGTTTTTCTCATATTCTCGCTCCTTAGAGTTAAAATCTTCTTTAAGAGCATTTTCTCCTTATATTCACAAATTATTCAAGAAAAATACAATAAAACTTAACCCAAAACCATTTACAAAAAGTATAATAATATTGTATAATAAACTGATTAATGATAACTTGATTTAACAAAGGATGTCGTGCTTTTGACCGCTTATTTTGATAACAGTGCAACCACTAAACCTTGTAACGAGGCTACCGAGGTTGCCATCAAAGCTATAACCGAAAATTGGGGCAATCCCTCCTCTTTACATTCAATGGGTAGTGATGCATCCGCCGAACTTAAAAAGAGCCGAAAAAAAGTATCAAAACTTTTAGGTGTAAGTGACGATAATTTCTTTTTCACTTCCTCGGGTACGGTGGCTAACAACACTGCTATTTTCGGTACATACAAAAAACTCAAAAAGCAGGGTAACCGTATAGTAACTACGGCTATCGAACATCCAAGTGTTGGTGAACCCATAAACGCTCTTGAAAGAGCGGGTATTGAGGTAATTCGCCTTATGCCCGACAAATACGGCAAAATCAACGAGGATGAACTTTGTGAAAGCATAAACTCAAATACGATTCTCGTTTCCCTTATGGCGGTAAATAACGAGGTGGGCTCCGTACTCCCCGTTAACTCAGTACGAAAAGCAATTACCAGAAACAATTCTCCGGCACTAATCCACGCGGACTGTGTTCAGGCTTTCGGTAAAATTCCCGTAAACCCCCGAACCATAGATGCGGATTTCATTACAGTCAGTGGTCATAAAATACACGCACTCAAGGGTGTCGGCGGTTTATATATTAAAAACCCCGGAATTATTAAGCCCTACGTTTTAGGCGGCGGACAGGAAAAAAATATGCACTCGGGTACTGAGGCAACTCCCGCTATATTCTCTTTCGGTGCTGCCGTAGAACAGGCAATGAATATCGGTAAACATCACGAATATGTCAAATCCCTTAAATCCCGTTTTATTGATGGTATCAGTGATTTAAGTTGCGTCACAATTAACTCCCCCGATGATGCCATCCCCTACATCATCAATATTTCAATTTTAGGTTTACCGAGTCAACCAATTGTCAATTTTATGAGTAGTAAAGGTATCTGCATTTCCGCAGGTTCCGCCTGTAAAACAGGTCATAGAAGCCCCGTACTTACAGCTATGGGTCTTGCACCCGAAGTAATCGACAGTGCAGTGAGAATCAGTTTCTCCCGTTACAATACCTTTGACGAAGTGGATTTATTAATAGACGCAGTCAAAGAGGCGGCTCATAAATACGGTAAAAAATAACCTTTCGAAAGGATTATATATGAAAGAAATTATTCTTATTAAAGACGGCGAATTAGCCCTCAAGGGACTTAACCGTTCAACATTTGAAGATATGCTCGTTAAAAATATCCGAAGAAGAATAAAAATCTTCGGTAACTTTGAGTTCAAAAAATCCCAGTCAACAATCACGGTTACTCCTTTAGATGATTTTGCAGATCTTGATGCGGCTACTGATGAAATTTCAAGAGTTTTCGGTATCGCGGGTTATTCCCGTGCCGCAGTTTGCGAAAAGGATATGGATAAAATCTGCGAGATTGCACCCATTTATCTTCACGACCAACTTTCAAGTGCAAAAACATTTAAAGTAGAAGCAAAACGTTCCGATAAAAAATTCCCCTTAAAATCCCCCGAAATATCCGCAACACTTGGCGGTAAAATCTTAGAAAGATTCCCCCACCTCAGAGTTGACGTTAAAAACCCCGATATCACCGTAACCGTTGAAATCCGCGACGAGGCTTATGTACGCGGTAATCAGCTTAAAGGTGCGGGCGGTATGCCCTGCGGTTCTTCAGGAAGAGCCCTTATACTCATCTCCGGCGGTATTGATAGCCCCGTTGCCGGTTATATGATGGCTAAACGAGGACTTGAACTTGTGGGTATCCACTTTGCGTCACCACCCTACACATCCTTACGTGCAGAGGAAAAAGTCCACGACCTCCTTTCAAAGGTCGCAAGATATAGTGGCAGAATCTGGTTACACACAGTACCTTTCACCGAAATTCAGGAAGAAATCCGTGAAAAATGCCCCGAAGAATATTTTACAATTATTATGCGTCGTTTTATGATGCGTCTTTCAAATATGCTTGCCGCTTCAAGCGATTGTCACGCACTTATTACAGGCGAAAGCGTTGCACAGGTTGCAAGTCAGACTACTCTCGCTTTAGGTTGTACCGACGCGGTAGCAGAATTTCCCGTTTTCCGTCCCTGTATCGGTATGGATAAAGAGGAAATCATAACAATATCCCGAAAAATTGATACTTTCAATATTTCAATACAACCCTTCGAAGACTGTTGTACAGTATTCACACCCAAACACCCCAAAACAAGACCCCATCTTCCCGATATAGAAGAAGCAGAAAAGGTTCTTGATATTGAGGGTCTTTGCCAAAGAGCCTTTGAAGGAATAAAAAGAATTTCCATTACCTCGGAAGGCGTTGAAAATGACTGAATTCCAATTAACTGAATTAGCCACCAAAGTAGTTGAAAAACTTAAGAATGAGAATAAAACCCTCGGTCTTGCCGAATCCTGTACAGGTGGTTGGCTAAGTAAAATAATTACCGATGTCAGTGGTGCATCCTCCGTTTACCTCGGAGGTATATGCAGTTACTCAAACACGGTAAAAATGAACCTTTTAGGTGTAAATGAAGAAACTTTGAAACTTTATGGTGCGGTAAGTGAACAAACCGCCCGTGAAATGGCTATTGGTGCAAGAAAGGCTCTCGGCAGTGATATCGGTGTGGGAATCACAGGTATTGCAGGTCCACTTTCGGATAGCACAAATAAAAGCGTAGGTTTAATTTATGTTGCGGTTGCTTACGGAGATACCGTAACTGTTAAGCAATTAAACAACAAATTCACAGATAATATCAGATTAAATAACAGACTTTCTGCCGTAGAAACGGCTTTGGGTCTTTTAGGTGGTATAAATGAGTAAAAACAAAAACAACGAAAGCGGTTACATCTACTTTCAGGATACGGAAGAAACAGTTATCCGTAAAGACGAAACCCAGAAAAATGCCGTCGCAAAATTTGTAAAACGTAAAAAGAACAAAAAAATCTTTTTGAATATATTATCCATTGTACTCGTTGTTGCGATTGTAGTTTCTTCCCTCTTTATCGGGAAACGCGGTATTGAAAAATTCCTTGTTTTAAAACAGGAAGAGGAACAACACCGTCAATCCACAATCCCCGATGATGTTATGAGCGAACTTGAAAACCTCAGCGAGGAAGAAAAATGGGCTTACCTTTATAAAGAGTATCCCGACCTTGTTAATGTAAAATTCCCCACAGGTATTCTTTGCGATTACGCCCTTTATTATGCCAACAACCCTCAGACTGTGGGTTATTTAAAAATTGAGGGAACTAAAATTGATACCCCCGTGGTGCAGGCGGACAACAATAAATACTACCTTAACCACGACTTCTACGGTAAAGCCACAAGCTACGGTGCAGTTTACGCATCCTACAAAAACAGTTTTGACCCCTTTGACCGTAACACACTTCTATACGGTCACAATATGAATGACGGCTCTCGTTTCGCCGCCCTTTTAAACTACAAAAGTCTTGATTATTTCAAAAAGCATCCTACAATACAATTTGACTCTCTTTTCGAGAAGAATACCTGGAAAATCTACGCGGTAGTTATTACAAATGGTTCTACCGAAAGTGACGACGGTTATTTCTTTGACTTCACTTTCAACCATTGTTCCGATGCTTGTTACGAAGAATATATTGCGGAGCTTGAAAAACGCAAACTTTACGATACGGGTGTTGACCTTTTACCCACCGATACTATCGTAACCCTTTGCACTTGTACTTATGAATACGATGATGCAAGACTTTTAGTTATTGCCCGTAAACTTCGCGAGGGTGAATCACCCGAAGTGGATACAAGCCTTGCTAAAATAAAATCCACTCCCGTTAAGTATCCCGATTCATATTACTCTGACCCAAGTCAGAATCCCTACAAAAACGACAAAAAATTCTTTTTATACTGATTGACCTAAAAATTTTCCGGAGGTATGAAAATTGATAATAAAAGCATATTCATTTGAACAAAACAGTATTGCTTTTGCGGATATCAAACGCTCTGTTGCAGAATCTCTTACGGACAGCGCCGTTTATTTTGAAAGTTTTTGCGACCCCAAGGCAATGTTTACAGACATAAGTGAATATATTGAAAACACCGACATAATCCTTATGGGTATCGAAACCAAGGTGTATCTTAAATTCAAACCCATTCTTATAAAAGCATTTAATTTAACACCCGCTTACAGTGAATCCATCACCAAAGCAATAGGGGATAAAATTTCCGACGAAAAGACTCTTAAGGCTCACACCCTCGTTCCCAACGAATGTACCGAGTTAATCTCAAAAGACGGTCTTTTCAGTGGATTTTACATTAATGACGGTGACCAGTACATAGTTGTTTTCCCCTTGGATGAAAATATTGTTCCTCACATTTTGCAGGAATCAAACCTGCCTTTCTTCAGACCCACAGAAGATAAATCGGTGCTTTTCGAAGAAATTGCAGATTCATCAAAGGCTTCATCAAAAGCAACTCTAATAATCGACAAATTAAAAGATAATAATCTCAGGATGTCTGTTCCCTCGACCCCTGCGTCAAAAATGCTCAAAGAGGATATAAGAGCTTGTGAGGGATACGGTGAATACGTTTTCTTCACACCCTTTGTAAATGACACAGGCATTGAAGACCCCAAGGAATACACCGCTCAACTTGCAAAAGGAGCTATGGAGCTCAGAAGTGCCGAAATAGGTGCAACTGTTTCCAATATTTTCCGAGAAAAAAGCGGTGATGAGATAGTAAGTTACTATGCTTTCATAAGCGTAGCTACCGCAGATAAAATTGTTGTAAAAAAACTCTTAGCGGACTCAAACGAAAGTGTTGATAACCTTATCATAGAAGCTACAACCGAACTTTACTCTATGATAAATAAGTATCTTGATGAAGTTATCTTCAAACTGGCAGCTTCTGCCGACGATATCGCAAAATACGAACAATCAAGAATTGAAGCAGAGGTTGTTGCAGACATAAACTGCGGTAAAAAGAAAAAGAAGAAATCAAGTAAAATCATTGTTATTCTTCTTGCCATATTCCTTTCCCTTATTGCTCTTGCGGGTGCAATTCTGGGCATATACTATTTTGGTGGCTATTACACAAAACCATCGGATGCGGCGGAAACCGAAGTTTATCAACAAAACGGAAGACCGCCTGAAACTCAAGGTGCAAATCAATACAACCCCGGTAACACAGTTGCGGAACTTACAGAAATAGCATCTGTAACAGGTATCTTTGACGTTACAACTACACTTCCCAAACCGCAACCCAATACAGATTACAACATAATCTATCCTAACAATAACAACAATACCACAACTACTAAAACAGAGCCTTCTACGGAAGCTTCTACTAAAAAGCCCGAGCCCTCTACCACAGAGCCTCAGACTGAAGAACCTACCAATGAAGACGAAATAATATGGTAATTTCACTAAAATAAGGAGAATAAATTATGGCAGTACTCGTAACAGGCGGAGCAGGATATATCGGCTCCCACACATCAATTGAACTTCTTGAAAGCGGCAAAGATATTGTTATTATTGATAACTTCTATAACAGCTGCCCCAAGGTTCTTGACAGAATAGAAAAACTTGCAGGTAAAGGCTTCAATTTTGAAGAATGTGATATTCGTGACAGAGAAGCGCTTGATAAGGTTTTCGAAAAATATGATATTGACTCTGTTATTCATTTTGCAGGTCTTAAAGCAGTTGGCGAATCCTGCGAAAAGCCCTTGCTTTACTACGAAAACAATATCAGCGGTACAGTAACTCTTTGCGAGGCTATGGCTGCACACGGTTGCAAAAAAATCGTTTTCAGTTCATCCGCTACTGTTTACGGTGAACACAATGTATCCCCTCTCAAGGAAACAATGGTTGCCGGTGGTACTACAAATCCCTACGGCACAACAAAATTCTTTATTGAACAGATTCTTAAAGACCTTGCCAAATCCGACCCCGAATGGAGTGTATGTATTTTAAGATACTTTAACCCCATTGGTGCTCATATCAGCGGTATGATTGGTGAGAGCCCCAACGGTATTCCCAACAACCTTATGCCTTACATAACACAGGTTGCCGAAGGCAAACGCGAATTTCTCAGTGTTTACGGTAACGATTATGATACCGTTGACGGCACAGGTGTAAGAGACTATATCCACGTTGTTGACCTTGCCAAGGGACACCTTAAAGCCCTTGATAAAATCCTTGATGAAAACGGTGTTTTTGTTTATAACCTCGGTACAGGTTGCGGATACAGTGTACTTCAGGTTGTTGAAGCATTTGAAAAAGCATCAGGCGTAAAAGTGCCCTACAAGATTGTTGACCGTCGTCCCGGTGACCTTGCAACTTGCTACTCCGACCCCTCTAAGGCAAAAGAGGAGCTTAACTGGGTTGCAGAAAAGGGCATTGACGAAATGTGTGCCGACTCTTACAGATGGCAACACCAAAACCCCAACGGCTACGAGGACTGATATTTTGCAATTCATACCTTACAATTCACGAGATTTACGACACAAGTCCATATTTGGCAGTACAGCCGCAGGCGATAGCTTGCGGCTTCAAGTTCTTATGCCCCGTAACTTCTCATGTAGTAAGGTAACACTTGTTTTTCACAAAGACGGTGAAGGTGAACAATACCGTGATTTATTCTGGTGCGGTATGAACGGTGATAACGAAGAGTGGTGGGATATAAATATCACTTTCGAAACAAGTGGCTTATATTTTTACCATTTCACATACGAAACGCCTTTCGGAAAAGGTAATATCTTTTTACGCTCAGGCGGTTGCGGTAAATTTGCCCCTGACGGCAACGAATGGCAACAGACTGTTTACAAAAAAGATTTTGTTACTCCCCAATGGGTTAAGGGCGGTATAATGTACCAGATTTTTCCTGATAGATTTAACAGGGACTCTTCACCAATTGATACAACTTATTCTGACCGCGTAATTCACTCAAACACAGATGAATTACCTGTATGGAAGCCTGACTCTCACGGAAAAATACTCAACAACGACTATTTCGGCGGTACACTCAAAGGAATAAAAGAAAAACTACCCTACCTTAATGATTTAGGCGTGACCATTCTCTATCTTAATCCTATTTTTGAAGCCCACTCCAATCACCGCTACAATACGGCGGACTATATGAAAATTGACCCTATGTTGGGTACTGAGGAAGACTTCAAAGACCTTTGCCAAACCGCAGAAAATTACGGTATAAAAATTATACTCGACGGGGTTTTCTCTCATACCGGCTCGGACAGTATTTATTTCAACCGTGAAAAACGTTATCCCGACAACGGAGCGTACAATAATCCAAATAGTCCTTATAAAGATTGGTTTACATTTAAATCCGACGGCACATATAAAAGTTGGTGGGGAATTGATACACTGCCCGAAACCAACGAAAGCACACCCTCCTTTATCGAATATATAGCCGGTAAAAACGGCGTTTGTGAAAAATGGCTTAAAGCAGGTGCTTACGGATTCAGACTTGACGTTGCAGACGAATTACCCGATACATTTCTTGATGAATTGAAAAAAAGCGTAAAGGCTCTAAATAAAGAATATTTTATTATCGGTGAAGTTTGGGAGGATGCCACAAATAAATTCAGTCACGGCGGACGACGCAGATATCTTTTAGGTGACCAGCTTGACAGTGTAATGAACTATCCTTTCGCCTCTGCAATTGTTTCATTTATGCGTTACGGTGTTGCAGAAAACTTTATGGAAAGCGTAGTTACCGTTTGCGAAAACTACCCAAAACAAACACTCAATTGTCTTATGAACCACATAGGCACCCACGATACAGCAAGAATTATTACAAGTCTTATTTATGATTCAATTGAGCATAAACCACGTAATGTTCAGGTAAATTGCAAACTTACGGCTGAAGAATACACCAAAGCAAAGCAACTTTTAAAATCCGCTTCAGTTCTCCAATACACACTACCCGGATTCCCCTCTTTATATTATGGTGACGAAGCAGGTATGCAGGGTGGTGGGGACCCCTTTAATCGCGGTTTCTTCCCCTGGGGTAATGAGGACAAAGACCTTACGGATTGGTATAAAAAACTTGGCAGAATACGCCGTGAAAGCCCCTCCCTCAAAGAAGGTGCATTCATACCCTACTCCGCTATGCTCGGTTGTGTTGCGTATAAACGCTCGGGAGATGGGGAAACACTCTTTATAATAGTAAACAGAAACAACCACGAAATTGACTACTATCTTCCCGATGAATTCAGATACAAACCCGAAATTCTTCACGGTGGATATTCGTCCGATTTTATAAAAGTAAATGCCTTATCGGCAGTAATATTAAAAAAGGCTGACATTTAGTCAGTCTTTTTTCTTCTTATTTCGACAAAACTTGACACTCTATACATTAATGGTATAATATATAATATAAGATATTATATTAAAATGGAGGTATGTTGTGTGAAAAAGACCATGTCTTTGATTATAGCGATTTTTGTTTTTATAACCGCTTCTATAAGTATTTCTGTAACTATTTTTGCCGCATACCTTAAGCCCCCTATTATAGAATCCGCCCTTAACCGTACCGAGGGTATTAAACTTACCTGGAGTGAGGTCTACGGTGCAACAGGCTACCGTGTTTACAGGTGTTACACCGGTGAGGGTTGGACATATCTTGGCACTACAAGTAAAACCACATTCACCGATAAAACCGCCGAAAGCGGTAAAGGCTACCGTTACACTTTAAGGGCTACCGACGGAAAAACACGTGGAGATTACGACCGCAACGGCATATTAATAAGAAGACTTGAAACTCCTGATTCTTTTACCGCCACTAATAAGACCGACGGTGTTGAAGTTAAATGGGCACCCGTAAAAAATGCCAAGAGTTATCGTGTTTACAGACGCGGACACGGTGAACAATGGAAACTCATAAAAATTGTAAATACTAATTCTTATTTGGATAAAGCCCCCATAGCGGGTAAAAGCTACCGCTATACCGTAAAAGCGGTAAATGGTGAATATTTAAGCCATTATTCATCGGATGGTGTTGTTATAAAACGACTTACTAATCCGGCAAACATCAAAGCCGCTAATCGTAGCGACGGTGTTTTCCTTACGTGGAGTGGTGTAAGTGCCGCTACCAAATACCGCGTTTACAGACGCGGTGTCGGTGAAAACTGGCAACTTATCAAAGTAGTGACCAATAAATACTACCTGGACAAAACCGCCGAAAAAAATACAATTTACAGATACACTGTACGTGCCGTATACGGAAACACTTTCAGTTATTATTCTTCGGAGGGTGCAGTAATTAAATTCACAAATCCTGCTTTTAAAAGCATTATAGATACAACTTATGCGGAAAGTTATTCGTCAATAAACTCTACTATCAAAAAACTTGCCTCTCTTTATCCCGACAAAATCACAATAGCTTCTCTCGGCACATCCGAGGCAAATAAAAATATCCCTATGATTACTTTGGGCAAAGGTGAAAAGAAGGCACTTATAATCGGTGCTATCCACGCCCGTGAGCACATTACAACAAAATATCTCTTGCGTTGTATTGAGGATTATTGTTTCGCATCCACAACCGCAAGTGGCAAGTTAGGAAGTTTCAATATCAGAAATCTCCTAAACGAATATACCCTCTATATTGTCCCCTGTGCTAATCCTGACGGACTTGAAATTGTCCGCTCAAGGCTTACCCCTAAAAACCACACAGTAAAGGACCTGAGTGAGTATAAAGCCAACTACAACGGAGTTGACCTTAACCGTAACTTCCCCCTTGCCTGGGAACAAATCAACAACGGTGTCAAAAAGCCTTCAGACTATTACTTCAAAGGTTATAATAGTGGCGACCAGAAAGAAACTCAGGCTCTTATGAACCTCTGCCAAAACAATGAATTTGAGTTTATGTTATCAATACATATCAAGGGAAACTGTCTTTATTGGGGCGATACATATAACACCAAGTATAACGCACAATACAAAGCCTTTGCAAAAGATATTGCAAATACTTGCGGATTCTATATGACCCAACCCACCAAGGAAGCGTCAAGCTACGGTGGCGGTTTTGAAAACTGGTTCCGTCACACTTATAGCCGTCCCGGTGTATGCGTGGAATTGAGCGATGTTTCCAATACAGTTAAACCCTGCAACAACTCTAACTACAAAGATTTTGACGGATTTGTAAATTACAATTATTCAAAATATGCCATTGCTGCAGCTATGGCATCGGTAAACGGAGATTAAAATGAACGTTTTTGATTTTGACAACACCATATATGACGGCGAAAGCATAATCGATTTCTTTTTCTATTACTGTAAAAAGGACAAAAAGCTTTTAAAGTATATCCCCACGGTTATGAAAGCCATGACAAAATATAAAAAAGGTAATATGACTGTTGAGGAAGCCATTTCAAAATACGGTAAAACAGTTACGGATTATTATGTTGAGCACATCGGCATAGGTGATGATTTTGTTACATTCTGGAACAATAATATGCACAAAATCAAGCCTTTTTATAAGGATATTCAGAGTGAGGACGACCTTATTATTTCTTGCTCCCCCGAAATAAGCCTTAAAATAATTTGTGAAAAATTGGGTATCAAGAAATATATAGGCACTTCAATTGATTCTGAAACAGGTGAAATCACCCGACTTTGCTTCAGAGAAAACAAGGTCAAAGCCTTTTTTAAAGAGTATCCCGATACCCGGATTGAGAATTTTTACACCGATTCTATCAACGACCAACCTCTTATAGATATAAGCAAAAACGCATATCTTGTTAAAGGTAATAAAATCACAAAAATAAAATAAAACATAAACACCCCCGTTGTTGCATATTAAGTAATAGTAATAACGGAGGTGTTTTTATATGACAGATGATAAAAGAACAGGATTACTGCCCCACAACTGTATATTGGAAGACCGTAAAAAACTTTCAATATCAGGCGTTAATGATGTAGGTAGTTTTGACGAGCAGACAATTGTTGCCGTGACAGATTGTGGTGATCTCACTATCCGCGGTGAAAAATTACATATCACCAAACTATCCCTTGAAGTGGGCGAATTATGTATTGAGGGTAAAATAAGCGCATTACAATACACGGATGTAACAGTAAAAAGCGGTAGTTTTCTGTCAAGGGTATTCCGCTGATGTATTCCGTACCACAAAACGAGCAACTCGCCATATTCGCCCTGTCTTTAGGTCTGGGCTTTTTATTGGGGGTTCTTTATGACATAATACGTGCCCTGAGACTTTCCGTAACAAGGTCAAAAATTGTACTTGTTATATGTGATATACTTTACTTTATTCTGTTTGGTCTTATAAGTTTTTTGTTTATTCTTGCTCTTAACAAGGGTGAAATAAGATTTTATATTATTATCGGTGAAATTATAGGTGCTTTTTTCTACTATGTATCTTTAGGATTAGCCGTAATAAAAATAACTGATAAAGTTATTTGTCTTTTGCGGAAATTTTATAAGGTTGTTTTCAAGGTGGTTTCCGCACCTTTCAGGCTTTTACAAAAGATATTTTCAGGTATTTTTGAGAAAATGAGAAAACTTTTTAAAAAAACCGAGAAAAAGTCTTCAAAAATACAAAAAAACCTCTTGCCAAAAGCACGGTTGTATGTGTATAATTTATTTGGTATGTTATTCGCAAACAGACTAAACGTTAAGAAAGGCGGTCGTGACTTTGACAAAGCAGAAGAAGACTAAAAAACAGTTGAAACCTGTTAGTATAATTGCTATTGTGGTATGCTCTTGTATTGTTTTATATTTCGGTATATCCATTGCAAAAGAGTTTTCCGAATACGGTAAAAACAAAGCCGAGCTTACAAATGCTGAAAGTCTTTACGAAAGCCAGGTTTCTGAAAACGAAGATCTTGATAAAGCAGTCAAAGAAGGCGACAAAGACGCTATTGTCGAAAAATATGCCAGAGAAAAGGGGTACGTTAAACCTGACGAACACGTTTACGTGGATATAACCCCCGGAGCATAAAACAAAAACAAACAACAGAGGTAAACTATGGCAGTGGAAATCGGTGCGATTCTTGAAGGTAAAGTAACAGGTATTACAAATTTTGGGGCATTTGTTGAATTCCCCGACAAAACAACGGGTATGGTACATATTTCGGAAGTTTCATCATCTTTTATTAAAGATATTCACGAAAAACTTTCCGAAGGTGACACCGTAAAGGTTAAAGTTATCGACATTAACGAAAAAGGCAAAATTGCCCTTTCAATCAAAAAGGCTCTCCCCCAGGAGGAAGAGGCGAAACCCAAACGTACCGAAAGACCCAGAAGGTCCCAACCCCAGGTGTGGACAGGTACGCAACGCACTGAGCCCGAAAATATGTCATTTGAAGATATGATGGCAAGATTTAAAACCGTAAGTGACGAAAAAATGAGTGACCTTAAAAAGAACTCTGCCGCAAAACGCGGTACTTCAACTCCCCGTCGTGGCGGCAACCAAAGAGGTTAAATTTAACAACCGTGTCGTTATCGGCACGGTTGATTTTATAGAAGGTGAAAATATGCGAGAGATTAGTGCATCAATAATTGAAAAATCCGTTGAAGAATTATTTTTAAAAGCAAATGCTATACTTCCACCCTCTCTCGAAAATAAAATACGTCAGGGCGAAAGCCTTGAAACCGAAACGCTTCCCAAAAGTATTTTTTGTGATATGTGCAAAAATCTTGACGCCGCTAAGAATCTTGACATCCCAATTTGTCAGGATACGGGTATGGCGGTTTTATTCTGTGAATTAGGTCAGGATGTCCGTATTACAGACGGTGACTTTAACGAGGCAGTTAATAACGGTGTAAAAAAAGCTTACCTTGACGGTAAAATGCGTTGTTCAATTGTAAGTGACCCCTTAAAGCGTGTTAACACAGGTGATAATACCCCCGCACTTATCCATTTATCCTTAGTACCGGGGGACAAAATAAAATTCACCGCCGCACCCAAGGGCTTCGGCAGTGAAAATATGAGCAAAATAAAAATGTTCACACCATCGGCAACAGTTGATGATATTATTGATTTTGTGGTTGATACTGTTAAAAGTGCAGGTTCAAATCCCTGCCCTCCCGTTGTTTTAGGTGTGGGTATCGGCAGTGATTTTGAAGGTGTTGCACTTCTTTCAAAAAAGGCTCTTTGCCGTGATATTGACGTGAGAAATCAGGATGACTTTTATAAAGATATTGAAACGCGTATACTTAACGAGGTCAATAAATTAAACATAGGTCCTCAGGGTTTTGGGGGTAATATAACCGCCCTTGCGGTAAATATCGAAAAAGCACCCACACATATTGCGGGACTACCCGTAGCAGTCAACGTAGGCTGTCACGTAACCCGCCACGCAGAAATTACAATATAATCGGCTTCGCCCCTTCAATTACGCATTAAGCATTACGAATTACGAATTGAGTTTTTCAGCCCCTCATACACCTCCAACAATTTAAACTTAATAACATATTTCTTCCCACCGTTGACTATTTCGTTACCGCTATCGGTAAGGTAGTCTTCGGTGTTATTTTTCACTTCAATATCATCCGCCGCAGGTACACATAATGGCGGAAACATAACGCACCACCAATTTCTGCCCTTACCCTCACCTAATACCACTTTAAGTGCAGTATATTCACCTGCCGGGAAAATAAGTTCACCGTATTCACGTGTTTCAAAATATTCTTTTTCTAAATATACCTTAACATCATAATCAAAACCGTTTTCTCTAAGCACTCCACGTGCTGTTTCCAACAGTTCATCCTTTGATAACTCGAAGTATTCTACTGCATTATCCTGATTTACTCCATCACTCAAAATAAGCGTATTTTTCTCTAATAGTGCGTCCCGTATTTTCAGTTTAATATTCTGGTCTTTTTCCGAATCGCTATTTGCTAAAATATGAAGTCTTACTACATCTTCTCTGACACTTTGTGCCGCCCCTGCGAAATATGTACAAGAGAAAGCAATATAAAGACTTAAAGCCACTGAAAATAATGATAAAAAAATCTTATCTCTTTTTAAATTTGATACTTTAGTACTAAACATAAAAAACCGTCCTTTCGTTTCAAAAACGATTATGGACGGTTTTAATTTATTTTATTCAATTGCTTCTATTATTTCTACGCCTACTTTTTCGGGTGTGCAAAGGTAAACGTTTGCGAATTTTTCTTTAAGTTCTTTTATACTATTCTCGGCATCACTTTTTTCTTCAAATATTCCGTAAACCGCCGAGCCCGAGCCTGTCATACAAGAGGCAACTGCTCCATTTTTATTGCAGATATCTTTAATATCCACTCTACCGGGAACCTCAAGAGCCTGTTCAAAAACATTTCCGCAAAGTTTAAGGGCATTGTGAATTTCACCATCGGCAAAAAATTCAAGCATCTCTTTGTTTTTAGTATGCTTCATATCGGTTAATGAATCTACCGCCGCATAAGCTTCTTTAGTGGAAACGCCATCCTCGGGTTTTACGACTACTATATAATAACCCTCAACATCCGTAAGTGGTGCTAAAACTGCACCCGTATCAAGAGCAAGTGCCGTACCGCCTACGATACAGAACGGAATATCTGCACCGACTTTAACACCTATTCGGCAAAGAATTTTTTCGGAATAATTTGTATTGAAAATTTTATTGAGTGCTACAAGTACCGCTGCACCGTCGGCACTACCGCCACCCATACCCGCACAGAACGGAGTAACCTTATCTATATGAATATGAATACCTCTGTTTTCGGTTATATTTGCATACTCAAAAAATTTAACGGCACATTTATATACTATATTTCTGCTATCCGTGGGGACACCGGGAACGGTACAAGAAACGGTAATATCGTCACCATCGGTTTTTTCAACGCTTACAGTATCGCCAAGACTTATGGACTGCATAATAGTAAAAAGACTATGGTAGCCATTCTTTTTAATACCCGTAACGTCAAGAATTAAATTAATTTTTGCATTCGCTTTAACGGTGAGTTTCATTAAACCTCACTCCTCTCAAATTCATTCTAACATATATATTTTGATTTTTAAAGATTATTATTTTATTTTTTAGCATAAACTCTGTTCATTTATGTCTTTTTATGGTATTATTAGTCGTATGAAAGAAGGTTTTTATATGAGCGACATTAAAATTATCGACTTACACACCCACACCGATAACTCACAGGACGGTAATCATTCCGCAACATATATGGCAGAGGTTGCTGCCACAAATGGTATTGAAACCGTTGCCTTTACCGACCATTGTGAGGTAGACGTTTTTTATAAAGACGGTTTTGACCGCCGTGCCACACAAAGTTTCTTTGAGGTTTCAAAAGCAAAAATTGCATTTGATGGTAAGCTTGAAATTCTTCGCGGTATCGAATTAGCTCAACCCCATTATGTACCCGAACTTGCAGAAAAAATTGTTACTTCTCAGAATTATGATGTAGTCATCGGTTCAATACACAATCTTCGCGGTATGGAAGATTTCTATTACTTCAAATCCTTTGACGGCTACAAAGTCGAGGATTTAATGAACGAGTATTTTGATGAACTTCTTAATATGATGGAGTGGGGCAATTTCGATATTCTCGCTCACATCACCTATCCCTTCAGATATATTTTTAATATTTGCGGTTACATTGAAGATATCAATAAATACTCTGATAAGGTTGATGAGCTTCTCAAACTCTGTGCCGAGAAAGACAAGGCTCTCGAAATTAATATGGGCGGTCTTAAATACCCCATCAACAAACCCGCTCCCGATTTAGATACCGTTAAACGCTACAAAGAATTAGGTGGCAAACTCGTTAGTGTCGGCTCCGATTCACACTACGCAGAGCGTATTGGTTTCGGTATTCCTCAGGCTTACGAAATTGCACGTGAAGCGGGATTTGACTTCGTTGCAAAGTTCAATGAAAGAAAAGTTTCGGAGTTCCCAATTAAGTAATATTAAATGTATAAAGTGTATATTTTCCCAAATTATACATTATTACCCTGAATCCACTACCAAAAAATGTATATAAAATTTGTAAAGTCAAATGCTTGTCATTGTTCAAAACTGTGTCAATTTTGTTTAAAACTCAGCTTATTTGCTTTTTTAGAATTTCAAAACCGCAAAAACACGTAAAGCAACTGACTTTACATCTACAAAATTATGAACAAAATCCTTTTTTCGACTTTTGTATATACATTTGCATATACATTTCGCGTTTTTTCGCAAAAGGAACATTGTTCAAAACTTTTATGAGAGGTCTATTGTTATGCGAGTTATAAATTATACAGTAAATAAAAAATATAACGACCGACCTCTTCTGCATTTTTTAAAAGGTCATATTAAACTTTCAACTCATATAATTCAATCTCTGCGTCATAATTATGGCGCAGTTCTTATTAATGGAAAACCACATAGATTGGTAGATAAAGTTTTTGAGGGTGATGTTTTAGAAATACATTTACCCGACAAAAATGCACTCCCCGAATTATGGGAAACGGACCTTGAGATTATCTTCGAGGATGACGATATACTCATTATAAATAAACCGTCAGGAGTATCAGTACACCCCACATATAATCATCCTAACGGTACTCTTTGCAATGCGGTTGCAAACTATCTTGTGAAAACCAACCAAGAGAATTTAACACCCCGTGCCGTAGGAAGATTGGATAAGGTTACATCCGGAGTTATGATTTTTGCAAAAAATTCTTTCAGTGCTTCCCGTCTCAACGGTAATATTGAAAAAGTCTATACTGCCATTGCGTGTGGAGAAATGGAGAAATCAGGCACCGTAAACGCCCCTATTTACAGACCCGACCCAAACAAAACTATTCGTGCCGTAGGTGACGGTGGCGACTCTGCCGTAACCCATTGGCGAGTACTTGACTTCTTTGACGGTAAATCATATCTTGAAATAAAAACAGAAACAGGAAGAACCCATCAGATAAGGGTTCACTGTGCATATATAGGTCACCCGCTTTTAGGTGATGAAATGTACGGAGCACCCGTTACCGAAAATCTCAGGCGTGCCGCCCTTCATTGTAAGAGTGTTACATTCATACATCCCGTTTCAGGTGAGGAATTAACCTTCACTGCAAGTGAACCTGATGATATAAAAAAAGAACTTAAAAAAGCGGAAATTCTTGTTGACAAACCCGATAATATCTGTTAAAATACCATTTGCCGCATATTAAGGGCGGGTGTTTTGTTATGCCCACAAACACAAAAGTGTGCCTTGTTAGCGAGACTGAAAGAAAGCAGGTAATAATCTATGTACGCAATCATCGAAACAGGCGGAAAACAGTACAAAGTTCAGAACGGCGACGTTATCTTCGTTGAGAAACTTGAAGTTGAAGCTGATTCCGAAATAACCTTCGATAAGGTTATCGCAGTTGGTGCAGATGACGGTATTAAAGTCGGTGCTCCTTACGTTGACGGTGCTTCCGTTAGCGCAAAGGTTCTTAAAAACGGCAAAGGCAAGAAAATCGTTGTTGCTACCTACAAACCCAAAAAGAATGAAAAGCGCAAAATGGGTCACAGACAGCCCTATACAAAGGTTGAGATTTCAGCCATCAATGCGTAATCAATGATAAAGGTTAATTTTTATCATTTATCCGATGCACCCATAGGTTTTGAGATTTCGGGCCATTCCGGCTACGGTACCCACGGCAACGACATTGTTTGCTCCGCGGTTTCCTCGGCGGCTTATATGACCGCTAACACCCTCATCGAAATTATGAAACTCCCCGTTTCTGCCGATGTTGATGACGGTCTTATGAAAATCTTAATCCCCTCAGAGAGTGCAACTAAAGCTAAAGATATCTTGCTCGGCTTCGAACTTCATATTAATGAATTAGCCGGACAATACCCTAAAAATGTTACGATAACTACTACGGAGGTGTAACGAATGCTTAAAATCAACATCCAGTTATTTGCTCATAAAAAAGGTATGGGTTCTACCCGTAACGGCCGTGATTCCGAATCCAAGAGACTCGGTGCTAAAAGAGCTGACGGTCAGTATGTTCTTGCAGGTAACATCCTCGTAAGACAGAGAGGCACTAAAATCCACCCCGGTACTAACGTAGGCAAAGGTAAAGACGATACACTCTTTGCTCTTGTTGACGGTCAGGTTCGTTTTGAACGTCTTGGCAGAGACCGCAAAAAAGTTAGTGTTTATCCCGTTGAGCAGTAATTAAACAATCAAATCCCTGTCCGAAATCGGACAGGGATTTTTTGTTTTAATGAATATTGAATATTGAAAAATGAATAATTTCGGGGCACTCCGTGTCGATTATATTATAGTTTTACAAATCGAAATTATCGCACCAAATGTATAATTACATCTCATCCTTTAACCCTAAAATGTAATCAGCACTTACGTTATAAAACTTACATAGTGTGATAAGGTGGTCAATCGGCAAAGGTCTGTGTCCATTTTCATACTGTGCGTAATATGACTGCGTAGTTTTAAGAATATCCGCAATTTCTTTTTGCGTATAGTCACCATCTTCACGCAAATCTCTAATTCTTTGTGCATAATTCATATTTGAACACCTCCTATTTTATCTAATACATAAATTTTATAATAGTTCATATATAAACTATTGATTTTAGTTCATAATTCGACTATAATATACTCAAACACAACCTCATTTGTTGTCACACAAACAAGAGCACTCCTTTTCATTTGCAAAAGGAGTGCTCTTGTTCATATTATTTATTGTATATAATATACACGAAGTTCCCCAATAATTTTGCATTTTGAATTCTGCATTTTGCATTTGTTTTACACATATTCACAAACTATTTACAAAAAATAATTCCAAAACGGTTGACAAAAGCTCTTTTTCGGGGTATATTATTAACAGAGTTAGCACTCAGGTGTTAAGAGTGCTAACGGGTGCTAAACATCATTAACAGTGAGGTGACGCCTGTGCTTGAATTATCAGAACGCAAACAACATATCCTTGCGGTTATCGTTGAGCGTTATATCGCAACGGGCGAACCCGTTGGTTCTAAAGTTATATGCACCCAGATGGGAAATGCCGTTTCATCAGCTACTATACGAAACGATATGGCGGATTTAGTTGAACTCGGTCTTCTCGCTCAACCTCACACTTCCGCCGGCAGAATCCCCTCCCAGATGGGATACAGATATTATGTAGATAATCTCATGGCTGACTACGAATTAGACGCCGACGAACAGGAACGCATAAAAATCTGGTTGGGATCTTTTTCAGGTGAACCCGATAAACTTTTAGAAAAAGCGGGTAGCATTCTCGCGGAGCTTACAAACTGCGTTGCAGTTTCCTCTTCTCCCGCCGATAGTGATGCGGTAATAAGGCGTATTGAGTTAGTACCCTTAAGCAACCACACCGCTATGATAGTTTTACTCGCTTCCTCAGGTATTCTTAAAAGCGCAGTCGTCAGAAGTGATACAGAAATCAATATGGATATCGCAGAGGTTTTCTATAACATCTGCCAGACATATTTCACAAGTCGTAGCGTTTCTGATATTTCAATTCCCTTTATACAGACATTAGTTGCTTCCCTTGGTGATAAGGTTTTTGTGATGTCCCCTTTCCTGTGTGCGATCGCAGACCTTTGTGAAGCGGTCAAAACCACTGACTTACACCTCAAAGGACAAAACAATATTCTGAACCACACGGAGCTTTCAGAAGAAGCCTTCGGACTTATGGATTTCATCCATAGAGGTACTCCCTTAGAAAATTTGCTCGACTCCCACAAAGCACCTTTAAATGTTGCAATTGGTAGCGAGAATATTTACCGCGAACTTAAAAACAGTACAACAATTTTTTCAAAATATTCCGTAGGTAATAAAGATAGCGGGTCAATCGGAATTATAGGTCCTACCCGTCTTGATTATGCCCACCTTATACCTACTATAAAATATCTTGCAGGTGTTATCGGTAATATGCTTACCGAAACCCTCGACGAATAAAAAGGAGAGAAGAAATGTCTACCGAAGAAACAAAGGTAACTCCCGAAGAAGCTCAGGAGCCCGTAGTTGAAAAAGAATCAAAAATCAAAAAGAAAAAATCGGACAAAAAAGCCGAAGTTGAAAAACTCAACGAAGAAATCGAAAAATTAAATCAGGAAATCGCCACTCTTAAAGACACACATTTAAGAACTCTTGCAGAGTATTCCAACTTCCGCAACCGTTCGCAACGCGAAAAAGAAGTTCTTTATGGCGATGCAAAAGCAAACACGTTAAAAACGTTGCTCCCCGTAATTGATAATTTCGACAGAGCAACCGATAATAAAACCGACGACATTGAAGTTTACCGCAAAGGTATCGAGATGACATTCACTCAGTTAAAAGATATTCTCGGTACACTTGAAGTTGAAGCATTCGGTGAAGTTGGTGACGAATTCGACCCCAACATCCATAACGCAGTTATGACTGTTGAAAATCCCGACCTTCCCGAAGGCACTATTGCCGGTGTTTTCGAAAAAGGTTACCGAATGGGTGACAGAATTCTCAGATTTGCAACCGTTCAGGTTACAAATTAAAAAACATAAAACATATTATATATACGGAGGTTTTTAATTATGGCAAAAGCAATTGGTATTGACTTAGGTACAACAAACTCATGTGTAGCAGTTATCGAAGGCGGTGAACCCGTTGTTATCGCTAACGTAGAGGGAAACAGAACAACTCCCTCTGTTGTTGGTTTCAGTAAAACAGGCGAAAGACTTGTTGGTCAGGTTGCAAAGCGTCAGGCTGTGCAGAATCCCACAAGAACAATTTCATCTATCAAACGTGAAATGGGTACAAACTACAAAGTAACTGTTGACGATAAAAACTACACCCCCCAGGAAATTTCTGCAATGATTCTTGCTAAACTTAAAGCAGACGCAGAAAGCTACCTCGGCGAAAAAGTTACAGAAGCAGTTATTACTGTTCCCGCATACTTCACAGACGCTCAGCGTCAGGCAACAAAAGACGCAGGTAAAATCGCAGGTCTTGAAGTTAAACGTATTGTTAACGAGCCCACAGCCGCTGCTCTTGCTTACGGTATCGATAAAGAAGCAGAACAGAAAGTTATGGTTTACGACTTAGGTGGCGGTACATTCGACGTTTCCATTATCGAAATGGGTGACGGTGTTCAGGAAGTTAAAGCAACCGCAGGTAACAACCGTCTCGGCGGTGACGACTTCGACCAGAGAATCATCAACTGGCTCGTTGCTGAATTCAAAAAAGAAAACGGTACAGACCTTTCAACTGATAAAATGGCTATGCAGAGACTTAAAGAAGCTGCAGAAAAAGCAAAAATCGAGCTTTCAGGCGTTACTTCCTCTGCTATCAACCTTCCCTTCATCACTATGACTGAAGCAGGCCCTCTCCACCTTGATACAACTCTCACAAGAGCAAAGTTCAACGAACTTACTGCAGACCTTGTTGAAGCAACAATGGGTCCCGTTCGTCAGGCAATCGCAGACTCAGGTTTCTCAGTAAGCGAAATCAGTAAAGTTCTTATGGTTGGTGGTTCTTCAAGAATCCCCGCAGTTCAGGATGCAGTTAAGGCATATACAGGCAAAGAACCCTTCAAGGGCATCAACCCCGACGAATGTGTTGCTATCGGTGCCGCACTTCAGGCAGGTGTTCTCGGCGGTGACGTCGAGGGTCTCCTCCTTCTTGACGTTACTCCCCTTTCACTCGGTATCGAAACTCTCGGTAATGTTTGCACAAAGATTATCGAAAGAAATACAACTATCCCCACAAAGAAGAGTCAGGTATTCTCAACTGCTGCAGACAATCAGACATCAGTTGAAATCCACGTTCTTCAGGGCGAAAGAGAATTCGCAAAAGATAACAAAACTCTCGGTATGTTCCACCTTGACGGTATTCTTCCCGCACGTCGTGGCACACCTCAGATTGAAGTTACCTTTGACATTGACGCAAACGGTATCGTTCACGTTTCCGCTAAGGACCTTGGCACAGGTAAAGAACAGTCAATCTCTATCACATCTTCCACAAATATGAGCAAGGACGATATCGACCGTGCTGTAAGAGAAGCAGAACAGTTTGCTGAGGAAGATAAAAAACGTAAAGAAGAAGTAGATATCCGCAATGGTGCAGACCAGATGGTATTCCAGTGCGAAAAACTTCTTGCAGACAGTGGCGACAAGTTCGAAGAAGCAGACAAAAACGAAATCAACGCTAAAATTGATGACCTTAAAGAAGCTCTCAAAGGCGACAACATTGAGGATATCAAAGCAAAACAGGAAGCACTTCAGACCAAGTTCTATGAAATCTCTGAAAAGCTTTACAAAGCTGCAGGTGGTGCACAGGGCTTTGACCCCAATATGGGCGGTGCAGGTTTCGACCCCAACGCAGGTGCACAGGGTGACGGTTACACAGAGGCGCCCTTCACAGACGTTGACTGATAAAAACTAAAATCATCCAAGACGGTACCTCATTCCGAGGCGCCGTCTTTGGCGGATAACAGAAAGGAATCTGTTATGGCAGACAAAAGAGATTATTACGAGGTCCTGGGCGTACAAAAAAGTGCTACACCCGACGAAATAAAAAAGGCTTATCGTCAACTTGCCAAAAAATACCACCCCGACCTTAACCCCGACAATAAAGAGGCTGAGGAAAAATTCAAAGAAGCCAATGAGGCTTATGAAATACTTTCGGATGCTGACAAAAAGGAAAAATACGACCGTTTCGGTTTTGCGGGTGTTGACCCGAGTTACGGTGCAGGTCAAGGTGGCTTTGGCGGTGGTTTCGGTGGATTCGGCGACAGTATGGAATTTGACCTTGGTGACCTTTTCGGTTCATTCTTCGGTGGTTTCGGCGGAGGCGGTTCTCGTTCCAACCCAAGAGCACCCCGTCGTGGCAGTGACATACAGACATCAATTCATCTTACATTTGAAGAAGCCGCTAAGGGTTGCACCAAAAAGGTTAATTTCCAACGTATAGAGGCTTGTGACGAATGTGGCGGTAACGGTGCGGCTAAAGGCAGTCAACCCCAGACCTGTCCCGATTGTAACGGCAGAGGTCAGGTGAACGTTCAACAACGAACCCCCTTTGGTACAATCAGTACATCCAAAACCTGTCAACGTTGTGGCGGTAAAGGTACATTTAACCCCAATCCTTGTTCACGTTGTAAAGGCACCGGCAGAATACGCAAAACCATAAATAAGGATGTTACTATCCCCGCCGGTATAGCAGACGGTCAGACAATCCCCGTACGTGGCGAGGGTAACCATGGTCTTAACAACGGACCCGCAGGTGATTTACACGTTAGAATTGCCGTTAAACCCCATCCATTCTTTGAACGCGACGGTTATAACGTATGGTATGATATGCGCGTTTCCTACATTCAGGCTACATTGGGTGATAAGTTACGTGTTCCCACCCTTGACGGCAATGTTGAATACGATTTACCCGCAGGTACACAACCGGGTGATGTTTTCAAACTTAAAGGTCGCGGTATACCCGTACTTAATTCTACTCGTCGCGGTGACCAACTTATAAGAATTATAGTTGATGTTCCCCGTAACCTTAACGAGACCCAGAAAGCCGCATTGCTTCATTTCAATGAAACCCTCGGAAAGAACCCCGTTAAACCCGAAGAAAAACGCGGATTCTTTGGCGGTAAAAAGAAAAGATAAAATTACAACAGTTATGATTTAGCGAAAAATCATAACTGTTGCTTTATTTATAAATAATATTATGATATACTAAAAACACGCGGAGGTGAAAATATTGGCAGACGAATTACAAATCTTTAAAAATCGAATCAAAGAATTATCTGTTCGGTCTGAAAATCGTGGAATTTACACTTACAGCGATTTTCTCAATTTATATGAGCAGACCACTCTTTTCGAAACCATAAAATACGGTTACAACTTACAAGGCGGTTACCCTGATGCAGAACGAAAAATTGCTTGTTTCGGTGACGAAAATGATATTTGCTACCCTCCCCAACCACCAATTACAATTATTTGTATTGAACCTTTGTCTGCAAAATTTTCCGACGATTTAACCCATCGCGACTTTTTAGGTTCTTTAATCGGATTAGGAATTAAAAGAGAAACACTTGGTGATATTATAATTAAGGACAACGTAGGTTACCTTTTCTGTCTTGATAGTATAAGTAAATTTATTATTGATAATCTTACAAAGGTCAAGCATACAAGTGTTTATTGCAGTGTTTGCAATGAATTACCCGAAAATATATTCCCCGAGCCTACCGAAAAAACAATTATTGTGGCATCTTTACGTCTGGATAGCATAATTTCCGCCGTATATAATATATCACGAAGTAAAAGTTCGGCTCTGATTGACGGCGAAAAAGTATTTGTAAACGGTAAACTAGCCCTCAGTTCCTCAAAAAATATCGAAATCAATAATATAATTTCTGTAAGAGGTTATGGTAGATTTCGTTGCACCGAAATCTTAGGTGACACAAGAAAAGGCAGAACGCGAATTTTGTGTCAGATATACTAAAACTAAAGTGGTGCGAAGCCTATCATCCCTGTGCAAAGCATAGGGAGGGGGACCGCACCGTAGGTGTGGTGGTGGGTAGTTCTCTCACTGTTACCCAACATTAATAAAAAGAAAGGACTAATATTTATGAGAACAATGAAGCTGGGAAAAAGCGGTGTTGACGTGCCCGTTATCGCCGTTGGTTGTATGCGTATGGCGGACAAAACCGTCAACGAAGCAAAAGAAGTTATAGATACCGCTATGGGGGCGGGACTCAACTTTTTTGACCACGCAGACCTTTACGGTGGCGGTAAAAGTGAAGAAGTTTTCGCAAAAGCCATTGGTATGAATGACGATATACGCGAAAAAATTATTTTACAGTCCAAATGCGGTATTTGTCCCGGTAAAGTGATGTTCGACTTTTCTAAAGAACACATCATCGAATCCACCGAAGGTTGCCTTAAAAGGCTTAATACAGACTATCTGGACTTTCTTTTGCTCCACAGACCCGATACCCTCTATGAGCCCGAAGAGGTCGCAGAAGCGCTCCTGACGCTAAAAGAACAAGGCAAAGTGCGTCATTTCGGTGTATCTAATCAAAACCCCATGCAGATGCGACTTTTACAGAAATATATGGGTGATGAACCTATTTGTGCAAATCAGTTGCAATTCAGCATCACCGATTGTCACATTGTAAAACAGGGTCTTTACGTTAATATGCGTGAGGATAATGCCATTGACCGTGACGGCGGTGTACTTGAATACTGCCGATACGAGGACATTACAATTCAAGCCTGGTCACCATTCCAATATGGTTTCTTTGAGGGCGTTTATGTGGATAACCCGGACTTCCCCGAAATTAACGCTAAGCTTCAGGAATTAGCCGACAAATATGGTGTTACAAAATCAACAATTGTTATTGCATGGATTCTCCGTCATCCTGCAAAAATGCAACCCCTTACAGGTACAATGAATCCTTCCCGCCTTCTCGAATGTGCCGCGGCGGCAGATATAACTATCACAAAACAGGAATGGTACGAAATCTTCTCAAGTGCAGGAAATGTTATTCCATGATAGCAAGGCTTAGCCTGACATCTGTATGATTACAATACGCTTTACCTTTAAAGGAGGGAACGTAATGAAAACAAAGAATCTTTACATTTGGATATTCCAGATTTTTGCAGTTATCTTTTTACTTATTGGTATATCAAGTAACCTTTTATTAAACAACGGATACGAATTATTTCTTTTTGAAAACACGTGTTTATATTTCGTATATCAAATCGGATATTTATTGTTTTTAATAACCGAGTTCGTCATGTTTATAGTATTGACTATAAAAAAGAAAAAGTTATTATTCTTAATTGGTAATATTATTTTACTTCCCCTACTTTTAATTCAGGGCTTTGCGGCAGATTTTGCCGTATATGCAGAGGCTACGACAAAATTATATTCTTACGAGAATTTTGATGCAGACATTGTAATCTCAAGCAGAAGTCTTCTTTTAAGCGGAAACTCTACAATATATGAAAAAACCGATTCTATCCTTATACACAAAATTGCTCGTGCCGATGGCGATGATGGCTACGCCCCGTTGAAAGATGAGTCCAATTTCAAGGTTACTGTTGATGATAAAAAAATTACATATATATATTATTTTGACGGTTACAGTTTAAGCGATGAGTCAATGGAAGTAATTGTTTTAAAATATGACGATGGGCATTTTAAACAGATAGCATAAAAAATACGTCCAACCTTCCCGGTTGGACGTATTTTTTATATCTTTCTTACTTTTATAACATCTTCATTAGCCTTAAGTGTGTTTATAACACTTTCGGGGATTTTGTCTGCAACTACAAGTGTGTATGCATACTCACCCTTTGCCTTTGAAGCAAAGCCCGTTGTTTCAACACCGTTTTTCATAAATGCTCCGAGAACATCGTTCATAACGTTAAGTGCGTTATAGTGGATAATTGAAACCCTCTCGCCCTCGTTATCAAGTGCAACATTGGGGAAGTTTACGGAGTTTTTGATATTACCTTTTTCAAGGAATTCGCGGATTTCAACCGCTGCCATATATGCACAGTTTTCTTCGCTTTCGGGAGTCGATGCACCCAAGTGAGGAAGTGCAGTTACGTTTTCAACGCCTATAACCTCGTCTGAGGGGAAGTCAGTAACGTAAGCGGCAACCTTACCTGATTTAACTGCCTCTGCCATATCTGCACCAACTACAAGTTCACCACGTGCAAAGTTAAGAATACGAACGCCATCTTTCATCTTAGCGATTGTATCTGCGTTAATCATACCCTTTGTTGCGGGAACGCAAGGAAGATGAAGTGTGATGTAATCGGACTTTTCGTATATTGCATCAAGAGAATCAACGTACTCTGTATCAAGAGGAAGTTCGCCTTTGAACTCTTCATTGAAATAGGGGTCGTAACCAACGATTTTCATACCGAGAGCATTTGCAGCACTTGCAACAAGTCTGCCGATAGCACCAAGACCAACTACACCGAGAGTTTTACCGAGAATCTCGGGACCTGCAAACTGTGATTTACCTTTTTCCACGAGTTTACCAACGTTTTCGCCTTCGCCCTTAAGGGTTTTGCACCAATCATAAGCCGCTACAACACGTCTTGATGACATCATAAGACCGCCAATAACAAGTTCCTTAACTGCGTTTGCATTAGCACCGGGAGTATTGAATACAACTACACCCTTTTTAGTGCATTCGTCAACGGGGATGTTGTTAACACCTGCACCTGCTCTTGCTACTGCAAGAGTTTTTTCGTTAAAGTTGTAGTCGTGCATTGCAGCAGAACGAACGATAATACCGTCGGGAGCATCACAACTATCGGTGATATTGTATTTTTCATCCAACTCTTTAAGACCGATTTGTGAAATCTTATTAAGTGTAAGAATATCAAACATTATATATCTTCCTTTCAGGAATTTTCTTCTTCAAACTTAGCCATAAACTCAACGAGTTTTTCAACACCTTCAATGGGCATTGCGTTGTAAATAGAAGCTCTCATACCGCCAACACTTCTGTGACCTTTAAGGTTAACAAAACCTGCTGCCTCTGCTTCTTTTACAAATTTAGCGTTAAGTTCATCATTGTCTGTAACAAAGGGAACGTTCATAAGTGAACGGTCCTCGGGAACAACAGTACCGCGGAACATTTTGCTATTGTCAAGGAAATCGTAAAGAATTTTTGCTTTTTTACGGTTACGCTCAGCCATAGCCTCAAGACCGCCGATTGATTTAATCCACTCAAGCACAAGTTTACAGATGTAAATTGTGTAGCAGGGAGGTGTATTTGAAAGTGAATCTGCATCTGCGTGTACTTTGTAATCGAGCATCATTGGTGTGTAATCACGGGCATTGCCGAGAATATCCTCACGAACGATTACGATTGTAAGACCTGCAGGTGCAATGTTTTTCTGAGCACCGCCATAAACCATAGCAAATTTAGTAACATCAAGAGGCTCTGAGAGGAAGCAACTTGAAATATCCGCAATAAGAGGAACGTCACCTGTATCGGGAAGTTCATGGAAAACAGTACCGTAAATTGTATTGTTCATACAGATGTATGCATAGTCTGCATCCTGACGGAAATCTTCACGGGTTGTTTTGGGGATATAAGAGAATGTCTTATCGGCAGATGAAGCAACCGCAACTGCATCACCATACTTTTTAGCTTCGCCGAAAGCCTTTTTAGCCCACTGACCTGTGATAATGTAATCCGCTTTACCGCTATTGTTCATAAAGTTCATAGGAATAGCCGCAAACTGAGTTGTAGCACCACCCTGAAGGAAAAGAACTTTGTAATTATCCGGAATATTCATAAGTTCTCTTAAAAGAGACTCTGCGGATTTAATGATAGAATCAAAAACTTTTGAACGATGTGACATCTCCATAACAGACTGACCGCAACCTTCATAGTCAAGCATCTCTGCTGCGGCTTTTTTTAACACTTCCTCGGGAAGCATTGAGGGACCTGCTGAGAAGTTATAAACCCTTGCCATATATATTTCTCCTTTTAGTAAAATGTTAATATTGTAACAATTATATAACCCTTAAAACTTTTTTTCAAGTGCATTTTTAATCTTCTTTGTATTGACCAAAAATCCGCAAAAATGAAAAGAATTTTAGTTATTTATACCTTAAAAATTCTTCTAACTTTCTATTATATTTATATTTAAGAAAAATGATACAAAAAACTCGCCCGAAACATTCGGACGAGTTTTTCTTTTGAAATTCATCAGGCATCGGTTGAATAATCAAATTTGATGTAATTTGTATTTACCCAACCTGCGTAGGAATCGTTATAAATAACATATGCCCATGTTGCATCCACATTATAGCAAATAAACTTAACAACTGATTTATCAGGGATAAGTTTAATAAGTTTACCTTTCTGATTAGCGGCGTTACGCATATTAAGACCGCCGTCCGCTTTTACCTTATACCAATAAACCTCTCCCGATGGTTGTGAAGTATACTCGGCAGGAACGAGGTATTTATAATTTACCCATCCTTCGTAACCGCCCCAGTATACATAGACCCAATCTTTAATATTGGAACTATATCCGCGTACCTCAATGGCAGAATTATTGGGAACAAGTTTTAAAACCTGTGATTTATCCGTAGGCTCGTAACGCATATTAAGTCCGCCATCCGCCTTGACTTTCATATAAAAACTCTGAGCATATTTCTGAAGAACAACATTCTGTGCATTAAGAACATCCTTAGAAACTGCATTTTCAGTTGCACCCAAAAGGGTAACACCTGCACTTGAAAGTTGGAAACTGAATCTAATTGTTTCCATCTTTTTGGTATTAATCTTAAGTTCATTTACAATTGCATCAAAATCAACACCTGCACCGCGGTTAATCTGACCCGATGCTATCTGTAAACCTGTACCCTCGTCGTAAATTTTTTTATTTTCGACGTCGCATTTTAAAATATATGCTTCAATTACAACGCGACTTGCAGCTGCGTCAAGTTTCGAAGATTTAACCTTGCCGTAATAATCAAACTTACCTTTTTCGGCGTTTTCACCCACACGGAGCAAGAAGCCCTTGGATGTAACAATATCATCTTCGTTAATAAGGGTAGCTACACTGATAGCACCGGAACCCCAGAGAGCATTAATTTTATTCTGTACTTCGGAGAGTTTGTAAACCTTATATCCCTCGTCATTTGTAGCCAATGCGGTATACTCTTCCTCGGTCATAATATCTGAAACGAGAATACCGTCCTTTGCATCATCTGAGACTTTTTCAATTTCGGAGTTATAATCCTTGCCTGTATAAATGCGGTAGTCATTTACGGCAATGCTTTCTATACCATAGGTCAAAAGACTTTCGGGAGTACCGTAATAAACAACTCTGTACGCATTGAACGTATAGTCATCCATAACTTTACCGAAGAAAGCCTCGGCATCATCAGTTGTGTAAGCGTCCGCATTTTTTATTGTACTGCCGAACTCTATATCATCTGCATCAAGAGTAATAGTATTATAATACATATCATCCAACACATAAATGCGTTTTTCGTAGGTAGTATCCATATACTGTACTTTTAAATTATACTCCCCTGTTAAAAGAGGTGAAATTGTATATTTATTAAGACCCGTAACCTTATCAGATTCAGGCTCGTCAACAATCCTGATATCGTTTACGTATAACAAAGCACCATCGGGAATATACACGTCATATACAGAACAAGCGTCTGTAAATACACTATACTCATCAAAATACAAGAAACCGTCTTTGGTTTTCTCGATAGTTAATGTCATAATATTGCCGTTATAGTAACGCACTTCAAAAACAGACGTAGTATCATCTTCGCTAATTTCAACTACTTCATAATCCTCGTTACCCGCAAAAGCACTGAGCACAAAAGCATCATCGTTAAGATATTTATCATTGAATTCTTCGTAGGTAACAACAGAATTTTCATCAAACATCAAATCATATACACCCTGCGTATCCTGCTTTGAAAGTTTTGATGCAAAGTCCTCTGCAGTCGCTTTCGGTGAAATGAAGAATGAACCTATAACAAGACCAACTATAGCCACGAAAACCATAACTATAGCCAAGAACACGAGAACAAGCGCAACAATCAATCCGGTTTTCTTTTTCTTTTTTTCTTTGGGTTGCTTTTGTTTTTTAGTTTTTTCTTTTTTCGGAGCATCCTTTTGAGAAGGATTATCCTGAGTTAAAACGCCTTGAGTTTTTTGTTGTTCCGTATGCCGGGGTGCCTGAGACACAGGTTGATTTTCAGCAAACGTAATACTTTGATTAGTACGAACAAAGTTCACGGGAGGTTCAGTCAATAAGGCTGTTTCTCCTGCACCCTCACTCTCTGCTACATTAAAACCACAATTACCGCAAAAAGCCGTTCCGTCATCCATTTTAATTCCGCAATTAGGACAAAACATATATCTTCCTCCTGACACAGTAAAGTGTGCATAATCTATTGCAATTTCCATTATATTACTAATTTCTACGTTTTGCAACACAAAAAACAAACAGACCGCTAATAGCGGTCTGCCTGTTTTGAAAGGAGTCTATTAAAAATCTAATAAATTTACTTGTAATTGTCTGGTGCGATAACACCGTAGCCCGTTGCGTTACGTTTATAAACAACGTTTATCTCGTCCGTATCCGCATTAAGAAACATATAGAACTTATGACCTAAAAGATTCATTTGTAAAATAGCTTCTTCAACACTCTGGGGCTTAAGAGAAATTGTTTTTTCCCTGATAATATCGAAATCCTCGTCTTCATCAAGTGGTTCAAAGAAATCGTCAAGAACCTCTGAATGAAGTTTTTTATCAAGACGGGTTTTATTTTTGCGAATCTGTCTTATAAGGGAATCAACACAATTATCAAGAGCATCAATCATATTTTCCGCACTTTCTTCGGCACGGAAAATCATACCGCTTTTGGTGACCGTCACCTCCACAATATGGCAGGATTTTTCAACAGTTGCGGTTACCTTCGCGGTAGCCTCCTCACCAAAAAGCTTGTCGATTTTACTCAGACGCTTTTCTGCACGCAGACGGAAGTCTTCACGAGGGTTACATTTACGGCCAATGATAGTAATGTTCATAAAAACATCCCTTTCTGTGTTTATTCTCTTTTTCATATAAATTGTATCATCTACAACCCAAACTGTCAACGTTTTTATATACTTTTACTAATTTTTGACATATTAACAGAAAAATATTGAGCACATTGGTCAAGATGACTAAAAAACAGAGCAAAGAGGTCATTTAAACGCCATCCTTGCTCTGTTAATTATATTATTTGTAACTCGTCCACTATTACTGTAACAGTATTATCCTCAACTTTTGCAAAGCCCGAGGATGTAATCATTTCAACTACACCTTCGCTATTTTTAGAAGCGGAAAGTTTCCCGTTATCCAAACTAAAAACTGCCTTTGCGTGTCCCTTACGTATACCGTAGCGTCCGCCACCATTACCCTTTTGGTTATCACTGACACAAAAGCTTACAGAATCACAATTGTCATAAATATATTCTTTTTCAGGTGTAATAACCTTAAGCAACAAAGACTCACTCATTGTCATCACCGTGTTCGTTATTGTAATTATTTATAACGTCATCTATTGCACCGCACATAAGGAAATACTGCTCCGGTATATGGTCAAGTTCACCGCTTAAAATTCTTTCGACACCATCAATGGTCTTTTCCAAAGGAACATAAGCGCCCTTATATCCTGAGAATTTTTCCGCAACGTGGAAAGGTTGGCTGAAGAAACGTTGAATTCTTCTCGCTCTTTTTACAAGTGCCTTATCTTCGGCAGAAAGCTCATCCATACCAAGAATTGCAATAATATCCTGAAGTTCATTATATTTCTGCAACACCCTGCGGGTTTCTTTTGCGACACGATAGTGCCTTTCACCCACATAATCAGGAGTTAGAATTCTCGAAGTAGACTCTAAGGGGTCAACTGCCGGATAAATACCCAACTCAACAATTTTTCGTGAAAGAACGGTTGTTGAATCAAGGTGGGAGAAAGTAGTGGCAGGTGCAGGGTCAGTAAGGTCATCCGCAGGTACATATACCGCCTGAACAGATGTAATTGAACCATTACCCGTAGAAACTATTCGCTCTTGTAATTTACCCATTTCACTGGCAAGGGTAGGTTGATAACCAACCGCCGAGGGCATTCTACCTAAAAGTGCTGAAACTTCCGAACCCGCCTGTGTGAAACGGAAAATATTATCTATGAAAAGAAGTACATCTTTGTGGGAACTTTCACGGAAATACTCCGCCATTGTAAGACCAACCAAAGGTGCGCGTAATCTTGCACCTGCAGTTTCATTCATCTGACCGAAAACAAGTGCCGTCTTATCCAAAACGCCCGACTGTTTCATTTCGTTCCAAAGGTCATTACCTTCTCTTGAACGCTCACCAACACCCGCAAACACCGAATATCCGTCATGCTCAAAAGCAACGTTTCTTATAAGTTCCATAATAAGAACCGTTTTACCTACACCGGCACCGCCAAAAAGACCTATTTTACCGCCCTTTACATAAGGTGTCATAAGGTCAATAACCTTAATACCCGTTTCAAGCAATTCTTCAGGGGGTACAATGTCAATAAACGGAGGTGCAGAATGGTGAATAGGCCAATATTCCTTTGCCTTTATTGGCTCACCCATATCAATTGGTTGTCCGATAACGTTTACCATACGACCAAGGGTTTCCTCACCAACACCAACTGTAATAGGCATACCCGTATCAATAGCTTTTACACCGCGTGAAATCCCGTCCGTAGGGTACATTGAGATACATCGAACCTCACCGTCACCAAGATGCTGAGAAACTTCAAGAACATAAACTTCATCATGTACTTCAATTTCGAGAGCGTGGAGTATTTCGGGAATTTCATCAACATTAAACAAAACATCAACAACGGGACCCGTTATTCGTTGAACCATACCTATGGAACCTTTTGCCATATATACTACTCCTCTTCTCTGAAATACTCTGCAAAGGTTTCGATAACATCCGCCGTAACCCTGCTTTGTCTTTTCCTGTTTATTTCGCTTTCGAGTTTTTCTTCATATTCAACCGCCGTATCATAAGCAGAACGCATACTCATAACGGTAGCCGCCTGAGCACCTATTGCCGTTTCAAGAATAAACCCGTAAAGCATTGATGTAATTATTTTTTCTGCACTTTCTTTTATAACCGTCTCTTTATCGGGTATAAAAAGCACATCACTTGTATCATTATTCTTTGTGTTCTCCGAATTAAACAATTCATTTTCACAAGGGTACTGTCGTACCATATTAACATACTGAGGATAAACTATTTTAACTGAACTGTATTCTTTTTCAGATATTAAATTACGTAAATCTTCATAGAAACTTTTAGCCTCTGAAAATTTCGGAACATCGTTAAAAACATATTCCCTTACAGATTCGTATCCCTTATTTTTAAAATAAGAGATAGTCTTTTCGCCACAGAGAATAATTTCCTTTTCACTTTTTTCTTCAGAAATAATGTTCTCTGCATAATTAAATAAATCCGCATTAAAATTACCACACATGCCCTTGTTTGATGCCATAATAATATAGCAAATCGGACCATTGGCTTTACCGGACCTGAAAACTTTTAAAAAATCATCCCGACAATTCTCATAAAGATTACGACATTGGGTTGCGTACTCCGAGTATCCTGAATGCACGGCACTTAACTGCGAATACTTTACAGTAGCCGCAGTTTTCATTGCCTTTGATATTTTACGGGTAGTAGTTACACCCTTAAGTTTCTTTTTCAGGACCTGTTCGGTAGGCATTTATTCAAACCTCTTTTTAAATTTACTCAAAGCTTCTTTTAACTCGTTAAGAGTCTCTTTGCTGAGCCTTTCACCCTTCTCAAGAGTTCTCATTAAATCTCCGTGTTGTTCGTCAAAGTATTTATAAAGTTCTTCTTCAAAAACCGATATGGACTCAACAGGAACATCATCGCTGTAACCCTCAGAAATCGCCAAGAGTAACAATGCCTGATATTTGTCGTCAAGAGGTTTATAACGAGACTGCTTTAAGCCTTCGGTAAGTCTTTTACCTGTTTCAATAGTTTTAGCCGTTTCAGCATCAACCTCGGCACCGAATTGAACAAAGTCTATTAACTCACGGTATTGAGCGAGTTTTGTACGAAGATTTGCAGAAACTTGTTTCATAAGTTTAGTCTGTGCCGAGCCACCTACACGGGAAACGGAAAGACCAACATTAATAGCGGGACGTTGTCCCTCATTATACAATTCGTTGTCAAGGAATATCTGACCATCGGTAATAGATATAACATTAGTGGGAATATATGCAGAAATATCTCCCGCCTGTGTCTCTATTATGGGTAAAGCCGTCATAGAACCGCCACCCATTTTTTCAGACAATTTAGCAGAACGCTCCAATAATCTTGAATGCAAATAGAATATATCACCGGGATAAGCCTCTCGACCCGACGGTCTGTGCAAAAGAAGTGACAATTCTCGGTATGCTACGGCATGTTTTGATAAATCGTCATATATAATGAGAACATCCTTACCATTATACATAAAATGCTCACCAATAGCGGTAGCACTGAACGGTGCAATATACTGAGTAGCCGCGGAACCCGATGCAGAAGCCGCAACTATAACTGTATAATCAAGGGCATCATATTTTTCGAGAGTTTCCCTTATTTCTGAAATTGTAGCTTCCTTCTGACCTATGGCAACATATATACAAATAGTACCTTTGCCCTTTTGGTTTATAATTGCATCAACCGCAATGGCACTTTTACCGGTCTGTCGGTCACCGATAATCAATTCTCGTTGACCCTTACCAATGGGCACAAGGGCATCAACCGCTTTTAAGCCTGTATGAAGTGGTTCACTTACACTTTCGCGGTCAAGTATCGCGGGGGCTTTAAATTCAATGGGTCTGCGTTCCTCGGTGGTAATATAACCCCTACCATCAATGGGATTACCGACGGAATCGACTACCCTACCCAAAAGTTCGTCACCTACGGGAACGGTAGCTATTCTTCCGATACGTCTTACACGGCTACCACTTTCAATATTCTGATATTCGCCGAAAATAACACAACCAATACGATTATGTTGAATATCAAGTACCATTCCTCGTTCACCGCAATCAAACTCGATAACTTCACCGTACATAATATCTGCAAGACCGTCCATCCAACATATACCGTCGGACACAGTTATAACACGGCCAAGCTGATATATATGAATTTTAGGTTTAAAGGTTTCCGCTTTATAGGTGAACTCATTTAAAATTTCATCTTCGCCTAATTCAAAAGGAATGTGTACTCTGCGAAGGCTTTTTTCATATCTGTAAAGGTCCTCCAACACAGTGCAATCGTACACCGTATCACCAATTCTGAGTTTAAGACCCCCGATAAGTGACGGGTCCTCTAAAACCCAAAGTGAGGTTTTACCGTTGACCTCTTCCAACATTTTCGTTGTAAATGAATCAACTTTATTGACAATTTCTTCGGAAAGTTTATGAGCTGAACTGAGTGTAACATACAAAACATCATGATGTTTAAGATACGTTAAATCACCGGGAGTCAGCTTAACCTCTTTGAGGATATCGTCTATCATTTCCTCTTCACGTTCTCTCAAATCGCTGAGATATGGCTCCTGAGAAAATATTTCGCAAACGTTCTTTTTTATGGTTTCGAGTATTTCCGCACCCGCTTTTTCAACGGCTTCCTTATGAATTTCATAGCATTCCCTTTCGGCAAATGACTCTATTCTTTTAATTTTAGCCTGTACTTCAAGTTCAGCTTTTTTCACATCATCGGATAACTGAACCGCCTCAGTTTCAGGTTCAAAATCCTTAAACTGAGGAATTTCACTATTCTCTATTTGTTCAATCTCTTCAAATTCTTCATTGATACGATTTAAACGTTTTGAGAAAATAGACTTGATTGTTTTTCTGCCTGCAATAACCACAATAGCGATAACTAACAGAAAGTTTATAATAACATACTGTATTTCCATAATATCCCTTACCTTGCAATTATCTGTCCGGCAAATTTCTCTGCAATGTTTTTAGCATTGGCACTGACATTACTAACTGCTTTTTCACATTCTTCTTTCGTAGCAACACGAAAAGCTTCAACATCAGTTATACGCTTTTTCTTAGCCCGTGCAACAGCATCCTTACTATCTTCCTGAATTTCAACAAGTTTTTCTGCAACTTCTCTTTTTTGATTTTCAAGATACTGTACCTGTTGTTTTGCAATTTTTTCATCGTGTTCACGAATAGATTCTTCTATTTCCGCCTTTTTCTTTCTGGCATTTTCAAGGCGTTCGCTTCGCTTATCCATAACATCAAGTAATGGTTTAAAAAGCAAATTACGTAAAATTAACATTAAGGCAACGAAACAAATCACAGTCCATATTATGACAGAAATTTGTATATTCATTTATTCTCACCCTTAGATTTTTGAAATAAGCATAAAGCCGATAAGAAGACCGTAAATTGTAAGAGCCTCCATAAGGGCAAGTGAAATAATAAGTGTTGAACGGATGTCTTTTGCGGCATCGGGTTGTCTTGCAATGCTTTCCATTGCGGCTTTTGCAGTAAGACCCTGACCGATAGAGGGACCAAGTGTACTTATAGCGATAGCGATAGCGGCTGCAATAGCAATAATTCCTGAATTTTCCATTTTTATTTCTCCTTTAAAATATTATTCTTCAGTAACTTCATCAAGGTATATTGATACAAGCATCGTAAATACGATAGCCTGTAATGCACAGAAAAGTAACGATAAAATCATCATTACCGCGGGAGCACCAATAGGTAAGATATGGTAAAGTTCCTCAGTTACCGTTTCCTCACCAAAAATATTACCGTACAATCGTAAGGCAAGGGAAGCGGGTTTTATAATTTCATCAAGCAACAAAAGGGGCAACATAAAAAACATCGGACTTACGAATCTTTTGAAATAATGTTTGACACTGTGACGTAAACCTGCAACCTGCAAGAAAATGAATGTCACAATACCGAGACCCGCCGTCACCGAAAGGGATGATGTAGGTGCCTTTACGTATTCAGTCATTCCCATACCCGGAAAAAGCCCCGAATAGTTTGAAAATATTATAAAAATAAAAAGTGACGCAAGAAAAGTAAAATGCTTTCTCGATTTCTTTTTCCCTAAGGTGTCGCCAAAAAAGTTATCAAGATATTCAATACCCGTTTCTATTATATTCTGGAATTTACCGGGCTTTTCTTTAAGGGTAAATCTCACTATCAAAGAAAGTAAAGTGATAATACCCAATATAATCCACATCCCGATAACTTCACCGGTTACATCGAGAAAACCAAATAATTCGATTATAACCTCTGATTTCTCACCCATCCGACTCACCTTCTTTTTCACGTGATTTTCCACGTTTTTCTTCATTGAGTTTAAGTAGTTTTCGCGTATAAATAAACATAGGTAAAGTTATTCCCAAAACTGCACCAATAAGCATATACACCAACTTAAACGGCAAAAAATCCCCTGACATATAAACTGCTACAAGGTATCCAACATTAAAAATCTGTTTAACAACTGTTGTCATAGCAAATTTGTCGGGATTTTTTTCCAAGAAATATTTTGAGATATAATAGTTTAATGTGGCTATTCCTACACCTAACGAAAAAGTGATAATTGCACCCAAAATATCCTTCATTCTAATTTATCACCTCGTACATATTGGCTGCCTCTTCTTTTTTAGCGTATTCATTCACAGAAAGAACTTTATACTTTGTAAGATTGGAACCCATCTGAATAGCAATAATATCGCCTGTTTTAACCTCGTAAGAAGCACGGGCAACCTTGCCGTTAACTTCAACGTGTTTAGCATCGCAAACCTCATTTGCAACGGTACGTCGCTTGATAATACGCGATACTTTCAAGTACTTATCTAATCGCATAATACATCTCCTATCAATGGTTAATATATACCCTTTGGTTGAATAAATCAATAGTTTTTTATTTAATTTTCTAAAAATTTTTTAACTTAATTTTACAAAAAAATACACGTGGATTTTACCCTTTATTTTCAGACCCCGTACCCTTGTACATTAATATCTGAAAGAATAAAATCCACGCCAAAATTTTAATTTCTTGAACCGGTCCAGAAAAGATGATTTTTAATAAGTATCGCTCTGCAAGGTGCTGCCTCAACACCCGACACCTTAAGAGGTTGAGCCATAAGAAAATATCTTCCCGGCTCTACGTCCGATAAATCAAGACCCTCAATAATCGGAATATCAGCACTGAGCAACGCACGGTGTATAATATGGTTTGAGCCGTGGTTGCCAATAGTCTGTGAATCTGTACCTATAAGTTTTATACCTGAATCAACAACGTAGTAGGCACTGCTCTCCATTAGATACGAAAGACCGTTACCTTTAATGAGTACTCTCTCGCAATCACTCCATGGAAAAGCCTCCTCCGCGAAAGCACCTGTAATAGGTCCGGGAGGTGCCTCTACAACTAAACACTCACCTATAAACAAGTCTAAAGGAAACTTATCAATTGTGTTACCGCCCTCAATGAAATGTAAGGGTGCGTCAATATGGGTTGCCGTATGAAGACAGGTATATATTGAATTAAGGTTGCAACTATCCCCTGCTCGTATATTTTTTATAGGGTCAACATAACCCTCAGGGTCGCCCGGATAAACGGGAGTTTTAAATAAATCTCCGGAAATATCAATAATCTCCATAAATAATCACCTTAAAAGATTGTTTATATCCATCTGGGTAAGAGCCGAAAAATCCGCACTGTCAAAATCCGCAACGGCTTTGTTCATATAAGCTCTTTCAAAAGCTTCATCAAAATTATCGAGAGAGACCTCGGTCTGTGTGCCGTCTTCCATACATTTAAGCATCGCAACACCGTTTTCCAACTCGTTGTCACCTATAACAACTGTAAACTCAGAATTCAATTTGTTAGCAAATTTCATTTGAGCTTTAATTGAACGACCAACAGTATCAATATTAACACTATAACCCTGACTTCTGAGGTCTGCGGAAAGTTCAAGGGCTTTAAGAAGTGCATTTTCCCCTGCGCTAACAATTGAAAGATTGCATTTAGGTGCTGCAGGAAAAGGAATACCGCTTTCTTCCATAGCAATTATAAGTCTTTCAAGACCCATTGCGAAACCGCAAGCGGGCATCGGTGCACCGCCTAATTCCTCAATAAGTCCATCGTAACGCCCGCCACCGCCAAGAACGAGTCCTTTGGTCTTTTCATCAAGAGAAACGAACTCAAAAACAGTTCTTGTATAATAGTCAAGTCCGCGTACAATCTGAGGATTAACCACATAAGAAATATTTAAAGCATCAAGATATTTCTTAAGTTTTTCAAAGTGGTCGCGACAATCGTCACAGATATAATCAAGCACAACGGGTGCGCCTTCGGCTATCTTTGAGCAAACAGGACTCTTACAGTCAAGAATACGCATGGGATTGCGTTCAAGACGGGAAAGACAAGTTTCGCAAAGTTCATCCTTTTTGTCTTCAAAATATGCTTTAAGTGCCTCAGAATATTTTTTACGGCATTCGGGACAACCGATTGAGTTAATTTCAACCGCTAATTTCTCAATACCGATAAAGTTGAAATAACTGTTAGCGAGAGCGATTATCTCTGCATCGGCAACAGGTGAACCTGCACCGAAACATTCAATACCGAACTGATGAAATTCTCTGAGTCTTCCTGCCTGAGGTTTTTCGTAACGATAGCAAGATGTGAGATAACAAACCTTCTGAGGAAGGGGTTCATTAAAAAGACCGTGTTCCAAGAAAGAACGTACTGCACCGGCAGTACCCTCGGGACGCAAAGTAATAGAACGGTCACCCTTATCGTTAAATGTATACATTTCTTTTTGAACAACGTCGGTAGTTTCACCTACTGAACGGTCAAAAAGCTCGGTATACTCAAACACAGGTGTACGCATTTCGTGGAAACCGTAAGCCTTAGCCGTATCGAGAGCCGCCTGTTCAATGTATTGTAATTTGTAACTTTCTGAAGGTAAAGTATCTTTAGTACCTTTAATTGCTTTAATATTTCCTGCCATATTAAGCTCCTGTAAAATATATTTTCAATAAAAAATCGGGTGAAAGAGGCGTAACCTCACACACCCGACCGTAATTTAATTATCCTTTAGGATTAACGATGTCACGCCAATCGAGGTCACCGCGTTCAAGACTGTGAATAAGAGCTTCCGCCGTCGCAATATTAGTAGCAACGGGGATATTATGAACATCACAAAGTCTTAAAAGGTTAGCCTCGTTGGGTTCGCCCGGTTTAGGATTAAGAGGGTCACGGAACACCAGTAAAAGGTCAATTTCATCACAAGCGATTCTTGAGCCTATCTGTTGTGCACCGCCTTGTGCGCCGCTGAGATATCTTTCTATATTAAGACCTGTTGCCTCCGCAACAAGTTTGCCCGTTGTACCTGTGGCACAAAGGCTATGCTTACTTAAAATACCGCAATAAGCTATACAGAACTGTGTCATAAGTTCTTTTTTAGAATCGTGAGCTATCAATGCTATGTTCATCAAATCACGCTCCTTAGTTGGAATCCTTTTTCAGTATTGTAACAGAAAAACCCTTGATTTTCAACATATTATGACAATATTTTTTGCCTTTTTGTCAAAATTAATTGCTTATGAATTAAGGTTTTCAAAGTTTTTCTTATTTGAGGCATAAAGGTTTTTATAAACCTCGTAATATTTATCGTAAACCTTTTTAGCTTCCATATTCGGTGTAAAGGTTTTGCTAACAGGAATAAGTTTTTTAGCATCTTCAATAGATGAACACTGTCCCATACCCACTGCAATAAGTACAGCTGCACCCATAGCACCTACGTTCTGAGGTGTATCAACGGTTTCAACTACTTTACCCGTACAATCCGCAAGAATCTGACAAGTAAGGTCTGAGAGTGCACCGCCACCTACAAAACGAACCTTTTCAGAAGATTTAACCTTCTTCTCTTCAGTTTCAAGGAACCATCTTAAATGGTAGCAAACACCCTCAAGAACGGCTCTTATCATTTCACTCTTACCCGTTTCAAGACTAAGGTTAAAGAACATACCTCTCGAGTTGGGGTCCTCAAATGGACAACGGTTACCGTGAAGCCAAGGTGTGAAAATAACGCCACCTGAACCTGCGGGAACTTTAGAAACCACGTGGGTCATATAATCATAAAGGCTTGTAAATTCTGCTTCGTAACCGTCGGTAACATTTTTCTTTTCGAGATAAATACCAATTTCGTCAAGAGCAAGATGGTCTTTTACCCATTCAAGGCATTTACCTGCAGTTTCGAGTTCTGCGAAATAGTTGTATCGTCCTTCTTCTGCACCTACAACGGCGGCAATCATAGCGGAAGCATCAACTATACTCTTATCTACAACGGTTGAAACCCAACCGGATGTACCGCTATAAATATGAGTGTCACCCAAAGCAACTGAACCTGCACCAACACCTATAAGTGATGCGTCACCGCCACCACCGAATACGGCAGTACCGGGTGCGAGACCCAATTCCTCAGCGGGTTTCGGGAGAAGTTCGCCGACTTTTTCGGCAGATTTTTTAATTTCGGGAAGATGGTCGGGATTTACACCCAACATCTTACACATTTTTTTACTGAACTCATGTTTTTTAATATCATAAAGCAATGTAGCAAAGGCGGAGTCGTGAGTCATACAGAATTCGCCCGTCATTCTTGCAATGAAATATTCCTTAACATCAAGCCATTTATGTACACGTTTAAAGTTTTCGGGTTCGTTTTTCTCAACCCATTTGTATTTCCATACAGGGTCTTTTACAGAAGCGGCAACGGCACCTGTAATGCTTAATGATACAAGAAGTTTAGGTATAAATGCACCTGCAACCTGAGGTCCGTATGCAATACCCTCTTTAAGCTCCTTACGTGCTCTCTGGTCCATATAGCTCATAGCACGACGTACGGGCTTTGCGTCCTTATCCACGAGGACTATACCCTGCATCTGTGAACAGAATGAAATACCGCATATATCATTTACATCCACATCACATTTATCAAGAACTTTTCTTGTAGTGGAGCACATTGCGTCCCACCATTCCTGAGGTTCCTGCTCCGCACCACCGTCAGGGAAAACATAAAGATTATAACCCTCGGAAGCGGCGGATACTAATTTAATAGTATCACCAAGTTCAAAAATACAGGTTTTTACACCCGTTGTACCAATATCATAACTGATAGCATATTTACCCATATCAATACTCCTCCATATTATGGAACTATACATTTTATATTATGCACTATTTTATGTGAATAATCAACAGTAAACAAGTAGAAATATTGCACAAATTTTATTCACTTCGTCTGTATTTTTCAAACATAAAAAATTTTTTAGAAAAACTTAAAAAAATGCTTGACTTTTTTAAAATCGGTGATATAATAGTCAATGTTCTTCGGAGGACGAACAGTTCTTCGCAGTCGGTGTTGATGGCGTTGAGGGTCCACCCGTTCCCATCCCGAACACGGTAGTTAAGCTCAACAGCGCCGAAGATACTTAGTGGGAAGCCGCTTGGGAAAATAGGGCGATGCCGACACTAACAAAAACAACCACCCAAAAGGGTGGTTGTTTTTTTGTGTGAATTTTTGATAAGACATAAATTAATACAAAAGGAAAACTCCCCTCAGCAAGGGGAGTTTCTTTGTTTTATTTTGCAACGATATTGATGATTTTGCCGGGAACGTAGATTTCTTTGATAATATTTTTACCATCAAGGAATTCGAGAACTTTTGCATCCGCTTTTGCGGCAGCAATTGCTTCGTCGGCAGTTGAATCTTTAGCAATAGTAATTGTTGCTCTGAGTTTACCGCAAATCTGAACGGGAACTTCAATTGTAGAGTCAACTGTTTTTGCCTCATCATATTCGGGCCACTGTGCTACTGCGATCAAGCCCTCGCCACCAAGTTCAGCCCATATTTCTTCTGCAACGTGGGGTGCAAAGGGGTCAAGAAGTTTGACGAATGTTTTAAACTCACCCTTTGTAATTGAACCTGTATCGTAGATATCATTAAGAAGTGTCATAAGTGCCGCAATAGCGGTATTGAACTTCATATTTTCAATATCTTCAGAAACTTTCTTGATTGTTTTGTGGAAAGCGGTTTCAAGTTCTTTTGAGTACTCCTCTCCATCTTTTGCGATTTCAAGAAGATTCCAGATTCTGTCAATGAAACGTTTACAACCCTTAACACTACTTTCGCTCCAGGGAGCTGCCTTTTCGTAGTCACCCATAAAGAGTACGTAAGTACGCAGAACGTCTGCACCAAGAGCATCAACAACCTCGTTGGGGTCAACAACGTTACCCTTTGACTTACTCATTTTTTCGCCGTCAGGACCGAGAATAAGACCCTGAGCAGTTCTCTTTGCGTAGGGTTCATCAAAGGGAACTTCACCGATATCATAAAGGAATTTATGCCAGAAACGTGAGTAGATAAGGTGACGTGTTACGTGTTCCATACCACCATTATACCAGTCAATGGGACCCCAGTATTTGAGTTTATCTTTACCTGCAAAAGCCTCTGTATTATGGGGGTCAATGTAACGAAGGAAGTACCATGATGAACCTGCCCACTGAGGCATTGTATCGGTTTCGCGTTTTGCAGGTGCACCGCATTTGGGGCAAGAGCAATTAACGAAACTGTCAATTTTTGCAAGGGGACTTTCACCATCGGAACCGGGCTGGAAGTTATCAACCTCAGGAAGTTTTAAGGGAAGTTCTTCGTAAGGAACGGGAACAATACCGCATTTTTCGCAATGAACAACGGGAATGGGTTCGCCCCAATATCTCTGGCGGTTAAATGCCCAGTCCTTCATTTTATACTGAACACCCTTTTCGCCTATACCCTTTTCTTCAAGGAATTCTGCCATCTTAGCGATTGAGTCAACCTTCTTAACCATACCGTTAAGGAAATCGGAGTTAACCATTTCACCGTCTCCGGTGTATGCTTCAACGTTGATGTCGCCACCCTTGATAACTTCAATAATATCAATACCGAATTTCTTTGCGAATTCGTAGTCACGTTGGTCGTGAGCAGGTACCGCCATAATAGCACCTGTACCGTAACCCATCATAACATAGTCGGATATGTAGATAGGAATTTTCTTGCCGTTAACGGGGTTAATAGCCTCAAAGCCCTCAATACGCACACCTGTTTTGTCTTTTACAAGTTGTGTTCTCTCGAACTCTGTTTTCTTCGCACACTCGGCTCTGTAAGCCTCAATATCCGCCATATTACCGATTTTGTCGGCATATTTGTCAATAAGAGGATGCTCGGGTGCCATAACCATAAAGGTTACACCGAAAAGTGTATCGGGACGGGTTGTGTAAATCTTCATTTTCTCGCCTGTACCGTCAATCTCAAAATTAACGAATGCGCCTGTTGATTTACCAATCCAGTTAACCTGCTGAAGCTTAATGTTGGGAAGATAATCTACCTTATCAAGACCCTGAAGAAGCTTGTCTGCATATTCTGTGATACGAAGATACCAAACGTCCTTTGATTTCTGTACGATATCACTGTGACAAATGTCGCACTTACCGCCCTGAGAGTCCTCGTTTGAAAGAACAACCTTACAAGAGGGGCAGTAGTTAACAAGAGTTTTATCACGGAAAACAAGTCCGTTTTGAAACATTTTAAGGAAAATCCACTGTGTCCATTTATAGTAGCTTTCTTCAGTTGTATCAACAACTCTTGTCCAGTCAAAAGAGAAACCAACCTTTTTGAGCTGTGAGGAAAATTTCTCAATATTCATATCCGTAACCTTACGGGGATGAATACCTGTTTTTATAGCATAGTTTTCAGTAGGAAGACCGTAAGCATCAAAACCAATGGGGAAAAGAACGTTATAACCCTGCATTCTTCTTTTACGGGAAATAACCTCAAGACCTGAATATGCTTTGATATGACCAACGTGCATACCCGCACCGCTGGGATAAGGGAACTCTACAAGACCATAGAACTTAGGTTTGTCGGAGTTATCCTGGGCGTGGAAAACGCCTTCGTCTTCCCATTTTTTCTGCCATTTCTGTTCAACGGCTGAAAAATCGTATTTCATTATAATCCTATCCTTTCAGAAAATGCATAATGCAGAATGCAAAATGCAAAATTATCGGAACCTGCGGTTAGCCATTATAAGCTATCGCAGCTTTATAAACTTTTGTATGATGTTTTGCAAATGGATATCAGTATATTTCTGATATCATTCAAATCATCGTTTAAACTTTTATATTCTAAATCATTTATATAGTCCGTATCGTGTAACAACATTAACCAGTACATTGTTTCTGTGGCTTCTTTTAGTGCTATATTCATTTTTGATGCAAAATCATTTTTGGTTTGTCCGTTCTGTGCCTCGAAAACATTTGCACCTATACTTGTACCACATCTGACAATTTGTTTTGAAATAACGTATTCTTTTTTCTCATTCCCAAGATATTTGCCTAAATATATAATCCGTTTTGCAAATAATCTTGTTTTGTCCATTATTATATTGTCTTTCATAACAAAAAGCAACCCATCAAATTATTATAATACCGTGCGTAGCACCCTATAATTCTGCATTCTGCATTTAGCATTTTGCATTTAAATAGGTTACGCATTACGAATTACTCATTTATAATATCTGCAACATCAACCTTCGCCGCATCTTCCCAGAGTCTTTCAAGATTATAATAGTTTCTTGATTCCTCTGTGAAAATGTGTGTTACGACACCCTCATACTCCAAAATAACCCATCCTGTGGCTCTGCCTTCGATGTGGCTGGGTCTGAGTCCTGCTTCTTCAAGTTGAAATTCAACTTCATCCGCAAGGGCTCTGATATGGGTATTTGAATTACCTGTTACGAGAACAAAGTAATCTGCAACAATGGTAAGTTCATCAATTTTTATAACTTTAATATCGTTACCCTTTTTATCATCAAGGGCTTTAACGATTTTTTTAACTGTATCCGGAATCATTATTTACTCTCCTGATTTATTTTCTGTAAATTAAGCATAGCATCATCAAAAGCTAAAACCGTGTCGGGATGTATTACTAAATTCCTTGTTATAAGGTCTTTTATGGTAAACCCGAGACCTTCAACAATTGCTTCATCAAGACTACGTTTAGCCTTTTCACGCATAACATCAACACCGTTGTAATCACGCTCGGCACTGATAAAGTCCGCTATAAACACTACCTTTTCAAGTAGCGACATACCTTTTCTGCCTGTGGTATGATACCTTATGGCGTTGAGCATATCCTCATCCGTAATTCCAAACTCTTTTTCGGCAAAAATCCTACCGCTTATAGCGTGGTAAAGTTTGGCGGCATTTATCTCATACTCTGTAAGTTCCACTTTGTTTTCAAGTATGTACGATAACTGAAGTCCCGCAGCCTCGTCCTTACAACAATCGTGAACAAGCCCCACAGTATACGCTTTTTCGGGGTCGCAACCATAAATGAGAGCCAGTTCTTTTGCAGAGTCAGCAACATTCAACGAATGAATATATCTTTTTTCCGTAAGTCTATTCTGCAAAATTTCTTTATATTGCTCATTATTCATAAATACAACCCCTTTGATTTTATATATTCCTGAACATTGATATCAATATAATCAAAACAATTATTTTTGATATTCTCACGAATGGTTGTTGAACTTATTTCAATGGGCATACTCTCGCAGAAAAGAACCCTATCTTCGCCTGAGTGAAGTACTTCACGGGCAAACTTTTTCATATTCTGCAGTTCTTCAAGGTCACGGGTTCTACAAGCCGCTACGAGTTTACACATACGCATAATTTCCTCGTATTTATACCATTTATTGAATGATAAAAACATATCATCACCCATAAACAGATATAAATCGCTCTCGGGATAAAGTTCTTTAACTTTATTAACCGTATCCACTGTGTAACTTTTTCCGCCCCTGCTGATTTCAATATCACTAATCTCAAAAAGAGGGTCATCGAAAGCGAGTTTACACATCTCATATCTTTGAGATGATAACGCACCCGAGGTATTTTTAAAAGGTGACATTGCAGTGGGAATTATTAAAACCTTTTGAGCACCGCAACTTTCTGCAAGATTTTTTGCGAGTAATTTATGCCCCTGATGAGGTGGGTCAAAAGACCCGCCGTAGATTGCAATTTTTTCCATATTAATACATTACAACCGATTGTAATTCAAGATTTCCTCTGTATGACGTGATTTTTATTTTTACACGTATAACTTCAACGGGGTTAATTTTGTGTATTCTCTTATAACCTATAACTCCGCCTGAGCCTACCTTTTTAAATTTACCTGTTCCTTCGTCAATATACACTTCATATCCTTCAACGTGCTGACCGTTTATGATATTTTCCATCATAACAACCTTGTCAAACATATCTTTCTGAGAAAGTGTGATAGTAAGTTCGGGTTCCATATCGTCCGCCGCAGGACGCCAGATTTTGGTTTCATCTTCGTCAAAAAGGTTTGAAGCTGCATATTCGGGAGAAAGAGTACTACTTGCGGTAATTTCACCTATCTGAGAGACTTTGTATGTATAAGCTCTTCTCAAATCAACACCGAAAGCCTTAAGAATCTGATAATCCATTTCGGCAAATTTACCGTTTTTCATAGGTGGTACACCCACCATAAGTCCACAGTTGTTGCCTACGGATTCAAGATATATTTTCTGAAGCTTGTCCTTAGTTTTTGCGGTGTATTCATCATCCTTGTGATAATACCATCTGTCACGCATTGAAATACACACTTCGCAAGGATACCAGATAAACTTGCTTTCTTTTTTGATGGCTTTACGAGAGCCTAAATCTCTTTCGAATTTTTCTTCTTTCCGGAAGAAACGTTTTTTCTTAACTTCTTTGCTACGCTCGAATGCGTGATAAATACTGTGTCTTTCAGACACAACACTCCACTCATTTTCGCGTATAACGCCCCATTCATTACCGTACCAACGGATATCGGGACCAACCATTGCAATAACCGCGTCAGGTTGACATTCTCTTACAACGTCATAGTAACCCTGCCAGTCATATTCCTGTACATTACCATCTTTATCGGGCTCTGCGGCACCGTCAAAACGAACATAGAAAATATCACCGTATTTTGTAAGAACTTCGCGAAGAAGGGCTTTGAAATAATTGTTATATTCCTCACCTTTTCCGTAAGATTTTTCGTGACGGTCAAGGGGTGATATGGCAATACCGAATTTAATCCCTTGGTTTTTACACTCTTCACTCAAAAGAGCGACAATATCCCTTGTTTCAACATCCCAATTCACTGAACTTTCAACAGAGTAATCAGTATAATCGGAATACCACAAGCAGAATCCGTCGTGATGCTTAACATTAAGCACCATTCCCTTAAACCCTGCTTCCTTAAAGAATGTAACCCATTCCTGAGCATTAAATTCTTCAGGGCAGAAGTTGGTGGGATTAACATTTCCGTCAGTCCACTCTCTGTTTACAACAGTGGGAAGACCGAAGTTTATAAAACCGTAGAATTCGGTTTTCTGCCATTCAAGTTGTCTTGCAGAGGGTTTAACCTCCGCGGCTATTTCATAAGGTTTCATAAAAAATCCTTTCGGGTTTTGTATTTTTACTTATCTCAGATACCTGCGTCACAATTAGTTGCAACAATATCAACACCGAGACCAAGGATGTTTTCAATAACCACATCACCGATTTTAACAGGTGCTTTAACAGTAACTGAGTTTATGACATTCATACATTCAAACATTTTATCCTTGGGTATGGGACCCGCGGATTTAACGGGAACAACCGGATGAATGCCGTTTTCGACCTTAACACTTGTGGTAAGGCTTCTTACAGGATTTGTGATTTCTGCACGTGCGTAAGCATCGCCACGTTTACAGGTATTACCCGTAACTGCAATAACCTCTCCGTTTTCAATTTCAACTTCAATAGGGCATCCTAAAGGGCAGGATACACAAATAAGACTTTTTTTCATTTCTCCCACTCCTTATTGTTCAATGCGAACTGTAATTTCGCTGTTTTCGTTCATTTTCTTAAGCATATCTGTAGTAATAACTACATTTTCCATTTCACCGGGGGCAAGTTTAACTTTCTTTCTTGATGAAAGAACTTCGCCGTCACATTCAACAACAACCTTTGCACCCTTATAAACCTGACCTACACGGAAATAGAGTTTAAGGTTTTCTTCGCCCTCAATATTAACTCTCTGAGGAACAATGTAACGTACACCGTCAATACCCTTTGTATTAATGAATGTACCGCCTTTTTTCTTGCCGAAAATATAGTCTGCGGCACCCTTACCGGCTATCTGACTTTCCTCGGTTACGTAGTCAACAAGGTCGTGAACCTGTAAAACGTTACCGCAAGCGAAAATACCGGGTTTAAGAGTTTCTCTGTATTCGTCTACAACGGGACCGCTTGTAACTCTGTCGAGTTCAACGCCCACATCTTTAGAAAGTTCGTTTTCGGGAATAAGACCAACAGAAAGAAGAAGTGTATCACACTCAATATATTCCTCTGTACCGGGAATGGGTTGTAATCTTTCATCAACCTTTGCTATTGTAACACCCTCAAGTCTCTCTTTACCGTGGGTTTTAACAACTGTACAACTGAGTCTTAACGGAATACCGAAATCGTCAAGACACTGTACAATATTTCTTGTAAGACCGCCCGAGTAAGGCATAAGTTCGCAAACAACCTTAACCTCGGCACCTTCAAGTGTCATACGACGTGCCATAATAAGACCGATATCGCCCGAACCTAAGATAACAACCTTTTTACCGGGCATATAGCCGTCAATATTAACGTATTTCTGTGCAGTACCTGCGGTCATAATACCCGCAGGTCTTGAACCTGCAATAGAAAGTGCTCCACGGGGTCTTTCACGGCAACCCATAGCAAGAACAACTGCTATTGCTTTGAACTGCATAAGACCTTCATTATTATTTACCGCAGTAACCACATTATCATCGGAAACATTAAGTACCATTGTGTCTGTGAAAACATCAATGTCTGTTTTTTCAACAAGTTCTATAAATCTACCCGCATATTCGGGACCTGAAAGCTCCTCACCGAAATAGTGAAGACCGAAGCCTGTATGAATACATTGTTCAAGAATACCGCCGAGAGTTTCGGCTCTTTCAAGAATAACAATTTTTTCAACGCCTTCTTCTTTAGCTTTTAAAGCCGCAGCCATACCGGCAGGACCACCGCCGACTACAACTAAATCATAATTCAACATAAGTCCTACCTCCTTATTTCGTTCTGTCGTACATAATTTTTGATTCGCCGCCGAATTTTGTAATTTCGTTCATGGGAACGCCTAACTCACGAGCAAGAATTTCTACAACCTTACTGCCACAGAAACCGCCCTGACATCTACCCATACCGGCTCTTGTTCTTCTCTTTACGCCGTCAACGTCCCTTGCACCTGCGGGAGCGTGAATAGCATCTAAAATTTCACCTTCGGTAATTGTTTCACAACGGCAAACAATTCTGCCGTAGGCTTTGTTTTTCTTAATAAGTTCTGCTCTTTCCTCGGTACTCATATGACGGAAACGAACAGGCTCGGGACGTATGGGGTCGAAATCTGCTTTCTTTTCCATACCCCCGGTAAGTTCATTCATAATGTCAACAATCATCTCTGCAATAGCGGGAGAGGATGAAAGACCGGGAGATTCAATACCCGCCGCATTGATAAATTTCTTGTTTGCCTTAGATGAACCGATTATAAAATCATCAGTTGTAGGATGGGCTCTGTTACCGCTGAAAGATGTAATTGCATTTCTTAAAGAAACGGCAGGCACACTCTTGATTGCGGCGGTATAAATACCGTTAAGACCCTCAGGAGTTGTAGCTACATCGTCACCGTTATCAATATCATTTGCTGATGGACCTACAATAAGGTTTCCGTCAACTGTGGGAGAAACCAATACACCTTTACCCATTTCTGTGGGGCATTGGAAGATAGTGTAATTAGCAAGGCTTCCCTGTGATTTATCAAGAAGATAATAGTCACCGTGACGAACAATTATTTCAATGGAGTCATCACCAATAAGTTTTGCGATTTTTCCTGAATGAACACCTGCGGCATTAATTACATAATCCGCTTTAATTTCACCCTGTGTTGTAGCGAGGGTGAATTCATCATCAGAAAATCCGATATTTTTAACTTCACAGTTTCTTATAAACTCCGCGCCATTGCTAACCGCATTTTCAACACCTGCAATAGTGAGCTCGTAGGGACAAACTATTGATGATGTGGGGGCTACAAGAGCACCTACGGCAGTATCGCCGATATTGGGTTCAATAGTTTTTAATTCTTCTCTGTCAACTATACGAAGTCCGGGTACACCGTTTTCTTCGCCTCGTTTAAGAAGCTTCTCAAGATGAGGTATCTCCCCTTCTGAAAATGCTACAACGAGAGCACCGTTATTCTTTAAAGGAACATTAAGTTCACGGCAAAAATCTTTCATAAGTTCTACGCCGCGTACATTTAATTTTGCTTTAAGCGTTCCGGGCACCGCATCAAAACCCGCGTGTACAATAGCACTGTTGGCTTTTGTTGCACCCATTGCACAATCGTTGCATCTTTCAAGAAGCGCAATTTTAAGGTTGTATCTTGAAAGTTCCCTTGTAATAAGCGAACCTACAACACCTGCGCCGATTACCGCAACATCGTACTTCATTTTAAAAACATCTCCTTAAAACTCACGCACTACGAGAGTTTAAAATAAATCAGTTTATTATATCACAGTATAATTACAAAAATCAAGATATTATAATGTATATTATCCCCCAAATTTAGGTGTTTTTACCTTGTTTTTTATCTCGATTTAGTGTATCATAATATGTTGAAATATATTTGCGAGGTAAATGCAATGAAAAAAAGCGAATTATTAGCCCCCGCAGGGGATATGAACTGTCTTATTTCTGCCGCAAGATTCGGTGCAGATGCAGTATATATCGGTGGTCCTCTTCTTCAATTAAGAGCCGAAAAATCCGCTTTTTCCGAAGAAGAAATAGACGCCGCCGCCAAATACCTTCACAACTTGGGTAAAAAGCTATACGTAACCGTAAACAGTTTCACTAAAAACAACGAAATTGAACCCCTTAAAGCATACGCGAAAAATCTTTATGCTTTAGGTGTCGACGCGGTAATTGTCGCGGATTTAGGAGCTTTAAGAGCAATAAAACAAGCGGAACCCCGACTGGAAGTACATATAAGCACTCAGGCAAACTGTTGCAACTATTCGGCGGCTATGGCTTATTACGAATTAGGTGCTTCAAGAATCGTTGTTGCCCGTGAAATGACCATTGACGAAATTGCCGAAATGCACTCAAAAATCCCCGACGACCTGGAAATTGAGGCTTTTGTACACGGTGCTATGTGTATGGCATATTCCGGCAGATGCCTTATTTCATCATATATGAACGGCAGAAGCGGTAACCGTGGGGAATGCACTCAACCCTGCCGTTGGGAATATTACCTCGTTGAAAGAAACCGTCCCAACGAATACCTGAAGGTTGAAGAATACGATGACCATTCCGCTCTCCTTTCATCCCACGATATGAAGGCAATTTCATTCCTTGATAAATTACAGGATGCGGGTGTTGACTCTTTTAAAATCGAGGGTCGGATGAAAACCGAATACTATGTTTCACACGTGGTAAATGCTTACAGAAGAGCAATTGATAAAAGTGCACCGCTTGATTTACTTGATGATGAACTTAACGCCATAAGTCACCGTCCTTACAATAGCGGCTTTTACTTCGGCAACCTTGTACACGACCACAAAAATGACGGTCTTTACCATTGGGATTGCACCTTTGCGGGTGTTGCCCTTGAGGATTGCGTAGACGGAAAACTAAAAATCCAACAGAGAAATTTCTTTAAACTCGGTGATAATATCGAAGTCCTTTCCCCCGATAGTTTTGGTGTATCCTTTACTTGCGCAAAAATCACAAACGAAAACGGTGAGGAATGCGAAACAGCCTGTCATCCTCAGGAAATCCTCGTTCTTGACTGTGATAAGGATGTAAAAAAAGGCGATATCCTAAGAGTACGAACCCAAAAGCAAAAAATCATTACTGATATCTAACATATGAAAAATTACGAAATTCTTGCCCCTGCAGGGGCTTATGAACAGTTACGCGCAGCGGTAATCTGCGGTGCGGATGCGGTGTATCTTGGCGCAGGTAATTTTAACGCAAGACGTAACGCACAAAACTTCACAAACGAAAATCTGAACGAAGCGGTAAAATACTGTCACCTTCGCAAAGTAAAGGTTTACGTTACACTCAACACCCTTGTTTTTGACAAGGAGTTACCCGAGCTTTACGAAACTGTAAAAAGCATTGCACAAAGCGGTGCCGACGCAGTTATTGTACAGGATTTTGCCACGGTTCGTGCGGTTAAAGAGGTTTGCCCCGAGCTACCTATACACGCTTCAACCCAGATGGCGGTACATAATGTTTCAGGTGCTTTATATCTTCAGAATATGGGCTTTTCAAGAATTGTCCTTGCCCGTGAATTATCCCTCGAGGAGATTAAAGAGATACGAAAAAACGTCACTTCAGAGCTTGAGGTTTTCGTTCACGGGGCTCACTGTATGAGTGCCTCGGGTAACTGCTATCTTTCCGCAATGCTCGGCGAAAGAAGCGGTAACCGCGGTCTTTGTGCTCAGGGGTGCAGACTCAACTGGAAAAACACCCACGGCAGAGAATACGCCCTTTCTCTCAAAGATATGTCATACCTTGACAGTATCAATGAGTTGGCTGATATCGGCGTAGAGTCCTTCAAAATCGAGGGCAGAATGAAACGCCCCGAATACGTAGCCGCCTCAGTTTCGAGTCTTAAAAAAGCCCTTAACGGTGAACCTTACGAAAAAGAAATTTTGCGTAGTATTTTCTCAAGAAACGGCTTTACCGACGGCTATCTTACAGGAAATCGTAATGTAACAATGTTCGGTTACAGGGGCAAAGAGGATGTTACCTCGGCTCAGAATGTTTTAAAAGACCTTGAGAGTTTATATCGTGAGGATATCCGCCCTCTCGGTGTGGAAATGACCCTCACACTTGAGGAAAATAAACCTTCAAAACTCGAATTATTTTTCGAAGATAAAAGTGTTTGTACTTTCGGTGATACACCTGAAATTCCCCGAAATGCACCCCTCCCCAAAGAAATTGCCGAACGCAATTTAAGTAAATTGGGAAACACATCTTTTTATGCAAAAAATATAGAGTTTTCTAACAAGGACTCTCTCACTCTATCCGCATCATCACTCAACGCCTTGCGTCGTGACGGCATAGAAAAATTAGAGTCACTTATTATAACAGAAAACACGAAAACAATTAACAACATTACACCTAAAAGACCCTCAACCTATTATCCTTTAGGTAAACCAAAAACCAGAGCGAGGTTCGAAAAATTTTCTCAGTATTCAGAAATTTTTAATAATGTTGAATTCATAATTTTACCAATTGATGAAATACTAAAAAACAGTGACAAAATCACTAACCTTACTCATAAAATAATTGCCGAATTACCCGAGCTTATTTATCCGAAAACCGAGCAAAAGATTCTTGAAAAACTCTCTCAGTTAAAATCCATGGGAATTACAAAAGGTTCAACGGGTAATATCGGAGGTGTAAAGCTTCTTAAAGAGTCGGGTTTTACCCTTTTCGGAGCTCACGGATTAAACATAACCAATACCCTCGCCCTTGATTTTTATAAAAATGAGGGATTCAAGGATGTTGTAATATCATTTGAGACCACCGAAAAGACTATAAAAAATCTTGGTAGCGACTTACCGAGAGGCATTTACATTTACGGTCATTTACCCCTTATGCTTATGCGTTCTTGTCCGCAAAAAAGCGAATCGGGTTGCGGTAACTGTAACGGAAAAACGCACCTTACCGACCGCAAAGGTATTAATTTCCCCTTACTCTGTCGAGATAGACAATACTCTATTTTACATAACAGCGTACCCCTCTACATAGGTGATAAAAATCTCACCTCCATAGATTTCGGCGTTCTGTATTTCACTACCGAATCTGCCGACCAATGTGCTCGTATTTACGAGACTTTCTCTAACAATGAAACTATCCCCGGTTTAAAAACCAACGGACTTTTTTACAGAGAACTCTTATAAAAAGGAGTTGACATTATGTCTAAAAAAACCGCAATTATAATCGGTGCGGGTCCCGCGGGGCTCACGGCGGCTTATGAACTTCTCAAAACCACCGATATACTCCCCCTTGTACTTGAAGAAAGCGAATTTATAGGCGGTATTTCCCGTACTGCACAACACAACGGCAACCGTATGGATATAGGCGGACACCGTTTCTTTTCCAAAAGCGAAAGGGTAAATGAATTATGGCAGGAGCTTATGCCCTTACAGGGGTCACCATCATATGATGATATAAAAACAGGTACTGAAAAAGACCTTAATCCCAACGGTCCTGACCCCGAAACCGACGAGAAAGTTCTGCTTTTAAGAAATCGCGTTTCAAGAATTTATTATTTAAGAAAATTCTTTGATTACCCCATTTCATTGAAGCCTGAAACATTTATAAATATGGGCTTTTCACGTACCTTTAAAGCAGGTTTGGGATATATGAAATCCTGCGTTTCCAAAAAAGACGAAACCTCCCTTGAAAACTTTTATATAAACCGTTTCGGCAAACCCCTATACGAGATGTTTTTTGAGGATTACACCGAAAAATTATGGGGCATAAATCCCAAATACATTGCGGCGGATTGGGGCGCACAAAGAGTAAAAGGCTTATCACTCACAAAAGCCGTAATAAATGTTTTAACTAAACCTTTCAAAAAGAAAGAGGACACCGAAACTTCACTTATTGAACAGTTTTATTACCCTAAAAAGGGACCTGGTCAACTTTGGGAAACTCTCGCGGAAGAAGTTGAAAAACTCGGTGGTAAAATTTTACGTGAAAATTCAGTTAAGACAATTACCCTTGAAGGCAAAAACATAAAATCAATCGGTGTAGAAACCAAAGACGGTTTCGTTGAATACAAAGCGGATTATTATATTTCCACAATGCCGATTAAAGACCTTGTTAACGGTATGGGTGAGGAAGTACCCAACACGGTAAAAGACATTGCCATTAATCTTCCGTACAGGGATTTTATGACCGTAGGTGTGCTTGTTGATAAGCTTCTTCTTGAAAACAAAACCAAACATAAAACTCTCGGAAACATCGTCCCCGACTGTTGGATTTACATTCAGGAAAGAGATGTTAAATTAGGCAGACTTCAGATATTCAATAACTGGTCACCATATATGGTAAAAGACCCTGAAAATACCGTATGGGTGGGTCTCGAATATTTCTGTAACGAGGGTGACGAATACTGGAATATGTCCGACAGAGATTTTACGGCTTTCGCCCTTGATGAATTAGAAAAAATCGGTATTATCAATAAATCGGACGTTAAAGATACAGCAAGAATCAAAGTAAAAAAAGCATATCCCGCATACTTCGGCACGTATAACGAATTTCACAAAGTTCGCGAGTATCTTGACGGCATAGATAATCTGTACTGTATCGGCAGAAACGGTATGCACCGTTATAACAATATGGACCACTCAATGCTCACAGCTATTGAGGCGGTAAACTGTATAAAAGACAATTCTCTCAGTAAATCTCGAATCTGGGATGTAAATACAGAGCAAGAATACCACGAGGAAAAATAAAAATTAGCTGTAAAAAACGAAGGTTTTTTACAGCTAATTTTATATAAAAACATTCACAAACTTTTTTTGACCAAAATGTTAATAAGTTCATTTTTTCGTCATAATGTTGCAATATCCGCACATTCATTTGTACAATTATCACAATTAATCACAAACTGTAAAAACCATTTTGTATAACTCTCAAACAGTTTTTGAACTTCTTCGCTTGTGCATTTTGCACAACTCCAACTCTTTTTGTTTGTGCATTATGTCTTGATTTTTTTGGAAAATATGCTATAATGAAGTCACAAATTAAAGGAAAGGAGCCGATACTATGTCATATCGCGAAATCAGTAACAATCTTCTCAAAGAGATTGAAGAAGAAAAGGGCTTCTCCTGGAAGAAGCTTATTAAGATAATCGGTCTTAATGGCATTCTCAGAGATATGCAGTAATCCTGCATCTTTACTTCTGAAAGAATTCGGACATTGCGTTCGCCCATATAAATCGCCGAGCGCAACTCCGAATTTTATATATAACTGTTTCATAAAGCCAAAAACAACAAGTCGCAAAAATGCGGCTTGTTGTTTTTTTATACAGATTTCAGATGAAAATATTATGACTTTTCACAAGCCGAACTTTCTTGACTACCAATATTATTTAGTTTATATTTAATACTATATACACGTAGCAAAAGGAGTTTTCCCAATGACTAAAAACGAAGCAAAACAAAAAGCAAAAGAACTTGTTGCAAAAATGACCGCTGAAGAAAAAATCTCTCAGCTTTTATACAATTCCCCCGCTATTGAACGTCTTGGAATCAAGGCTTATAACTGGTGGAATGAGGGTGCGCACGGCGTGGCACGTAGCGGAACTGCTACCGTATTTCCTCACACAATAGCAATGGCGGCAACTTTCGACCCTGTTTTAATCGAGAAAATCGGCGATGTTATTTCCACCGAGGGTAGAATAAAATACAACAAACACGTGGAGTATAATGACTTTGATATTTTCAAAGGAATTACTTACTGGGCACCCAACATCAATATTTTCCGTGACCCTCGTTGGGGACGCGGTCAGGAGACCTTTGGTGAAGACCCCTACCTTACATCAGTACTCGGTACATCCTTTATTAAGGGTATTCAGGGCGACGGTGAATTCTTAAAGGGCGGTGCTTGTTCAAAGCACTATGCCGTACACTCAGGCCCCGAAAAAACCCGTCACAGCTTTAATGCTATCACCAACGAACACGACCTTTTCGAAACATATCTTCCCGCATTCGAAAAAACCGTAAAAGAAGGTAAGGTTATAGGCGTTATGGGCGCATACAACCGTACCAACGATGAGCCCTGTTGCGCACATTCATACTTAGTTTCCGATATTCTCAGAAAACGTTGGGGATTTGACGGCTACTTTGTTTCGGACTGCGGTGCATTAAAGAACATTTATACATGGCATAAATACACCGAAACAAAAGCCGAGGCTGCCGCAATTTCCCTTAAACACACCTGCGACCTTAACTGCGGTGAAACCTACGATGCACTTATTGATGCATACGAAGAAGACCTTGTTACAGACGAGGATATCACTGCCGCTGCCGAAAGACTTTATACCATTCGATTCCTTTTAGGTGAATTTGAAGAAGTAAGACCTTATTCGGATATCCCCTATTCAAAGCTTGACTGTAAAGAGCATAAAGAACTTAATATGACCGCCGCGGAACAGTGCCTTGTACTTCTCGAGAATAAAGACAACTTCCTTCCCCTTGACAAAAACACAGACAAACGCATCGCGGTTGTCGGACCCAACGCCCTTTCACTTACCGCCCTCGAGGGCAACTACAATGCTTACGCATCAAAGTATTACCCCGTAGCAGACGGTGTAAGAGAAGTTTTTGAAAACGCAGATACAAGCGTTGAAAAGGGTTGTAACTATTGCTTTGAACAACTTAACCACTGGAGCGGATTTAACAATATGTTAAGTGACGGTATTGCCGCCGCAGCTGAGGCAGATATTACAATACTTGCCCTCGGTCTTGACTGCTCCGTTGAGGGTGAAGATACGGGCTTCGATGACGATTACACCGCCTGTGGCGATAAGAGAAGTCTTTTCCTCCCCAAAACTCAACAGAAATTGGCGGATGCGGTTTGCGACGTATGTGATAACGTTATTGTTGTGCTTATGTGCGGTAGCTCCATTGACGTAGGTGAAAAGGTAAGAAACCACGCGAAAGCAATTATTCACGCTTGGTATCCCGGTTCATTGGGCGGACTCGCTACTGCAAGACTTATTGCGGGTGAATTCTCACCCAGCGGTAAATTACCCGTTACAATTTATGACGGCAATCACGATATTCCCGATTTCAACGATTACAGTATGAAGGGCAGAACATACCGTTATATTGACGGTGATGCACTCTACCCCTTCGGTTTTGGTCTTTCTTATACTTATTTTGAGTATTCTGATTTTGAAGTTATTAACAAAACTGATGATATTATCACAGTTAGCCTTAAGCTTAAAAATACAGGCTCTATGAAAGCAAAAGAAATTTCGCAGATTTACGCTTCATATAAAGATAGCAGGACCTACACTCCCCACTATCAGCTTTGTGGGGTAAAAACCACCGAACTTGATGCAGGTGAAGAAACAACCGTTACAATGGATATTGATACATATTGGCTTAAAGCCGTTCTTGAAGATGGTAGCCGAGTTAATCCCGACGGTGAAATCGTACTTTACGCAGGCGGTCATCAACCCGATAATGTAAGTGCCGCTCTTACAGGCACCGATTGTCAGAAGATTAAAATTCAATAAGGAGCAATTAAAATGATAAATGTAGCATTGGTTGGAACGTGGCACGTGCATTTTCACGGTTACGCAAAAGAAATTGAGAATAACCCTCTTTGCAAAATAACCGCCCTCTGGGACAATGACGAAGTAAAGGGCAAAGAAAAAGCAGAAGAATTCAACTGCGAATTCGTTGCAGATTATGACGAGCTTTTAAAAAGAGATGACATAGATGCAATTATGGTCTGCACATCCACAGACTTACATCACGAGGTTATAAAAAAAGCCGCATTAGCAAAAAAACACATTTTCACCGAAAAAGTTCTTTGCTTTACCGAGGCAGATGCTCTTGATGTAGCAAAAGCAGTTAAAGATAATAATGTTAAATTCTGTATTTCATTCCCTTGGAGAACCAGAGGCGACTTTTTGTGGATGAAGGACGCTGTTGATTCAGGTCTTGTTGGCGAGGTTAACTACTGCCGTATGCGTAACGCACATAACGGTACTATCGCAGGTTGGCTCCCTGAAACCTTTTACGACCCTAAAACCTGCGGTGGCGGTGCAATGATGGATTTGGGTGCACACTCAATGTACATTCTCAACTGGTTATTGGGTGAGCCCGAAAAAGCAAGTTCCGCATTTACAAACGTGCGTGTGAAATCCGTTGAGGATAACGCCGTTACAATACTAACATATAAAAACGGTGCTATCGGCGTCAGCGAAACAGGTTTCGTAGCCTCCAACAATCCCTTTGAATTAGAAATCGTTGGTGACAAAGGTACAATCCTCGCAGGTGGCTTTTTAAATAAGCTCTGCTACAACGTAGGTGACGGTTGGGTATTGCCCAATGTTCCCCGCGATTTACCCAAACCCATATCCGTATGGGTGGATGCAATCGAAACGGACGGTACTATTCCCTACGGCATAGACGACGCAGTAGCACTATCAAAAACAATGGAAATGGCATACAAAAATCCTCTCGTTTAAAAAACGAGAGGATTTTTCAGTTAAGAAATAAGAAAGAAAAGATAAGAGAATCGGGGCAAAGCCGATTGTAATTCGTAATGCGTAATTCGTAATGCGTAATTAATGGGGCACTTCGTGCCGATTATATATTAAGTAGTTGTGATGCGAAGCCTTATCATCCCTGTGCGTAGCATAGGGAGGGGGACCGCCTTTCATCAAGTTATTTATAAAACAGATTTTCAATCGAGTGGTATATTTTGCTTTTTTGATTTAGTTCAGCGGAGTGGTGGTGGGTAGTTCACTTACTCCTTATCTTCAGTAATATAGAATAACAAACCATTGTAGGGGTCTGGCTTGCCCGACCCGTTTTATTTATCGTTAACTTTGCGGTTTAGGCAAGCCTAAACCCTACGGTGGTTTATCTTCCTATCGAAATGAAGAATATCCGAAAGAGAACTACCCACCACCGTTCCGATTTAACGTAAAAAAAGGATAGTGTATTGCACGTAATATACTATCCTAAAACAGCTGTTTTTCTAAAGAACGGTCCCCCTCCCTATCCGCCAAGGCGGACAGGGATGATAGGCTTCGCTTAATTCAATTTACATTAACGCGTAATTCACCACTGACTGATAATCAACTATCGTCAATTCATCGTCCCGATTGATGTCACCCGCGTGGAAATAATTTCCTGTAAGCTCTTTATGTCCGTTTACTACTTGCTCCGTTGCAGAGGCGTCAATAACGTCAACTGCACTGTCACCGTTTATATCACCTTCAACAATTAAAGTATATGTAGTCTCTGTTGATGTATCAGCATCTTGAATCTGTAACTGTGAACCTGTACCATACCAACAATTGTTTTGGTATGAATGTGAAGGCGTTACAAAGTAAGTTGTATTTTCATTTATGTGTACTATTTCCAAGAAATTACAGCAGACAAATTGAGTTGTAAAAACCAGATTATTTTCAACATCAATTTCAGTTTTATCTTTTGCGTACATATAGTAGAAACGATTTTGACACAACGTGCTGTTAACCGTAAATGAGCTTACAATATTACCATCGTTGTCTATATCTGTGCTTGTCATTTGACAATAGTAATAAGCAAATTTAGTACTTTTATCGGGGTCAAACTCGTTTGTCGTTGCGCCATCAATTGCAACATCATTACCGATTTTATTATCATACGAGCCATACCACTGATAAGTTCTGTTAAATCCACGTGCATCAAATACAAGTGTTTTATACGAATATTCATCCCAAACAGATTCAATATCTTCAACAATAGCAGTTTCTTGTGTAAGTTCTATAAACTCAATATTATTTTCTTGTGCCCACATCGCAGCATAACTGTCATCATGCTTTGTTCCATACACAACATAATATCTTGTATCTTCTTCAAGAAAATCATCAACAGACTGACAATACCTAAGTGTTGATGGTAACGAAAGTTCGACACGTATTGGCTTATAGTAATCTCCGTAATATTGTCCTGGTTGAGGGAGTTCATATATATACTCTATTTTTGAAAACTCTGCTCTATTTACACTACTATTCGCAAAACAATTTTTATAGCTTTTATATCGCCAATATCCCAATACGCTTAAATTCGGAAAATCAACTTTTTCTAATAAACAAGTCATTTCCAAGAATTGCTGATATCCATTTTCTGAAATATCAACAACATAATCAGGATATTCAATAGAGCATGTATCTATATCAAGTGATGGAGCGTATATGTGTTTTAAAACTCGACATTCTTGAAATGCAGAGTCCAGCATTTTTTCACATTTAGGCAAATAAATTTCTCGTAGTTTCCTAGCGCCACTAAAAGCATAACAAAATAAAGTAGTTACTTCCGGAAATATCGCACCTTTTAATTTGGTATCGTAAAAGCTGTAGCAACCAATAACTTCTGCATTGGGGAAAAAGACTTCTTTTAATGAAATGCACTCATAGAACGCTTCATCTCCCAAATGTTTGATGTTTTCACCGCTTACGAACTCTACATATTGGTTTCCATACAAAAAACTTTTATGTTCAGAACCATCAAAATCCGATATGTCGCCTAAAAAAGTCAATGTATCCGGCAATATAACACCATGTATTTCAACATCACTAAACAAACACTCAGCAATATCTTTAACCTCTATGCCATTGATTATCTCCGGTATTTTTAAATATAACGTATTACCTGTGTATTCCGTTATTGTACCATTAGCATTTATTGTAAACATATCATCTGTTCCGATAGTGGCAGAGTGTATTTGTTCTTTTGAATAATCACTTCTATAACCATTTTTATAGGCTACCGCAGTATATTCAAAGTAATCACCTTCCAGTTCTATGGGGTGAGTGTATAAAGTTCCGTTTGTTGGTGATGGGTAAGTTTGGTCAGTCGTATAGTAGATATCACATCCGGTTTCGCCATAAATTTCAAAAACAACCTTACCTTCGTATATACCGCTATCTATACTGAATATCGGCGTGTCTACTTCTTTATTAAAATCAAACAAATCAAGACAATTCAAAATTCCGCAGTAAAAATTATATTTTATATATTTTTCCGCTATATCGATAACACTACCTGATATCATACGACGCTTTTCTGACATATTGTAGTTAGGATTAATACATGACAATAAAGCGTATATTCCTGCAACATATGGACTTGAAAATGATGTACCACCAACACAATCATAAGTATTTCCATTTGTAGCAACCATTACATCTGCTCCCGGAGCTAATACTTGAACTGGTTTCCCGTAAGAAGTTGAATTGGCTGGCAGGTGTCTATTGTTGCTTGAACCTACAACATAATTGTAGTTAGAAGCATTTAGAACAGATGCTTTGGCAAGGGATAAATCACTTCCTGAATTTCCTGCAGCTTGCGATATAAAGACACCTTTTTCATAAGCATATTTTATAATTTCGCAAATTAATGCCTCGTTATCATAAACTGTAAAACTACAGTTAATTATTTTTATCCCGTCTTCTATTGCTTTCAAAATAGCTGTATACGAAATTGCTGCCGTTGTATAACCTTTTGCAGTTCCGTTTCTATACATTGCAATTTTCACATTAGAAGGAGTAACTTTTGCTATAATGCTTGCCACCATGGTTCCATGACCATTTACATCTGATTCATCGTCAGGAGCACCCTCACCACAACTATTAAAATATGTACGTACTATTCTATTTTCAAAGATTTCATGATCTAAATCAATACCAGTATCAATAATGCCTATGGTAACATCTTCAAAGGTATGCATTTTATACTTTTCTAAGACCAAATCCATTCCCGTTGCATTTAATGACCAACAATTATCAAAGTCTTCTTGTGTATATACTGTAGTATTCTCTTCACCTAAAGAATCCGTTTCAAATGCTTTTTGAACTGTGTCTATATCAACAGAAATAATATAATCAGTTTTCAGATAATTTTCATACGCAACTCGTGTGCTTCCTTCATTTTCATATTGTAAAATATAGAAGTTTTTAAAACCACTTACAATGTCAACTGCGTTATATGTATCAAAAGATTTATTTGATTGAACGATTAGTCTACAGGTTTGAAAATCGAGTTCGGGGACATCATCGGTTTCGTTTTCAGAAACCGATGATGCGGAATAATACAAGGGAGCCTCACCTGAAATGCTTTCAGATGGAATGTTTTCGGAGGTAACTTCATAATCTTTTCCTGCATCATATTTTTGAGTAAGATTTGTGATGCCGTTTATAAAACTATCGATATTTGACTTTTGTGTTTTCTCCGTAGTTGCCGATACGGGAACACAGAATATTGATGCAAGTAATGAAAAACATAAAATAGAGCTTATTATTTTTTTCATTTGTTTTACCTCCGTATGTTTATTTTTAGTAATGCGAAACCTTATCATCCCTGTGCGTTGCATAGGGATGATAGGCTTCGCATTACTTTATTTATAATCGGCACGAAGTGTTCCTTTAATTACGCATTATGAATTACGAATCATAACGCTTTTTGTTCTATAACTTCCCCATCAAGTGTCTTATGTGTTATAGCAACATCATCCACAATCATATACCCTCTCGGTGTGTTTTCTTTAGGAATTGATACCGAACCGGGGTTACAGTAAGTAAATCCGTCGTATTCCTCAATTTTACTTACATGGGTGTGTCCATTGAAAAGAATATCACCTTTTTTAAACTTCGGGGGATTCTGAGGATTGAACTTATGTCCGTGGGTTAAGAAAATCATTCTCTTGCCGTGGTAAAGAATTGCATATTCCGCTAAAACATTGAAGTCAAGCACCATATCATCAACTTCCGCTTCGCAGTTACCGCGTACGCAAAGTATTTCCTCGGACATAGCGTTAAGCAGCGCTATTACCCCCTTTGGGTTATATTCCTCGGGTAAATCATTGCGAGGCCCGTGATAAAGCACGTCACCCAAAAGAATAAGTTTATCGCATTTTTCCTCATTATATTTTTCAACCAACTGACGGCAATATTTTAAGGAGCCGTGAATATCGGATGCTATCATTAATTTCATAAAAATACCTCATAAATCATTTTTTATAAGTATATCACAGTCCTTTTGAATTGTAAAACCAAAAATTTCGTGATATAATCACCCTATAAATTCAAAGGAGGCGACAATATGGCAAAAAAGAAAAAACTGTCTGAAATAAAAATCATACTCGTCTCCCTCTTTATTGTATTTGCAATTGTCGCATCAATTTTCGTAATTTCACAAAAAAGCAAATCTCAAAGCCTTACCCCGGAGGAAGTTGCCTTAACTTTTACGGAAACCATCACAAACCGCGGTGACGGTTATACCGCCTATAAATACACCCTGATCAGTAAAAATTACAAATATGAGGACTACGTCCGTGAAAATTTTATGTATCCGATAATCTATGGCGAAAGTCATTATCAGTCGGGAATGGATACTCATAACCTTAAAGGTCTCAACGATAAAAGTTATATGGGTGAAAAAACAAAAAATGACGACGGTACTCTCACCCAAAAACTTTCTGACAGAATGTTTCCCTATTATATGCAACTTATGACGGAGCTTAACGGTTGGGACAAGTATAATACATTTTATATTAAGTATTTCGCAAAACTACTTAAGGTACGCGAGGATATTTACGGCGATAAATATATGACCGAAGAAATAATGTTCACTGTTCTTGAATCCAATGTAAAAACATACGACGACAAATTGGCGGGTACAGAGGATGATACCTTTGGGTTATACGAAAAGAAATACGGCGAAAACTGCACATTTACTTACACCATAACCGAAACCAAGGATATTGAACTTGAGGAGTACAATAAACACGTAGATGAAGCAACCTTTAAAACCTACAAAATATCCGCCGACGATATTACAGAGGTAAAGGGTATAAACATTAATATACAAGTGCAGGGCGAAACAGTAGTCAACGCCCAAAAAGTCCTTGTAGTAAAAGCCCACAACAAGTGGTATGTAGATAACACCAACACCAATACCGCTAAACTTTATAACTTCTATAAATAAAAATCCCCTGTCAGGTGCGAATAACACCTGACAGGGTTGTTTTTACAGGTCACTGTAATCTATTTTTCGGTCTTTAAAATAATATTCTTTATCGTGTTCGCTTATGGGACGCAAAACCTTGCAGGGATTACCCACTGCAACAACATTGGCGGGAATATCCTTTGTAACAACGCTACCCGCACCGATAACCGTGTTATCCCCTATGGTAACTCCGGGGAGCACGATTACCCCTGCACCCAACCAACAGTTTCTGCCGATATGAACGGGCATATTATACTGATAGGCTTTTTCACGAAGTTCGGGGTCAATGGGGTGTCCCGCAGTAGCAACCGTAACATTGGGTCCGAACATAGTACAGTCCCCAACGTAAATATGTGTATCATCAACCATTGTGAGATTGAAGTTTGCGTAAACATTGTTGCCAAAATGAACGTGGTGACCGCCCCAATTTGCGTGAAACGGAGGTTCGATATAACAGTTCTCGCCGATTTCGGCAAACATCTCTTTCAAAAGTTCTTCCCTTTTAGCAAGTTCAGTGGGTCTTGTAGCATTAAAATCATAAAGTTTATTTACATAACTCAACTGTTCATTCATAATTTCGTCGCCACTTGGGTAATATACTTTCCCTGAATGTATTTTTTCTCTGTCAGTCATAATATTTCTCCGTTTTTGTTTTTTCTAATTCTAACATCCAACAAAATTTTTATCAACCCTGAATAAATGAAAATAACACCAACTCTTGTACAAACGAAAAAATAATGCTATAATTATCTAAATTTGGTATCATAAAAACACGGAGTTGATAAAATGAAAATAACTGATACTGTTAAATATATAGGTGTAAACGATAAAAACATTGATTTGTTTGAGGGTCAATACATTGTCCCCAACGGTATGGCATACAATTCCTACGTAATTATTGACGCGAAAATTGCGGTTATGGATACTGTGGATATAAATTTCACCGAGGAATGGCTCGGTAATCTTGAAAATGCATTAGACGGCAGAAAGCCCGATTACCTTGTTGTTCAACATATGGAGCCCGACCACTCTGCGAATATTGATGTTTTCCTCAAAAAATATCCCGAAGCAGTTGTAGTATCATCCGCAATTGCTTTTAAGATAATGAATCAGTTTTTCGGTACGGACTACGCAGAACGCAGAGTTGTTGTTAATGAGGGCAGTACAATTGATTTAGGCGGACGTAAACTTATATTTTACACCGCACCAATGGTACATTGGCCCGAGGTTATAGTAACCTATGATAACAAGGAAAAGATTCTTTTCTCTGCCGATGGTTTCGGTAAATTCGGCGCTCTTGATACCGACGAGGACTGGGCTTGTGAAGCAAGAAGATATTATTTCGGAATCGTTGGTAAATACGGTGTTCAGACTCAGGCTCTTCTCAAAAAAGCCGCAACACTCGATATCGAAAAAATCTGCCCCTTACACGGTCCGATTCTTACGGAAAATCTTGGCTATTATATCGACCTTTACAACACCTGGTCATCCTACGGTGTTGAAAGCGAGGGTGTTGTAATCGCTTACACTTCCGTTTACGGTAACACCAAAAAGGCAGTTGAAATCCTTGCTCAAAAGCTTAAAGAAAACGGTTGTCCCAAGGTTGCGGTAAATGACCTTGCACGTTGCGATATGGCAGAAGCGGTTGAAGATGCTTTCCGTTACGGTAAAATTGTTCTCGCCACCACCACATATAATTCAGATATTTTCCCCTTTATGAGAACATTTATAGATGAATTAAAAGAACGTGGCTACAAAAACAGAACAATTGCATTTGTTGAAAACGGAAGCTGGGCACCCACCGCTACAACTGTTATGAAGCGTATGCTCGAAAACTCAAAGAATATAACATACGCAGAAAATAACGTTTCAATCAAATCCGCGGTAACTGACGAAAATATCGACCAACTCGATGCCCTTGCCAAAGAGCTTTGTAAATAAACTAAAAGTAGAGTGGGTAAAGTATATCCACTCTAAACGGAACACAATCTCTGAAACAACAGATATTGCGTTCCGTTTTTTCTTGATTTTTTTAATTTTGTATGATACAATAGCGAAGTTGTAAACATAATGCAATTTAATCGGCTTTGCCCCGACAATTACGCATTACGCATTTACTATGCGGGTGTGGCGGAATTGGCAGACGCGCCAGATTTAGGTTCTGGTGGCACCCCCGTGCAGGTTCAAGTCCTGTCACCCGTACCAAATAGCAGAAATCCGATTTTTCGGGTTTCTGTTGTTTTTATGTGTAAAGTTGTAAGGACTTGAACCTGCCCTCGCC